>JBCAWO010000067.1:0-25627 GCA_038534515.1 Cyanobacteria bacterium J06554_1
TAAAGGCTCTGTGGGTCAAGGTCCACTACCTGACCTATGGTCCCGAAGGTCGAATTCCTAAAATGGGCAATGTGGTGGTGCCGCTCAAATATCCTGACCCCAACGCGCCCCAAAACTGGCGCACGACGCCCAAAGCCGAGGTGCTGCCGATTCCCACCCACCTGCTGGGTCCCCTCGACAGCCCCATTGATACGGTCAAGCGCTATGTGGAGCCCTACGCTAAGCCGGGGGATATTGTCACCATTGGGGAAACGCCCGTGGCCATTATGCAGGGACGTTGGCGGCATCCTAGCAGTATCAAACCAGGCTGGGTGGCAAAGCGCATTTGCTACTTCTTTATGCCCACATCGAGTCTGGCAACGGCCTGTGGTATGCAGACGCTAGTGGACCTGGTGGGGCCGGTGCGGGTGGTCTATGCCTTTGTGGTGGGTGCGATCGCAAAAAAATTCTTGGGTCGTCCCGGCATGTTCTACGTGCTGGCGGGCGATCAGGCCCGTCTGATTGACGATGTCACCGGCACCTTGCCCCCCTATGACCAGTTCATCGTGTTGGGGCCTCAAAATCCTGAACAGATTGTTCAAGATATTTACAACGAAACTGGCCTGAAAGCGGCCATTGTCGACGTCAATGATTTGAAAGCGGTTAAGATACTAGCAGCGACACCGGGCACTGACGTAGACTTAGTCACAAGTGCTCTCCTTGATAATCCAGCTGGCAATGCCGATGAACAGACCCCCGTGGTCCTAATTCATCCAAAATCCTAGGGATTTGTACATTTTTCGGTCCTATGACACCCGCTAACCCTTCTGAACCCATTGCAGTTCGTCCCGTACATTTTCGCGATTCAGAAAAGCTGATGCCCGAGGTGGGCTCAGAGGTGGTTACCTGCGGTGCATTTACAAAGCATCAACCCTTACCAGAGACAGGGCGTCTGTTTGGGCAATCGTCTCTACAGCGACTATCCCGGCTAGTTAATCCGCTTCAACCCAAGGAAATTACCTTTGCAGCCGGGCGCAAGCATGCCACCCATGGCATTATCCAGGTTTCTCCCTTTAACTCCACCCGGAGCACCTGGCGAGTGGACCGGGTCATGGTCAATGCGGTGGCCGATCAAAATCTGCCCCTCAATTTAGATTTGGGTAGCCTGCTGCTGCGCCACTGTTTTGAAAACATTGTCGAAGCCCACACATGGATCAGCGAAACCAGCATCCACGACAAGTTTGGCTTGGCCCTGTATCGTCAAAATGGATTTCAGCCCCTGGCCTATGTCACCTACTGGTCCATTGATGCCGAGCAGATTACAAACCTGGCCGAAAATGAGCCAGATTTACCCAATCTGTTACCGGTAAGCAATGCTGACGCCCAGCTGATCTATCACTTAGAAACAGCATCCATGCCACCGCAGCTGCGTCAGGTATTTGACCATCAGATCCAAGATTTTCGCAGTCGCCCTGTTGCCGAGGTGCGCTCCCAGGTCCGCCGCTGGTTAGGTCAGTCAGAGTCAGTATCGGCCTATGTCTTTGAGCCCCAGCGCAAAGCGGCCATTGGTTATTTCAGCCTGCGTCTGGCCCAGACGGCTGACCAACCCAACCGAGCAAAGCTGACGGTGCACCCGGCCTATACCTGGCTATACCCAGAGCTGATGGCCCAGATGGCCCAGGTCCTTAGCGGCTCGTCCAATCAGGCGCTACAGCTGGCTTCCCTAGACTATCAGCCAGAGCGAGAAAGCTATCTGCGGGAAATTGATGCCACCGAAGTGGAGCACACCGTGATGATGTCGCGCTCCGTCTGGCATAAAGTCCGTGAAAGCAAGGCAGTCTCCATTGAGGGACTACAGGATGTTTTACAAGGGCTACAGCCTTCTGGCAAGGCGATTCCTAGCCGCTTTTTTTGGGACGCCACTAACCCTGGGTTAAGACATCCGGCTGGGGATGATTCCTCCGGTGGTACAGCGGGGTAGCACAGCTAGGTATGATTTCTGCCCTGGGGTTAGATATTGGTAGCAAACGCATTGGCGTGGCAGGATGCGATCGCACCGGCCTAATCGCTACTGGCCTTACCACCATCGACAATAAGTCCTTTGTCTACGTCACCGAGCAGCTGAGCCAAATTGTTCGCCAGCGAGAAGCCACCCTACTGGTGGTGGGATTGCCGTACACCATGGACGGTACAGTTGGAAACCAGGCGCGGCGCGTGCAAAAGTTTACCAAACGACTGGCCAAGGCCCTGAGTTTGCCGGTCACCTATGTAGATGAACGACTGACGTCAGTAGAAGCCGAGCAGCAGCTCCACGCTGAGCGTCGCCCCATCGCCAAAGAGAAGGGACTCATTGACCGACGGGCGGCTGCTATCATTTTGCAACAGTGGTTAGACCGCTCGCACAATGCCCAATCGTAGCTTTTTTAGACCTGGTTAGGGCCTAAATGCCCTACCCTACCCAGGGTCCTTTGTCCCGTGACATACAACGAATGCCGAATCTAAACCAAAACCAAAACTCCGATCAGTCCCCTGAGTTCCAAGCAGGCCAATCGATAGTAACCCTGGCCGATGACAGTGGCCATACCCTGGCATGCCATATCGAAAAAGCCATTACCCTCAGCGATTCGGGACTGGAATATCTGCTGCTGCTACCCGTCTCGGCCCCCATCGAAATCTTTAGCTGGCAGGACGAGGATGATACCCTGGCAGACATTGAGGATGAGGAAATAGATGCGTTATTTCCCAGTGCCCGCGCAGTTTTAGCAGAATTAGACTTGACCTTACACCGCAGTGCTTATACTCTTACAGCCGTAGGTAATATCCCGGACGCCGACGATGAAAGTTGCTTTGCCTTAGAGGTAGATGACGAGGGAGCAACCGATAACTTTCAAATGCTGGCACAGTTCTATCACCGTGAACAGCGCTATGTTGCCTGCACCCCTCTAGAGCCCCTGCTGTTTTTTGCCTATCGAACTGATGCTGACACCGTAGCCCTGCTCTCTCCTGAAGAGTTTGAGCGGTTACAACCTCAGATTGAAGATCAGCTTTTTGAGGGGGTAGATTAGCATTACATCGGGGCAAGTCAACCCGATCTTGGACGTGCCGATTGGCTCTGAACCTGGCCTAAGGTCTGCCTAAACAAATTATGAGTTGCCTAAAGCGAGTATTTTATGTTGGCATTTTTCCAGTCGCCTTGGGGGTAGCCGCCTGGCAAGGCTGGTCCTGGTGGAGCTGGGCCCAAAGCCCTGTAGTGACAAGCGATGTCGACCAGCCGGTGCAAATTCAAATTCCCACCGGCACCGCAGCCCAACAGATTGGCCAGGACCTGGAAGCAGCGGGTCTAATCCGGTCGACCACGGCCTGGAAAGTTTGGAATCGGCTACAGGGCTTTCAAAAGCGAGAAGGCGGTCTCCAAGCTGGCACCTATTCCCTATCACCCACCCAGTCACTCCCAGAAATTGCCGACCAAATCTGGAATGGAGATGTGGTCCAAACCAGCTTTACTATTCCAGAGGGGTGGAATCGCTCTCAGATGGCAGAGTCCCTAGAAGCCCAAGGGCTGGTTAGCGCCGATGAATTTCTACGCTCCACCGAAGACATTCCCTATGCTCAGTTTCCGTGGTTACCCCAGGGACTGCCCCACCTCGAAGGCTTTCTCTATCCAGATACCTATCTCATCCCCAGCGAGCAAATTGATGCCAACGGTATCGTCGATGTGATGCTGCTGCGATTTGAGCAGGTTGCCCTGCCTGCCTATCAGCAGGCGGCCAGTCCCTACTCCCTGCTGGAGTGGGTAAACTTAGCCAGCATCGTTGAAAAAGAATCGGTCGTTGCCGAAGAACGGGACACCATTGCCGGTGTGTTTGCCCGTCGCCTACGCGAAGGCATTAGTCTGGGCTCAGATCCAACGGTGGAATATGGTCTGGGGATAACCCAAACACCGGAAAATCCGCTGACCCTGGCCCAGGTCAATACCCCCAACCCTTACAATACTTACCGTAACTTCGGTCTCCCCCCCACACCGATTGCCAGCCCCGGCATTGCCAGCTTAGAAGCATCCCTAAACCCGCCGGATACTGAGTTCCTTTACTTTGTTGCTCGCTATGACGGCACCCATGTGTTTAGCCGTTCGCTGGCCGAGCACGAGAGGGCCCAGGGCCAGATTCGAGATCGCGTGGATGCTGAACTAGGGGATGATCTATAGGACATTGGGGAACGATCTTATGACCACCTCTTGGGGCCGACTTTTACAACCTGACCTTGCTTTAGGCGGCTCTATTTTAAGGCTGACTCCAGAACTGATTGCGCAGCATCGTCTCAGGGGTCTCATTTTAGACGTGGATGAAACCCTGGTGTCGTTTAAGCAAAGTCAGCCCCTAGAGGATGTTTGCCAGTGGCTACAGCATATTCAAACCCTTATTCCGGTGGTGCTCGTCAGTAACAACCTCAGCCACAGCCGCATCAGTCGCATTGCAAACACACTGGGGGTGTCGTCCTACTACATTGCAGCAGGTAAGCCATCGCGGAAAAAGCTACGCGAAGCAGTGGCGCTGATGAAACTTCCCCACCATGAAATTGCCATGGTGGGCGATCGGCTGTTTACCGATGTTTTAGGGGGAAATCGCCTGGGCCTATTTACGGTTTTAGTGGAACCCATGGTGGACCCGGTGGCGGCCAGTTCCCCTAAGCAATGCCTGCGTAATGCTGAAATTTGGATATCAAAACGGCTGGGGGTGGTTTTGACTACCCTAGATTCGGGGAACTAAAAATCTAAAAAAAAGATTACGCCCCCCTGGGTTGGCATGATTTTATTGCGACGATGAATTTATTGAATCGGATCGCTTTTTATAAAGATCCTGACGAATAAACGCGCGCGACTATTTGAGATGGGGGCAGCCTTGGCTGTACCCCTTCTTTATTTTTGCCTCCCTCTTCCCACACCTGATGAATCTTTGTGACTGCATCGCCGTCCCTTAATCAGACAAAACAGCTCAAAACGGCCAACGCTCAGACCATTGTGGTCAAAATTGGTACGTCTAGCCTGACCAGCACCGATAACCAGCTGGCCCTATCGGTGCTGGCCCGTCTGGTAGAAACCCTCAGCCAGCTGCAGCGACAGGGCCATCGGGTAATTTTGGTGTCCTCTGGAGCGGTGGGTGTAGGCTGTGCCCGACTGGGTCTCAGCGAACGACCCAAGGCCATTGAGCAAAAACAGGCGGTGGCCGCCGTTGGCCAAGGGCGACTGATGCGGGTATACGACGACCTGTTTACTGTGCTAGAGCAGCCCATTGCCCAGGTCCTGCTCACCCGCAGCGATTTGATACAGCGTTCGCGCTATGTGAATAGCTATCGCACCTTTCGGCAGCTGTTTAAGCTCAACGTTATTCCCATCGTCAATGAAAATGACACCGTCGCCGTGGATGAGCTTAAATTTGGCGATAATGACACGCTTTCGGCCCTGGTGGCCAGCCTGGTGGGAGCCGACTGGCTATTTTTACTCACCGATGTGGACCGGCTTTACTCCGCCGATCCTCGGGACAATCCTGATGCAAAACCGATCACCTGGGTGCAGCATCTGGGAGATTTAAATATTGATGTGGGTGATCGTGGCTCGGCCTGGGGGACTGGCGGCATGATCACCAAGTTAGAAGCAGCCCGCATTGCTACTAGCTCAGGCATTCGCATGGCCATTACCAACGGTCAGTCTCCGGATAATATTCTCAAGATTTTGGCGGGTGACCCATTGGGGACTCAATTTGCCCCCCAGCCCAAGCCGAATAATGCTCGCAAACGTTGGATCGCCAATGGTTTACAACCTAATGGCCGACTATATTTAGACCCTGGGGCTGCCCGCGCCATTGGCCAGGGTGGGAAGTCTTTGCTGTCTGCTGGCATTGCCGCCATTGAAGGGGACTTTCAAGCACAGGATGCGGTGGTCTTGTGCGATCGCAACGGCCAAGAAATTGCCCGTGGTCTCGTTAACTATAATCACCATGAACTTCAGCAGATTCGCGGACGTCGTTCTAGTGAAATTTCCATGATCTTGGGCTATGACGGTGCCGATACCGTTGTTCATCGAGATAACTTAGTGCTAAATCCTGACGCCCCAGATCTTTAAATGAAACCTATGGCAGAGGAGAAGCAGTCCTATTAACTGAGCTCTCATAGGGCTTCTAGCACTGACAGTAGATCTATCATTTCTCCTGGGGACCGTATGGCTATTTTTATGGCGTGACTGATTTAGGGGACGGGCCGATCGCCCAGATATGCCTCCATGACACCATCTTTCAGATGACCTCATCTCGAAAATCAGCAACGTCGTTTTATTAACAACACATAACTCCTTACTTTTACCAATTCTCCCTATGACTAACCTAAGCAAGTCAGCCCCATCGATTTTAGTAACGGGGGGGGCTGGATATATCGGCTCCCATGCCGTACTAGCCCTAGAGCAAGCGGGCTACCAAGTGGTCATTTTGGACAGCCTGGAATACGGTCACCCGGACCTGGTCCAGCAGCACCTTAACGCCAAACTCATAAAAGGCAACACCGCCGATCGCAACTTGTTAGATCAGCTCTTTGGGCAATACAACTTTGTAGCGGTGATGCACTTTGCCGCCTACATTGCCGTCGGCGAGTCGGTAACCGCTCCGGCTGAATACTATCGCAACAATGTTTACGGTACCCTCAACCTGTTACAGGCCATGGAAGCAGCCGGGGTTAAGCGGCTTGTATTTTCGTCTACCTGCGCCATATACGGTCCTCCCAAAACTGTCCCCATTCCAGAAGATCATCCTAAAAATCCCATCAGTCCCTATGCCAGCAGTAAGCTGATGGTGGAAATAATGCTCCAGGACTTCCAAAAAGCCTATGGACTGCAATCGGTATGCTTCCGTTATTTCAATGCGGCTGGGGCAGACCCCCAAGGTCGTCTAGGGGAAGATCACACCCCTGAAACCCATCTAATTCCACTGGTGCTCCAAACCGCCCTGGGAAAACGGGACCATATCTCTATTTATGGCACTGACTACCCCACCCGTGACGGCACCTGCATTCGCGATTACATCCACGTGGCCGATCTTGCCGATGCCCACGTTAAAGGGGTGCAGTACCTGGTGGACGGCGGCGAAACCGCCTTTATCAATTTGGGTAATGGCAATGGCTTCACCGTCAAAGAAGTGATTGAAACAGCCCGAAAAGTAACGGGGCATGCCATTCCTGCAGTGGAGTGTGAGCGTCGCCCTGGGGACCCCCCAAGCCTGATTGGCAGCAGCGACCATGCCCGTCAGCGCCTGGGATGGATACCCCAATATGCTGACCTTGAGACCATCATTAGCCACGCTTGGCAATGGCATCAGCAGCGTCACGGCTCATAGCATCTGTCAGATTAGTTCAATCCAACGGGTGTCCCTAAAAGCCTTTAGTTGCAAGGGCTAACCTGACGCGCAAATGTCCTAATGCATCAGGACATTTGCTATACAAGGAGCGCCCCATTAATCTTTCCGGAATAAATTAGCTTTGCCAGTACTGATAAGAAGCATAATGAACCGGTAGTTTTACTGTCAGTTCTCAGCTTTTTTGTACAACTTTACCCGTGAGCGCCCTTAAGGGAAAATACGCAAATAGGGAAAAGTAACTACATCCGGATAAATCAAGGGATTGAGTGCACTAGAATGAGCAAATCATTCATCAATTCTTTCCCATGGCATTTCGCTAAGGGCAGTATCTAATCAGCGGCAGGCGCACCCATGGCAGTGGCAACCACAATCGTCAATCAATGGCAGCAACGGCTTGAGTCTGATTTGCCTGATCAAAGCCAAGATACCCATACAGCGATTACCCAGTGGCTCTGCGGCGAAGACACCGAGCGATTTGAGGCGCTTTCTCGTAAAGATTTATCCATTGCCACCCAGGCCATGGATTATCGATATCGTATTTTTTATAAAACCTACTGGGGACTGCCTCCAGATCGCGCCTATCAAACCCTGATGCGAAAGCTGGGTGGGCTGTTTTTAGTCCGTAGTAAAATCCGTACATGGATTGCCCTGAGCCGCGATCGTCAGCGCCAGGTCAAGGATGTTCTCCAAGAAATCATCCAGGAAATGCTGCAGAGCGATCGCCATCTACAGCAGCAGATGAGCTGGATTTCTAAGATTACAAAGCGTACCCAGCTACGTAATCTGCTGACCATGGCCACTATCGAGGAATACTGCCTGCGGCCAATTCGCAATCAGCCCCTGATTGTCTATCGCTTTGTCAACTACCTGCGACGCTCCCAGCGGGGTGGTATGACCCAGGTCCCCGGTGCCCAGCTAATTCAACTGATCTCAGAAGAGATTGGCACCGATGATACCGATAGCACCATTAGCCTGTTTGATATTCAAGCCGTAAGCACCTACGAACAACAACAGTCCTTTGAGGAAACTCAGCGGGCACGTCAGTCAGTTAAAGATAGCTTTATTGATTATTTACAAGAAACCTTAGGGACAACAGCCACCCAGTGGCTGGAACTACATCTACAGGGTTATACCCAAGACAGCATTGCTAAAAAGCTCGACATGTCGATCAATCAGGTCTATCGACTCCGAGAAAAAATTAGCTACCACGCAATCCGCATTTTTACCCTAAAAGAACAGCCAGAACTCGTGTTGGGCTGGTTAAAGACCACGCTTACAGACCATGACTTGGGGCTGACGTCTACCCAGTGGCAGACCTACTGGCAAGGGCTAGAACCCTCTCAGCAGCAGCTACTGTCTGAATTAAAACAGGGAAATGATGTCGATGCGATCGCACAAAAGCTAGGGTGTAAATCTAAACAAGTCATGAGTGAATGGGCTAAGCTTTACCTAGCTGCCCAAAACCTGCGAAGCTAGCGAACTTGGCGCTTGAAGGTTGTCTTCGGGCAACGAGTATGGATGCTCCATGGGCAGGTTTTCCCATTCACATCACTGTGCCTGTACCTGACCTTCGTTATTCCTTCCTAGGCAGTCGCCATGTCAATCTTCCCCGAAGACCATGCCTTATCCCCTCCATTGTCTGGTCTCAAAAAAACTGAAATCAAGGCAGATTTAGACCAAATGTTTCTGCTGATAGAAGGTATTTTGCCCTTTGAGGCCTGCCTTTACTATCAGGTTTTGCCCCTTTCAATTGAGGGCAGTAGCCTAAACCTGGGCATGGTTAACCCCGACGATAGTACCGCATCGGACTACGTCAGACGCCTAGTGTCATACATTAACTGCTCCATCGTGTCGCGGCCCATTGCCTCCGACTGGCATCGGGAAATTCTCTCAAAATTCCTGAGTCATTCAGCCAAAAGCCGTCAAGCATCCCAACAACATTCCCAGACAGCACCATCCCCAAAGCCGGCTTCATTTGAAGAGCTGCCTACGCTAGTGGTCGAGTCTCCAACTGAGATTATCGAAAATCCCCATGCCGTAGTCATTCCCCAACAGGCAACAGCTCCAGCCAAAGAGTCAGTACCCCAGCCGCCAGAAATCCACGATGCCTCCCCCCTGCCATCGGCTCCGGCTACGCCCCCCCTCACCATGGAGTTGGAGGACCAGATCTCGGAGGAGACCGGTAGTGACAGCGTCAGTGACACCGCCAACGCCACCAGTGACACCGCCGCTGAGCCAACGTCACCGTCGGAAATAAGTTTTAACCCCAGTCAACTCACCCCAAAAGAACTGACCCAGATTCTGCTAAAGCGCATCATCACCCAGGAAGGTATTGGCAGACTTTACTTAGAACGGCAAAGCGCAACCTGCCGTATCCTCTGGAGCAAAGATGGTGTGGTGCAGTCGGTGGTAGAAGACATTTCTCCACAGCTTTTTCAAGGGGTCATCAATGAGCTAAAGCGCATCATGAGCCTCTCATTAATACCGGTGCGCAAACCAAAGCAAGTTGAAATCGAGCGCATCTATAATCAGAAGCGCATTTTACTGCGCTTTCGCATCATGCCAGGAGACCACGGCGAAGAAGCCACCCTACAAATACTTCGCGGTGCGGCTCTAAAGTTCTACCAGCAGCAGCAAATTGACAACATCAGTCGCGACGCGCTGGGTATTGCCCACGACCTACAGCAGCGCATTGATGAATTGAGAACCCAGGCACAGCGAAACCTGGATGCTCAAGATACCAAACAAAAAACTCTGCCAACCATTATGACCATGCTCAAGCAGATGGAGCAACAGCTACATGACATCATCGACACCCCCGATTAGGCCTATCGCCAAATCGAGGACGCCGCTGCTGCCCTACTCGGATTCGGACGGTTTCTTGCGCAGTCCCTGCACCAGGCGTCGAAAGTTGATGGAAAATTCGGTCAGCCCCAGCAAACTGCCAGCTTCGTCTTCCTGCCAGGATGCGGACAATACGCCATAGCTCAACCCCAGAACACCAAGACCAAAGCAGCCTAAGGAAACAAGCAATACGACGACATTGGGTAACTCAACGATGTGCCGCGTTAGCAGGATATAGGACACAAAAAACGAAGCCATTCCCAGGAACGTAGGAACCCCAGAAAATACTGCCATGCGTCGCATCATCCGGCGGCTAACCACCTCTGGAATGCTACCGTCATCCGTTTGAGACCCATCAGCACCCTGGATAGCAGATGTCTTCTTCCTAGGGGATGCTTTTTTCGGCTCAGGGGACGCTTTGGGCGACTGTGAACTGGACGAGGCTGCCTTACCGCTCGACTGTTTGCTGGACTTAGGCTCAAAGGGCAGCGGTTCACGCTGAGGCTCTGACGGCATAAAACACCTGATGTTAGATTGCGCAGAAAAGGCGGTGACGCTTGACTATTAGGATCGTTAACCGCGAATACCAAGGCGCTTGATCAGAGCCCGATAGCGCTCAGCATCCTGCTGAATTAAATAGGCCAGCAGACGCTTACGTCGACCAATCATACGCAGTAAACCGCGTCGCGATGAGTGGTCTTTCTTATTGGTTTGTAAATGCTTGCTCAGTCGGTTAATTTTCTCAGTGAGCATGGCCACTTGCACATCGACAGATCCAGTATCTGTTTCATGCACCTGGTAGTCAGTAATGATTGTTTGCTTTTGTTCTTGCAGGAGCGCCATAGAGCTTACCGATTACAGTCAATTAGACGAATTAATGAACTTGATTGAATAGGCAAGCTAGCACTATTCAACGCAGGATTTTGTATTGTACTACAGCAACGCTAGTCAGTCTGGATATCTATAGAACTTGTTCTACTCTGCAATTCCACAAGTACGGTACAAGTAGGGCCGGGTCTAGTCCCCCCAAGGCATAAAAGCAACCATGGGCTGACTGGGCATGATGAAACCATGGCCCCAACCAGGGGACCTGGTCAATTAAGACCGAAGCAGCTTTTTTAGGGCTGCTCCTCAGAAACTTTACGAAATCAGATGAGAAAAATATGCCTTGTGTTCTGGCTAATCCGCCGAAGAGATGTATGAGGTGATATTAATGACACCAGATTGTTCTATGTTAAGAACGGTCTGGTGTCATCTCAGATGCTTTTATACCCCCCACAAAAAAATCTAGGACATTGTCAAGACGTCTGGGCGCTGAGTTACCCCAATGAACCCACTTTTCCAGACGTTTGAGTCGATTTGCTGGATTTTACTGTTTGAAAGGGCTAAAGCATGGCCAAGAAGGGGGGCTTCATTCGGTATAGTCCTTTTGGGAACCATTTAATATTTTGGTCATTTTTTGGCTTAAACACCTTAGTCCGTAGAGTTTTCGGCACCGTATTGCTTTTGTTGCGTCAGTAATCTTGCTTAGCCTGTCACGTCTGCCCATGCTTCATTCATTGCCCGTCATCTCCCATACAGTGGCCATTTTATTAGGAGGGCTGCTCTGGGCTGCTCCTAGTGCAGCTAAGTCACTAGCGCCCCTGGGGGAACTCTCTGAGGTAAATCCCATTAATTTGGAGATGGAGCCTGCTGATGGGTTAGACGGGGTGCAGCTGGCCATAGATGCTATCGATCCGGCCAATCGTGTCGCCCCTCCCGGGTTAGATGTGCGCTCAGGAAATGCCGCCATTAGCCCCTTTCTCGATCTGGCAATGCAGGAGGAACTGACCAACCTGATGGGTCGGTTTGAAGGGGCGTTGCTCCATGGCTATGCCAGTAGCCAACCCGCAGAGTTAGCCCTAACGTCCATTCGCACCGAAGGTAGCCTCAGCGCTAGCCTGGGGGGAGCTGACCTGACCACACCACTCACCCATCCAGCCCTTGAAACCGCTCAGCAGACGCTGGATGATTGGCCAGAGCTGATGGCTCGGCGTGACTATGGCACAGCGCGTCAGCGCTGGCTTGAGGCTCGGCAAACCCTGTGGAATGCCTTCCCAATCGAGCAATCCCTAGCCCAGTCCGAGATTCGGGCCATGTGGTTAGACCGCGGCACCATCGTGCGGGCACGCTCCGAGGCAAATTTAGCAGAGGTGTTTGACCGTCTGGCAGCAGCGGGCATTAATACGGTTTTCTTTGAAGCGATCAATGCGGGCTACCCTATTTATCCCAGCCGCGTTGCTCCCCAGCAAAATCCGCTGACGCGCCATTGGGATCCGTTAGCCTCAGCCGTCAAGCTGGGCAAAGAGCGGGGCATCGAGGTTCACGCCTGGGTGTGGCTATTTGCGGCCGGAAATCGTCGCCACAATGCTCTGTTAAATTTGCCAGCTAACTATCCAGGCCCGCTGCTTAATGCCAATCCGGGATGGGCCGGCTACGACCGTCAGGGACGCACCGTACCCGTAGGTCAAGATAAGCCGTTCTTAGATCCGGCCAATCCAGAGGTGCGCAGCTATCTGATGCGCATGCTGCAGGAACTGGCGAATAATTACGATGTGGATGGCATTCACTTTGACTATGTGCGCTATCCCTTTCAAGATCCGGGGGCCAATCGCACCTATGGCTATGGCACAGCGGCCCGACTGCGCTTTCGGGATATGAACGGTGTAGACCCGGCAATCTTGTCCCCCCGGGACAGTGCATCGCTATCACCACGGGAGCAGCGGCGACAGCGACAGCTGTGGCAGCGTTGGACAGACTTTCGAGTGGAGCAGGTGAGTTCGTTTGTGGCCGAGGCATCCCAGATGCTGCGTCAGCGGCGACCCGAACTGACCATTTCGGCAGCCGTATTTGCTAAACCAACCCATGAGCGCATCCAAAAAATTCAGCAAGATTGGGAAACTTGGGCAAAACGTGGGGACGTGGATTGGATCGTGCTGATGAGTTACGCCATGGATACCAATCGATTTGAGGATTTAATTAGTCCCTGGATTCTCGAGGCGAACTATGGTTCCACGCTGGTTATTCCTGGAATTCGATTGTTGAACCTGCCGGAAATGGCGGCGTTGGATCAGATTCAGACCCTGCGGGATCTGCCGGTCAGTGGCTATGCTCTGTTTGCTGTGGACAATTTGCAGCGGGGTATTCAAACTTTGCTGAATAATACCCAAGGGGAAACAGGGGTGTCCCAATCGCTACCACAGCAGCAACCGTTTAATACTGCTACCGAACGCTATCAGGCGTTACAGCGGGAGTGGAGCTGGCTTTTGAGTAATGGTCAGCTATTGATGCGTGAAGAAAAAATGACGCAGTGGGTTAACGATGTCAATCGCTTGGGCGATCAGCTAAGTGATTTGGCGGCGGCCCCCTCCCATCGCAAGCTAGAGGAGGTGCGATCGCAACTCGACCAGATCGATCGGGTGATCACCTCTGACATGTCGGTTAAATCGCAGCAAAACCGCTATCGGCTCCAAACCTGGGAACATCGCCTGGCCGCCATCGACCATCTCCTGGCCTACGGAGAAGAGCGATTTATTCCTTAAGCCCCCTATTCTTTAAGCCCCGTGGCGTTTGGCTGAGGGCTTGAAAAAGGGCCGGCCTACAGGAATAAATAGGAAAACTTGATATAAGCCCTTGGCTGTGGGGCAAAATAGTCTGATAGATCTACCCCCGGTGGTTAATGACACCAGAGCCCCAGCCATCAACCAATGGTATCGACCCGGTTTCCTCACCCATTGAGCAGCTCGAACAGCTCATCTTGACACGACAGGCAACGGTCGGTGTGGTGGGCTTAGGGTACGTCGGGCTACCCTTCGCTATCGAAAAAACGAAGGTAGGCTTTAACGTCATCGGCATTGAACAAAACCCACGACGAGCAGAGCGGGTCAATCAGGCCGATAGCTATATTGATGACGTTGATTCAGACATCCTGAAGCAGGCGGTCACCCAGAACAAACTCAAGGCGGTCACCAGTTTTGACAACGTTGTTGATATGGACGTTATCGTTATTTGCGTCCCCACACCGTTGACTAAGAATTTGACGCCTGACTTGAGCTACGTAGAAAGTGTGGCGCACCACATTGGGGCACACCTGAGACCTGGGCAATTAATTTCTCTAGAATCCACCACCTATCCTGGCACCACCGATGATGTGATTCGGCCCATCTTAGAAAACATCAGCGGCCTCAAACAGGGCCAAGATTTCTTTTTGGCCCACTCGCCGGAGCGGGTTGATCCAGGTAATCAGCGCTACACCACACAAAATACAAATAAGATTGTTGGCGCTTCAGATCCATCTTCGCTAAAAGCGGCAGAGCTTTTTTACCAACAGACTATTCAGTATGTGGTGCCCGTGAGTTCGGCTAAAGCGGCAGAGCTGGTAAAAGTATTTGAGAATACCTTTCGAGCGGTCAACATTGCCTTGGTCAATGAACTGGCCCTACTCTGTGACCGATTAGATCTAAATGTTTGGGAAGTGTTAGATGCGGCTAATACTAAACCCTTTGGCATCATGCCCTTTTACCCCGGTCCTGGTGTGGGCGGCCATTGTATTCCCATCGATCCCCACTATTTAGAATGGAAAGCCAAAGAAGTTAATTTCAATACTCGCTTTATTGCCTTAGCGGGAGAAATTAATCGGAGAATGCCTTCTTTTGTTAGAAGTAAGGCATTTCGTGTGCTGAACCAGCTAGGCATAGCCCCGTCTAAGGCAACGATTTTGGTGCTTGGCATTACCTATAAAAAAGACCTGGCAGATTGGCGTGAATCTCCGGCCATTGAGATTATCAAATTTTTATCTAAAGACCAGGTAACGTTGGTGTATCACGATCCCTACGTTGCTGACATTTTCGTAGACGGTCAAACCTTCAAAAGCATACCGTTAACCCCCCAAACTATTGCTGATGTAGATTTGGTGCTGATTGCCACAGACCATAGCTGTATCGACTATGAACAGGTGGTGAATCACGCTAAGGTAGTGCTCGATACTCGAGGAATCACTCGCAATCTAGATTGCGATCGCACCAAGGTAACCCTGTTATGACCCAAGTGATTGTGGTGGGCAGCGGCCACTGGGGTAAAAACCTGGTCCGCAATTTTTACGAGCTTGATAGCCTGGCGGGTGTGGTGGAGGTATCGACACCGCTGCGACAGCGGGTAAAGGAGCAATATCCCCAGGTGCCGGTGTTTAGCGACTTTACAGAGGCCCTGGCAACAGACGTACCAGCCGTTGTATTGGCAACCCCGGCCCCCAGCCATTATGCCCTGGCCCTGGCGGCCCTCAAGGCGGGCAAAGATGTCTTTGTGGAAAAGCCCATGACGTTGCGGGCAGCCGAAGCTGGGGAGTTAGCCACCTATGCCAACACCCACAACCAGATTTTGATGGTGGGCCATTTGCTGTTGTATCAACCGGCGATTGCCTGGATGCGGACCTATCTCACATCCGGCAAAGCCGGTCAGGTGCAGCACATTTCCACTCACCGACGCAACCTTGGCAAGGTTCGCACCACGGAAAATGTCTGGTGGTCCCTGGCTCCCCATGACATCTCGATCATTTTAGATTTGCTCGGCCATCCCAAACTCCAACGGGTCAACGCGTCCGGGCATAGACGGTTACAGCCCGACATTGCAGACGATGTCCATGTTGATTTGACCTTCGAGTCAGGTCAAACAGCTCACTTGCACTGCTCATGGCAATGGCCACTAAAGCAGCGGGGGCTGGTTGCGATCGCAACCGAACAGATGCTGGTTTATGACGAGATTCAGCAATTAGTCACTATTCACAACAAGCGCATCGACCCTCAACTAACCGCTGTTGATGAGGGTACCACCGCCATTGATATTGCCGATGCACAGCCCTTAAAATTGGAATGTCAACACTTTTTAGAGTGCGTAAAAACTCGCCAAACTCCCCATTCAGACGGCTGGAATGGGGTAGCGGTTGTCAATATTTTAGAGAACGTGCAAGAGGTTTTGAATGGCTAATTACGCAGCCCATGAAACAGCCTGGATTGACCCAGGTGCACAGGTGGGCGAAGGGACTAAAATCTGGCACTTTAGCCACGTGATGCCCAGGGCAAAAATCGGGAGAAATTGTTCCTTAGGTCAAAATGTTTATGTCGCCAATAATGTTGTCATTGGCGACGGCTGCAAAATTCAAAACAATGTCTCTCTCTATGAAGGTGTGATCCTAGAAGACTTCGTTTTCTGCGGTCCGAGCATGGTCTTCACCAATATTAAAACCCCTCGCTGCGAGTTTCCCCGCAACACGTCAGACGATTACCACACCACGGTGATTAAACGAGGTGCCAGCATTGGTGCAAACGCCACCATTGTCTGCGGCATTACCTTAAACGAATATGCCTTCGTTGCCGCAGGGGCAGTGGTCACCAAAGACGTACCCGCCTATGGTCTGGTAGCTGGAGTGCCCGCTAATCTCATCGGTTGGATGAGTGCCTATGGGGATGTTCTGACATTTAATGACCAAGGATATGCGGTTGATTCAACGGGGGTAATCTATAGGCAAAACGATTCAACCTGTATTCACCCCGATTAAATAGCAGTAGCGCTGCTGATCCTAGAGATAGCCCTATAGATGCTGGCCCATAGCATCTCTAACCGATGGGTGCATCCCTTAAATCAGCAACGGCGATAAACGTTTCAAGTCTTTATCAACCCTATCAATAACTATGGAACTATCAGGTAAGCGTGTTTTAGTCATTGGTGGAGCCGGCTTGATTGGCTCCCACACCGTCGATGCCCTGCTTAAAGAAGACGTTGCAGAAGTACGAATCTTTGATAATTTCACCCGAGGCAGTCGAGAGAACCTCGCCGAGGCCTTAAAAGACTCACGATGCAATATTTTCTCACTCGGCGGTGAGCTCATGCACCGGGACATTTTAGATGCGGCCATGAAAGGCATTGATGGGGTATTTCACTTCGCGGCGATGTGGTTGTTGCACTGTCATGACTTTCCCCGATCGGCCTTTGAGGTCAATATTGGCGGCACCTTTAATGTGCTAGAAGCCTGCTTAAATAACGGCGTCAAACGCCTGGTCTTTTCATCCTCCGCCTCAGTCTATGGCGATGCTGTCACTGAGCCGATGACAGAAGACCATCCCTACAACAATCACACCTTCTACGGGGCCACCAAGATTGCGGGTGAGCACATGTGCCACTCGCTATATTACCGATACAAGAATACCGATCAACATTTTGACTATGTTGGGTTGCGCTACATGAATGTCTATGGGTCTCGACAAGATTATCAGGGCACTTACATTGCCGTGATTATGAAAATCTTGGACCGGTTAGATCAGGGATTGCCACCCATTATTTATGGGGATGGCTCCCAGGCCTATGACTTTATCTACGTTGAAGACTGTGCCCAAGCCAATGTCTGTGCGATGAAATCTCAGACAACAGATGCGTTTTACAATGTCGGAACAGGGATTAAAACCTCCCTTAGGGAGCTAACAGAGCTAATTCTCGACATCACTGGCTCTAGCCAAGAAATCCAGTTTGAACCCTCGGGAAAAACCTTTGTTAAAAATCGAGTGGGCTGTCCGCTCAAAGCCCAAGCTGAAATCAACTTCACCGCCAACGTTCAGCTGCGCGAAGGTCTAGAAAAACTGATTGAGTGGCGCAATCAACACAAGGACTTAGTCACCCAGCGACGTCACCATGCAGGAGTAGCCTAATGACTGAACGGCGTAATATTCCCATTTCGCTGCCCTCTACTGGAGCAGAAGAATGGCAGGCTTTGCAAGAACCCCTCTCCACCGGGTGGCTGACCCAGGGACCCAAGGTAGCGGCCTTTGAATCCAAGTTTGCTGAACGACATGGAGTGAAATGTGCGATCGCAACCACCAGCTGTACCACCGCCCTACACCTGATCCTGACAGCTCTAGGTATTGGCCCCGGCGATGAAGTAATTGTGCCAGCCTTTACCTGGGTATCCACCGCCAATGTGGTGCTCTACTGTGGGGCAACGCCCGTATTTGTAGACGTAGATCCCCAAACCTGCAATATCGCCATCGATCAGGTTGCGGCTAAAATCACCAACCGAACCAAAGCCATTATTCCAGTCCATTTATTTGGCCGCTGTGTCGATATCGATGCCCTGACAGCGGCGGCTCCAGATATCCTTCTGGTAGAAGATGCAGCTTGTGCGGCGGGCGCGGCTTACCAGGGAAGAGCAGCGGGGTCCCTTGGCATAGCCGGGGCCTTTTCCTTTCATCCCCGCAAATCGATTACCACAGGAGAAGGCGGCATGATCACCACCAATGATCAGGCCCTGGCCGATAAGATGCGGATACTCCGTAACCATGGTGCCAGTGTGTCAGAAGAACAACGCCACTTAGGCCCCAAACCCTATATTTTGCCAGAGTTTAACTTATTAGGGTTTAACTATCGCATGACAGATCTTCAGGGTGCGGTTGGGCTAGTGCAGCTGGCCAAGCTAGATAGCCTCTTGCAAGAACGGCGACAGTGGGCTAACTACTACCATCAGCAATTGGCGGCTTTGGACTGGTTACAAACACCTAATGTCCCCTCTGAGTACGACCATGGCTGGCAGGCCTATGTGTGCTATGTCGATGAGACCCGCTCACCCATGCCCCGAAACGACCTGATGGAAGTCCTTCAGGCAGCGGGGATTAGTACTCGTCCGGGCACCCATGCAGTGCATATGCTGGGGTATTACAAAGATCGATTTGGGCTCGTACCAGAGGATTTTCCAGGGGCTTGGAGTTGCGATCGCTACACCCTGGCGCTGCCCCTGCACAATCGCATGACCGCCGATGATTATCACTATGTAGTGACCACCCTAAAAAATATTTAGGACATGGCACATCCAAAGAATCATGAATCCAGATAATGTTTCTCTTTTTCGTGACTCAACCCCTATCTCTACCCTAGATGGCGTTTATATAGCCTCTATAAATCAGCCATCAGTCAACCAAAATCACACCAACAACGCCTTCTCAGAAAAATGGAGTAACACCCATCAACAGGAGACAGATAGCACCGCATGGAAGCGACAGCAGTTTGAATGGTACCTGGCACTATACGGCTTTGAGGATGAGCAAGCCTTAAGCCAATGGGTTTCAGAGCGTCACGTCATTTTAGATGCAGGATGTGGCTTAGGGTATAAGGCCGCCTGGTTTGCCAAAATGAATCCCGACGCCATAGTGGTCGCTATGGATTATTCTGATTCTATCTTTCAAGCCCGTGAACGATACCAGACCCAGCCCAACATGGTGTTTGTAAAAGGAGACATTGCCAATACAAATTTCAAGGATGGCCTCTTTGATTTCATAAACTGTGATCAGGTTTTACACCATACAGATTCTCCTCCTAAAACATTAAAGGAGTTTTATCGCATATCGTCTCAAGACGTTTCTCTAAACACCTATGTATACAGTAAGAAAGCTCTCCCACGGGAGCTACTGGATGACTACTTTAGAGACTATTCCAAACAGCTTGGTAACGACCAGATTTGGGAATTAAGCCAACAGCTTACGCAATTGGGCAAAACCCTGAGTGACCTCAACATCACCATTGATGTTCCAGATATTCCAACGCTAGGAATTAAAGGTGGAAAGCAAGACCTACAACGGTTTTTCTACTGGAACTTTCTTAAATGCTTTTGGAATCAGCAGTTAGGGTTAGAAACAAGCATCAATTGCAACTTTGATTGGTATTCGCCAAGCAATGCGTGGAGATATTCGCAGCAAGAGTTCTTGACCATGCTAGAGGCCGCCGGATTTAAATCTATGTACTTACACTGCGAAGACGCCTGCCATAGTGGTCGTTTTGTTAAACAGAAATAATGTGTGGCATTGTCGGCTTAATTAACTTAAATAATGTTGCTGTTGCCCCTCCCATTCTTAAACGAATGACGGATGAGATCGCCCATCGCGGCCCTGATGGTGAAGGGCATTGGATTGAGGGTAATGTCGGCTTAGGTCACCGTCGTTTAGCCATTCTCGATCCATCACCGGCGGGACATCAACCAATGGTGTCGGCAGATCATCGGTTTGTCCTCACCTACAACGGTGAAATTTATAATTTTCGAGAGCTGCGGGCAGAGCTAGAAGCAATCGGCTACTGGTTTCGCTCAAAGACCGACAGTGAAGTCGTACTCTATGCCTTAGCAGAATGGGGAGTTCAGGCACTTGAGCGATTTAATGGCATGTTTGCCCTGGCCCTGTGGGACCGCAAATCTCAGACGCTATGTTTAGCTCGAGATCGCTACGGTATCAAACCCCTATACTATGCTCAGCAAGGCAACCTGTTCGTATTTGGCTCAGAACAAAAAGCAATGCTGACGGTCCCAGGCTTTGAGCGCCAGTTAGATCAGTCAGCTCTGTTAGAGTATTTTACCTTTCAAAATTTTTTCACTGACCGCACCCTGCTAAGGGGGGTCAAACTATTACCGGCAGGGCACTACGCTACGCTTGATCTCAAACAAACCTCCCCTAGCCTCCAGGTCGTTCAATATTGGGATTTCCATTTTCGTGAACCAACCGAACACATCGGCATACAAGACTATCAAGAAGAGCTAGATCGCTTATTTCAACAGGCCGTTAACCGACAGTTGGTTAGTGATGTTGAGTTAGGTTGCTATCTGAGCGGTGGAATTGATTCAGGTTCGATCAGTGCGATCGCAGCGCGTTCCTACCCCTACCTCAAAAGCTTTACCTGTGGTTTTGATCTGAGTTCAGCATCAGGCATCGAATTGGCCTTTGACGAACGCACTAAGGCTGAAGCCATGTCTTATCACTTCAAGACAGAGCATTATGAAATGGTGCTCAAGGCCGGGGATATGGAACGGATACTGCCAAAGCTAGCCTGGCATTTAGAAGAACCTCGAGTCGGACAAAGCTACCCCAACTACTACGTGGCACAGTTAGCCAGCAAGTTTGTCAAAGTGGTTTTAAGCGGTGCAGGCGGAGATGAATTATTTGGGGGCTATCCCTGGCGTTATTACCGAGCAGTCGTCAACGATAATTTTGAAAACTATATCGATAAATATTACCGGTTCTGGCATCGACTCATTCCAAACGAACAATTAGAGCACGTATTTTCGCCTATTTGGCATGATGTCGACCCTGTTTGCTCCCGCGACCTTTTTCGGGATGTATTTAAACATCGCCCAGATAGTCTAGAGGGACCAAAAGATTATATTAATCATTCTCTTTATTTTGAGGCCAAAACTTTTCTGCATGGTCTTTTAATCGTAGAAGACAAGTTGAGTATGGCCCATAGCCTAGAAAATCGTGTGCCATTTCTAGACAATGATCTCGTCGATTTTGCAATGCGCTGCCCAGTCAGCTTAAAGCTCAACAACCTGAGCGAGGTCGTACGACTCAATGAAAATGAACCAGGCAATAAACCCCAAAAGTTCTTTCAGAAAACTCGTGATGGCAAACAGATTTTGCGAGATGTAATGCAACGCTATATTCCTCAAGACATTACCAAAGCCCAGAAACAGGGCTTTTCCGCCCCCGATGCCAGTTGGTTTAAGGGAGACAGCATTGAGTTTGTTAAGCGCACATTGTTGAGCCGCAATGCCGCCATATACACACTGATGGATAGAAAAACTGTTGAGGACTTAATTCAAGAACATTTAACAGGCCAGCAAAATCGTAGATTACTGATATGGTCACTACTTAACTTAGAAGAATTTCTAGGAGCCTATGTATGATTGAAGCTTTTTTTGAAAACCTGAAAGCATTTTGGCATCAACGCCATAAATATATCAACGATAATTATCAGCGAACGCTGCCCTTTGGAGACTATGTTGTTGATCGATGGGAAAAGGCTCGTCTTTTAAACTTTGGTGAAGGCACATCAGTTTACGATAGCGTTCTCGTAATTGGCGATGTCCAAGTTGGCAAAAACACCTGGATTGGACCTTTTGTCATCCTTGATGGCTCAGGCGGTCTAGAAATAGGTTCAAACTGCTCTATTTCCGCAGGTGTTCAGATATATAGCCACGACTCAGTCAATTGGGCTATTGGTAAATCAAACTCCTACGATTACGCCGCAACTAAAATCGGCAGCAACTGTTACATTGGCCCAAACACAATCATCTCCAAAGGGGTTTCAGTAGGTGATAAATGCATAGTTGGTGCCAATAGTCTTGTACTGACAGACATTACAGAAAGTTCTAAAGCAGCAGGAACTCCTTGCAAAATTATTGGAACATCTGTCTAATTGTCCATAGGGGTCGATTTGGCCGCTCAAACTATAGCTTTGTCCACCATATTCATAACATCAGCGATCGCTAGAAGAACCGCCATGGGCGACGCCATCTGCTGAGTGCAACAGATCGCCACATAATCAACAGCTAAAAAAAGGTAACCTCAAAAACAGTCATATCCTTCTTATCCAACGACCGATATAGGACCATATGAAGCAGATTCGTATTTTTATAGGCGTAGTAGAAGTTGCAGGTTACTACGGCAATCTAGCTTGTGCCCTCAGAGAACGAGGATACTCAGTTACCGTGGCAGGCGCTGCAAGCCACGTATTCGAGTATGAATCAAATTTTAATGAGAATCCTTTTATCATCAGACTATACGACGAGCTTTTAAAGGCGTCAGCCCTAAAACAACTTACAAACAAAAGAGCAATCAGCCATCAAATAAAAAAGAAATTTTTTGCATTTCTGACTAGGCTCTTAAAATTAGTTATATTTCTTTGGGCAACTCCAAACCATGACGTATTTATCTTTGGCTTTGGCTCATCATTTTTACCCGGAAATTGGGATTTACCGCTCCTGAAATTTCTCAATAAAAAAATAATTTGCAATATTGCCCATGGATCAGAGGCACGTCCACCCTATATAAATGGAGCCTATATAAATGACTTGAGCAATCCGATTACAAAAGGCGAGGTATCTTTAATCAAAAAATTATCAAAGACAACTAAAGGTCGCTGTTCCACAATAGAGAATCATGCAGACATTGTAATTGGAGCACCTTTAACATCTCATTTTCTGGAGAAACCGTTTATCAACATATTTCATCTAGGTTTAATATTTAGAGAATTATCAGCAGACAATATAGAAAATGATAGTCAGACACATAATGTGCGAATTCTACATTGTCCGTCTAATCCAAAGGTCAAAGGAACATCATTAATTAGACAGGTCATACAATCTCTTAAAAATAAAGGTTACAAAATCGATTTTATTGAGTTAATTAATAAACCAAACTCAACCGTCCTAGAAGAGCTCAACATCTGTGATTTTGTCGTAGATCAGGCCTACAGCGATTTTCCACTACCAGGTTTTGCTACAGAAGCTGCCTGGTTTGCCAAACCTTCAGTGGTCGGTGGATATGGTTGGCAAGCTTTGCAGCAGTTAATTCCTAGTCAAGTTTTTCCCCCCAGCCACATTTGTCATCCAAACGATCTAGAAGCAGCGGTTGAAAAGTTAATCATTGACAAAGAATATCGAATCAATCTAGGAAAACAGGCCCGAAATTTTGTCACATCAACTTGGTCTGTTCAGAAATGTACCGATAGATATTTACAGCTAATTGATAACCACATACCAGAAGATTGGTGGTCAACCCCTTGCCAAATACCTTATCTACAAGGGTGTGGGATTTCAGAAAGTACTCTTTTAAGGGTGTTCCCCCAGCTACTCCAAACTGGAGAAGACATTCTTCAAATAAAAGATAAACCGTCCTTAACAAATATGTTCATTAAATTCTGTATTCCTGATTCAAACAAATAGTAGTGCTAAAGAAACTTTTTTCTGATATTTATATTTACACATTACCTACGATATTAAGCCGTGGGATATCGTTTCTTATTCTTCCTATTTATACTCGTATTTTATCCACATCAGACTATGGAATTTTAGATCTGGTAATGGTGTTTGGAAACCTGGTAAACCTGACTATTTCATTAGAGATTTCCCAAGGAATCGCAAGATTCTATCCTGACGAAAAAGACGTTTCTAAGCAGAAGCTATATGCATCCTCTGCCTTTTGGTTTTCTACATTTTGTTACATACTATTCCTAATCATATCGCTATCTTTCTCTAGCAGTCTTTCAAATCTTATTTTACAAGATTCAAATCGAGTACTGATATTTAGAATTGGATTAGTATATATATTTTTTAATGGCTTGGTATATTTTATTCAAAGCCAATTACGTTGGGAATTTCGTAGCAAGCAATATGCAATTCTGAGCACTGTAGTAAGTTTTTCAATCGCAATAGGATCAGTGTTTCTTGGCTATTTTCTTAACTGGAAACTCCATGGTGTACTTCTAGGTATGTTGATAGCCCATTTAATAGGATATATCTATGGCATTATCATATTAAGAGAAAGCATAGATCTTCGTGTAGATTTAGATTTGCTTTCACAGATGCTGAAGTTTTCTAGTCCACTTGTTCCAGCAGGTATTGCTGTATTTATCAGTACTTATATTGATCGGATTATGATCAATCATTTTTTATCCCTAGATGAAGTAGGCATATATAGCCTTGGTTTTCGCTTAGCCAGTATCACAACCTTAATAATAATTGGTTTTCAGAGGGCGTTAACCCCGTTAATTTATTCTCACTATTCTGAAGAAGATACGCCTCGTCACTTAGCACTGATATTTCGCTTGTTTATAGCAATCTCACTAGTTTTTATTTTATGTATCTCTATTTTTTCCAAAGAAATCCTATGGCTTATTACCAATCCGAACTATTATTCGGCCTCAACCGTTATAGTATTTCTCGCATTATCAATATTATTTGCCAACATGTATATTTTTACCCCTGGCATTTCAATCGTTAAGAGAAGCTACATCATTTTTTGGATCAATTTTGCGGGTGCTGTCCTAAATGTGGTCTTTAATTGGTTGCTGATTCCTACATATGGTCTTATGGGTGGTGCCTTTGCAACCTTATTAGGATCAATTTTCGTTTTCTTGGCATACCTTGTATTTAGCCAGAGATTTTACTACGTTCCCCATAGCTGGAAACATATAGGTATAGGTACGCTTTTTATCGCCATAGCTTGTATATTGAGTTCTTTAATTAATTTTGGTATCCCCCTCAACCTATTTCTTAAGGCTCTTATAGTAGTTGGAGCCACTGTCTTCTTGCTTTGGATAAAGCTCATAAGTATTGATGAACTCAGAGGCTTTATAAAGCCTGACATCTGAGATTAGAGTCTTGTATTTATGCTTAAACCTATTCAATTAAGTACCGTCTAAAAATAGAAAGTTCGATATTATTTAACCAACCCATATTCCTAACGAAGAAGCTAATAAGAATCTACATGATTATAAAAGGCCTCTACTTATCTAATATTGATCATGCGAGAAATACTATAACGGTTGAGGCCGAATAATAGTTC
>JBCAWO010000068.1:0-25567 GCA_038534515.1 Cyanobacteria bacterium J06554_1
TCGGTGCTAGTAACCCACTCACAAAACTGATCCCACAGGTTAGCGCTTGAGCGCTGCTGTAGAGTAGTTGTCATGATGAATTATTGCGTTGTTAAGGTACGGTATGTATGGCGAGTAAAGAGTAGTTAATATCCTTTGCTCACTTGTATATAAATGTAACGCGTATTCTAATACTTCGCAATACACCTTAAGATTCACTTCACTTTCTGCGTCATTCTCGGGCTAAGCCTAATCAAATAGCTTCAAGGAAAGCGTTACAGAGACGGGACGGAGCGATTAGAACTCGAAATAGATATAGGGTACCGATTCGGTTGGCGCTAGTAGCCAGGCCAGATACATGCCCAATGGAATAAACATTAGCTTGAGGGGCCAGCTGATTTGCAGCTTGAGTCGATGCTTAAACCCATAGAGCAGCGCCATAATACCAGTCAGGCTAATCAATGCAAGGGTGATACCCATTCGATTAAAGCCCAGGGACTCTGTGTAGACTTTCTGGGCAAATTGGATATCGGCCGCTTGACTAAAGAAATGGTTGGCCACAAGTCCCATATCCTGCAGATTGGGCAGTCGGAAGGGCACCCAGCTTAGGAAGACAAATAGCTGGGTCATACCCCAAGCGCTAGTGACCCCGAGCCAGCTAGACCAAAAGGACTTAACCCTGGGAAAAGACGCGGCCGCAGTGTGGTTTAACCGATGAATCACTAAGGCCAGACCATGGAGTAGTCCCCAAATTAGAAAACCCCACTGGTCGCCATGCCAGATGCCGGCAATTACCATAACGATCAGCAGATTCATACAGGTTTTACCTAACCCTTTGCGCGACCCCCCCATGGGAAAGTACAGATAGTTGCGTAGCCAGTCGCCGAGGGTGATGTGCCAGCGTCGCCAAAATTCGGCAATGCTGGTGGTGAAATAGGGAAAGTCAAAGTTCTGGGGGAGCTGAATACCGAGCAAGAGGGCGCTGCCGCGGGCAATATCGACATAGCCACTAAAGTCGAGATATAGCTGCAGACCGTAGGCAAAAATGGCGAGCCAAATGTCCCCGCTTCCAGCCCGTTCCAGGTTATCGAAGCTAAGGTTAACCAGTAGCCCCAGCCGATCGGCCAGCAGCAGTTTCTTGGCGGCTCCCGATGCTATTAGCCAGCCAGCTTCTACACCCTGCTCTAGATTGGGCAGCTGGGGCCGTTTCAATTGGCTAATGTAGCCTTGAAACCGAGTAATGGGACCTGCAATCAGCTTTGGAAAAAACAGCTTATAGGCAGCAAACTCAACAAAATGATTAGCGGCGGGGGCTCCCCGATAGATGTCTACCAGGTAGGCAATGGACTCGAAGCAAAAGAAACTTAGCCCCAGGGGCATGAGCAGCTGCAAACTGGGGTTAACGGTGGCGGCCATCGGAGTGACATATTTGAACCCCAATAGCAGCAGTACATTCAGGCTAATGCCCACCCACATCAGCACCAGTCGTTTTCGATCCCAGTCTTGTTGGGCAAAGTGCCATTCTTCGTTGGAAATTCGCCAGTCGAGGGGAGCGCTGAGACGACGCCCGATTAGGTAGTTGGCTAAGACCAGGGCCAGTAGAAGGGGGACATACTGCAGCTGTAGTGCCCCGTAAAACACCAGACTGCTTAATACCAGTAGCCACAGCTTAAGACCACGGCTGGGCAGTAGCCAGTAAAGACAGCTGGTGCTGAGGAGAAGCAGACCGTAAACGATTGAAGGCGGCGTCATCGGGGCAACTGTAGTGGGTGAACTGTAGATGGCGGGCTGTGGATAGCGGGCTGTGACAGCAGATTACTGAGGGCGCATCAACATCGGTATATGTTGGCGCGTATCGATGCTAGTCGTTGGCGGATTTGAGCTTGAGCCAAGGAATCATCGGGTCCTGGGCCAGGCGGTTGGATAGCTGATAAGCACCAAATCGATTTAAGTGGCTGGGGTCAGAAAAATAGTCGTAGCGTTTAGGCCAAAGCTGACCAAGGTCGCGATATAGCAGCCCTGGTTCTTGGGCCGCTAGCTGGAGCATATAGCGCTGAAACCGACTCTCCACATCTAGACGGGCTGGATCGAGGTATTCATTGGTTAGGGGGGTGTTAATAAAGGCAACGGTCACCCCCTGACTTTGGGTGTGGGCCAACATCTGTCTGAGGGCTTCAAGCTGGGGGCCTTCCATTTGGAAGGCTTTGTAATCGCCGTCATAGGCCCCTGCCACCCGGGGATGATCAAGATAATAGGTGGCGGGATTAAATTGAATCGCTAAAGGGAGAAAGCCGTTGGCGTCGATTAAATCGGTTTCGGTGGGGTTAACGGCAGCTGAGGCGTTGGTTGAGGCGAGAGGGCTGGTTTGGGCCGTTTTTTGGAGACGGGTACGTTCGATGTAGCCCGAGGAAATAGTCCCTAGGGCGTTGCTGAGTTGCTGATCGACGCGAGTGTAATAGCGATTGAGCTGCTCAGCCGGATTGAGGGTGGGGCGATTGTCATTGCCGGCTTCGGGAAAGAGTTCGCCTGAAATCAGCTGTTGATAGCCCTCTGAGGTTGCGATCGCATTAAATGTCACATCCACCCGCGAGCTGTTAAAGGCACGGGCACCATCGGCCCATAAAATCAGCGTTGGTGGTGGATAGTTAGCTAAAAGCTGTCGGACCACCAGGTCTGCAATCTGGGCCGTGGCCCCGTTGACCCCAAAGTTAAAAACGCTGACGTCCTCATAGCCGAGGTTAGATAGGGCCACTGTCAGGGCCGTTGGGTCCACACCCCGCAAGGCCCGTGAGCTACCAAATACCAGAACATCAGGAGCCCCTTGCTCGGTTACATACCAGTCATAAAGCGCCAGCTTTTCATTGAGCTGCTGGCTTGTAAATGAGGGGAACGGCGATGTCTCTAGGACCTCGGCCATGGACACGGTTGTTTGCGGCGGGCTGCCGAGCAAATCTGTGTCGTTGATGGCTGAGCTGGCAAAGCCGGGTAGTTCGTCATCTAAGCTAACGGTATCATCGCCATTGTTTTGTCCCCAGTTGAGCTGGGCCAGCTCTTCTTCAAAGGTGGAGGGTTTAGCCGGTGTCTTTTTGGGAGCGCTGACTGTTGGTGACTGCTGGGTCGTTACCGCCAGCAACCGGGATCTAAATAGGTGGCCTGCAATCCAATCGGCCTGAAAGGCAAGCAGCAGCCCCAACGCCCCCCAAGCTAAGGCAATGCCTCCCCTACCGGCTATGCGGGCTCCGGTCAGCGGGGCTTCGGGGCTATTGGCGGTGGCTGAAAATAGCTGGGTTTTAATCAGCAATCGCCGTACCTGCTCTAGGGCCCGGCTGGGCCAATCCTGGTCATCGCCCCCGGCATTTTCCTCCGGTTGAACCAGATCACCCAGATAGGCATCTGAAGCGGCGAATTCGGGCGTGGCCTCTGGTACCAAACGCTGTTTGGGCTGACGGTCATAGCCATAGTTCCAGTCGGGGCGCTTTTGCCCGGCGCGGCGACCATAGATCCGCACGCCGATAATGCCTTGAATTGGAAACTGTCGCAGATATTGCTTGAGCTGGGGCACCACCTGGCGTCGGGATGGACAGACGGGCGCATCAATCATGATGTGCAGCCGCTGGTCTCGCATTAACAGCTGAACTCGGATGCCGCCTGTGGATAGCTGCTCGTCGAGATCTGGATTCAGCAGTTTGGTAAGACAGTAGGCAATGGCGGGTAAATCGCCCCGGCGAGCCAGATCGGCGGTGGGCACGGCCAGATCGGCATGTTCGCTGGCGGGCAAATCGAGACACCTGAGCCACACGGGGGTGACCCCATCTAGGCTGGGGCCATAAACCATCGCTCGCCCCAGCCCCTGGGGGGCTAGTTGCTCTAGCAGCGGTGCGATCGCATCAATGATTTCTGTCTCAGACCCTCGGGTAGCCGCCGCCGGGTCCTCCCCAGGGGAGGTGACGATTTGCCCCGCCGCCAGGGGTTGGCAAACCAGGTGGAGAGTAGAGTCTTTGATCTCGGGCAGCAGACTGACATCCAAGGGCAGCAGTGCCTGGTTAAGCAGTCGGGCAATGGAGGCCGTATCGCCCCAGCGGCTCCATTCTTTTAAAATTTCCTCATCCGGCGTCAGGTCTACCCGCAGTCGCCAGTCAGGGGAGTCTTCCCCCAGTACCTGCACTGAAATGACCGCATCTTGGAACTGGGTAAGCTTCAGGTCCCGCAGCCGCTGGGCCGTGGGTTCGGCGATCATGGCCGGGTCAGGGCTATAGGCGGCGCGACACAAAATCCACAGCCGATTAATCAGCTCTCGGCTAGGATCAACCGTCACGGTGGCCGCTGCCGTAATCACCCCTTGGGCCCGCTTTGCCTTGCCGGGTATGGCGTTAACCACCACGTCCACCCCCACATCCAGGGCGCTCAGGGTCTGGCTGAGGTAGCGTGCGATCGCATCTGGGTCCCCCTTACGAGCCAGACTGGCATTGGAAAGCACAATGGCTGAGGTGGCATCGTCTAAATACCCAATGCCCGAGGTCAAATGGGCGGTTGAACGCTTTACCTCATCGAGGTCAGCACTGGTTTCCACCAGCTGCTCTAAATGACGTTCCAACCGATTTAAATAAATCGGCGTGGACCAGTCAGGCTTTTGTTCTTCTGAGCGACCACTATAAAAGTAGAGCTGATAAATTTGTGGAAAATCCTTAATTAAGGATGCGTTGCGGTCGGGGTCCAGCAGCGATCGTACCAACCGTAACAAAACATAGTCTCGGTCTAACCCAGCAACAGACTGAGCATAAACATGCAAAATATTGCCCCTGAGCTTAAGCTGCAACTTACAGCTGGCGTTGTTAACCACATCCTCCAGCCAGGGCAGTAACGCCGTAGGATCTAACGTCAGTGGCTGATCAGATTTTAAGTGACTGAACATAGACCTTCAGATCCCATAACAGTTTGACAACCAAAATACTTCGACCGCAAAAATGTAGTCTTCTAGGTAGGTTTAGTCAAGTTGCTACTTAGGGATAGCATATATGGAGAAAAACTAACCCATAAAACCTTGCCCCATCAACTCCCCCAGAGTTGGCATATGCCACTGTTTGAGTTGCATACGGACCCATCCCTACTCACATCAGTTCCGCTTATCGTTGTGAACATAAAGTAAGTTTGTGAACATAGTTCGCAACATTCGCAACATTAGAACGGGAACCGCCCCTGGGGAATATCAGCCGCTGTTAGGTTGGCAATAGAGCTTTCTCTAACGAAAATATAGAGGAAGCACTGGCGAACAAACGCCAGCCATGATATTCCCTAAAGTTGCTATACGTTTACTACGAGCCCCATACTTATGCAACCTTTTCGTGAAAAAAACACCCAAAATATCGTCAACGACCTACCATTTACGTTGATTTACAATCCTCAGATTGCCTTAGCCCTGGCCACTTTGCCCTGTTTGGCGCTGCTGATTGTGGGTCACACCCTCAGCTACTGGTTAATGCAGTTTGGCCTAGCAAGTGAAGAGATATTTCGAGGGATTCAACTTCCCGTGCTCGATCCCGATCCCCAACGGCCTTTATAAACATTTTCGCCGATCATCCGATCAGAACATGTCTTGTAGCGTCCGAAAGCCTCTACAATTTTCTCGGAGATGCGGCAATCTCCGTCTTTCAGTCGTTACTGCTGACGTTGAATGAGTCCAACTGTTTCCTATCAAGATGATATGGTCCTAGCGAAGTCCGATAGCCTCTCTGTTCCGGAGGCGTCTGAAACGTTTTTAAGGCACCGCTTAATCGTAGTGGAACGCATTTGGGAATCGGTTTTAGAAGCTGAATGCGGCAGCGACCTGGTGAGCTTGCTAAATAATATTCGCCGTCTGTGCGCTCCAGATGGCCAGGCAGATACGGCCCTCGATAATGCCAATGCCTTGCAGCTAATCGAGCAGCTCAGCCTTGAAGATGCCATTCGCATGGCCCGAGCCTTTGCCCTTTACTTTCAGCTAATCAACATTGTCGAGCAGCATTACGAGCAACAAGACCAGCGCAAACATTATCAAGCTGTGTCAGACGGCATCGGTAACGGGGCTAACAGCTCTGCGTCGAAAAAGTCTTCTGGCAGTGGTGAAACTTTTCTCAAAAACTTGGTCAGCACTGATGTGGGCAATGTGGCCCAAGATCAGCGGGGCACAGGCACATTTCATTGGCTATTCCCTCTCCTGAGTCAGCTCAATGTTCCCCCGAGACATATTCAAAGACTGATCGATCAGCTGGATGTGCGCTTAGTCTTTACCGCCCATCCCACCGAGATTGTTCGTCATACCATCCGTGACAAACAGCGGCGTATTTCGAGCATTTTTCGGGGTCTCGATCTGGCCGAAGAGCAGGCGAGGCTGCGTGAACAGGCGTCATCTTGGGAAATTAGCCAGCTCCAAGAACAGCTAACCGAAGAGATTCGCCTCTGGTGGCGTACGGATGAATTGCATCAGTTTAAGCCGTCGGTTTTAGATGAAGTGGACTTTACCCTGCACTACTTTGATGTAGTGCTGTTTGAAGCTATTCCCGAGCTGTATCAGCGTTTTAACCGGGCTCTGAGCAATACATTCCCCGGTCTCAAGCCGCCGCGCCACCGCTTTTGTCGGTTTGGCTCTTGGGTCGGCAGCGATCGAGATGGCAACCCGTCGGTGACGCCCCAAATCACCTGGAAGACGGCCTCCTACCAGCGCAATCTGGTGCTGGAGAAGTACATGGCGTCGATCTGTAAGCTCTCTGGATTGCTCAGCCCGTCTCTGCACTGGAGCGAAGTGCTTCCCGGTCTGTTGGAGTCATTAGAGCAAGACCGCTTGCAAATGCCCGATGTTTATGAAGAATTTGCCATTCGCTATCGTCAGGAACCGTACCGTCTCAAGCTAGCCTATGTCGAAAAGCGCTTGGTCAATACCTATCAGCGTAGCCAAAAGCTTTACAACGGTGATTACCTGCAAGAGGGAGAGACAACGGCACCGCCGGGAACGCTCTATAAGTCTGGGAATGACTTCTTGGCTGAGTTAAATCTAATCCACGGAAGTTTGAAGGAGACGGGGCTGGTTTGTCGAGAGCTAGATATTCTCTTGAGCCAGGTGGAAATCTATGGCTTTAGCCTGGCCCAGCTCGATATTCGCCAGGAAAGCACCCGTCATTCGGACACCATCCACGAAATCACTGAGTACCTGCAGTTTTCTAAGCTTTACAACGATCTTTCTGAAGCTGAAAAGGTTGAGTGGCTAACGAACGAACTGAGCACTCGGCGACCTCTGATTCCAACGGAGCTGCCCATTTCAGAAAAAGCGAGGGAAACCGTAGCCACCTTCCACATGGTGCGCAAGCTGCACCAGGAATTTGGCCAGGATATTTGTCGCAGCTATGTGATCAGCATGAGCGACCATGCCAGCGACATTTTAGAAGTGTTGCTGCTGGCAAAAGAGGCGGGGCTATATGACCCAGCCACCGGTATTGGCAGCCTGGGAATTGTGCCCCTGTTTGAAACCGTAGAAGATCTGCGTCGTTCCACAGCGGTGATGGAGGAGCTGTTTGAACTTCCCTTATACCTGTCTATGCTGAAGGGCGGTTATGGGGACAGTGAACCTAGAGAGCCTGCTCTTCAAGAAGTGATGCTGGGCTATTCCGACAGCAACAAGGATTCTGGATTTCTCAGCAGCAACTGGGAAATCCATAAGGCCCAGCAGTCCCTACAAAAAGTCACCGATAAGTACGATGTTTCCCTAAGGATTTTTCACGGCCGTGGGGGCTCGGTGGGGCGCGGTGGGGGGCCTGCCTATGAAGCTATTTTGGCCCAGCCCGGTCGCAGCATTAACGGACGCATCAAAATTACGGAGCAGGGAGAGGTGTTAGCCTCTAAATATAACCTCAAGGATTTAGCCCTCTATAATCTGGAAACGGTGACGACGGCCGTGGTGCAGGCTAGCCTGTTAAGCAACAGCTTTGATGAGATTGCCCCCTGGCACGAGATTATGGAGAAGCTGGCGATCCGCTCCAGACAGCACTATCGGGCGCTAATCTACGAAGATCCTGAGCTGGTGGAGTTTTTCCACCATGTCACCCCGATTCAAGAAATTAGCCAGCTCCAGATTAGTTCTCGCCCCTCCCGCCGGGGTGGCAAGAAAGATTTACCCAGTCTACGGGCCATTCCTTGGGTGTTTAGTTGGACCCAGGCCCGGTTTTTACTGCCCTCTTGGTACGGTGTTGGCACCGCGCTAAAGGAGTTTATTGACGAAGAGCCAGAAGAGAACATTAAGCTGTTACGGTCGTTCTACACCAAGTGGCCCTTCTTTAAGATGGCTATCTCTAAGGTGGAAATGACCTTAGCCAAGGTTGATTTGCAGATTGCACAACACTATGTGAATGAACTAGGAGAAGGTGAACGACGGGAAAGCTTCCAGGCCGTGTTTGATCAAATTGCCCAAGAATTTCACCTCACCAGTCAGATGGTGTTGCAAGTTACCAATAACGAAGCGTTGCTAGATGGGGATCCGGGTCTGCAACGTTCGGTTCAGCTACGCAACGGCACCATTGTTCCCCTGGGGTTCTTACAGGTGTCGCTCCTGAAGCGTTTGCGGCAGCACCGCGATGCGGCAGCCTTGGTAACAGGGGTGATTCAATCGCGATACAGCCGGGGTGAGCTGCTGCGGGGAGCGATGTTGACGATCAACGGAATTGCCGCTGGTATGCGGAATACGGGCTAGGTTTGACATTTTGCCAACAACGCGTTAACTTTGTGGCGCTTTCATATTTTGTCTGTAGGCATAACCCTGTTAAAAGCAGAGTGTGCCTTAGTTTGGGGGCGTTGCTGATCCGGACTGTAATTCCATCTTGAAAACTTTACTGTGTGGCATTGTTAACAGATCGTTTTATTCTCTAAATCGGCAACGATAGTTTGGGTTAGCCGGGCGCAGTCTTCCAGAAGCAGTCTTTCGAAATTGTTAGGGACATTATTAAAGGAGTGAGTAATGATGATCAGTCTGCTGAAAACTACGCTGGGGCGCTGGGGCTTAACTGCTGTAACAGCAGCGGCATTAATGACTCTGTTGGATGTTAAACCGGCCCAGGCCCAGGCGGCCTATGGCAGCTATATCGGCGGTGGGGGTAGCTTGGGTCTGACTGAGGATGACAGGGGTGACGGTGACGGCTTAGGTTTGGTTATTTCGGGGCGCTACAAGTTTTTGGCACTGCCGATTTCAGTGCGAGCCCAGGCTTTTTTGCTCAATGGAGACCTGGCGCTGGTGCCTACGGTTTCCTATGACTTTCCCGTGAGTTTTCAGACTGACCTATATTTAGGTGCTGGGGTTTCTTTGCCCACGGGTAATGATGCATCACCGGTGGGAGACCAAACAGCATTTGTGCTTCAGCCTGGTGTAGACTTTGCGGTGCCAGGTAGTAACTTGGTGGTCTTTGGAAACGCTATTTTTGCCTTTGATGCCTTTGACGATGGAGGGGGTACCGCTACGGCAGTCCAGGCGGGTGTAGGTTGGAACTTTGGTAACTAGGGGACTGACTTTGCGATCGCACTGACGTACCAGGTTGCAGCCAGGTTGCAGCCAGGTTGCAACAAATCGCCCTCCACCCATAACAAAATATCAGCAACAAAATAGTCGTTGGTAGGGACAGATGCTTCCACCAGCGACTATTTTTTACCCAACTTTTTTATAGAACGCATGTATTAAACCCTATTCTCAGGCTAGGATAGGCGTGGCCATTCTCCTAACGCTCTGTCATGAACAGTGAAATGCCCCTGGGCTCAGTTATTCAAGGTTCTCTGAGTCAGGGACTAGAAGTCCGTCTCCACGCCGATGTCAGTGTGGAAGATATGCGAGTGGGTAAGTTTTTGGTGGTGCAGGGGGTGCGATCGCGATTCTTTTGCATGCTTACCGATGTCTCCCTGGGCACAGCCAGTCAGCGTATTCTGGCCAATCCACCCCACCCCAGCGAGCTGTTTTTACAAGAGGTTCTCGCCGGCGGTGGTACCTACGGCACCATCGACCTGACCCCCATGCTGATGTTTACCCCAGAAGAGAAGGTGGGTGAAGAGAAGATGGGTGAAGAGAAGGTGGGCACGGGTCTGGCCTCTTATCAGGTTAATAGCAGTGCCCAAATGCAGCTGTTGCCGGTCAAAACAATTCCGGGACACTTTAGCCAGGTTTATGACGCCAGCGAGCGAGACTTTCGGTCCGTCTTTGGCTGGGAAGACGATCCCCATCGACGTAATTTTGCTATCGGTCAACCGATTGATATGGATGTGCCCATCTGTATTGATCTAGATCGCTTTGTGGAGCGTAGCAACGGCATTTTTGGTAAATCCGGTACTGGAAAATCGTTTCTCACGCGGCTGCTGCTGTCAGGCATCATCAAGCAGCGGGCGGCCGTTAACCTAATTTTTGACATGCACTCAGAATACGGTTGGGAGGCCGTTAGTGAGGGGGCCAACTTTAGCACCGTAAAAGGTCTCCGTCAGCTATTTCCAGGACAGGTGCAAATGTTCACCCTCGACCCTGAATCTACAAAGCGTCGAGGCGTGCGTGATGCCCAGGAACTTTATATCAGTTTTGACCAAATCGATGTCGAAGATCTTGCCCTGATTGGTCGTGAGCTAAATCTGTCGGAGGCTAGCTTAGAGAATGCCATTATTCTCCGCAATGAGTTTGGTAAAGCCTGGATCAACCGTTTGCTCACCATGGGTAACGAAGAGATTCAAGAATTTTGTGAAGTCAAAATGGGTAGCAAGTCATCCATTATGGCGCTGCAGCGCAAACTCACCCGCCTGGCCGAGCTGAAATATATCCGCAACACCTGCCCCCACAACTATGTAAAACAGATTTTGGATGCCTTGGATGCTGGCAATCATGTGGTTGTAGAGTTTGGTTCCCAGTCCAACATGCTCTCCTATATGTTGGCCACTAACGTGATTGCCCGGCGCATCCATGCCAGCTATGTGCGCAAAGCCGACCGGTTTTTACAAACTAAAAACCCCAGCGATCGTCCCACCCAGCTAGTGATCACCATTGAGGAAGCCCATCGATTTCTAGACCCAGCCACGGCTAAACAAACTATTTTTGGCACCATTGCCCGCGAGATGCGTAAGTACTTTGTTACCTTACTCGTAGTTGATCAGCGGCCATCGGGTATCGACAACGAAGTGATGTCTCAAATCGGCACCCGCATCACTGCCCTACTTAATGACGAAAAAGATATCGATGCTATTTTTACCGGTGTTTCCGGGGGACAAAATCTACGTTCGGTCCTAGCAAAGCTGGATTCTAAACAACAGGCGCTACTGCTAGGCCATGCTGTACCCATGCCGGTGGTGGTGCGCACCAGACCCTACGATACGGACTTTTATACAGAAATTGGGGCCACCCCATGGGATGAATTACCCAATGCCCAGGTATTCAAAGCGGCTGAAGCAGCCAGGGCCGACTTGGGATTTTAGTCTGCTAGCCAACCATTAAAAAATATAGCTTTACCCATAGATTTTTGCCGAAATCTAAAAACGTTTGGCTAAAACCCTTGCTCTTAGATGATTTTATTATACCCGACTAATTTAGTCGGGTATATTTGACGCCATTTTATACCCCGTGATAGCGTCAAATTAATCTGTCATAAACCCATAAATCCATGACCCAGGCCATCGACCGCCCAATCACTCGCCAGTCCGCCACATTTAGCAATCTCAAATGTCGCGAATGTGGTGCCACCTATGACCTTAGTGCTAAGCATGTGTGCGAAGAATGCTTTGGCCCCCTGGAAGTTGCCTACGACTACGATGCCATTCGTCGTCAGGTCAGCCGTGAGAGCATTGCCGCTGGTCCTAATTCTATTTGGCGTTACAAAGCATTTTTGCCCGTTGCGACCGATAATCCCATCGATGTTGGTACCGGAATGACGCCGCTGCTTAAGGCCAATCGTCTTGCCCGTCGCCTGGGTCTCAAAGAGCTTTACATCAAGAATGATGCGGTCAATATGCCCACCCTGAGCTTTAAGGATCGGGTGGTTTCCGTGGCCCTAACCCGTGCCCGTGAGCTGGGCTTTACCACCGTTTCCTGTGCCAGTACGGGTAACCTGGCTAACTCGACAGCCGCCATTGCGGCCCATGCCGGTCTCGACTGCTGTGTCTTTATTCCCTCCGACTTAGAATCGGGCAAGGTGCTGGGTACGCTGATTTACGACCCCACCGTTATGGCCGTCCATGGCAACTATGACCAGGTAAATCGCCTTTGCTCTGAAGTGGCCAACACCCACGGTTGGGGCTTTGTAAATATCAATCTGCGTCCTTACTATTCCGAAGGCTCTAAGACCTTGGCCTATGAAGTGGCTGAGCAGCTGGGTTGGAAATTGCCAGACCACATTGTTGCTCCGTTAGCGTCGGGTTCCCTCTACGGCAAAATTTATAAGGGCTTCAACGAGTTTGTCAAAGTGGGTCTGGTCGATGACAAACCCGTTCGCTTTAGCGGTGCCCAGGCAGAAGGCTGTTCCCCCATCTACCAGGCCTATAAGGACGGTCGCGACTTTATTACCCCAGTTAAGCCCAACACCATTGCTAAATCTATTGCCATCGGTAACCCCGCAGACGGTATCTATGCCCTAGAAATTGCTAAGAAGACCAACGGCAATATTGAAGCGGTTACCGATGAAGAGATCATTGAAGGCATGAAGCTGCTGGCTGAGACCGAAGGTATCTTTACCGAGACAGCTGGAGGAACCACTATTGCTGTTCTTAAGAAACTGGCTGAAGCCGGTAAGATTAACGCCGATGAGAGCACCGTCGCTTACATTACGGGCAACGGTCTCAAAACTCAGGAAGCCGTTAGTGGTGCCGCTGGTGAGCCTTTATTCATCGATCCTAAGCTAGATAGCTTTGAGCGGGCTTGGGAGCGAGCCAACACCCTAAACCGTTTAGATTGGCAGCAAACCCAGGTTTAGAGGATTGCGATTACCCTGTAGGGGCGTTGCATGCAACGCCCCTACAGGGTAATCAAGCCTATTGCGGTAATCTGTTGAAGGTAATTTTGTTTTTTTTGAGTTGTTGTTTTCATGGCTGTTAAAGTTCTTATTCCCACTCCGCTGCAAAAGTTTACGAATAACGAGGCCACCGTTGAGATTGGTGGCGACAATATTGTCGCGCTGTTGGATGCCCTAGAAGCTAAGTTTCCTGGGATCAAAGCGCGTCTTTGTGACGACAGCGGTGAATTACGTCGGTTCGTTAACTTTTACGTAAATAGCGAAGATATTCGCTTTTTAGATGGCAAAGAAACGGCGTTAAGCGAAGGCGATGAAGTCAGTATTGTTCCCGCCGTAGCCGGGGGCTGATTGGCCAGCCGTCTGGGGCAGAACAATCTATCAACCTGATTTTTGGGGTGCTGCTATGGGGTTTATGACAGAACGCCAGCAGCACCTTTTTTATAGCGTTGCTGAGCCCCAGTATAAATTTATTGGGTAAGCATTGGCACATCTCACAGAGCGGTTCATACCCTACATCAGCAACGGCTCTTTTATCGCTACTAATTTAGAGGTTAAATCAGCAAGGCTTTTTTTGTATGGGGTACTGGCAAAAAATTGGACTCGGACTCGGCATTACAGGGGCGTTATTTCTGATATATGTGGGTTTACGCCAGCCTCAGTGGATCTTTCGTCTGGGCTCTCTTTTAAAACCAGGGGCGCTGTTTTTTGTAGATACTGAACAACCTGTGATTGCCTTGACCATTGACGATGGCCCCTATGTGGAAACAACGGATGCAATTTTGCAGGTGTTGGAGCGCCATGGGGTAACGGCGACATTTTTTATGTTGAGTGATGAACTCCCAGAACACGACGCAACGATACAGCGTCTGGTAGCGTCTGGCCATGAGTTAGGCAACCATATGACTGAAGATGAAGCGAGCATTTCACTCTCTTCTGACGAATTTAATGACAAGTTTTTGAGGGCCGATGGGGCATTGTCAGCCTACGGTCCTGTTAGCTGGTTTCGGCCCGGTATGGGTTGGTATAACGACGCCATGGTTAATGTCATTGCGGGTAAAGGCTATCAGCTAGTGCTCGGATCACTTTTCCCCTACGACCCCCATGTGCCGTCAGTCCGGTTTGCAGAATGGTTCGTGCTTACCAACCTTGATCCAGGGGACATCCTAGTACTCCACGATGGTCCTAAGAATCGTGGTGAGAGAACGGTTGACTTGCTGGGGCGGCTGTTACCCAAAATTAAAGCGCGGGGCTATCGGGTTGTTACCCTAACGGAGCTGAAATCCTATGGTGAGTGAACTGCCTACATGGCTGCATCTGGGGATGCATCTAACACCATCAGGCTACCTTCTACCGTAATATAAGCGGTGTGGCCCTTGGTAAGGGTGACTTCGTACCCACCTGTAAATGACCCAAAGGAGGGCAGCGTCAGACGTTGAGACGGGTGCTCATGGTAGAAACAAGGCAGACGCAGGCTGTCGATGGCGGATTTTAGCTGGACGACCGGGTGGACATGGCCACAGATGTTGAGATGGCCGTCAGGTAAATTGTCTGGATGGGTGGGCTCATGGCTGAGCAGCAGCGTGCCCAGGGGAATGGGATGGGTGCTGTATTCCATATCAAAAACAGGGCCCAGGGCTGCTCGGTCATGGTTGCCTAATATGAGGGTGACGTTGGCTTCTGTATCTGCTAGAAATTTGGACCAGGCGGTGGCTACGTCGCTCACGAGTCCCTGACGGGAGTGGAACAGATCGCCAAGGATAAAGATTTTTTGGGGCTGTACCTGGCGGCAGTGCGATCGCAACCGCTCCAGGGTTTCTCCATTTACCTGCTGTGCCACCGGAATCCCAGCCATTTGAAACGTTTCAGCTTTACCCAAATGCACATCCGACAGCAGCAGGGCCTTGTGGGCAGGCACATAGGCTGCTCGATCTAACAGCACCAGTTCTTCCCCCTGCAACAGGTTGACCCGGTGCCCAGCTGCCATGTTGTCCATACCGTTGCTACCCGTCATCACGCCGCTGATCGTAGCATTAATGCCCATGGCGGCGTTTAAAAGAATTTTAGATAGCGCTGGATTTCCCAATCTGACACATGGCAGTGGTAGTCTTCCCATTCCTGGGTTTTGAAATCCACATAGGTCTTGTACATCAGGGGGCCCATCACCTCTTTGCTCAGAGGGTCGGCGGCAAACGCTGCGATCGCATCCCCCAGAGTCTTTGGCAATGTCTCAATCCCCATCGCCCCCAGCTCATCTAGCGAGTAGGTATACATATTTTCTGTATGGGGCTTACCCGGATCTAACCCCTCTCGAATGCCCTCTAGCCCAGCGGCTAAGATCATCGCTGCCCCCAGATAGAGATTTGTAGAAATATCAGCCGCACGACATTCCACTCGCCCCCCACCCATGGGAATACGCAGCATATTGGTGCGATTGTTGTTGCCATAGCACACATACACGGGAGCCCAGGTAAATCCAGACATGCTGCCCTTACGTACCAGCCGCTTGTAGCTGTTTACCGTAGGGCAGGTTACCGAAACAATGGCCTTAGCATGTTTAAGCACCCCAGCAATAAACTGGTAGCCCAACTTAGACAGACCACAGGAATCGCCAGGGTCTTCAAACAAGTTTTTCCCGGTGTTCAAATCCGCCAGGGACATATTGTAGTGGGCACCGCTCCCGGTTTGGTTAGCATAGGGTTTGGGCATAAAGCTGGCAAAGTATCCCGCCTCACGAGCCAGCTCTTTTACCATAAAGCGAAAAAATGTTAACCGATCTGCCATCTTTAAGGCGTCACAGTAGGTAAAGTCTGTCTCGAACTGTCCCTGGGCATCCTCATGATCAAAGGAGTACACATCCCAACCCAGACCGTTCATGGCACTGACAATCCGGTCCAAGATTTTATAGTTGTCTAACACGGTCGGTAGGGCGTAGGCTGCTTTAGGAAGATTATCGCGATCGCTGACCGGGCCAAAGCCCGTTTCGGTATCCTTAAGGATAAAAAATTCTGTTTCAATCCCCAAGTTAAAGCCATAGCCCATGTCCGCTGCCTGCTTAAGGACATTCTTAAGGATAGTGCGACAACAGGCCTCAAAGGGTTGGCCCACCAGGTGTAAGTCGCTAGCAAACCAGACTATCTCTGAGTTCCACGGCAGCACGGTGGCACTGTCCGGGTCGGGTAGAGCGCCCACCTCATCATCGTTAATTTCCTGCGGCACTCCGTCTAGGGCCGCGCCGGTAAACAGTTCCGAACCCTGCATCATCCGCTCAAAGTGCTCCATCGGAACAACTTTGCCTTTACACATGCCGTGAATATCAACAAAGCTGGCCATGGCATACTTGACCCCCTGCTCCTTTAAGGAATGCTTGAGCGATTGTAGTGCCGGAGAAAGCGGCTGAAGTTCTGGGTAGGCCATGGTAACTAATTAAATAACAACTAAATTAAGATGCGACAGTTGTCGGGATCAGCTTTACCCAAGCCTGGACAACTTGTTCTGCAAAGCTGGCCGCACCCTGGGCATGGACCTCGATCTGAGCCTGTATGTGCTGATCTAGCTGAGGATAGTGGGTATCAATCCAATCACTCTTGGCCCTCAGCCAGTCTGCAATGATGTCAGGGGTTACTTCCAAATGAAATTGAAAACCATAGATATTAGACCCAATGCGATAGGCCTGATGCTGGCAAATATCATTGGTCATCAGTAATGTTGCCTGCGCGGGCAGATCAAACGTATCGAAATGCCATTGCATAATGTGCAAATCTTCAGGGCAGTCTTGTAACCAGGGTTCGGTAGCCACTGGCTCAACCACCCTCAACGGAGAAAACCCTAGCTCGGGAGTGCTGTGGGGATAGACCTGGGACCCAAAGGCGCGGGCAATGAGCTGAGACCCCAAACAAACCCCCATAATGGGTTTGTCGTCTGCATGAAACCGACGCACGAGGTCAACAGTTTTTTTAAGATGAGGAAATTTATCATCCTCATGGGCATTCATGTGACCACCCAAAATAATTAAACCGACAAAATCCTCGTTGGGAGGGGCTACCTGCTGTTCCGGCAGCCAGGTAAAAAGCTCTGCCCCCAGCGCCACAAGATGGTCTCCCAAAATACCAATGGGGTCGCGAATACTGCTCTGAATAACCAATATTTTCATTGCAAATTCACCTTAACCTTCGATACCTCTGATGGTCGTTGCTGATTTAGAGGATGAACCGATCGATGAGATACGCCATAGGACCGTATCTCGCAGATAAAATCATACCGAGGATCAGCAACAAGCCCTCTGATTTAAAGAACGATGCTCTAGCGTCTGCGACAGTATGACAAAAAACCACCCTTAAAACTGTTTAAATGAGGACTACGGCAAGCTACAAACTATGATCCAGGTGGCCTAGCTGAATCGTTTATAAACTAGACGATCAGGTGTTGGGTTTCCCTGTATAAGCCCCCAACCCTTAGCTCTGAGGGCTTTGGGACTAGTCTTTTGATGCCTTGACCTCTGCCATCATTATTAGATCCCGCTGTGGATCGTTACCAAACTGAAATACATGCTCTCCCACAACTTTAAATCCGTACTTGTGGTAAAACGCCAGTGCCCTTGGGTTATGCTCCCATACCCCAAGCCAGATATGGTTCGCGCCAGCATGGGCCGCTGTCGATAAAACGTGAGACATCACTTGCTGGGCCACTCCTCGACCGTGCCATTCCTTGGAGACGTATAGTCGATAGAGTTCTGATGGACGGTGGGCATCCACACAGTCTTTGGGAGAATGCAGGCGCACCTGGGCAAAGGCAACTGGCTGGGTTTCTATCTCCGCCAAAATTGTGGCGCAGTTAGGATCTAAAATCTCCTGCTGCTGCATCTCAATACCGAATTTTTTTGTACAGTGGAGCTCCATATCGGTGAGGTTATTTTCTTCTGTAAAGGTATCTCGGAAGGTACGCTCGGCTAATTGAGCTAAGGCCTCCGCATCGTTTATAGTGGCTTGTCTGATGGTTGTTAGTAACACGTGCTGCTGTTGTTGGGAAAGATATAAATTTTACTTACAAGTACGCTGACCTAGTTAGCTATATTGAGTTCACCCCCTTAGCTGATTCCCTCCCTTCAAGCTGTATGTACAGTTTTCACTGTCGACGGTGAGTTTTTGACGACTGTTAAAAAATCTCTAGGTTTGCGCATGGGGGCAATATTCAAAGAATGAAACCAACTTCTCCGTCAATCCCCCCCCTGAATCCATGGCTGGCGGTGAACTATTCGCTGGTGTTTCCAGGGCTAGGGCAGCTATACAGTGCTGTCGGCGCTGCTCATCATCAGCAACAGTGGGTTTTTTGGGGGAAAGGAGTCAGTCTGGTACTGATGGCAGCTGTCATGATTGGCTATGCCGTCTGGTCAATTTTTGGGGCAAATGGTCAAACCGTGCAGGGATTCTGGATGATAGGCGGCTTTCTCATTGTCTATAGCTTTAGTATTTTGGATGCCTATCGCGGCACACAGCCAGGATATGCAACTCGGATTTCCGTCCCCCAGGGACTGTGCGATCCCTGGTATGCCGTTTTTCTATCGCAGCTGCTGCCTGGGTTAGGGCATTTGTACCTACAGCAGGCACTGGCTGGGGGGATATTTCTGGCTACGGGGCTTGTGAGTGCCTGGCTGGCGAATTCTGTTCCCCAACTGGTAGCGGTTCCACCGCTGATTTGGGCACTGAGCTGCTATCACGTGTATGTCAGTTTTTCCCATCGAACCAGGCGTCAACTAGGTGCGATCGCAATCCTGGTGGTTGGTCTTTTAGTAGTTCGGCTGTCCGTAGCCTCAACACCGGGCTGGATTCGACAGGTGGTTGAACAGTGCATTGTACCAAGTGATTCGATGACCCCGACGCTACAAATCAACGATCGCCTCTTTGTTCGACGTAATCAGATGTACCGCCCTAATCTTGGCGACATTATTGTATTTACTCCACCCGATCAAGCGCTTAATGCACTTGCTGAGAAAACCGAGGATCTGCTGTATGTGAAACGTGTGATTGGCTTGCCGGGGCAGCAGATAGCGGTTAAAGAGGGTCGTGTTTATGTTGACGATCGCCCGCTTGTAGAGGCGTATGTTCAAGCAAGCCCTATCTATGGGTGGGGGCCTGAAACAGTGCCTGCAAACAGTTATTTTGTGTTGGGTGATAACCGTAACAACAGCTCTGATTCCCACGTTTGGGGATATGTTCCTGAAGCTAACATTTTAGGGGCAGCTTACAAAATCTACTGGCCACCCGAGCGGGTCCAGCCCCTGGGACAGAGGATCGCCCCCGTGCAGGGGTAGCCGACTCTGATCAGTTCTGGTTTCTTACGACTCAGGTGCCTGACGCCAGGGTGATACCAAACATGCCCAGGCCCAGCAACAGCACACAGCCGGACCCAGCAAATTTTAACCAACGGTGCCAGCGACGATAGCGCCGTTCTCCGAGCTGAGCTTTGCGGTCAACGTAGTTTCTGCCGATCAGGGCTAAGGTGCCAATCCAGGCTAAGGTGATGGCCATCCCTAGGGAAATTGCAATCACCATAACAATACTGGGCCACAACAGATTATTGGCTGCCCCATAGAGCAAAATCAACAGGGCACCACTACAGGGGACAGAACCAACCGCCAGGGATAGCCAATCGCTGGCTTGCTTGGGTTCCACACAGCTAAGACAGAGACAGTCGGCGGCATCAGCCAGAGAAGTCTTAGCAGACGCCATCACCTGTTGGGTGAGGTCAGGATACAGTACAGCTGCTTGAGCCCCGAGACCGGCAGGCTGGGGAAGGTGCCGCCGAGGCATAGCGCGCCAGGGTATGGCGTGCCAGAGCATCCAGCCGCCAATAATTGCAATCGCCCCGTAGCTTACTAACTGGATTACACGGTAATTGTCCGGTGCGCTCTGACGCAGCACGAGGGTGGTCAACAGTACGACCCCAATCGCCGACAGAACATGAAAAATAGCGATGCGTACGCCCATGGTGAGGCCTCGCCGCAGGCTCCCCCCTTGTCCGACAAAGTAGGTGATTATCACCGCTTTACCATGACCTGGTCCCAGGGTGTGCAGCACGCCATAGCTAAAGGCAATTAGGATCCCCCACAGAAATGTCACGGGGGAACGCCGCTGCTCCACAGTGCCCATGGCCTGGGTGAGCATGGTTGAAATTTGTGTTTGCAAGCGCTGCCATCGGTTTCCGGTGGACGGTCCCAGGGGGGTCTGGATCGTTGGGGCAGGGGGCGTCTTGGAACGGGTCAGGTGCTGTAGGGCAAGGGCATAGCTGACGTCAACCGGGCGGGAGCCGTCTACTTGAAAGACGTCGTAGGTGGCGGGTTGCGATCGCAACTCTCCCTCTACCACCACCGGAGCAAACATCCCCGGCACGGTCAGCGCCTGCTCTGGCTGAATGTAGATTATCTGGTTCGGCGGCGGTGGCGGCACATGGATACAGGCCCCCACATAGGGAACCAGTAAAAATTCTGTTACTTGCTCAGCCTGGTTCCGGGTCAGTGGCAAAATATAGCCTGAAAGCTGAATGGTTTCTCCCATCCATTGCGGATTAGTCGATTGAGACTGCCGTTGCCAGTAAGCTCGGGCCTGATCAACCTGGGATAATAGGGCGGCCACATCCAGACCCTGGTCTGCAAGCTTTTTTTCTAATCGCATTACCTCCTGCGATTCTAGGCTATCTGGGCTGGTTGAATTCTGTTCTACCCAGGCCTTTAGCCCTGCCAGTGTGGATAGGTCGTAGGTTTGTTCAATAGCTAGATGGGCATAGGGATTTTGCAGGGTATTGGTAGAGGGCTGCAAATCTTCCCAGGTTAGGGGTGTCTGAGCCAGGGCTGAGGTGGCTAATCCCCAGACTAAACACAAACTAGCAATCAGCAACCCCACGTAACGGCCCCATCGTCTGAGAGCCACCGTTACAGGAGAAGTACCGACCTTAAGTTTGGCTATCTGACAGGGCATAAGAAACCATTTCAGATCAAAAAGTGTGCAACCTATTGTAGGGCACCCATCCAAAGCTGCTCACTATCTTTCTATTCTCTCTATGCCGGGTCTCAACTCTGATAGCCACTGTGGAAAAATGACCTTGCCTATCAATATTCCACAGGTGAATTTGGAGCGAACGGAGCATCTTTTGTTGGGGACGAGGCGGGGCATTATCAAGGCGATTGGGCCTGTCAGTGTGTGGCAAAAAAGTTGAGTTGAGAGGTTGTTGAATCATAGCCAAATATATTGGGAGTCAGGGATTGACCTACTCCATAGGTTTTGGCAAACCATATCTGCCCTACCAAGCTGATAATGACAAGAATGGGGGATAGAATCGAGTCCAGTGAGACATTAGAGAGGCACACGTGATGCAAGAAATTCAGATTGCTGCTGGTTGTAAAACGCGGATTATTCGACGTCAGTTCAGCAGTCTTGTGACGACCTATACCTTTGATGTGGCCCCTGTGATTCAAAATAATCATTTGGCAGGAACCGTGGAAATCAAGGGCTCAAATTGGATCTTTCCTAAGCCTGTACAAAGAATGCCTTTGCAGCCAAGCAATGTAGTGACAGCCGGTTTTTGGGATACATTTTTTTCGGTTTACGTGTTCCCAGAGGTTGATGTTGTCATTTCTCTGCCATCAAAATCCTTTGGAGGCCCGCTCTGGGTCATTGGGTTTATTGTGATTATGGTGGCGGTTGCGGTTGTATTTTTCCTTTTGACCTAACCCCTGAGCTTCAATTTACCATCATTTCCATGCCCTCTTTTCCAAAACCCACAAAAGCTGAAATTCAGGCAGCTTACGGCAAAACCGTTCCCGATATCATTGCTCCAAATCTAGATGTGCTCTTTTGTGGCATTAATCCCAGCATTTATAGTGCTGCCGTAGGATATCACTTTGCCCGTCCAGGTAATCGCCTTTGGAAAGCACTTCATGGGGCAGGGTTCACGCCTCGACTGTTGCATCCGTCAGAGGATCGAGAAATACTGTCATTGGGACTGGGTATGACAAACATTGGTGACCGCGCTACCGCCAGGGCTGACGAACTCTCTAAAGAAGAGCTATTGGCGGGACGGCAGACCCTTGAACAGAAAATCAGGCACTATCAGCCCAAGGTTTTGGCTATCCTGGGCATCACAGCCTATCGCACAGCATTTCATCAACCCAAGGCAACAATTGGACGGCAGCCCCATGGGGTACATAACGCTATCCTGTGGGTATTGCCTAATCCAAGTGGTCTCAACGCCCATTATCAAGTCAATGACCTGGCACGGGTATATGCTGAGATGAGACAATCCATATAACCATCCCATCTGCCTTCAGAGTAAGTGAACCAAACTGGCAGTGTTTTGCTGTTATTGTTCACCATCTTTCTTACGATTTCAGCAAAGAACGAAGGGCCAGAATCCTCCGGCCCCTAACCACATCCGTGGTGCGTTTATCTTTTTATTTTGTCAGTTGACTTATCTTTCTAAGCCGTAAACTGCCAGATAATGGGTTCCCAACCATAGGCATCTGCCTGAGGTCTCACATGGCCCAGTCCTGGAAAGGGCATATGGGGCACCAACAACAGACGACGCTCTGCTGTAACTGTTTCAAGCAAATTACGACGAGCTATCACACCTTGCTCAGGATCACCATCAAAGGCAACTTCCCAATCCGGGTTTTCCAGATTGAGTGGATCGCTAAAGAACACATCGCCTGTGGCTAATAAGCTTTCTTCACCAGAGGTAATTAAATATGAAGCCTGCCCTGGTGTATGTCCCGCAGAATCAACTGCCTGGATATGGGGAATCACCTCGTCGCCCATGGTAAATAGGGTGGTGCGATCGCGAATCGCCATCATCGTTCCCTTGGCTGTTGCCATCAACCCAGCCTTAGTTTCTTCATCTAATAGAGATTTTGGCAGCTCCACAGTGTCTGCTGTCCAAAAATCAGATTCTGCCTGGGAGATATAAAACTGCGCATTAGGTAAACGTAGTTGACCATCAGCGTCTAAAATGCCGCCAATGTGGTCCGGGTGGGCATGGGTCAAAATAACCGTGTCAATATCTGTAGCAGCCACACCTGCCGCTTGCAGATTTTCCAACAGGTGACCGGCGGTAGGACCAAATGCATTCCCTGAGCCCGTATCAATCAGCACCTGGTGTTCATCGGTTTCAATGTAAAGGGCATTGACGTGAGAAAAAACATCTTCTGTTGAGAGAAAATGGTCTGTCAGTACCGCTGTCACTGCATTGGGGTCAGCCTTAGGGACAAAAAAGCTAGCTGGAAAGGATAGGGTACCGTCACTCACCACCATGGCCTTAAAATCGCCCACCTTGAAGTGGTAGACAGCGGCGTTTGTGGGGGCTGTTTCGGAGACAGCTTCAATGACAGCTTCAATAGAATTGGGTTGTGACAGTGCACTGTTACCCAACAGCACCAGGCCAAGGCTTAAACAAGCCGATAGTATAAGTAACTGACCGCGAGAAAGATAATTTGTGAGTCTTCTCAATAGATTACTAGACCCGTGTTCAACTCTCATATCTGTTCCTATCTATTTTCTGATCACGTTTGCAATTCGCTTAGTACGAGTTTCAGGTTTCTTGGCTATTCTAATCTACTTAAGAAGTATCGTACTGGTAGTCAGTCGCCATCAAAATAACGGATAGATACGGTATGTTACGAAGACTGAAAAGAGTGATGCTTATGTATTTATCAAGTTGCTAATCCGAGCAATTTTAGCAACAGGAGCCTCATCCTAGGATATTGGGCAAGTCATTGCTAGTGTGGGATAGAAAGAGCAGTGCGTTAGTCCTCTCCCTACGCTTACTGGCTTTGAATATTAATAGTTAGTTAGCTACCTTTATCACCATTCGGTTCATGTCTGCCAGAGCCTTCAGTTTTAACCCCATTTACTGCGATAATGTCTTTGGATAGCTGTTCTGCCATACGTGGAATTAAGTGCTTCATATTAGACTCGTGGGCTACCGGCCAGAGTTGACGTAATTCTTCAAGGGCTTTTTCGTTAACGTAAAGGGTCTTATCTGGCATGATGAGCACCATTGCGATATCGCCGTTATTCTCAGTGACTGCAAATAAAAATTCGTCTTTATCGCGTAGGAGCCCTTGATACCAATAGTCAATATGTTCCTGTAGTTCAAATTCGTAGAGACCATAGGCCATTTCACCATCTTCTAGGAGAGCCTTACGAAGTAAGTTTTCTATTCTGCGTTTTGACATGGTGAGCTAAGGAAATCGCGTAGAGTGCTTGGTAACGCACCGTCTACATTAGCATCAGCCATCAATTTGGCGTTCTAGCCGCAATGATAAAAACGGATTTGGGATGCCCAACTACCGAGTTATTGATTTGCAAACAGGTTGGCGAACAGTTCACGGCTCTTTGCCAGTCCTTCAGGTGTCAGCACAACGGACTTAGCTTTTGACACAGGGTCTCCGATCATTCCTTTCTCGTAAAGACGATTGAGCGCATCCCAATCATGCCCCTTCCAGCTACGGGCACCGAATTCACTTTCTTGATGGACAGTGAGTGCTAGTAGAGCGAGCACAGCGTCATCAACTTTGTTGGTGTCATAATCCATAATTGTTTAGCCCTCGTTTTGGTATTCGGAAACTTTGTAAGTGGCTAATGCTTGTTGCACCATCTTACTTGTTGTTGTGTCGGGAAACATGCGGTAGCTGGGAGCGATAATCTCTTCTATTTCTGTTGGTTCGACTTCGATTACTGCGGAAATCGGAAAGGTATCGCCTACTAATTGGGCGATTTCTTCCGTGATCATCGTTAATTGGCTCTGAAGCAGCGGATTACGGCATGGTAATTGTGTCGGGCAGTTCACAACCTTACTTTTGTCGTGTTTTCCAATAACCAGGCTTTTGCTTACAGTGCATTACTGCCAGAATGAGGATAAACCTGAATACTCTTTCAATGCTTCTGGATGAAAAAAGTATCTCATTAACCTAAGAGTTCTCTTACCTGCGCTAAAGCTTCGTCGCCAGCAATCGGTTGTACTGCTCCAGTACGAATTTCATCACGCCATTTCTGCGCTTCCAATAACCATTCGGATTGAATAGCCTCGTCTATGACACCTTCAAAACTAGCTAGTAGCGTTTCCACTAGTTGGAGCCTTAAATCGTTAGGTAGCGATAAAGCCTCTTGGGTAAGTTGATCAATAGACATAATGTATTAACAGACTGTGTATGCTGGTGGTTTCAGCTACATTATATCTTAGTACATTTGTTCTTGACTGTGGTTTAGTTGCATTGTTCAGACCATGTAGGGTGCGTGGTAACGCACCATCTAAATAAGCATCAGCCATCAATTTGGGCATTCTAGCCTCAGTGATAAAACCGAATCAGGATGCCCAACTATCGCCGCCCTTGCATTCCTGGGGGAACATACTTTATCACTCAGGTTACTTATCAACGAGTGCCTTGGCTATGTCGTGATGTGGGTCGTCAAGCTCTTAGAGACGCCATTATCACTGTAAAAAAGAGTTATCCATTTTCGATAGATGCAATTGTTTTATTAGGCTCAATAGCTGTTTCGGGGAGGTTGCTAAATTCAAGATGAGCAGGGTAGTGTCAGAGCATAAAGCTCTGCGCC
>JBCAWO010000069.1:0-25034 GCA_038534515.1 Cyanobacteria bacterium J06554_1
TGTCAGTTGATTCCCATAGAGAAGCAGCTTCTGTAACTGAGTGAGCTTTGAGATAGCATCTGGCAATCCCGTCAATTTATTTTTAGAAAGATCCAGCTCTTGCAACTGGTTGAGATTAGCGATCTTATCTGGTAATTCTGTCAGTTGATTCCCATAGAGAAGCAGCTTCTGTAACTGAGTGAGCTTTGAGATAGCATCTGGCAATCCCGTCAATTGATTTTGAACATCCTCACTCCATCCACCAAGAACAAGCGTTTCCAACTGAGTAAGCTGACCAATCGACTCAGGCACCTCCGTCAACGCCAGATTACTCAAATCCAGCTCTGTCGCCCCCTCCTGACGAGTCGCCTCAATCCGCCGTCCTGCTTCCCGATAGCCTTCCTCTGGCGTCATCTTTGCTCACCCAATCGTTTTTGCCGCCTCTGTTATAGCAGATCCCAAAGCCGCCCTAAGTCCCATCACCTATTGACTGACGTAGCATTGAGACTGTCATTGGCAATCCCTGCCTTAGCAAAATCTCTAGATACTCATCAAAACTAACAGGCGGATTTTTCAAACGGTTCTGAATTGTCTGTATTGCTTGTATTACCTGTAATGGCTTCAAATCCAGCAGATCAGCAATAAAGTCATCAGGATGCTGCGCTTCAACGTCATGCTGGGCTAGTAACGAATTGGGAAAGTCCTTGAGATTGAAGGTAACCAAAACATCCGCATTAGCCGTAATTGCAGCAGCTAACACATGCCGATCATCAGGATCTGGTAGCTCCAGTGACGGAATAATGTACTCAAAATCTGTCACCAAACAGTCAGGAATACTCTGATTGATTAGCTTTCTCAGGTTCTCTAGCTTCTCAGCATCAATATCAGAACGATTTTGCCGTAGGTTGTGCATCCATTCATCATGGATCTGCTCTGTCCACTTAGCAGCGAACAGACCTGTTGTAGCCAACTGCATCAAAATATCCCGCAAATGATTGGGATAAAAAACACAGGCATCATACAGAACTGTTAACCCCCGGGCCATCAATCATACAGACCCATATCTTCTGATAGCGCCACCATCTCATCTAATGCCTTGGCGCTTTGCTTGTCTATCTGTTGCTTGTAAGCCATCAAATCATTAAACCGAATCCGACGATGACGCCCCACTTTATGATGGGGAATCGCACCAGCCTCAATCTGCTTAATCAGATAAGGCCGCGAGACATTTAACAAGTCAGCCGCCTCTTGTGTGGTCAGCTCAGCATGGATAGGAATTAACGTAACCGCATTGCCCTGAGCCATTTGGGTAAGCACGTCCACCAGCAATCGATAGGCCGCAGACGGTATAGATACCGTTTGTTCAGTTCCATCTTGCTCCACCACTTTGAGATTAGGTGTTGTGTCATTCACATGGGCAGCAAGGATGCGGCTACTTTCCTTAGAAAGCTGCGCATCATCATTCTGGGGAATATAGGCCGTATAAGGCAAACTAGCCATGAGTTAAGCCCTCCAATGGGGCTAGCGTATTACGACCCAGTGTAGAAAATATTCGAAATATTCGCAACGAGTTACCCCACTGAAGTGGAATTTTAGGCCCAAAATTCCACTTTGCTGATTTGAATTGGATTTTTTGAGTCCAAAGTTCAATTCATTATCCATATCCAAGATCCTACTGTTCCCACTACTCAAGGGCATTTTGCCCCGTCCGCGCATAGTGAATCCTTAGCTTTAGCCCCAACGTTACTTGCTTCATAACCCAATAGAGCACGGTTAATAAAACAAAAGAAAAGAAAATAACCGCCAGCGGTCGCTTTGATGTCAGCGTATTTAGCGTAGTTGCCAACACACTCGACGGATCAACAACAATATCCCAGCTATTTAGCCGAATAAAACGCCCCAGATAAACACCAAAGGCACATAGCGCATGAATACCAATCTCAGCTGGCCTAGCTAACACCTGTAACCCTTTTTGTTGTAGGTAAAAGTTCAAATTTAAGAGGGCAATTACATAGGCTTCAAATCCGACAATGATGGCCGCCATGTGCATGGGAATAAAAATAAAAGCAACCACCCAAATCTTAATGGTGCCAGCACTGGTGCCACGAATAAGGTGCAGAATATCCGTCAAAACATAGGGCGCATTAGGCAAAAATGCAATAAACGTCACCAGACCGATCCACCACAGCCAGGGCTTTCTCGTGTGGGCCTGTTTAAATAACCAAACGCTGATACCCAGGGCAATTATCATTACCCCCGCTAGCCAAAGCAACTGCAGTAAGGTGCTCGGCTCCCTCGTCTGTATGCCACGCACCACACTAAGGGCAAATCGCCTCAGTCTGGGCAGTCTGGACTCCAGTCCGGCAATACCTATCAGGGCCGTGCCAAAACAAGCTAGCGCAAACCAAAAAGGAGGCAGTGCTTTCCGGCGAAATAGCTTAAAGCTAAGCAGCAAGGGAATAAAAGCCAGAAATAAATTCCACCAGATCCAGCCGCTATAGAAATTATTGATACCCTCATAAATATCAACGACGATCCAGCGCATATATCAACCCCATATTGAACATTACAGTTCTACTCACTTCTAAGGGTTAATTCCAGCATGAACTGCTTATAGCTTTTGGAGTTAGGTAAAACGTGCTTCTATGAAAAGGCTATTTATTTTCCTCCTCACAGGCCCCAATGTTTACCCAGCTGGTCGAACCATCCTGCCAAATCTCTTTTTTCCATATCGGGGCATTGTGCTTGAGGGTATCAATGGCATATTGACAGGCCGAAAATGCCTCTGAGCGGTGAGGACAGCCCACCGCCACCAGCACACTAATCTCTCCTACGGTGAGTTTGCCAGTGCGATGGTGAATCACTACATGGGTGACAGCTGCCCACTGCTGGCGAATCTCGGCAGCAATTTGTTTAAACACCGCTGCTGCCATCGGTTCATAGGCCTGATATTCCAGGGCAACGACCGCTTTCCCCTCTGTGTTGTTGCGCACCATGCCACTCATGACAACAATGGCACCATTGGCCTCATCATCGGCTAAACGATACACCTCATCTAGGGAAAGCGGTGCAAAGGTAATGGCGAAACTATCAGCATCATTCGTCTGGGTCTGAACATCGAGATTGAATGGGAGGCCAATGGTCATAAAGGGGTACCGACAGATGCGGAGAAGGGGCATTAGCCGTTGTTGATTTAAAGGGTGAGCCAATCTGTTAGATATGTCCAATGACAGAATCTTGCAGATAAGACCATCGTTCGAATCAGCAACGCTGAGCTTATTTATTGTAGACAGTCACCCAGGAGTTGCAAAACATCACGATATTGATGTATCAATCAACTCCGAGGGAAAATTAACTGCAAAACGCGCTAGATTTTTGGTCGTTGCTGATTTAGGGGATGAATCGATCTGTCAGACGTGCTGTATGCCAGTACCTTTTAGATGAAATCATGGTTTGGCTCAGCAATGCTGATTTTTGTGAGCTGCAGGACGGCCTAACCATTAGGGATAACGATTGCAACTATTATGAGTTCTGGAATTTTTGCTGTAGCTAACGTTGGGAAATATCGTCTGTATGTGGGGGAGTCCCACCAGCTCAAAACGCGCTGGGCCAAAATGATGGCCATGTTAGTTCAGGGTACGTTTCCGTCTCCAAAAATCCAGCAAGCCTGGCAAGAATCCGGTAAAGAACGCAGGTTTACCTTTCACACCGCCAAGGAAATTTCTGAAGATACAAAACTGTATGGCTATCGTCAGTTTTTGAAAGATACGGCGTCTTAATCTATTTCACACCGCCAATTAGATAGAGCAGCGCCATGCGAGTAGCGACGCCACTGGTCACCTGCATAGGGACCAGACTTAGCGCTGGATCGTCCATCAGGTCTGAGGTGAGTTCAACACCGCGATTAGTTGGCCCGGGATGCATGATTTTGACCGTAGGCTTACATAGCTGTAGCCGCTCTCTAGTGATGCCAAACTGCTGATGGTACTCCCGCAGACTCGGGAGCAGATGTTGGCTCATGCGTTCATGCTGTAGCCGCAGGGCCATGACGAAGTCGGCATTTGCCAAGGCTGGTTCTAGCTGCCAGTGGAGGTAGAGTTTGCGTTCGGTTGGGGCAGTGGCGTTGTCTTGTCTGATGGGGTGTTGAAATGCCCTCAGAAAATGCTTGGGTAGCAATGTCGGCGGGGCGACAAGATGAACCTCGGCCCCACAGGTGGTCAGGCTCCAAATATTTGAGCGTGCGACCCGTGAGTGGAGGATGTCGCCCACAATGACCACTTTTTTCCCCTGGAGCGGAGCGATGTGGGGATTGGCGGGATTGAGATTATGACAGATGGTGAATAAATCGAGCAGAGCCTGGGAGGGGTGGGCGTGCTGACCGTCGCCGGCGTTGAGAACACCCACACCTGAATTAATACGATCCATTTCTTGGGCAATGATGGTGGGAACCCCGGCCTGTTGATGGCGAATAACCATGAGGTTTGTCCCCATGGCCAGATAAGTTTTAGCCGTATCTAGAATGGTTTCTCCTTTTTTGAGGGATGAGCTACCGGGAGAAAAATTGAGGATGTCGGCTGATAGGCGTTTAGCCGCTAACTCAAAACTGCTGCGGGTGCGTGTGGAGGGCTCAAAGAACAGATTGGTAATGACCTGACCCTGTAGTGCAGGCACCTTTTTGGTCCGACGGGAAAGGACTTCGTGAAAACTAGTCGCTGTTTGCAGAATAGTTTGATAGTCGTTGGGGGTGAAGTCCTCGAGGGAAATGATGTGTCGACGACTCCAGGTGTTATCGGTCATGGATAGACCAAAGTTAGATAAGGGGCTGAGGTTTGGACGTACATAACGTGTCCCAATTCGTGACGCTAAGCGTTAGCAAAGTGTCACACTTTAGCGACAGAGTGTAGCTCCAGTTTGTAGGATATGAGCACAAACTCTACTTAGTATTTCATCCGATGGTTCGGTTCCCAAACGTATTCTTAGGTTTATTGGTAGCTGTGGGTTTGACCCTTGCAGGGTGTAATGGGACAGCGCCTACCGATGTGGCTGAACCACCCTCAACACCGGTGGAAGAGCCTGCTGCGGAAACCGAAAAAAAGGGAGATACGACATCTGAGGGGGCTGATGCGTCGGCAGGTGCGGACAAGCCATCGGTAACATCACAGCCCAATGCAACGGATACGGATGTGGATACTGAGATGGTAGCTGTTTCGATCTACGTAATGGATGACAGCTGTAGTAATTTTAATCCTGAATCGGTAAAGGTTCCTGCCAATCAGGCTATGACTGAAGCTGTGGGTGAGGTGCTTGATCGCCACAGCTTTGAGGCGTTTAAACTATCGGGCTATCGGGTTAACGTTGAGGATAGTAAGGCCATTGTGGATTTACGCCTAGCGGAGGACTCTGAGCGCCAGTTTTTGTCCTTATCTAGCTGCGAGCAGCAGGGGTTATTTGGTGGGTTAGAAGAGACCTTAATCAAAAATCCGACCTGGAAAGTCAATCAGGTGGAGTTTACCAATCGCGGTCAAAAAATCGTTTTATAGAGCGTTTCTGACTGCGGTTCAGAAAACCCTATATTTGATCACGCACCTACTGTTTAGAAACGCTGGGGTGATCCTTTAAGTACCATCGCCATGGTTTCTCGGCAGCTTTGGAAATACCGATGCGTGTTGTTTGAATCAGGGCATGCTGGCCCTGGTTGAGCTGATTTTGAAACTGGGTGGTCCGGTGTTCGAGCCATAGTTGATGGGGTTGGATCAACGGCAGCGCATTGTGGCTGCGGTCGATATCTAATGTGCGGCAAAGCTTACCGGGACCGGCGGCTACCCGTTTGCCCTGTTTGGTGTATTTGGTGTCTAACCTCTTGGGGAGTTGGGACAGCTCAATGGCTCTGATGAGAACGGCACTGCCGGTATCGACTGGTTGGGTAACAACGTTGAAGCAGTGGTACATGCCGTAGATAAAGTAGACATAGCTGTGACCCGGTGGCCCAAACATAGCGGCGTTGCTGGCGGTCTTACCGCGATAGGCATGACAGGCGGGATCGTTGGGACAGTAGGCTTCGGTTTCGATGATGATGCCCCTGATGGTTTCGCCGTGGAGCTGGCGGACAAGCTTACAGCCAATGAGGTCCGGGGCGACCTGTAGCGGGTTGCGATCGCACCAGTCAGCACTAATAATCACACCAGTCATTTAAATCCTAGAAACGCGCCAACAATGTTGCAGTAAATAACAGTTATGTAACAGTCCTGGAGTCTATGATTGCATTTCTCAACGAACTTGCTACGATCCAGAAACGGATTGGGCAAAATGACCAACCGCCAAACCATCCAGAGATTTAACTTAAGGAATAACCATCCGTGGATATAAAGACAATTTTGCCAGTCCTAGCCGTCGTATTCTCCGTTGCGTGTGTGTTCTTTGGCACGCAAAATGGCTTCTATGACTCTGACGATTACCATGGCAACGGCTCTGCTCACTAGACTGCTGGTCTTTTAGTGGAGCGCGCCTGCTGCCCTTATGGGGGTCGATGTTGTTTAATGGGGCGCGCCTGCTGACCTAATGGGGGCCGATGTTGTTTTACCACCGCTGGGATCAACCACTGCCGATGGAGAGTCCGTCGTCTGCTATCCCTATGGTGTCGGTCACGGGCAGGAGGGTGTCAGTTTAGGTCTGGCCATTGGTCCCCATCGAATTTTGCTCGACTGCGGCATAGAAGATTTAGCCGCCCTGGGGAGTGATCCCCCACCCGATGCTGTATTTTATAGCCACGCCCATTTTGACCATGGGCGTGGCCTAAGCATGCTGCAGCAGCGGTGGCCCCAGGTGCCCATTTATGCCACAGCCGCCACGGTCGCTCTGCTAGCGGATCGATCCCTGGCGCAATCTATCCGCACGTTGCCCTGGCGTGTCCCGGTAGAGGTGGCGGACAACCTCACCATAGAGCTGTGGCCAGCGGGACACCTGCCGGGGGCAGCCTGTGCGCTACTCACCTACATTCACGGCGCAAAACGCTATCGGCTGTTTTACACAGGGGATTGTTTTTTATCCAGCACTCGTCTGGTGGACGGTCTGCCCTTAGCGGCCCTGCGGGGACTGAATCCAGATGTGTTAATTGTTGAAGGGAGCTTGGGGACGGCGCGATACCCTAACCGACGACAGCAGGAAAATCAGCTGGTTAGCCGGTTGCGATCGCACCTAGAGCAGTCTCGCTGTGTTGTATTTCCTGTCCCTCTCATGGGACTAGGACAAGAGCTGTTAATGCTCTGGCGCAGCCATTATCACTTCACCGGTCAGCCATTGACCATTTGGGTTGATCCCGCCCTTGCCCGCAGCTGTGATGCCTACCTGGAGCTGCTGGCCCAGATGCCCGCCGCCTTTTCGCGCAATGTGCAGAACTTTGCGCAGCACCAGTCTATTTTTTGGGACGATCGGATCAATCCCACCATCAAGCGTTTACCCAGGCTCTCGGATGACTGGCAGCAGGTGGGTCCCATGGAGGCACCTGCTGTGCTGCTGGTCCATCCAGCCACCCCGGTGGCCCTGTATTGCGAGCGCTATCGGGGAGCCTGGAGTGCATTTTTGCCAGAGCAGGCCAATCTTCGGGCCTGGCAGGCGCAGATCAACATCTATGGGCCTACCTATGACTGGTTTGATAGCTTTAAAAATGCCACCTCTTCAGGCACCGTACAGCTAGAAACCTATCAGCTCTATAGCCACTGTGATAGGGATGGCACCACTCAGCTGATCCATAACCTGCGCCCCCGCCATGTGGTCCTGGTTCACGGGCGATTAGACTACCTCAGTGCCCTGGCTAACCTGGACTCGCTCCAGAGCCGTTACCAGGTACATATTCCCCTGCCCGGCAATCCCCTATGCCTGCGGTTAGATACGGAGTTTGCATCACCGCCGCCGCCCCGTGAAGCCACATTTGAAGGCACCGTTAGCGAATCTATTAACCAGGTGTCCCTGAAGCTGCCGCCAACAATTACCGCTGATGTCCGCTGGCAGAGCTTTGCTGAAACCGGCATTATCGAAGCCCAATGGCAGGGGGAAAACTTAGTTCTCCGGGGTGTAAATCCGTCTGAGCTGGCAAATATTACCAATCGTTTGGCCCCCGATCGGGCGGTCTGTGACAACTGTCAGTTTTATCAGCAGCGCAGCTGCCAGCAACCCCGTTCCCCCCTGTTTGGTCGGCTGGTTGCCCCCGATGGTCACTGTCCAGAATTTACGGCGCGGTAGGGTCGTTTCACGGAACGACCCTACGGTATTGTTTTATTCGTGAATTTGCTCGGACGTGGGGCAATCATCAGATGTGACCAGTTCCGTATCCCCTTTGGGTACGGTCGCGAGTTTTTGCTGAATCGAGCCAATACTTTCTAAGCGCACCATTTCTTCCCACGCACAGCACTCATCGTCCTCTTCGGTTTCATAGCGCAGGGTAACCAGATCGCCTTCGATGTTTAAAATCTGAGCCCGCTCAATCCAGCGATGCTGATCTCTCAAAAATACCCACACCTCACGACCGTCGCAGGAAAGTTGGTATATCTTGCGATGTAGCATAGAAGTCTACCCGTCATCTAAGTGACTGCTGTGGCACTGCCGCCATCGGTTGACGCTGCTGCCACAACTTAAATAACAGCTTAAGGGAGGGTAATGGACTTTGACCACCCAGAAATGGATTCGCTAACAGCTGAGGACACTAAACCATGAAGCTGCAACTGTCTACATGGCCTGAAGTCGAGGCCTACTTGTTGCGATCGCAAGGCATTATTTTCCCCATCGGCTCTACCGAACAGCATGGCCCCACCGGGCTCATTGGTACCGATGCCATCTGTGCAGAAACCGTTGCGGCGGGCGTTGGTGAGCAAACCGGAGCCTTAATTGGCCCCACAATCAACGTTGGCATGGCCCTGCACCACACCGCTTTCCCCGGCAGTATAAGTTTGCGCCCTAGCACCCTAATCGCCCTGATTCAGGACTACCTTAAGCCCCTTGTCAGGGCTGGGTTTACCCGGTTCTACTTTATTAATGGCCATGGGGGCAATATGGCCACCCTTAAAGCCGCCTTTTCTGAAACCTATGCCGTCCTGGCGGATCTCAATATTTCTGGGGCCGACCAGATACGCTGCCAGCTTGCAAACTGGTTTATGTGTCGCTCGGTGTATACCCTGGCCAAAGAACTCTATGGCGATCAAGAAGGCTCCCATGCCACCCCTAGCGAAGTGGCCCTGACCCAATACGCTTATCCCGATGTTATAAAATCAGCCCCATTGGAGCCCCAGGTAGCCCCCTCCGGCCATCGCATTTATGGCGCTACTGACTTTCGGCGGTTCTATCCCGATGGCCGTATGGGCTCTAACCCAGATTTAGCCACCCCAGAGCACGGCCAGCAGTTTTACCAAGCTGCCGTCAAAGAAATGAGCAACGACTACCTAAAATTTTTGGGCGATTAATTGTTAGATACGAAAATCCATATGAATACGCCCCTATTTGGTAGAGACGTTCCATGGAACGTTCCTACCCACGACCCGGGATCGATTAAACCCAATTAGCTACCCAGAATCTTGGGCACCTTAAAAAAGTCGTCCTCGCGGTCCGGGGCAATTTCTAAAATAGACTCCCGAGCTTCAAAGGGCTCCAGGTCATCTTGCCGAGTAATATTACTCAACTCAATGGCGCGAGTGGTGGGTGCAATATTGTCCGTGTTTAGCTCATCTAGCTGCTGCACGTAGTCCAAAATGCTACTGAGCTGCTCAGTAAACTGCTGCTCCTCTGCTTCGGTCAGCTCTAGACGGGCCAAAAGCGCTACTTTGCGCACCTGTTCTAAGTCAATCATGGGCAATTATAGAAAACGTTAGGGCGGGCACTACCCCTGTGCAAAATTAATAGATAGACGAGGAAATGGTCAAAAAGTGGTTTAAAAGAAGATGTCCGCTGGCATACGGCCCGTATTCTTTAACCAGTTTTGCGCCTCAATGTAATTGTTCGGAGCCATTCTCAGGGCCTCAAGCCAGTAGGTTGCGGCCTGATCGTAAAGGCCCTCAGCAGTTTTAGTATCACCCGCATTCTCGGCTTGCTCACCTCGATAGTGGTGGATCACCGCCGTATTGTTTAAGGCTTGGGGCATGCGGGGGTTAAGCTCAATGGCCGCCGCATACTTGTCCAGTGCCGCGTCATGATCGCCATTGCTGGCGTGAATTAGCCCCATATTGTACAAGATAAAGCTTTTATCGTAAGAATCCTCTTCTAGCTCCAGGGCCGCTTCATAGTTTTCTAAGGCTTCGGCATACTCACCATCGGCTTGGGCAGACATGCCGTCACGGTAATAGGCAAAGGCTTCTTTTGCCTGCTTTTTTGTTGGCAGCATCTTTAGGATCATATCGGCCATGACCGTAAAAGATTTATCGATGAAATTATCGTTGCGCTGAGTTCTAGGCATGGCAAGACTAATACGGTAAGAGTGCCAGAGGTTATATTTTAATGTAACCCTGTCTTCAGCTTACCGGGTTAGTTTGGGTCTGTAATAATTTATAGCTTCCAGACTATTTATAGTGTCCAGATGGTGTCCAGACCGCGTCTGTACTCAGCTCCGCTGTAAGTTTCTGAGCGTTGCTGCTCTAGATAATTTTGCCTAAAAGTGCCGCCCCAGGGTGTACCTAAGCGCTTGGTTCATCCCCCAAATCAGCAACGGTTTTGTCTGAATCACTGGCTAGACAGGCTTCTAGGAAAGCGACCAGGTCAATCAGGGTATGGATGCGGGTTTCGTCAAAGCAGCTGCCAATGTCTATGCCAAAGTGAGCGACGACATCATCACAAAAGCGTGTGGACCAGTCAAACCAGCACACCAGGGGAAACTGTAGGTCGTCCACCAGACGATCGTGGGGTCTAACGCGGTTGAATTCGATACCAGAATAGGTTTCTAGGCAACGATAGATAAATAGCAGCGTGTTGCGTTGAGATGGGATTTCCCGTTGAAATTCTGCGCACCAAGCCTCGGATGAGAGGGGCCGACGATGCTGACATAGCAACTGATTGACCTGATGCCGGACGGACAGATCAGGGCTCATATCCTGAAATGTCTCTATGCTACGGATGTAGTTGTTAGCCCTTTGCCACTGTCGCCACATAGATTTTTGCCTAACCCGCAACCCAGAAACATTGTGTATTTGTCAGTGCTCTCAGCGTCATAATGCATGCGAATGTTTGGGGTCATTGCCATGGTAGCCCGCTAACCAGCTGTCAAGGTATGGTCTGTGCCCTTGGTTTCGTAGCATTTACTATTTGGTGATGTGTCTATCGTTCCCTGACCCCCTCGCATAACCACGGTGTTCCCCAAGGGGCCAAGACCGCTCATAATGCCAGGCTGACCACGGCTAATCGCTGCTCTAGATAGGTCTGCAGCTTTTGCGCGTCCATGGGTTTGCCAATCAGATAGCCTTGAGCAAAATCGCACTGGTAGGTTTCTAAAAGGGATTGCTCATCGATGGTTTCTACGCCTTCTGCAATGATGCACAGACCCAAGTCGTGGCCCATTTGAATGGCAGATTTGAGAATGACCTGATTTTTGGGGTCAGTGGTTACGCCTCGGACAAAACAGTTATCAATTTTGAGGGTGTCGATGGGTAACTTTTGCAGATAACTCAGGGATGAATATCCGGTGCCAAAGTCATCTACGGCGAGCTGAATTCCTAATTCCTTAAGTTCGTTTAATGTGCGTACGGCCGCATCTGCATCTTGAATCAGGGCGGTTTCAGTAATTTCTAGCTCTAGCAAATGGGGGGCAAGCTCGCTGCTCTGTAGGATATGAGCCACCTGCTGACTCAGGCTACCCTGATTAAACTGCACGCTAGATAGATTGACTGACATATGGCGCAGACCCAAATTCATCGTCTGCCATTGGCGAGCCTGTTTACAGGCGGTTTCAAGTACCCACTCGCCGATGGAGATGATTAGCCCGGTCTCTTCTGCTAAGGGGATAAATAGGCCAGGGGAAATGGTGCCGGCCTGGGGATGGTGCCAGCGGATTAGGGCTTCAACACCCTCAATACGGCCGGTGCGGAGGTTGAGCTGAGGCTGATAATAAACTTCAAATTCTTCGCGTTCTAGGGCATAGCGCAGCCAGGTCTCTAATCGAATTTGATATTCGGTGGCAACGGTCATATTGGGTTGATAAAACTGGCAGTAGCTACTTTTTTGGCGTTTGGCATATTCCAGTGCGGCATCGGCCTGGCGCATCAGAATCGGTAGTTCCTGGCTGTTGTCTGGGTACATCGCTACGCCCACGCTGGCGGTGAGAAAGACTTCATGGCCAGGGAGTGAAAAGGGGCGACTCAGGGCATCCATTAGCTCTGTTGCTAGCGTTCTGACCGTTGTAAGTTGTTCTACGTGACCCAGGGCAATGGCAAACTGATTTCCGGTGAGACGAGCGAGGGTAATATCTGTTGGCAAACAAGCGCGTAGACGATGGCTAGCTGATTGTAGAAGACTATCGCCTGCGGGATAACCCAAAATGTTGTTGATTTGTCTGAGACGGTCCAAGCTTAGGGAGAGTAGCGCCACCGGATGGTTGGATGTTTCCATCAGCTGGGTAAAACGTTGTTCAAACAGCAGGTGGTTGGGCAACTTGGTGAGACTGTCGTAATAGGACAGTCGATTGAGGTGTTCCGCTGCCAGGCGTAAATGGCTGAGATAGTGGTTAGTCACCGCTTCTTGTTGTTTGAGGCGGGTTGCGATCGCAGCCAGTAACATCTGATCAGAAAAGGGTTGCAACAGACAGTCATCTGCCCCCAACTGCATGGTCTGCCGTAGGTGCCTATGGTCGTACAGAGAGCTGAGCAAGATAAACGGAGTTACCACCAGCTGGTGGTCTTGGCGGATCTGCTTCAATATATGGTGGCCGTCACAGTCACTCAGATCCCAATCACAAATAATCAGGTTTGGATTTTGGGCTCGGGCCATTTCCAACCCGGCTATACCTGTTTGTGCTAGTTCGACGGTATAGCCCGCAGCTTCAATCATGGGTACGGTTGTTGTCGGTCGTACTTTTGATGACCCAATGAGTAAAATCTTTTGCATAGATGCTACGTTTCAAACCCAATTAAAATCAGAGCAACGGTTAGCCCATGGAGTCACGTGTGGCCCGTTCTGAGATGTTTGAGATGTTTTGCATTCCGGCAACAAGACCAACGCTGTTAGCGTCAATCAGTCTGGGAAACGACAGTTGGTCTAGAATGCCCGAGACAGCCTGGAGACCGACAATAGACGCTAATTACTGGCATGGGTAGCCATCACAGCCAACGCCCTGAGGCAAAGGGGATAGCGCGCTAGGTTGGTGGTCGGGTTAGCGGTCGGAGCCCGAGATTCATTAAACCCGATTAAAAATTAGACAATTTTGTAGGGACACTCCCCTGTAGATGCCCTTCAATACCGGGTGCTATCAGTCAGGATTTAGTATCTTGCCGGTCACTGCCAGCTCACTGCCAGCCCACTGCCGGTCTAAGTCAAAGGGCAAACTGCTCTAAGGTTGAGGCAAAGGGGGGATAGGAAACTGCGGCTGCTTCGGCTCGCCGAATCGTGGTGGACCCCTTTGCCCGCAGTGCGGCCACGGCCAAACTCATGGCAATGCGATGGTCAGTAAAGCTATCAACATCGGTTCCTTTTAGGCTAGCCCCACCTTGAATTTCCAGGCCATCGGGCAGTTCGCTGACTGAGGCCCCAAGACGATTGAGCTGACTGGCAGTCACTGCGATGCGATCGCTTTCTTTGACCCGTAGTTCGGCTGCATCCTCAATGCGAGTGGTGCCATCTGCAAACAGAGCCGCTACGGCTAAAATCGGCACTTCATCAATTAATCGGGGGATTAAGCTGCCGCCAATGGTGCAGGCCTTAAGCTGGCTGGTGCGCACCCGGATATCGGCCACGGGTTCTCCAGTGACATCGCGTTTGTTCTCTAGGGTAATGTCGGCTTCCATCTGCTGTAGCGCTTCCAAAATACCGATGCGCGTGGGGTTAACACCGACATTTTCAATCACTAAATCTGACCCTGGGACGATGGCGGCGGCCACCATCCAATAGGCGGCGGAGCTAATGTCGCCAGGCACAATGACGGTTTGGCCCTGAAGCTGACTGGGACCATGGAGCGTTACGCGACAGGCCTCTCGATCAACGGTGAGGTTGGCCCCAAAGGCGCTGAGCATGCGCTCACTGTGGTCCCGCGACAGACTGGGTTCGGTGACCGTGGTGTCGCCATCGACTGACAGACCGGCCAGTAAAATACAAGACTTTACCTGGGCCGAGGCAATGGGGGACTGATAGTGGGTGGGTGAAAGTACCTGGCCTTGGACGGCCAGGGGTGCTAACTGATTGCTGTGGCGACCCCAGATTTTAGCTCCCATGGATGTCAGGGGAGTGATGACCCGGGCCATGGGTCGCGATCGCAACGAACTGTCGCCGGTCACCGTAAAAAAACGCCCCGGCTGTGATGCCAGTAATCCCAGCATCAGCCGCAGGGTGGTGCCCGAATTTCCCGCATCTAAAACGGTGGTGGGTTCCTGGAGCTGACCCACCCCCAGCCCTTTGACCGTAACCCATTCGGCTTCTAGCTCAGAGATCGTCGCCCCCATGGCCTGAAAACAGGCGGCGGTGCTGCGGGGATCTTCCCCTAGCAGCAGGCCTTTGATGCGGGTTTCCCCCTGAGCTAGCGCCCCCAACATCAAGGACCGATGGGAAATGGATTTATCACCGGGTATCTGCAACCTCCCCTGTAGCCCTCTACCGCTGGCGATAATGGTCCAAGCCTGATGGGCAGCGGCATCGGTTTCTATCAGCAAAGCGGCAGGGGAAGTAGCCATATGATGGGGAGCAATAAATAGGATCAGCAAGCAGCGCTTCTGATTCTATCGTGACCTGTCGGCCTTATTCAGCTGCGGGGGCTTCCTCTCCCTCTGCGGGGGCTTCCTCTCCCTCTGCCGGGACTTCAGCACCACAGTAAGTGTTGATATCGCTGACCAGGGTGGCCTCATTTTGGGACAGGGTTTGCAGGTTTGTAAACGCGGTATTCGCCTTACCCTGAAACTCCTCTAGGACATTGCTTAAATCAGTTTCTGACTCTGCATTGGCGACGAGCTGCATGGCTTCCCCCGCCACATTTAGCTCCTCGGCTGAGCCAGCAATAATGTCAGCATAGCCATCTCGATAGTCAGAGAGCTCTGCATCGGCCAGTTCTAGATCGTTCAGACTGGTAACCATGCCATCGATGCTAACGACCACCTTTTCTACGGCGTCAATATATTGACTAGCTGCGGTTTGGATATCCCCTAAACTTTCAGCGCCCTGGGCCTGCTGGGTAAAGCTATCAATTTCGGTTTCAAACTCATCTTTGAACACTTGGGCCTGATTGATCACATCAGCAAACGCGTTGCACTGAGTCACCGTTGAAGGACCGCAGCTAGTTAGTGTTAGGGCTGCTAACCCCACCGGCAAAATTGAGCGTGAAAGGCGCATTAGTTGGTTTCCGTATAGTCGAAGGCATTAACCAATGGTCAAATGTTAATGCGGAACAGTAATCTCTTTTACAATTTACCCAGCCTGATAGTAAATACGTTCAAGCCCAGGTCTTACCTGTCAGGAATCGCTCAGAATCTTTCGGATGGCCTGATTTTACGGACAAGGTAACCCCTACGCAATAGATTAAACTTGATAAATCTTTAACTGGCTTGGTTGTGCCTTCATGAGTGTCAGCATCGCGCAATATCGTCAGACAGTCCCAGCGCTCCAAAATAAAACCTACTTTAACTATGGGGGCCAGGGTCCCATGGGGATTAATGCCCTGGGGGCAATTCAGACGGCCCATCAAACCATTCAGTCCCTCGGCCCGTTTGGCAGTGCTGTCAACCAATGGATGCAGGCTGAAGGCGAGAAAACACGACGGGTTTTGGCCAACGACCTGGGGGTTGCTCCCCAAACAATTGTGCTGACAGAGGATGTGACGGTTGGGTGCAACATTGCCCTGTGGGGGATGCCCTGGTGCAGCGGCGATCATATTCTTTTGTCGGACTGTGAGCATCCGGGGATCTTTGCCACGGTGTACGAGCTACAACGGCGCTATGGCTTAGAGGTAAGTGTCTTCCCCCACCTGAGCCAGCTCAACTCCGCCCATCCGGTGGCCACCATTGAGGCCCATTTTCGCCCCACCACCCGTCTGGTGGTGGCGAGCCATATTTTGTGGAATACGGGGCAGCTAATGCCGCTGGGTGAGATTTGTCAGCTTTGTCACGATCGCCCCCGTCCGGTGCGGGTGCTGTCGGATGCGGCCCAGTCGGTGGGGATGCTCCCCCTCAGACTGGCGGAGACAGGGGTGGACTTTTATGCGTTTACGGGGCACAAGTGGTACTGCGGTCCGGCGGGGCTGGGGGGGCTTTATGTGAGTCCCGAGGCTATGGCAGACCTGTCACCGACGTTTATTGGCTGGCGCGGCATCACCATGGGCAAACAGGGGCAGCCCACGGGCTGGCAGCCCGATGCGCGACGCTATGAGGTAGCTACGTCCAATGTGGCCCTGTGTAGCGGGTTGAGGGTTGCGATCGCAAGCCATAACGACTGGGGCACCACCGAAGAACGCTACTTTCGCATTTGTCAGCTCAGCAGCTATCTTTGGGGCAAGCTTAATGGCCTACGCTCTGTTCATTGCCTGCTAAAGTCTCCTCCAGAGTCTGGACTAGTCTCATTTCAAATTTTTCAAGGGGGCGATCATTCCCCTACGCTCCACCAAACATTAGTCACCTATCTAGAATCACAACAGTTTTATCTGCGAACGCTGTTGTCCCCTAGCTGTGTCAGAGCCTGTATCCATTACTTCACAACAGAGTCAGAAATTGACCACCTCATAGATGCGATAGAACTATTCCTGCAAAGCCATGTCGTGGAGTAGTTAACCCCAAAAGACACGTGTAAACCCATGGAAAATGTAACAGGACCTAACGTTGCATCGGGTGATACGAAGCTGCTATGGCCAGTGAAACGCCCATGACGACACGCTTAGGCGCTATTGGTGCTAACTTAATTTTGATTTTTGCTGCATTTTTATCCACTATCACTAGCCTTGTGCTAGCGTTTGGTAAGATTTATTTTCGGCTGTGCAATCTTTTCTAGAAACGGTTCTCCGAATATAACTCTGTGTCCTTTGAATTTTGAATTTTGGAGAATCTCATATGTCAATTTACGTTGGCAATCTGTCTTACGACGCTACAAAAGAGGATGTGACTGAAGTTTTTGCCGAATATGGCACCGTTAAAAGTACTCATTTACCTACAGATAGGGAAACCGGTCGACCCCGTGGGTTTGCGTTTGTAGAAATGGAAAATGAAGCAGAAGAAACCGCTGCCATTGAAGCGCTAGATGGGGCTGAGTGGATGGGCCGTGCACTCAAAGTTAACAAGGCAAAGCCCCGTGAGCCTCGGGGTTCTGGCGGTGGTAACTGGGGCAATAAAGGCGGCGGCGGTCGCTACTAGGGCTGCGGCTATCTGGATTGTGGCTACCTGCTAATCCCTTGATAATCCTGCTTACTGTGGGATTTTGAATTAAAGCCATGGGGGCTAACTCCCATGGCTTTTTGCTGCGTGTTTTTGCTGCCTGTAGATATAGTTGAGCCATCCGTGGGGGCTGTGTGATATTGCCCCGTGGTCTGTGATGAATATCACAGGCTCAGACCTGGAATTTTCCTGGGGTGTCCTGGAGTTCGTTTGGTGTTCTGTTCCATTCCTTTTACTTACCTATTACTCAAAGGAGCTGTCATACATGTCTGCAGTCAACGGTGTCATGATGCAGTATTTCCACTGGTATGTGCCCAATGACGGTAACCTGTGGAACCAAGTTCATACCCTTTCTAACGAATTAGCAGATGCCGGTTTCACCGCCCTCTGGCTACCCCCAGCCTATAAGGGCATGGGGGGCGGCTATGATGTGGGTTATGCGGTCTACGATATGTATGACCTGGGTGAATTTGACCAGTGCGGTTCGGTACGCACCAAATACGGTACGCGGGATCAGTATTTAGATGCGGTCAAAGCGCTTCAGGCCAATGGCATTCAAGTCTATGCCGATGGGGTGCTCAACCATCGCATGGGGGGCGACCACACCGAAACTGTGAAAGCCACCCCTTTTTGGCAAGACGACCGCCTAAATCCTAAAGGCTGGCAGCGAGATATTAGCGCCTACACTCATTTCACCTTTCCTGGCCGTAGTTTGCCCAGTGGCAGCAAAAAATACTCCGACTTTGAGTGGCACTGGTGGCACTTTGATGCCGTTGATTACGATGACTACAGCAAAGAAGGCAACACAGTTTATCTCTTTGAAGGCAAAGCGTTTGATGACTATGTCGCCCTAGAAAAAGGTAACTTTGCTTACCTGATGGGGGCCGATGTGGACTTTCAGAGTGTCGATGTTCAAAAAGAAATCGAATTTTGGGGCAAGTGGTATCTGGACCAAACCGGTGTCGACGGTTTCCGGCTAGATGCGATCAAACACATCTCGTCTTGGTACTTTCCCCTTTGGATTGATGCCCTCGAGCGCTACGCCCACAAAGATTTATTTATGGTGGGGGAGTATTGGTTTAACGATCTTGGTACCTTGCAGTGGTACGTAGACTCTGTCCAGGGGCGTATGTCTGTGTTTGATGTGCCCCTGCACTACAACTTCCACTACGCCAGCAGGGCCGGTGGTAGCTATGACATGAGTAAGATCTTAGATGGCACCATGATGCAAACGCGCCCTACCCATGCGGTGACGTTTGTTGAAAACCATGATTCCCAGCCCCTCCAGGCCCTAGAAGCACCGGTTGAATCCTGGTTTAAACCCCTGGCCTATGCACTGATCTTACTGCGTTCAGAGGGCTATCCCTGCGTTTTCTATGCTGACTATTACGGTGCTCAGTATGAAGACTACGGCAAGGATGGCAATAAGTATCCCATTACGCTGCACTCCCACCGTTGGATGCTCGACAAGCTTTTGTACGCCCGGAGGCATTTTGCCTACGGACCGCAGTACACCTACTTTGACCACTTCAACACCATTGGCTGGACTCGGTTGGGGGATGCCGAGCACCCCAAGGCGATGGCGGTGATTATGAGTGACGGACCCGGTGGCACTAAGTGGATGGAAGTGGGTAAGGCCAATACCCAGTTTTATGACCTGACCGAACATGTGAAAACACCCATCACCACCAATGAGTGGGGTTGGGCAGAGTTTCGCTGTAATGGCGGCTCGGTTTCCGTTTGGGTAGAGGCTTAACGGCAGGAGTCTGGCGTAGGTCTTAAAAGATCGCTAAACCACCGCTGTTGTCTAGCAGCGGTGGTTTTATGCAATGGGGGGGCAATCCGCTAACGTGACGCGCAAACGTCCCAATGCCTCAGGAAGTTTGTTATGGCTGTGGCCACAATAGCGTTTTCAGGGATTATGCATGGCCTGAACTATGGACGCCAAGCCGTATAAGCCACAGTGGTTGGGCAAGATGTAATAAAGTAAACAACGTCATCTGTCAGTGTGACAGTTTACCCATGGGTCCTGACATGCTCTGCAAGTAATGGGTTACTTCTACAGTAGTGATATTTGTATAGTTATGGTGGGCTGGGTGTCGTTGCAACCCTTCTCGGCAGTGCATTGGGGCTGACATGATAGCAATAGATTATCTAGAACTCATTGAGCAGGGTGTAGATGCCTGGAACCGTTGGCGTTTGGAGCATCCTGATGAATTCCCTGAGTTAGAATCTGCCTATTTATTTGAACAGTCGCTCCCGGGTATTAATCTTAGCCATGCAAATCTCAGCCGCGCCTGTTTAATCGGTGCAAATTTAGCAGGTGCAGACCTGAGTGGGGCTAACCTCAATGGGGTCTATGCCAACAATGCAAATTTGCAAGGGGCTAATTTGGCCGCGGCTGATTTGCAGGATGGCAATTTTATTGAAGCGGACCTGACCCAGGCAACGTTATCTGATGCGACGGTCGGTAATGCTAATTTTACCAACGCTTGCTTGCAGGGGACGTGTTTGGAGGGCTGGTCAGCTGGGTCGCTTTCTCAGCAGCCCCAGCCCTTAACCCCGACTCCCCCAGGACGCCCCGTTGCCCAGGTACCACCGGCCCGAAGTCCCAAATCGCTGCCAATAGTGCCGCTCACCCTGGGGGCGCTCGGTGTAGCAACGGTTGCCCTGGGCACGACGCTCTATCTAATCATTCGCCCCAAAGCGCCAAAATTTGTCACCCCCGATGGCACCGTTACGATTCAGCTGGTGTGTAATGAGCCAGACGTTGTTCCTCTGGTGACTGACGCGCCCAGTCACACCTACCAGAACGGTACCCGGTTTTATGGCAAATTTGAGGATGGCCAACCGGTTGATGGGTGGGGCAGCATGCTCTATGCCAACGGCAATCGTTATGATGGCGAGTATCGCGATGGGATTCGCAACGGCTGTGGCACTTTTACTTTTAGCAACGGTCGTCGGTACGTTGGCGAATTTAGCAATGATCTATTTAGCGGTCGCGGCGTCTGGATGTTAGAAAATGGCGATCGCTATATTGGCGATTTTGAGTTCAACAAGTGCAACGGCGAGGGTGTGTTTATTTTTGTCGATGGCACCTCAAAATCAGGTATATGGCAACAGGGACGCTTGGTGGATAGCGATTTAACGTGTGACAGCCCCAGTGCTGACCTGTCCGTGCGCTATCCGATAGACCTATCCGAATCTTGACAGTGCTTATTCAGGAGCTGTAGCTATGGCTATTCTTTTTAACCGGTTTCCCAAGTTTCGCCTGTTGTTTGTAACCCTATCGGCGGTTGGCTTAACCCTGGGGGCTGCCCCCCTCGGCTATGCCCAGGATGTGCCCACCCCCACTCCCCCTGCTGATGGTGGTGATTTTGACGGTGCTCCCGACCCCACACCTGGTCCTGAAGTAACGCCGGAACCGGAGCTATCGGAGCCTCTGCCTGATGACCCAGAGTCTGGTGTTACTGACCCGGCTGATAATTTACCCCCAGAGGGAGCTGGGCAAGAAGTGGTGGACCCATCAATTAGGGAAAGACCCGGGAATGAAGTGCTGTTTGAGGGAGAGACCGACGAGCAGCTTCCCACTGAAACCCCTGCCGACCCAGAGCTGTCTGCGGATGATCCGGCTGGTGATGGAACAGATGATGAAACAGATCCAGACTCTGAAGAAGCCCCCCCTAACACTAGCCCAAGGGCCCTCTGGTAGGGGTGCTGACATTGGTTGAACGTCAGGGTAAAACCGTCACCAGTGTGCCAGGTTCTACTAGTTCATAGAGTTCGCGGATGTGTTCGTTGTAAAGACGAACACATCCGTGGGAAGATGCCTGGCCGATGGAGTCACGGTTGGGTGTGCCGTGGAAGCCAATTTCGTTGCGACCGTCAGTCCAGAATGAAATCCACCGTTCCCCCAGAGGGTTCTCTGGCCCCGGAGGCATTTGTTCTCCAGTAAACGGGTTTGTCCAACCAGGGTGCTCTAGCATGTAGTCCACCTCAAAGGTGCCGGTGGGGGTTTCCCAACCAGTTTTACCGACCGCTACCGGAAACTTGTTGGCTAGGGTGTTTCCTTGGTAGACATAGAGCTGGCGCTCTGAGAGCTGCAACACTAGCTGGGTGGGCTGCTCAGCTGCGGGCGGCCACTTGTTGAGCTGTGACGGGGGGAGTTTGAACGCTGCTGTCTCGGCTGGCGAGACAGGGAAGTCTGCCTGAGCTAGGCCAGGAAATGCTAGCAGCCCAAGGGGCACCGCTAGACTAACTATCAAACTACGGACAGTGTTAGTCACCCGTTCTCTCCGGATTTTTGTAGAGGTCGCCATCGACGGATGCCTATCTCTAAAGGAGGGGCTATGCCAACGTCGATGGCGAGTCAGGTTGTCTGTCGTAATAAGGTTTTCAGGAATACTGGTGGTTCTAACTAACCTGACAGATGTAGCAGTGACGCCTTTAGTAGATGGTGACAAATTTTGACGACAGATTACAAGCGAGTGGACAGAAATCTCACCCACCCATACTCGGGTAGCTACTACGGCCGTGAACGTGGGCGTAGGTTTGGCAGGGCCCCTAGGAGATAGCCGGCTGTGCAAAGCATGAGTCCATAGACATTGACCCCCAGGTCGATGGCATATTTACCGCTTCCTAGCATGACCCAGTCAGGAAAAATTGGACTGCCCAGGGCGCTTTCTAGCACACGCAATATGCCAAACATCAGACCTGGCCAAAAGGCAAGGTGAAAACTTAGGCGACCGGCACTGGGAATAAAGGAGAGTAGAAAAATGGGGGCCAGTCCCATAACCATGGTGCCGCTGATGGTGGTGGCGAGGATAATGGCCGGTCCTAGCTGATCGCCCAGGTAAATGCTGAGTAGGGGGAGGTTGCCGAGAACTGCGATCGCAACAATCCACCAGCGACCAATAAACGCTTGGTTCTCAGTGGGGGTATCGTGGTGATTAGACCAGTCGCGGGCACCTAGCTTGGCCACGCTCGAAAAGCTGGAATCTAGCGTTGACCCGGCACTGGTCAGCATAATGGCATTAAAAACCAGTAGCATAGGCAAGCTAAACAATGCGGGTACGGCCAGGATGGGCGAACCTTCTACACCAAAGGTGCGGGCATATAATCCAACAAAACTAAATAGAAAGATAAAGCCACCGCTGATTAAACCCGCCAGGACAAACCCTTTGAACATCACCTTAGGGGAGGTAATAAACGCGCGGTCGGTCATCACAGGATCGTGGAACGGGTAGCTAAAAATTTGTACAAACGCCAATCCGCAAAAGGTTAACCCGGCCAGATTAGTGTCTTGGTCTACCACGGGCAACCCTTGGGAGACTAACCCTGGTCCTAGGACCACCAAAATCACCACCAGCAACACCGCCGCCAGGAGCATCTGCGCGCCATCGGTCAACAGGCTGCTGCGCAAGCCCCCCATCAGGCTGTAGTACACCGTAAACACGGTAACCAGTAGCGCCGCAAACCAATATCCCCCACTGCCTTCTGGGCCAAAGTACAAAGAAAAAACTTTGGTATTGGACCAGACCTCATTTAGCAGACGAATGGCGATGGCTAAGAGAAACAATCGAGAACACAGTTTGCCATATTTACTGACTAAAAAGTCTGATATGGAATCGTAGCCCCCGCGGGTTCGAATCAGATACAGCACAACGGCCGCTGTGACAAAACTCAGGTAGTAAATTGAATAGCCGATGCCGCCCGTGATCCCAAATGCGTTACTTAAGCTAGCGGCATTATCGATGGATTTGGCAAAAATCCACGAGATGGCAGAACTGGCCACCAGGAGCCAAAGACCGGGGGATGCTCCCTGACGCGACTGTCCCTGAAAAAACTCAGAGGCTGACACTTTTCCAGGGGTGGTGACTTGAACGATGCGATAAATAAATAGACCATACCCGGCCAATAAAGCCCAGGTGAGCGTGGCAGTGAACATAGGTTTATGGGTTGTTGTTGCTGGATGAGATAAAAATAGTGCCCGTGAGTGCCCGTGAGTGCCCGTCAGCGCCCGTCAGACAGTCACCCGTGGTTGCACAGATTTCTCGGCTGTGGGCAAAATCTCAGAACAGGTTGTCCACACCCCCTGTTCTAAAGACGTAATAAACTCTTGGGGTAACCCCTCTAAGCGCATTGCCGTGGTGACTGCGTCGATGTCATAGGTCAAGGGCACCAGCTCTGGTGTGGGGCGAGTTGTATGTTGGGGAAAGTTTAGACAGCCGTAGTAAACATGGCGTTTACCTTCGTGGGCCGGACGGCCTAAAACACCTACGTTAAACCAGAATCCGTTTGGGTTTGTAACTGTGCGTACCCACGGTAGTCCTGTGTGGGTGGCGCAGATGCCGTCCACGTTGTGATGAGTCAAAAAGGTTTGGATCTGGCGATCGTCTGTTTCTGTAGCCCAAACAAATTCATTTACCTTGTCAGGACTACCGTGGCAGAGCAGAAGCTTGTTCTCTCGCCACGTTAGTAAAATCATCTGCGGTAGCTGTTGGAGCCACTGGCGATGGTTTTCGGATGTATGGCGGTAGGTGTAGTCGTAGCTGATCTGGGCAAACTCGCGATCGCTTGGATCTGAGTAGCCACAGCCGCAGTCACGCAGACCGTGCCCTACCGCATGGTCATAATTACCCTGCAAGCATGTAACCCCAGAGTCGCGCAGTAACCCTAAGGTGCGATTGGGCTGAGGACCAAAACCACCGAGATCCCCTAGACAAAAGCGATGGGAGATATCAGCCGTGGCGGATAAAAATGCATCAACCGCAGCAAAGTTGCTATAGGGGCCACCACAGATTGCAATGCGATCGCAATCATCGGGAAGTTGAACTCGTTTGACAGATGCACTCATTAACAAAATGCCCGGGAGTAATCAAAAAACCGGTAGGAGTCGATCTAATCACAGATTCCCTGAGCCAAAGCTGAGTTTTTAATAAGAAATGGTCTAGCGCGCGGCTAGACTCAAGACACAGCCAGGAGCATGGCCCCAGCAGCTGACGACAGCCGGCGTTAGTGCCACCTATTGCATCTGTCAGGTTAGCGGTCGTCGAAGCAGACGGGCCGCAGTTTCTCAATAGCGGATCTGTAAGGTCACCCTGGCATTGACCGTTTGCTCGCCCCCTTCCACTGGGGTGCTGACATCGGCGGCGGCTTCGAGCTGCTGTGCTCGGGCTGCATAGGGAATTGGTGTGGGCGGAATCGCATTGTTAACCTGGATGCTGATAATTTCTTGACTGCTGAGGTTAAGACTGCGCAACACTACGTCAGCCTGGGCCTGGGCGTCTGCCGTGGCTGCTTGCAGAGCACTGTCACGGGCGCTATCGAGAGCCTCGTCTGCGGCTACAAAGCTGACGCTGTTGATTTCATTAGCTCCGGTTGCGATCGCATCATCTAGCAGCGTTCCCACCTCGTCCGTCGACATCTGAAAGCTAACCGTATTAGAGCCGGTATAGCCAATGATGCGAGGTCGATTGCCGTCGTAGTTGTACCGTGGGTTGAGACGAATACCAGTGGTTTGGAGCT
>JBCAWO010000070.1:0-11489 GCA_038534515.1 Cyanobacteria bacterium J06554_1
GGCATAGCAAAAGTTCAACAGGTCAGGGGGGCTTAGGTTGCCTTGTCGATAGGCTTGTGCCGCTTGCAGCCATTCAATCTTAGTCTCAATAAGCTGCACCCCGGCATCTAGAATTTTGGCGACTAAATCAGGTTGTGAGGGGTGATCGCACTCTTCTAAAACAACATCAAGCACCTCTACTGACTCTAATTGACACAGAATATCTAATCCCTGTACATGCCCGAGGTCGATTAAGACATTTGCGTCTGACAGTAAAATCAATCGCCGTTTTCCTCCATCCAGTTTGCTAACTGTTGGCGAATATCTATTAGATGTCTATCCAGAACCTCGGCGGCTCTTGATACTGTGAGTTCTTCTCTTAGCAAGGCTAGAAATACTAGCCTCTCTAATCGTGTCAAATGTTGTGGAGTTGGCAGCTTGGGTTGTTCGTTGACGCCATATTTTTTCTTGAGGACGCCAATTTGTTGCCCCTGTTGTTTTTTTGTAATAAGACCAAGCTGACCAGCCCGGTACAAAATGGTCATCAGGCTGACACCATATCGACGTTTGATGTCTGCCAGGAGCGGTTCAGGTATCCAACGGTTTCGATAGGCGCGCAGTTCTCGATAAATGATGTCACGGGAAAGCAGAACAGCTCCGGCTAGGTGGTTAGCCGCTTTCTCCCGTGGATCGTTTTTACGGGTTTGGTTGTGCGACTGATGGTATTCCTGGCGATGGAAAATTAGATGACCGAGCTCGTGTAGTGCAGTAAAAAACTGGCGTTCAGTAGGATGATTTTTATTAACAAAAATAACGGCTCCAGCTGTGTCAGTGTAGGCAGAGAAGCCGGAAATAGTTTCTGGTAGAGGATACAGAATGATCTTTAACCCCTTAGCTTCTAGCAAAGCGAGGACATCTCCCAGGGGATAGGTTTCACCTACACCTAACCAATCACGGATTTCCTTAGCGACTGCTTCAACGACATCTTCGTTATAGGCGGTCAGTGGTCGCATTTCCGGCAGTGTTGGCACTTCGCCTAAAATCTGCTCGATCGTGGAATAGTCTACGGACTTTTGAGTCAGGTGGGCTCTTAGAGTCGGTGTCAGCATAGAGGGCTGATCGGCACGGAACATGAGCCCAGACGGCACAGAGATTGTAGATTCTTCTGTCGCTCCAATTAGTAATTCCAGGGCGATCCCCAATGTCTGAGCCATTTTAGAGAGCTGCACCAGCGATACAGTGCGTTCTCCTTTTTCCCATGCTGCAATGGTTTGACGCGTTACCCCCAAGGAGTCACCCAGCTGGTCCTGGGAAAATCCCATCTGCTCTCGATAGGTTTTTATAGAATTAACATTTGTCATATAAAAATATCAGTCATAATCGACCTATGTTAAATAAATATAACACTAGAGGTAGTTTATGGCTAAGGGTGAAAATCAGCATATTGTCCCTCCCTCCGACAGGCAAGGAAAACTATAAACTGCATGTATAGTTTTCTAAAGGCCTACATCCTCCCACTTTTAATACATGCAACGTTTTAACCTGCAAATTTTTCAACGCTTTTGGACCATTGCCAAAACCTACTGGTTCAGCGATGAAAAATGGAAAGCCCGAGGCTTGCTGCTGCTGATTGTCCTGCTGCTCTTTGCCTATACCGGTCTTAGCGTTGCCCTCAATAACCAACGCGGTCAGCTGATCTCCTCGTTATCCGCCAAAGACGAAGCCCGATTTTGGCAAACTATCATTATTTTTCTCGGCATCCTGGTGGTCTACGCGCCGCTGTTTGCGGGCTACACCTACCTGCGAGATCGCCTGGGTCTGGCCTGGCGGCGCTGGCTTACCACCGACTTTGTCGCCCGCTACTTTAGCGATCGCGCCTTCTACCACATCAACCAATTTAGCCCCGACATCGATAACCCCGACCAGCGCATTGCTGAAGACGTTAAAAATTTTACCCAAGAATCTCTGACATTGGCTCTGGTGGTGGCCGACTCTATCCTAGAAATTATCGCCTTCAGCGGTGTGTTGCTGGGTATCTCCAAAGAACTGGTGCTGTTTCTCATCGCCTATGCCGTTGTTGGCACCCTGGCCACCGTCGGCGTTTTTGGTAAACCCCTCGTTCGCCTCAACTTCGAACAGCTAAAGAAAGAAGCCGACTTTCGTTTTAGCCTCGTGCGGGTGCGGGAAAACGCCGAGGCTATTGCCTTCTATCAGGGGGAGGACCAGGAAGCTACCCAGGTCAACAACCGGTTTATGGCTGCCTTTGACAACTACAAACGGCTGCTGGGCTGGGAACTGGGTCTCAACGGGCTGACCAACGCCTATGAATTTCTGCCCTTTGTGCTACCGGCTCTGGTGGTGGCCCCGGCTATCTTTAGTGGTGATATGGAGGTGGGCAAAGTCAGTGAAGCCCAGGGGGCCTTTATTCGGGTGTTCTTTTCACTCAATTTAATTGTTGCCCGCTTCCAGTCCTTGAGTGCCTTTGGTGCTGGCATCGACCGTTTATATGATTTTGCTACATCCCTGGGCCATGGTGACGAATCCGAAGATTTAGAAGCATCCACGGCTCCCACCGAAGATGAGAAACCTGTTCATCCTGTTATTGGTCTTGAATCATCGTCAAAGCTAGCCCTAGAGCATCTAACCCTGAAAACACCTAACTATCAGCGCACCCTGATCGAGGAATTATCCCTGGAGCTAGATACCCAGAGTTCTTTGCTGGTGGTGGGTCCTAGCGGCTGTGGTAAGAGTTCATTGATGCGTGCGATCGCAGGTCTTTGGAACTCTGGCACCGGCATTATTCAGCGTCCCCAGTTAGAGCATCTGCTCTTCTTACCACAAAAGCCCTACATGATCCTCGGCAGCCTTCGTCAACAGCTCCTCTATCCCTATCCCGAGGTTAACCTTGACGACAATCAGCTTAAATTGGCCCTGCAGCAGGTCAATCTTCCCGACTTGGACAAACGCTTTGGCGGCTTTGATGCCGAAGAAGAATGGAGTGATGTGCTATCCCTGGGGGAACAGCAACGCCTTAGCTTTGCGCGCGTGCTGCTCCATCAGCCCACTTACACAATTTTAGATGAGGCCACCAGTGCCCTTGATCGCGACAACGAAAAACAACTTTATAGTCATCTAGCCGCTACTAAAACCGCCTATCTCAGCGTTGGCCATCGTCAGTCCTTAGAAGACTATCACCAGTCCATCCTACGGTTGGCAGAAGACCATACATGGCAGCTAAAATCCCTGAGTAATAGGTGTCTTTGAAAGCTTTAGATAACAACGGTCATATACGCAGCAAGCGGCTGAATGCGCATTCAGCCGCTTGCTGCGTATTTATCGGATTGCTCACAGACTATGCAAGCTAAACCAGCCTACGACACCGCAGATACGGACTGGGAGAAGGAGTTAGACTGGTAGTCATTCGCATCTGTAAAGGTCAGAGTCTCAGAGAAGCTGTTGTCACCATCGGCATCAGCAAACGCTTGAGCAAACGCTGAATTGTCAATAACCCATGCGTCAACATAGATCTCTTTGTCATAGCGTTCTTTAACATCTACACGGACTTTGACATCCTTGCGTACTCTACCTTTTAGGTCAATGTCACCACCGCCACGATGACGACGAGAACCACGACCGCCCACTACAGTTTCTTCAGCAGACTCTAGGTAGTTTAGATCAGAGATAATCATTCCTTTTCTCCAGAAAACTTGTTAGTCAGACATGAGCTCTTTGACTCACATTGTTATCTTAGGTCTATGATTTCTGTTGCGGTTGCCATTTTGGCAGCTTTTGTTTTTTATTTTTTAGACCACGGGAAGAAAACTATTTCTTGTAATCAGAAAAAGACTTACAAAGGGGCGGTTAAAAATCAAAAATAAGCAACGTACATTAATGTACGTTGCTTAGGAAGAGGGCAGTCTTTGTATTACCTATTTAGTAGTGCATGGGGGCCCATACCTTTCTTACTCAGTTGGTGCTACCTCAACAATCTCTCTACCGATAATTGTTCTTGAAATTCGTGTTCGTGTAAACGAAGGTCTTGTAAATCCTCCACCGTCAACGGAGTCGGGGAAACTAGAACTTATCTCATCAAAAGAAGAGCTAAAGCTTGAAGTAGACGTATTAAAACCAAGTCGTATACTTTCTATTCGTCGATTAAAGTTTTCCCTGGCTGCCTCGAAGTCGGGACCCATGCCGCCCACCACGTCCATCTTGTAGCCTGCGTATTGTAGGTAATCCAAATCATTAATATGCATCGACTATTGTCTCCTTATCGAATAGAGAAAATCTACGCACTGCCATCTTACTTATCTCAGTAAAACCATAGAGGCCTCAGTAAAACTATAGAGGTTTTAAAGTTCTTTGAGGAAAAGCCTTGGCATAGTAAAACATCAAAAAATAGTCTTCTCTGATATTCTATGACGTGCGCCATGACTTAACTTATTCCCATAGTCATCAAGCATGTTGCCAATTTGGCAAAAGCTTCTATTGTTTGACACGTGAGGTCACCTATGGAGCTAAGATAGCTAACTAAAATTCCGGCCATAATCCCTGGAATATGATCTTTCGACTTCCCTATCAGCGGTGGCAGATGCTGATGATTTAGCCATTGCCTTGGTAAACGAACCGCGCTTGGACTTATGGATTGTTGCCCTAGTCGAGGTACGAGTTTTTGTAGAGTTTCCGGTTGCAACAGCTATAGCAGTGGCGTCCGCAAAATCTTCTCCAGCATTGGCGTTAGCATAGGTAGAGGCTGTTCGACCGCCTAAAATGTTAGCGCTATCCAGTTTTAGCGACCGCTCAAATTCCAAGTCTATAATGTTCATTGCATAAACTATTATTATTCATCACGACACAATAGGACTCCAGCCCACTTCAAAGATGAAGTATCTACAAAGGGTCTGCGATCCCTGCTCAGTACGTCAGGGACTCGCTAAAAATGTGTAAACACCTCAGAATACAACGGTTTAACGATTTGCTGTGGTTTTTGCGATCGCAAAAGAAATGCTTGTAGATCCCAGTTGAATTGGGTCTAGCAGCCATTAAATCAGAAAAACAGATGCAAGTGAGAGTTTTAACAAACAGTAAGAGCCATAGGAGAAAGATTAAAGCCATCGTGTCAAGAACAGTTGCCATATTGGCAGAAAACTCCTGAGCCCAGTCGTCAGACTGGCTTGTAAAACTGCCAAATTGGCACTTTTTTTCTTACAGACCAGATATTCTGTTGTTGAACCTGTAAGGCCAGTTCAAATCTTGCGGAGAAATTGTCACCATGTCTTTTCCAAATTCACTGATAGATTTGGCTAGCGGGATATCAGTCAAACAAAAAGTAATAGCCTCATCACTGACAGGCAACTCCTCACGCTCATTCAGTCAATCGACCTCCTACGTTACCTCCCAAGGTGCGGGTGCCAGCAGCTCCTCATCGGCCAAGTCACCCGCTGGAAACAGCAGCCACGGTCAACAGACAATCTTTGTTGCTGGAGCAACGTCTAGCAACGCTAGTGCCAGTGCTAGCGCATCCATAGATGATGCACATACATCCGTACAAGTAACTGTCCCGGCTCAAACCTCACCCCAGGCCCCCTCAATTACCGATAAGACATTAGAACCTCAAGAGCTTGACAAGCCCCCTCTTTCAGTTTCCAACAGCTCACCAGACTCTCCACCAGAATTCCTAATTACCGTGGGTGAACTATCAGCCATCGACACTATTCACTCTTCACCCATATCCGCCACCCAATCAAGCAGCAGTAGTTCATCCACATCATTTGTAACTGAAACCGGGGCCGGGGCCAGCAGTGAAGCCACAGCGACCGATTCCCTTGGTCAAACCGACCATAGCAGCGATACCGTATTTACACCCGGTGCTAATTCTAGCGAAAGTAGCAGTACAGCAGTAGCTACCCCTGGCGGAGCTACAGTTTCAACCGATGTTGCCGCCCCTGCGGCCCCAGCAGCAGTAATAGAGAATAGGAATCAACCCACGTTTCAAATCGGTAGCGGACAAAATGACCTCATAAGAACCACCGATAGCCAGGACATTATCACTGGTTATGCAGGGTCAGATATTTTTGATCTGGCCAGTGGCGGTGGCAATATTACTGATATAGCAAATGCAGATATTATTACTGATTTTGATATCAGCGAAGATTACCTACTAATTTCAGATAGCCTAACAGTCGATGATTTAGACTTTAGGTCAATCGATTTTAACGGTGATACGGTTGTTGACTCTACCGTTATACGTTTACGACCAGATGGAAATATTTTAGCTGTTGTCTTAAATACGGTTTTGCCTGTTGTCAACGATCAGGAACAGACAACTGAGTTAGACGCTGACAGTGGTGATACCTTAAATGCTCTTGTAGAGTATCCGATCGATTATCTATTGGGGACGTCTGCCAACGACATTCTAGTCAGCGATCTCGATCGTGACATTCTCGTTGGCTATGGCAACGCAGACACGTTTGTTTTAGAACCAAGTCAGGGCAATCAGCTTACAGATGCTGCTATCATCATTGATTTCGACCCGGAGGAAGGAGATGTCATTCAACTGAGCTCGGAGATTTCTTTCGATAACGACATTATTCTAGAAACCATTGATCTTGACGGTAATGGAATTGTTGAAAGCACATCAATTTATCTGACAAATGGCCCTGTGTTGGCCATAGCCCAAGGAACCGTTGATTTATTGGGTAATACCACCTTGTCAAGTCACGCATTCATATCAGGTACAGGCATGTAGAAGACGTCGTTTAGTTATGATATCTCCCCTTAGATCGTCCATTCCCTAGGTCTTAAACATGATTACTTTTGGTAATTTGGCAATAGACTCCGAGCAGCTAACGTCTTTCCTTAAGCGAGAAATGCGGGTTAGGGATCTATGCAAGCAGGAAATTTATAGCCGCATTGTGACCATGGCGGCTAAGGATAAGGGAGTCACCATCAGCGATCCGGAAATTCAGGCAGAGGCCGATCGATTTCGTCACCAAATGAAGCTGGAAAGTGCAAAGGACACCATCCAGTGGCTAGAAGACCAGTTGATTACCGCTGAAGAATGGGAAGAGGGTATCCACAGGCGATTGCTAACTCAAAAGTTAGCAAAACACTTATTTGAGCATGAAGTCCCTACGTACTTTATGCAAAACAAGCTTAATTACGAGAAAGTTATTCTTTACCGGATTGTGGTGCGTAATGCCCCCCTTGCCCAGGAACTGTTTTATCAGATTACCGAGGCAGAAATTAGCTTTTATCAAGCGGCCCATCAGTATGACACAAGTGAACGACGACGATTCCACTGTGGTTATGAGGGGACCCTATCCCGTCGGGAGCTGACACCAGACATGGCTGCTCAAGTATTTGGCAGTCAACCCAAGGACGTGCTGGGGCCGATTCAATCCGAGGAAGGATACGATTTGCTGATGGTTGAAGACTTCTTGGATGCAGAACTAACAGAGAAAATTCAGACTCAGATTCTAAATCAGCTATTTAACGAATGGCTAAACCGCGAGCTCATCTATCTAATGAATAAAGATTAGTTCAAGTTCTTGCCAGTTTGGCACCTATCTTAGTCACAATCTTTATAGACTCTTTATATTGGTGATGATCCAGAGTCTATGAGTACACGGCATCCATTTGATTTAACCCTTGCAGAATTACATAGACTGAATTTAGACGTTGACCCACATCTGAAATGTATAGTCCTGGGGGCAATGACTAGTAGCTTTGCGATTGAGCTCGTCCTAACCTGCAATTTGGAGAATCATAATAGTTGTCCTGTCGCCCTGTTGAAATATAGTTGAATGATTACCCCTCAGATGACTTATGCATATTCTGATATTGGGTAACGATTCGGATGATGATGCAACCATCCTCAAAAACAAACTTGAACGGGAAGGGGCGATCGTAGATTATTGGGACAGTCAATTATTTCCTAGACAGTTGCAGCTAACATGGCAACCCCACACCCATGGGGGCTATTTAAGGTTGCCCACTGGTAAAACAGTTGATCTCAGTGGCGTTCACAGTATCTTCTGGCATACGTTACTCCCCATCAATGTCCCGCTACTACCAGACTTACGGCAGTATCAAATGGCGGTAGCTGATTCTACTAGTGTGTTGCGCTCCTTGATTCGAGGTTGCCCAGCTCACTGGGTTAATTCATGGGAAGCTTATCAATTTCATCAGGAAAAACCACTACAGCTTTCTACTGTTCAAGAACTTGGTATTACCATTCCTAAAACCCTAATCAGCAACAATCCCGACCATATTCGAGCATTTGCAACAACGGTGCCACAGCTTATCTTTAAACCTGTTTACCGGGGAGCACACACCAAATTAGCAAAGTTTTCTCATCTAGAACAAGAACGGCTAAGTCAGGTTCTCCGACTTTCCCCGGTTACGTTGCAGGAATATGTGCCTGGGACTAATATTCGATGCTATGTGATTGGACAACAAGTTTATGCGGCCGAAATCCGCAGTTCGTATTTGGATGTCCGAGAAGATAAGCAAGCAAGACTAATTCCAGCTATCTTGCCAGAGGAAGTTCATACAAATTGCCTTGAAATTGCCCAAGCTCTATTTCTTGAGTGGGCGGCTATTGACTGGCGTCTATCATACCAGGGGGAATTCATCTTTTTGAAGGCCGATCCCAGCCCAAAGTTTACTTACTTTGAGCAGGCAACAGGATTTCCGCTGACCAAAAAATTAGTTCAGCTACTCATGACTTGAGCACTGACCATTGCCATCAATGACTCAAATAGCAACAAAAATAAAACCTATTTGTCATTAAGACAGAATATTTTCTTTAGCAGCGAAGTATTCTATCTTTTCTATATAAATATAAGTTCTTCTTTGAGATAGATATAGTGCTTCTTGCATATACCTAACTCATGATGCATATATATAGGTGTAGCTCACTTCTGTCTTTACCGATGTTAGCTCCTTTACTTAAATGCCCTGGTTGTGGTTCAAATCGTATTGTCAAGAACGGAAAGAGCCACAGCGGCAAGCAGAATCACAAGTGTCGCAACTGCGGCCGACAGTTTGTCGCGGAGCCAACTAACGTCACTGTTTCCGACGAGACCAAAGCGCTGATTGACAAACTTTTGTCTGAGGCAATTCCCGTAGCCAGCATCTCTCGGATTACAGAGGTGTCAGAAACTTGGTTATATAATTATCTCAAATCTAAATTGAAGGCCTACAGCAAATGGACTGGAGATAGACAACAAAACGAGGTTTCTTAACCGCCGGTCGAATAAAACTCAGCTTCTATTTCTCCAAGAGTCGCCTATTTCAGCGTGGCTGAACAGTCCCTAATAATCAAGTTCTATAGGGCTACAAGTCTCAGAATTCATATAGACTGATTTCCTAGTCCATAATGAGCAGTCACGTTTGTAGTAATTCTATTCATCCTTTAAATCTCCGCATAGGTAAAGCATCCTTACCTATGCGGAGATTTTCCTACTATTATTGGAATCACTATTTTTGATTTTGCGACAGAATCCATTGAAGACAATATCATAGAAATATTTTCATTTATTGATTACCATCCTTACTTGTGTTTTTTGAGTAAGGATAGTGATAAAAACAAAATAATTGAAGTGATTTTGTATACCAGATATCAGTTTGTAACGGATTTATAAAACAGCTTTGCACTATTCAGTATTCGATCGTATAAATGGGGTGTTCGGAAGTGCACAATAACTATTTAGACAAGTGAACCTCTTTAGAATAGTTGGTCATTTGTGTTTTCTAAATAGTCAGATAAGTCTCAAAATGCACTTAGATTTTCTAATTTTACTTAAGACTCTCCTTTAGCGCTTATTGGAGAAATTTTAATAAGACCTCTTTTAAAACATTGGAAAATGCTTTTGCTCTCTAGAATCAGAAAGAACCGGAAAGGTTACAGAAAGGTCAGATCCGCCTTTCTCAGGCAATACTAGCGCGAACTTCAATCACTGAAGCTCAGACCCGAGCTTGGCCATAACTTGTCTAACCAAGGGTACAGACGCATCTATTGATGAATCATATCAATGTTGCTCCGATAACATGTGCCTATGCAAGTTTTGTCTATTATTGTGGTTTTCATCTAGTACTTTGATCACAGGCTAAAATAGTCTTCAGAAAGACATTGCTATCCTTGAACCATACTCCTTAGTTATTAAATCGCTAATTAGGTAGTATCAAGACTATACGGGGCGGCTGAGGTTTATTGATACCATTGCCTACCCAACTGCGTTAACACGGTGATTAAGTAAACTGTTTCACCATAATCATTGAATTCTTTTGCTTCCATCTGAATGACTCTGCCTAAACAGGCTTCATCGGCAAGATACCTGTGCTGTTCCCTTTATAAAGCTTAGGTTATGAATGAAGGACTCAAGGTGTTGAATGGTCAATCTTTAAGCAAATCCGATAGTTTACAGACAACTATATCTAATCTTCTCTGGCATCGGATTTCTTCTACTTTAGATACGACTATTCTCTCTACTCTTATCTCTAACGCTAATTTTATTGACTACCCGCTAGGTGATGAGATTGTTAATATATCTGTAAACTCATCTGATTTATGTGTCCGGTTTAGCAAATCAGACAATAAATCGACGACTGCCGACAACTATCTGTACTTTATCTGTCAGGGACAGGTTCGCCTACTCTGTGCCCGTGCTAAAGAGACACAACCCATTACGGCACAGGTAATTTCCGCAGGAGAAACCTTCGGTTTAGACGGTTACTTCCTCCGTCACCCCCTGGCATATCACGCGGTTGCTGCTAGCAATGTCCAAATTGCTCAGATCTCTGTGTCAGTGGTAGATAGCCTGTTGGCAACCTGCACGCCCCTCAAACAGCAGTGGACTCAAGAGGCTCAACAGCGATCGCGGCTGATCTTTTTTAGAACGTTGACCTCGTTGGGATCGGTACCTGCCTACAAGTTGCGACCATGGGTTCCTTACCTGGAGGAGATATGGATCGAAGCTGATACGTATATCGATCAAATCGCTGCTGGGGATGTGGGACGCTTCTGGCTAATGTGGGGCGAAATTGACACGGGGCCAAACTCAGCTCAACCTCTAAACATCGGGAGTAGTTGGGGCTATCCCCATCAAACCCCAACTGAATGGAGCGCCCGTACTCAACTGCAGATTTACTGCCTACCTAGAGAAACCTGGGAAATTTCAAAGGCGCTACTGCCAGAACTGGAAAATCTCGCCTCCCGCAGCTCTCAAACCTCAATCCATAACAACGGACATAAAAATAGTGAACCCGGCTTAAATCGACAGCCAAATAACCATCGATCTCAGCTGCCAATTTCTGAGCTACCCGATAACCATGGCGAGGGGGCACCTCTCATTTTGCCAAAGCCTGTTAAGCGTCAGTTGCTTGATTGGGTACACCATTATCCCTGGATAGAACAACAGAGTTCGTCTGATTGTGGGGCCGCCTGTTTGGCCATGGTGGCTCGTTACTGGGGAAAACGATTTCCCATCCATGCCCTGCGAGAACCG
>JBCAWO010000070.1:11576-24906 GCA_038534515.1 Cyanobacteria bacterium J06554_1
CGACCGGTCAGGGCGAGTTTGGGGCGAATGGTTGGGCAGACAAACCCTTGGATTGCCCACTGGGAAGGTAACCACTTTGTTGTGGTGTATTCCACCCAAGCCGATAAAGCAACCATTGCCGATCCGGCAATGGGGGTGAAAACAGTGTCTAGTCAAGAGTTTGCCAGTCGATGGACAGGCTTTGCTTTGCTGTTGGACCCTACCCAACGTTTCCGTGAGACCGACATACAACAAAAGACATCGCTTTGGCGATATGTCCATGCGTTAGTTCCCTACCGATCGCTGATTTTTCAAATCATCGTGGTGTCCTTTTTGATTCAAATATTTGGTCTATTCTCGCCCTTATTTACCCAAATCATCATGGACCAGGTGGTGGTGCAAAAGAGCGCCAGCATGCTGAATGTGGTGGCGGTGGGGATGCTCTTATTTGGTCTATGGAAAATCTGTATGTCATCGGCCCAATCATATCTATTGGGTTATTTTTCAAATCGCTTAAATTTGACCCTGGTGACTGGCTTCATTAGCCATGCGGTTAATTTGCCCTTAACCTTTTTCGAATCACGACGGGTGGGTGACATTCTCACCCGAGTCCAGGAAAACTCCAAGATCGCTCGCTTCCTGATTGGTCAAATTGTGTTGGCCTGGCTGAACTTGTTGACGGGCGTTGTGTATCTCGGACTCATGCTCTACTACAACTGGCAGCTGACCTTGCTGGTTTTAGGACTCATTCCACCCATCGTAATTTTAACCTTGGGCTCAACACCGTTCTTACGCAAAATTTCTAGGGAGATCTTTAAAGAAGCCGCCGATCAGAATTCCTCTCTGGTGGAAATGATGCACGGAATTGCCACGGTTAAGTCAACCGCCACTGAACGAGAAGTGCGATGGCTTTGGGAAGATCGGGCCACTCGGTTGACTAATGTTTCCTTTAAGGGACAAAAGTTTTCCATCGGGTTGGGAGCACTTAACGGGGTGATCAACTCCGTTGGAGGAGTTGTTCTACTTTGGGCGGGGGCCTACATGGTGATTCAGGATCAGCTCACCATTGGTCAACTGGTTGCTTTTAATATGATGATTGGCTACGTTATTAGCCCGGTCCTATCGATGGCAAATTTATGGGATGAACTCCAGGAAGTTTTGATCTCCGTAGAGCGGCTGAACGATGTATTTGAGGCTGAACCTGAGGAATCACCACAACATCCTCTTTTAGTTTTGCCAACCATTAAAGGGGCCGTAACATTTGATAATGTCACGTTTAAATATAGTGCCGATGAAGAAAAAAATACGCTACAGAATTTAGATTTTCAGATCGAGCCTGGCCAAACCATTGCCATTGTCGGTCGCAGCGGTTCGGGTAAGACAACGTTGGTCAAGCTATTAGAAGGTCTCTATCACCCAAATCAAGGACGAGTTCTGATTGACGATCACGATATCAGACGGGTATCTCCCCAGTCCTTACGGACTCAGCTAGGAGTTGTCCCTCAGGAATGCTTTTTGTTTTCTGGCACAATTTTAGACAACATTACCCTATTTCGCCAGGAATTTAGCCTGGAACAGGCGGTCAAAGCGGCCAAACTAGCTGAAGCCCATGCGTTTATTCAATCTCTTGCCCTGGGTTACTACACTAAGGTCGGTGAGCAGGGATCTACCCTATCTGGTGGGCAGCGTCAGCGTATTGCCATTGCCAGAGCCCTCTTGGGTGAGCCTCGAATTTTAATTTTGGACGAAGCTACCAGCGCACTAGACACCGAGTCTGAACGTCGATTTCAACAAAATTTAGCCCAAATAAGTCGCGATCGCACCACCTTTATCATTGCCCATCGGCTGTCCACGGTGCGTAATGCAGATCGTATCTTGGTCTTAGACCACGGTGTGCTGCTAGAACAGGGAACTCACTCAGAGTTAATGGCCGCCGATGGCCTATATCATCACCTTGCCCAACAACAACTTGATCTGTAGATGGAGTGCTGACATGGTAAGTCACTCAACTTTAACGCCACCACCTGAAGCTGATGTTCCTGAGACCCAGCAGTCTCAGCCTATTTCTCCTAGAAATATAACCACCGCTCCAGCAGCTGCATCTAACTGGAGCGAAGCGCTACAAACCACCCTTGATCATCCCCCCGCCGCTCTGCCTCGATACATGATCTTAGTGGGTTTTTTGTTTGCCTGTATGTTTGGCACCTGGGCCTGGTTTGGCACGATGCAAGACGTCAGCCATGCAAAGGGTCAGCTGGTTCCAGAAGGGGATACCTATAAGGTTCAGCCCGTGGCTGCCGGTGAAGTGGCTAAGCTGTTGGTTACAGAAGGAGACGACATTCGAGCAGGGGAAACACTGGTAGAGCTGAACACTGAGGTATTGACATCAGAGGTTGATCGACTATCTGACAACCTGGCTGCACTGACAAGCCAGCTCCGACAAACGCAGACGCTGCTCGGCCAAACCCGCTACGAAGCTGATGCCCAGCGCGCCATCGCTAACGCTGAGATGCAAACCCAAGAAGCTGCCATGGTTGAATCTCAAGCCAATGTCAGTACCCATAAAGATTTAGTCATTCAGCTGAGCACTGATCTGGAGGCCAATGAGTCTCGTTTGGAGCGGTTGCGATCGCTACTTGAAGAAGGGGCGATTTCGACAGAATATATATTTGATCTAGAACAAACCTTGCGAGATCGCCATCGGATTATGACTGAGCAGCAGGGACACGTCCAACAAGCCCTGGCTCACTCAAACCAGATAAAAGCTCAGCTAGATGTTATCCGGGCTGAATCCGTCAGGCAGGAACTAGAAACCCAAGAAAAAATCAAACGGCTACAGCTTGAGGCCGATGACCTGGGGGCAAAAGTGACTGAAACCGACACGCTGCTAAGGGCGGCTCAAGTGCAATTAGATCAGATGTTTCTCTATGCTCCGGTCAATGGAACAGTTTCATCGGTCAATATTAGTAATATTGGTGAAGTCACTCAGCCTGGGGAGACCGTGATAGAGATTACCCCAGCAGACACGCCGTTGGTCCTATCTGCACTGATACCTAACCGGGAAGCTGGATTGGTCAAGACTGATATGCCCGTCCAAATAAAGTTTGACGCCTTTCCCTTTCAACAATATGGCGTTGTTCCAGGCAAGGTCCTGTCAATCTCACCGGATTCAAAACCAGACGAGCAAATGGGGGTTGTATACGAAGTCGAAATTGCCCTGGATCGCGATCATGTTATCCATGAGCAAAAAGCAGTGCCGCTCAAAGCTGGGCAAACGGCCAGTGCCGAGATTGTGATTAAAAAACGTCGCATCATAGACTTTTTGCTCGATCCGATTCGGCAACTGAGAGAAAATCCGCTCAACGTCTAAAGCAGCCTGGCAAAACCTAGACAGCTATGACCTCGCTCTTTAACAAAGGCAACGCATATTATAAAAGGACAGTAACATCATGGTGTTCGATGCAGAAAAAATGAAATCATCCATGGGTGAGGAAGAATTTTCACTCATCGTTGATGCCATATTAAATGGCAAATATTCCTGGGCCTGTGTTCTAATTCTTAAAAATGCTGGCTATGAACCGGGGCATTACATTCCCTATCGCACGCTCAATCGATTGATCAAAGAAAATGGGTTTCCTGCTTGTACACCGTCAAAGAATGGTCAATCTAGAAAGTTGCGATCGCATCGATCGGCTACCCCTAGGCGTGCCGCTGGCAGCATCAGAGATCTAAGCTACCTGGAACTCTCTGTCCGCGAGTCTAAGGAAATAAAGGGGGGATACTTTGCGGCTTGGGCCAATGTAGACTCCAGATTTTTAATGTCGTGAGGGCTATCTCAGTCGAAACGATCGCAACCGACGCAGTCTTACTCTAAATTAGCTATGACAAACCGAGCTGAGTTAAGACCCAGCTCGGTTTTTAGTCAGTGGAGTCGTCTCTAATTGATACAGTGACGCAGCTATATACGTAGATAATCAACTTATTTTTCCACTTCCTTTATTAGAAAACTGAGATTGTTTACAGTTAATTTACCCGTCAGCCTGTTGAAGGAATTAGGATATCTACAGTAGAGAAACAGATAGTCCGTAAAGACGGGGCTTCAGTTTTTATAAAACGCTTGTGTCCGCAATCAGAGCGGTGTGTGTTCCGCCGCCCACGTGCAATCTACCTCTGGCCGCAATCTACCGCTGCTGTATCCGTGCCAAGATGTCTCTTGTGTTAGGGATTTGATTGAGAACAATCCCACACGACAACCTTAAGCACTAGCTAACAGTGTATGTTGGTTAGTTCGTGACATTTTTAGCATCTGCTGCATCTGCCAGGTGAGTTAAGACAACGGATATCTCTAAACGCCTGACATTGCCATCGCTAACCTGGCTCGCCAATGTCCTAATGCATCAGGACATTGGTGATATGAACAGCAACATTTGAGAACATTCTCTTTGAACCAATGAGAATGCCTATTGCAGAGCTTTAAAATTCGCGTGGAAAGTTGTTATATGAATATCACTCAAAACGCTTCGAAGACAGCTGTTGTCATCTCTTCAAGCATTATTGGCCTTCTAACAGCCGTTCTCCCTGGCGAAGCAGCTACATTTGCCACATCAACCAGCGCATTCTCTTTCGGTGATTTCTCACAGACTCCTATTTCTGTCTCTACAGAAACAGGAACAGATACCAGCGCCGTTGTGATTTCATCTGGAGAAGGACGTGTCATTAACGATGCACAGGCCTCAGCACTGTTTAATCAAGACCCTACCTTTTCTCTTAATAGGGCCATTAGTGAATCTTTTGGAGAAGGCTCAAACTACCTGGGATTTGCTGAGAGTCAGGCATCTGTTCTAGGTCAGTTTGAGATTTTAGCAAATACAACCTTTAACTTTGCGTTTGCTGGTTTGCTAGATATATTTACATCCATTGACGATGCCGACTCTGAACAAGCGCAGGCTACGGCTGGTATTACCTTTGCTCTGTTAGATGAAACAGCCAATGTGCTGTCAAGCTTTGAATTGTTTGGCAATCTAAACACCCCGGGGGGTGGAGATACCTTATTTGTCGAGTCAACGGCCAATGTTGATTGGACCATTGATGAGGATGCCTTCTTTAGCGGACCGGATGAATTAGAAGAAATTGCATTTCTTCAGGTATCAGGCAGCTACAGTGAGCGATTTACCGCACCTAGCCGCCTGACTCTGGTAGAGGTTAAAGCAAGTGAGACCTTTGTTTCACAAGAGCCCGTTGCCCAAACCCCCGAGCCTGGGGTTGTATTGGCCCTATTGTCTTTGAGTGGTGTAGCTTTCTCACTTAAGAAAAGAAAGGATTAAGAAATACTGATGTTTTGTAATCGCCTGGGTTAAGAGTGAGCATTTATAATGTGGGAAGCTTTCCCAAATCCGTAGGGGTGTTGCTCTACCAAAATCGCCATGGCCTATGTATGCGAACTCAATCCTGGTCACCATGTCTATCTAGATAACCAGGAAAACCAAACCATCGTCACCACCACCATGGGCCAGTTGGGGCAACAGCAACAGGCCAGCAATAGTATGACAACTGGTCCATGGACAGCGCCCCCACAGGCCTATCAAACGTCGGGTGGCGCTGTGTTTAAGTTATTTACCGCCCAAGGAGACATCAATATTTACATCCAGGGTAACAGCGTTAGTATGACGGGCAGTGTACCGTCCATTGCTGGGGCACAGCAGCTATCAATGCAGCAAACAACAGCTGTGCCAACAACGGCGATACCTCCAATGCCCTCGATGCGGCCCATGGGAAATATGCAGATGACCATGAACCCGATGGAAATGCGCATGGGAAATATGGAGTTAAAAATGGACTCGGTCAGTCCAGCACCTACAGCCTCTGAGGCTACAACAACACGGAAGTTTTGCAGTCAGTGTGGCAGCAAGGTTGCTCCAGAGGATCGGTTTTGTTCTAGCTGTGGTCATAGTCTGAGTTAAGGGCTCACCCTCTTTACTCTTATTGACTGGCTTATTGAACAAACGTGTGCTCTAGAATTGAGGGTACAGGGGTTTGAACAAAACAAAATTGTCTAGTTATTTGTCGAGGATAGGCTGTACTGCTTACATAGCAGTATATACAGATAATTTTATTGAGCGTCTAAATTACTTAACTCACCATTAAGTTTTATCAGATGTATGCATGTTTACAGTTCACGGTACCGATAGCGGCTAATCAGTAGGTACACACTTCAAGATTTTGGCCAGTGTTTAACACCTACGATCCGGGCGACTTTTATGATGAACTGTTTGTCAGTCGTGGAGTGCCTCGACCAGAAGCAGAGCTGTTGGTTCAGCGTATTAGTAACATTTCCATTGATGAGCTCATGCTGCGCCAGCAGATGGCTCAAAACATGTTATTTAAGCTAGGGGTAACGTTTAACGTTTATAGCGATAATCAGGGGACAGAGCGAATTTTTCCGTTTGATGTGGTGCCTCGGGTTGTCCCTAGTGATGAGTGGAAATGGCTGGAGCGAGGTTTAAAGCAGCGCATTGAGGCACTCAATTGTTTTTTAGATGATATCTACAACGAGCAAAAAATTATCAAGGACGGGGTCATTGCCCGAGAGGTGATTGAGTCGGCCACAGGATTTTTGAAGCCCTGTTTAGGGTTGAAGCCGCCAAAGGGAATTTGGTGCCACATCACTGGGACCGACCTGGTGCGCGATCGCAACGGCAACTGGTACGTTCTTGAAGACAATCTTCGCTGTCCGTCGGGGGTATCCTACGTTTTAGAAAATCGACGGGTGATGAAAGGCGCGTTCCCGGCTCTGTTTGAGGCCCTCAACATCAACCCGGTGGACGCTTACCCCAGTCAGCTGCTGGCCTCACTGCTACATTTGGCCCCAGACGGCGTTCCTGACCCCCAGGTGGTGCTGCTCTCCCCCGGTATTTATAATTCTGCCTACTTTGAGCATTCGTTTTTAGCGCAGCAGATGGGGATTGAACTGGTGGAAGGTCGGGACCTGGTGGTCACCGACGGCTATCTGCAAATGAAAACCACCAAAGGATTACAGCGAGTGGATGTGATTTATCGTCGCATCGACGATGATTTTCTAGACCCGCTCACCTTCCGAGCCGATTCATGCCTCGGGGTGCCGGGGCTGATGGAGGTGTATCGCCAGGGGCGGGTTGCGATCGCAAATGCCCCTGGTACCGGCGTCGCCGACGACAAGATGGTTTACAGCTATGTGCCCGCCATGGTGCGCTATTACCTGGACGAAGAACAAATTATCCCCAACGTGCCCACCTACCTCTGTGAGAATGCTAAACAGCAGGACTATGTGCTACACCACCTGGATGAGCTAGTGGTCAAAGCCACCGATGCCTCCGGCGGCTACGGCATGCTGGTGGGTCCCCACGCCACTGCACCAGAGCGAGACGCCTTCGCCAACCAGATCAAGGCTAACCCCAGGGGATATATTGCCCAGCCCACCCTGTGTCTGTCTCGGGTACCGGCCTTGATCAACAGTGAATTTCAAGGCTGTCATGTGGACCTGCGGCCCTTTATTTTGAATGGGAAAGATATCTATGTAAACCCTGGCGGATTGACTCGTGTAGCCCTAAAAAAGGGGTCACTGGTGGTCAATTCGTCCCAGGGAGGAGGGAGTAAAGATACCTGGGTTGTGGCAGCAGCACATTAAAAAAATCTTTCCCCCTTGGGGGTATACTGCCGCTCTTAACATTCTTTTTCTTGCTTTCCATGGCAGGGCATACCCTCCTTCTTTGATTCTCATGTGTGGGCTGTGCCCATCCTCCATACTCTCCTTGGTTTTTGCCAAAACAACTATGCTAAGCCGCGTTGCTGATTCAATTTACTGGGTAAACCGCTACGTAGAACGGGCGGAAAATGTATCCCGTTTTGTGGAAGTTAACCTGCACCTGCTGCTCGACACCCCCATGGGCACCATGCAACAGTGGGAGCCACTGGTGATTACCACGGGCGATCAGGATATTTTCAAAGAGCGCTACGGTGAGGCCACCGCTGAGAATGTATTAAACTTTCTCACCTTTGATGCCGAGTATCCCAGCTCGATTCGCTCCTGTGTTAAAGCCGCCCGAGAGAATGCCCGCTCAGTCCGGGAGATTATCTCATCGGAAATGTGGGAGCAAATTAATAGCTTTTATCTGCAAGTGGAAGAGGCCGCCCAATTAGCGGATATGTCAAAGCTCTATGAGTTTTATCCTGAGGTAAAAATGGCTAGCCACATGTTTGCCGGGGTGATGGAAGCCACCATGTCCCATAATGAAGGCTGGCATTTTGGTCGGTTGGGGCGATTTTTAGAACGGGCAGATAAAACAGCCCGCATTTTGGATGTGAAGTATTTTATTTTGCTACCCTCGGTGGCAGAGGTAGGTAGCCCATTAGACAATCTACAGTGGATTGCCCTGCTGCGTTCTGCCAGTGCCTATGAGATGTATCGTAAATGTGAACATATGCTCAGCCCCAGCGGCGTTGTGGGCTTTTTGGTGCTGCATCCAGAATTTCCCCGCTCGATTCGCTGCTGCATTTTGCAAGCAGAACAGTCGCTACATAAAATTTCTGGGACACCGGGGGGCAGCTGGCAGCTGAGCAGTGAGCGACGGTTAGGTAAGTTGCGATCGCACCTCGAGTACATCACCCTAGAAGAGATCTTTCAAACCGGTCTCCACGAATTTCTAGACGGTCTCCAGGATGACCTTAACCATGTGGGCAACGCCATCACCGAAAACTTCTTTGGGCTATCGGTATCGGCCTAGGATAATTTATCTCTCATCCATTGTAGGGTCGTTCCATGGAACGACCCTACAATGGATGAGACCATTCCCCAAACAAAACAAATTAACGTTTCCCCTTCATCTATCGTGCGCTACCGCATTGTCCACAACACCCAATATCAATATGCTGAACCGGTTCAGTTAGGCACCCATATCTTGCGGCTGCAACCTCGGGTGGACGGCAGTCAGCGGCTGCACTACTTTGCCTGTGAGATTTTGCCCACTCCTCGAAAAACGATTGACTGGCTCGACCTGGAGGGTAACGTCTGTCGTCAGGTGTGGTTTCCAGACACTGATGTCACCACGTTAACCATCGTTACCCAGTGCGATATAGAAACCCTGCGGCCCAATCCCTTTGACTACCTGTCCCCCGAGTGGGCAATTACGGCACCGCTGGACTATCCCCAGTCGCTACAGCGCTTGGTGGCACCCTACCTGACACAGCCCTATGCCGACAGCCCTACTGTGGTTGACTGGGCACAGCAACAGCTTCACACAGCTAGTGGCAATGTGGGCATGTTTTTAACCGGTCTTACCCAGACGATATACCAGACTTGCGCCTATGAAACGCGTCACCAGGGTCCACCGTGGTCGCCAGGGATAGTTCTGGCTGAGCAGCGAGGCACCTGTCGTGACTTTACGGTGTTGTTTATGGCAGCCTGTCGGGCGGTGGGGCTGGCAGCCCGGTTTGTCAGTGGCTATCAGCGAGGGGATGCGGACCAGACCAGCCATGAACTCCATGCCTGGCCAGAAGTATATGTGCCTGGGGGCGGCTGGCGTGGATTTGACCCAACGCTGGGGCTGGCGGTGGCGGATGGCCATGTGGCACTGGCGGCGGCAATGGAGCCGGCTCAGGCAGCAGCGGTATCAGGAAAACTGCGAGTAGGTCATGTTAGCCAGAGCACCTTAGAAGCAAACATCCAGCTAACAGTATTAGAAGAGTAATTGTTGTGGGTTAACCCACCCCGGAGCCCCTTACAGGAGAGAGCAAGTTATGAGATAACTGGTCAAACGATCGTAGTTTTAACAACCATATCGTTGTAGTCCAAGTCACCACCGCCTGAGAGGTCTTCAAAACCAAAGGTGTTGTCACCTAACAAACGTATGTGGTCAACACCATCGCTGTTGGCTCCCATATGGGTAAAATAAATATCCGGGTCATTCATGATGGTACCGTCTGCTAACTGCTCAAGGGTGCCATCGACAACAATAAAACTCGCCAGTAGCTGTCCCATTTTAACTTCAGTAGTAAAGCTTTCCAGCTGCCCGTTGGTGCCAGTCAAATTAACATCGGTCAATCGATTAGCCAATGCAGCTTCACGATAGCCGCTATCACTCGGGTTTAGTAAGTTACCAAAGTCATCAAAAATCTGCCCCTGCTCATTCTCGACGGTATAAAATCCCACCAGATTGTTGTAGCCAGCATTTCGATACACGTCAAAAGTAGCGGTTCTTGTGCCTGTTTCACCTCGGAGATCAATCAGTTCTGAGTCCTTACCATAGCCTTGTCGTTCACTCCCGATTAGCGGTGTACCCTCAAGACTCTCTAGCACCACGCTTGTTACCCCAGCGCTACCGTCTGCGGCAGCAACCCTAAGGGTAAGCTGTAGTCCAGGCTCTTGTAGGGTGCTAACGACCACTGGCTGGCGGTCATTAGAGGCATAGGCTAATCGCAACTCTCCGGTTCCGTTCTGGCGCAGACTGTCTAAGCTACCATTCTCGATAATCGCAAACTGTAGCCTGGCATTGTCGGGAAGCGCCAGGTTACGACTGATTTCTAACCCCGATAGCTGTCCGGTTTTAAGCGTTGAGAAAACGACAACGGCCTTGTCTAGCAATGCCTGCCCGTAGCCCGCCTCATCAGGGGCAATGCCGTTGATAACGCCTTGAGAATCATCAGCAACCACCACTAGCAGTTCATTAACGCTATCGGTATTGGTTTGCACCAACCCTAAGCTGATAGTCATCGATTGACCATCTGGCATAGAAGAGGCTACAGGAGAGACGTCCGTTTCAGGTTCAGAAACTGGCGTGAAGGTCGGAGGAGAGACTGCTGGTTCAGGCTCTGAACCAGCAGGAGTTGGAGAGAATACGGCTGGCTCAGGAACAGCGCCGATGGGCTCTAACGTGATTTTAGGGATAGCTGGTTTGCTCTCCTCAAGAACCGGGGGCTCTATGGTTGGTTTAGAGACTGGTTTGGAGATCGGTTCAGGATCTGGCGTTCTCGCTGTCGGCTCAGGGGCTGGTATCTTCGCAACTGGTTTGGCTATCGGCTTGGGGTTCGGCGGCTCCGCAATGGGTTCGGGTAGCGGCTCTAAATCAGATTTAGGTTTGTCAGGTGTTTTTGCCGCTGGTTCTAGATCAGATTTGGGGTTGTCAGGTATTCTTGTCGGTTCTGGATCAGACTTGGGCTCAGGCTTCTCAGGCAGCTCCGCGATTGGTTCTGACTCGGGTTTAGGTTTCTCAGGTGTTCTTGCTATTGGTTCTGACTCAGGTTCGGGTTTGTCAGGTGTTTTCGCCGTCGGTTCTGGATCAGGTTTAGATTTATCAGGTGTTCTCGCCTCCGATTCCGGCTCGGGTTTAGGCTTCTCAGGTACCTTTGCAACTGGTTCTGGCAGAGGCTCCGGTGCCGGCATGGGTGCTGGCGGCTCAGCTGGGGAAACAGGGCTAAGCTGTAACTCTTCAACAAACTTCGCTCCCGGAATGCCTGCATCGGCTCCATTTACATTTTGAACAATATTACCCCCACCATTGATAACCTCGAAGTTGACCGTATTCTCTGTTTTTTTGCCATTGGACCGGTTGCCTGCAAACTGAGAATCACTGATGGTCAGATTTTCTGCCTGGTTTTTCCCACTAATCCAGATACTGCCTGCCTGATCGCCAGCATAGTTATCTGTAAATGTCGTATCGGTAATCGTTGATTTGACATTTTTTCCGGTATTGAGCACAACCGCTCCACCAATGCCAGAATCGTTAGCGTTTTGAATACGGTTACCCGAGAAGGTTGAGCCTTCAATGGTGACGCCACCTTTAACATCAGTCCACAGTCCACCGCCCTGGGATGTGGCTACGTTGTTGGTGATTGTAGAATTTCGAATGGTCAACGTAACTGGATTGGCTTCATCTTGATAGGATTGAACTGCTAACCCTGCGCCTTTACTGGCAGTGTTGTTGGTAATTTCGGTGTTTTCAATAATGTACTTATCACCGGAGTATCCGCTTAGAAAAAAGGCTCCACCATAATCACCACCGCCTATATTGTCTTTAGCAACAACGTTACGGATAACGGTGGTGCCGCCTAGATCATCGGGTTTCTCAGTTCCGTTGGCACCGTCGGTAAAAATGGCTCCGCTGCCGTTGGTGCCTTCGTTCCCTTGAAAGACCGAGTCCTCAACCTTGAGGTTGGTGAGTAGGGTATAAACAGCGCCATGGTTTCCCTTATTGTTAGTAAAGGTGGTCCCACTAATGTCTAGAAAAGCATCGCCACCAACGTTGCGCTCACCGTTGCTATTAACAACCCGTGCGCCTTCGCCACCGCCATAGGTAGAAATGGCACCAGCGCTAAAGCCATCGTTGGCAGAGGACCCATCATTGCCATCAAACACACTATCTTTGATGATGGCGCCAGCACCGTAGCCAACAAAAATGGCACCGCCCCGTTCACCTTCGTTATTAATAAACTTAGAGTTTTCCACTACTAAGGTGTTGGAGTCAATCACCTCAATTGCGCCCCCTGGACGGGTTGTATTGGAGACGTTGTCAACTGCACTGCCATTGGCAAATGTGAGATCCCGCAGGATGACATCTGAGTAGTCGTAGCTAATTTGCAGAATTCGTGTTTTACCCTCACCACTCAGGGTTAGGTTGGGGGCATCGCTGCCATCAATGGTCAGGCTTTTATCAATAACTAACTGGTTTGCCAACCGGATGGTTTTGTTTGCCAGTTTGGGTGAGAAAACAATCGTATCTTTATCCTTGGCAAGGGCGATTGCGTCGCGTAAGGAGCCTTTGCCACTATCGTTTGTATTTATAACGGTAAGGGTAGCCACAGGTTATTTTTGAGTAACGTCAGCTGGCAAAGCACCTGGTGAATTATTTGTTTGATGGAGTGCACCTAAGTAGGTGATCACAATTAATTTCAAAATTCTGAAAGCCCCCTAAATCCCGCAATTCTGGGGAACTTTGAATCTGAAGCCCGCAAATTTGGGGGCTTTGGGGGCCTTTTCGAGAGTGTCATGATGGGGAAGTTCTTGTGCAATTTATAGCAAACCGCTGAATGCATTCAGCGGTTTGCTGCGCACATAGCTGTTACTATCTATAGCTTTCAGCGATTACATATGGCCTGAACTATGTGCGCCAAGCTATATTTTGCCTAACCACCTAACTGTTCAAATAAGCGACTTGAACACACAGGAGAAAAGAGGCAGCTCTTAACAGACTATCGCTCACAACAAATCCAAATGACATTGAGGGTTTGTCACAATAAGCCCGTGGGAATAGCTTGAGTGGTTGGCAAAATATAGCTTGGCGCACATAGTTCAGGCCATATGTAATTGCTGAAAGCTATAGGT
>JBCAWO010000071.1:0-24897 GCA_038534515.1 Cyanobacteria bacterium J06554_1
TTCCTAAAGCAGAAATATCTGCTTTAGGAAAGAGATCTGGAGCTGTCGTGGCAGCTAGTGGTTTCGGCGTTTCCAGATTCTCTGCTAAAACACTGTGGCACAAATTTATAAACTCGCCTTTTGCTTTTTTGGCCACCTCTTCTACACTCCACTGAGTCTTTATGAGTGGATGACCGCCCAGACCCCATATCAAACCAGCCCAAGATCCTAGGCGTCCATTTGGATCTTTGCTCCGTACTTCATGTTGCGCATCGATATCTAAAACGATCATGGTGCCTCGTTTCTGAGGAGAAAGGTTTTGGCTAGTGCCGCGAATAATATAGCTGTTGCTAGGGTTGTGTAATATTAAGATGGCTCTGTAGCCAGCTATGCCATCACTGTGGGGAGGAACAATTACGCCCTCCATGAGCCGAAAATCGGACAAATTTTTTAGCTCATAGCTGTGGGTATATCCGCAGCTAATGGGCTTATAAGTCTGGATTGTGTTTTCTTTTAGTCGACTGAACAACTGTTCTGCAGCTAGCGGTAGCTTAATATACTCTGTATGTTTAATCATTAGTTATTACCTATAATTATCTACAAATATTTGGCTAGTAGATGGTTTAACGAGTACGGTTTTGTCTCATCGTTATGCGTTTGTTTTGACACTAGAATGTGACCCAGACGCAGCCTGAATAGTCACGCTCCACCATTATTTTTGGTAAGCATAGGTTAGAGAGTTTAAGGCACTTTATTCGAGAAAGTGTCTAGGTAAATCTCGCTAAATTTTAGATTTCTATCTTGGGTAAAAAATGCGAATAGAGGAGCTGTAGCTTGCCTGATTTTTCTCAAGTTGTGTAGTTAGATGACACTGGGTTAAATTGTCGGAAACCTTTGGTAGCTAAAATTTAAACCGAATCCCTAATTGTCTTTGCAGGGCTTATTTTCCCTTAGTGCGTTAACTGTTTCTTTGATGTCAGGCTTATTGACGACTTGACTGAAGACCTTAGCTAAAAAGATTGGACTTGTGTGATTTTATTTACCTGTAGTACGTATTTTTGACAAAGTACTTCGATGGCGAAGAGCGTTGACACTGAGATTACTGTCATATGGGGGCAGTCATATAGGTTCAGTTCTCATTGTCACAACATCTTGAAAAGGAGGATTACTCATAGGACTACCTAACAATTCCCTTATTTATGTCTAGTTAACAATTTTGTGAAGACTTATTTGTTTTGTTCTAAAGATTGCTGAGTTCAGGGTTTTTGGTTTAAATCCGCAAAAGCGCTGAATAAGTACTTTAGATTGCTTAGCATTAGATAGACATAAAGTCTATTTGGTGCCCAGTCTTTTGGGAGGCAGGCATGTCGCTGGTTTATATAATTGAGATGAGGCAAAAATACCCGATAAACCGGTAAGAGTGTCGTTGATTTAGGGACGGTTTTAGTTCAGTTTTCTCAGGGAGGCCACAGCTGCTACATCCTATACTCCTGCTGGAGAGCCTAGGCAGTGGCTGAGTTTATGTTGTTTTCTTACAGTCCGGATATTATCAAGGTTTCCCCGGTGGGAATTTTGCCATAATTCTAAACGCCCTTTGGACGATATAAAACTACTTCATTAATGGAGCTAAGCAGGTGAGCCCTGAAAACGCAGACCCCATCGAGCATCAGAATGTCCCTCAAGCCCACCGGGGGCTTCATGACTTTCTGTATAGTTCAGCTGATGAACATGGGGTAGAGACGACTGCTGTGCCTGTTGGCTTGGAGCAAACGATGGATACGCCTGTTGCGGTTCAGGCCTGGTGCAATGAAGCGCAGAATGCAAAAGTTGCCGGAGTTTACGCTGTACTCAATAGCACTCGTCAAACTCAGTTTGTCAGCTACTCCCGTAACGTTGCGCTCTCTTTACGCAGCCATCTGACCCAAAAGGGAGAAGACGTGTGTGCCCTGGTAACGGTGCAGCCGTTCAAGTTTCCGAAACGAGATGTGATGGAAAAGCTGCGGGATGAATGGATTGCCTCACTGCCTTGTCCGCCCCCTGGAAACGTTGATGGAACTTGGGCTAAGACGATTAAAGAAGCAGCCACCCAAGTCATGTCTGCTACAGAGCGCGAAGCCTATGAAGAGAAAAAGCTAAAACTCCGTCGTGCCATGGCGGATGGGGCGCTACAAGAGAAGACCATGGCTCAAACGGCTCAGCGACAGGATCTAGTCGCAGCGATGAATGATGACAACTGGAGTGCCGTGATTCGCGAACAAACCGAGCAAACGCAGCCTTAACATCGAGCTATCCAACATTAGGAAGGCTTGGGCAGCGTTGATTAACTACTCGAGCGCCGCCACTTTTCCATGCTGGGTCCGATAAGTTGTTCGGCACTTAAAACCGTAATAATGCCTAAGGTATAGGCAATAAAGTCTTCCCAAACAAATGTGGTACCGATGATGGTTCTAGCCAATTGAGAAGATCCTAAGCCTAGAATCTCTACGATCTTAAAGTACTGCAAGATCTCGACTAAAAAAGAGAATAGTAGAACACCGATAGCTGTATTAATAATTGAGTATTTAAAGAAAGCGCGAACAACGGTGTAAATGAGAATGACAACGAGAAAATCACCCATGTAGGGACGAACAAAATCGTCTTTTACAAAGACAGCAATATAAATCTCTGTGATTAATAAAAGGACGCTCCAGTAAAAATAATAGGCGTTAAATCTCATGGGTATTTGAATAATGGTGAATAACTCACAGTATAAATACGGTCACTAGGCTGACGATTCCAGAACCGTCACTGATATTCATTTGCCAGTTCGCATTTCTATATGACAGCCTGGCTGATAGCTCCTAATATTGCAGGGCATTCACAAGGGAATGCCGCTGCCAGAGCGTTCATCTCTAATCAAGGTTAATAAATTCGGATTCGGTATATCATCTAAACCTTATGCCTGTTTCCCACTATTCCTTTTGGTTAGTTCCCCAAGAATCTGACCTAACTTACTTTCAAGGGCTGATCAGCGCCCTAGCTGAGCGGTTTGGTACCGTGCCCTTTTGCCCCCATGTGACGCTTTACAGCGGCCCATTACCTTCTGCGGTAGATGTGAAAAACGTATGTGCAGCCCTGTCATCAGTGTGTCCTGTAGAGCTTCAGGTACTTGGCCTCAACCATGACTCTCGTTTCTCTAAAACCCTATACATTCAGTTAAAGCCAACACCCCGGTTAAGTCAGCTGGTTGATTGTTTAGTTGCTGCCATTCCCAATGCTCAACGGCCTATCTTGGACCCCCATGTTAGTCTGCTTTACCACCAGTTAGATGTGGTCACCAAGCAAGCGTTAATGTCAACGGTTAGTCTACCTCGGACCGCCCTGCGATTTAACCAAGTCCAGGCAGTTGCGGCTCCCCAGAACTTTGAGACCCAGGCGCACGTCGCCAGTTTACGCTGTGTCCATAGCCAACTGTTGTCTCCATGATGACCGCACATTCTCAAAAAATCATTGGCCTACTCCCTGCCGCTGGTCAGGGCAGCCGCATTAGCCCTTTGCCCATGAGTAAAGAGCTCTTTCCCATTGGGTTTCAAGACTTAGCTGAGAAGGGATTGCGACCTAAGGTTGCCTGTCAATACCTGTTGGAGGCCATGGGGCAGGCTGGGGTGCAAGAGTCCTTTTTGATTTTGCGTCCAGGCAAATGGGATATTCCGGCCTACTTGGGGGATGGTTCTCAGCTCAATATGCGTCTGGCCTATGTGACGGTTCATGTTCCTTTTGGCGTGCCGTTTAGCTTGAATCAGACCTATCCCTTTGTAAAGGATGCCATTATCGCCATGGGCTTTCCTGATATTTTATTTAGCCCCGCCAATGCCTATGCCCAACTGCTCAATCGTTTGCAGACAACCGAAGCGGACCTGGTGCTGGGTCTTTTTCCCACCGATCAGCCTGAAAAAGTTGGTCTGGTTGATTTTGACCAAAAAGGGGTGGTGTCTGGCATCTATGAAAAATCTCAGCTTACCCATCTGCGATACATGTGGGCCATTGCTGTCTGGCGACCTAGCTTTACGGAATTTCTGCATCAGTTTGTTGAGGCCAGGCTAAGGGAGCTGATTGGAGATCGGTCGCCTGTGCTGATGAAGGAGATGCCAGCCTATGGGGAAACGCCGATTGGGGATGTGATTGTAGGTGCGATCGCAAATAACCTTCGAGTAGAGGCCATTCCGTTTGAAACTGGCCAATACCTAGATATCGGCACCCCCGAAAATTTGATCAATGCCGTTTATCATTACGGCAAACCACAGCGGATTTAGAAACCATGGCCATTGATTGCATTGCAGTAGAGCAGTATCTGCATGAACATATTCCCATTTCCAAAGCGATGGCGGTTTCCGTGACCTCCATCGATGACAATGGCGTGGTTTTGTCGGCACCGTTGGCCCCTAATATTAACCATCGCAATACTGTATTTGGGGGGAGTATTTCGACATTGGCGATTCTCTCCGCCTGGACGTTTGTCCATGTAAGGCTCCAGACACCTAGCCGTATTGTTATTCAAAGCAACAGCCTCGACTATACTAACCCTGCTCAAGGAGACTTTCAATCCCATTGCCTAGTGCCTGATGAAAACACCTGGCAGCGGTTTCTTTCAACTCTCTCTAAACGTGGAAAGAGCCGCATAACCCTCTCTGCCAATGTACACTCAGCCGCCACACTTGTTGGAAAATTTCAAGGCAAATATGTTGCCCTAAAATTATAAAATTGGCGTTGCTGATCCTCGAGATAATTTTATCTGAGAAATCCTGACTGGCTGCATCTTTACTCGAGCAATGTATCCCCAACGTTAGCAACGGCATAGGGCTAGACAAACGCCAATGCTGCATTCAGGGTGTCGCTGGGGCGCATGACTTTACTTGCTTTATCTGCATCAGCTAAATAGTAACCGCCAATATCCACTGGCCCACCCTGAACGGTATTAAGCTCATTGACAATTTTAGCTTCATGCTCACTTAAATAGTGAGCCAGTTTGGCAAACTTAGCCTTGAGGTCCAAATTTTTAGTTTGTTCGGCCAGGGCCTGGGCCCAGTACATGGCCAAATAGAAGTGGCTGCCACGATTATCTAACTCATGCACCTTACGGGAGGGCGATTTGGCATTTCTTAAATATTGACTATTAGCTTTGTTTAAGGCTTCAGCCAGAATTAGGGCATTCTCGTTGTTGGTTTTACGACCGACATCTTCTAACGTGACCGCCAGTGCTAAAAATTCACCCAGCGAATCCCAACGCAGGTGGCCTTCGTTTACAAATTGTTCAACATGCTTGGGCGCAGACCCACCAGCACCCGTTTCAAACAAGCCGCCACCTGCCAGCAATGGCACAATAGAAAGCATTTTGGCGCTGGTACCCAGTTCTAGAATAGGAAAGAGATCGGTTAAATAATCTCGTAGAACATTACCGGTCACGGAGATTACATTTTTGCCTACCTTAATTTGTTCGCAGGTAAATCTCATCGCATCTGCCGGTGGCAAAATTTTGATATCTAGACCGGTTGTGTCGTGATCGAGCAGATACTGACGCACTTTGGTGATTAGGTTAGTGTCATGGGCACGGTTCTCATCCAGCCAGAAAACGGTGGGGACGCCCGTTGCCCTGGCGCGATTAACCGCCAATTTTACCCAATCTTGGATTGGCAGATCTTTTGTCTGACACATACGCCAGATATCGCCCTGCTCGACGCTGTGCTCCATTAAAGTTTGGCCGGTTGCATCGACTACACGAACAGTTCCGCTTGCCGGAATCTCGAACGTTTTGTCATGGGAACCGTATTCTTCGGCCTTTTGAGCCATTAGTCCCACATTAGAGACATTGCCCATGGTCGCCACATCAAACGCCCCATTTTCTTGACAAAACTCGATGATGGCTTGGTACATGGTGGCATAGCACCGGTCAGGAATCATCGCTTTAGTGTCATGTAGCTGACCGTTGGGACCCCACATTTTGCCAGAGGTGCGAATGGCCGCCGCCATGGAGGCATCAATAATCACGTCGCTGGGCACATGGAGATTGGTGATGCCTTTATCGGAGTTAACCATGGCCAGCTGAGGACGTTTGTCATAGGTGGCCTGCAGGTCTGCTTTGATGGCCTTACGCTGGTCGCTAGGGAGGGTTTCAATTTTGGCGTAAACATCACCAAGACCATTGTTGGGATTGACCCCCAGCTCAGTAAAGAGATCAGCATATTTTTCAAAAACGTCTTTAAAGTAAATAGTGACAGCATGGCCGAACAAAATTGGGTCAGAGACTTTCATCATGGTTGCTTTCACATGGAGAGAAAGCAAAATGTCATCTTCTTTGGCGTTGTTAATCTCTTTTTTATAAAAATCTCGCAGGGTCCTGACGCTCATAACGGCTGCGTCAAGAATCTCCTCTGCTAGCACCGCCGTTTGCTCTTTTAAGACCGTAACTGAGCCATGTGCTGTCACTAGCTCGATTTTGACACTGCCAGCATCCTGGACGACAACTGATTTCTCGCTACCGTAAAAATCTCCGCTGTCCATATGGGCAATATGGGATTTAGAATCAGCCGTCCAGTTGCCTACCCTGTGGGGATTTGTTTGGGCATATTGTTTTACGGCTGCAGCTACCCGTCGGTCCGAATTACCTTCTCGCAGAACAGGATTGACGGCACTCCCTAGTACCTTGGCATATTGAGCCTTAATGGCGGTCTCATTCTCATCTTTAGGATTGGCTGGATAGTCAGGAACCGCATAGCCTTTTTCCTGAAGTTCTTTAATGGCCGCTAGCAGCTGAGGTACGGACGCACTAATATTAGGCAGTTTAATAATATTGGCCTCGGGGGTTTTGGCCAGTTCGCCCAGCTGAGTCAGAGCATCCGGCACCTGCTGCTCGGGTGTCAGGGACTCTGGAAAGTTAGCTAAAATCCGCCCTGCTAAGGAGATATCTTTGGTTTCTACTACAATATCAGCAGCATGTGTAAACGCTTGAATAATAGGTAGAAAAGAATAGGTGGCTAGAGCGGGTGCTTCATCAGTAATCGTGTAGATGAGTCTAGCTGATTGATTGGTCATATCCTTTCTACCTGCTTAGTTTCCTGCACTTCCCCAAAAATGAGCAAAGCAAACCAAATTCTACCCTGATTATTTGCCTGGAAACAGTGAGAATCTAACTGGTCTATGCTTTTGGCTTTGGCTAAGATAGGCATATTGTTGAGGGTAAAGACTCAATGCTCAATATTTCTCTGCCAGAAGAGGTGCAACCTTTTTTAGAAAATCAAACAGCAGCGGCAGGCTATGGGTCGCTAGGTGAATATGTCTATCATTTGATTATGCTGGAGCAGGCACGCTTGGCCCAGCAGGCTCAGGTAGACTCGTTGTTGGTTGAGGGACTTGATAGTGGAAGCCCGATTACAGTTACAGATAGCTGGTGGGAGCAAAAGCGAGTTTGGTTAACTAACTCATCAGATCAGCCTGATAAGTAGATGCATAGAAATCCGTCCTCGAGCTAGTCAAGATATCGACGAGCACTACAGCTTCATCCATCAAGCAAATCCTGATGCAGCATTGCGATTTTTTGATGCCGTCAGAGCAACGATTGCACAAATTGCACGAATGCCAAGCATTGGCAATGTTTACACTACTCAACACTCTGAACTACAAGGAATTCGACAACTGGCTGTCAAAGGATTCAAACGATATTTAATTTTTTACTTGGATCGCGACGAAACAATAGAAGTCGTAAGGATCCTATATGCTTCCCAAGATATTTCAAGCATCCTAGATAAAGTTTAAATGCCTGAGTTACCTGCCTTCTAACCGATCACTCTCCTCGTTCCTGCCAGGGCTTTTGCTCGTTAAGGGTTATGCTCTAGCCGTTTCTTAGCATCCTGCCAACTTGCTCCGACCGCTGGATCTTGATCGTAGGCTGCCAATCGAGAATTCAGCTCTTGTTTTTGATTGTCCGTTATGGGTAATGACTCAGGACTTGACAGAATGCTGTCCCAAAGATCTTCTGCTAGCTGTATTCGTTCAGCAATCCCGAGCTGACTAATTTCAACGTTGAGTAAAGGTTGCATTGTCTTTGCTGGCTAAGGCTTTGAATATCACATGCCTATCTTGCCCTAAACTCCAGTTCCTGCGGGTACGGCCATTCTTTGGGGATGTAGGGAACCTGCTTGAGCTGAGCCGTACAGTCGATTGAGGGCCTGCATGTAGGCATTAGCTGAGGCGACAACAATGTCTGTATTGGCGGCGTGGCCTGAGTAAATGCGTTGGTCATGGCGTAGGCGAATGGTAACTTCGCCGATGGCGTCAATGCCTGCGGTGACTGACTGCACTGAGTACTCGATCAGGTCGTTGGGAATATCAACCACCCGATTGATGGCTTTGTAAATGGCATCTACGGGGCCTGTGCCGATGGCGGCATCCATCAGCTCCTCTCCGGTGGGGGTGAGGATGCTGACGGTGGCGGTGGGGCGGGCATTGCTGCCGCAGGAGACCTGTACTAGCTCTAGTTTAAAGTGCTCGATCACCTGCTGGGTTTCGTCGTTGACGATGGCTTCTAGGTCGCGATCGCTAATTTCCTTTTTCTTATCGGCTAGCTCTTTAAACCGCAAAAATGCCTTGTTTAAGTCCTGGTCAGATAGCTCGTAGCCCAGCTCTTGGAGGCGGCTGCGAAACGCATTGCGGCCCGAAAGCTTGCCCAGGACGATCAGATTATTGTTGAGACCAATGGTTTGGGCGTCCATGATTTCATAGGTGAGCCTATTTTTTAGGACGCCGTCTTGGTGGATGCCGGACTCATGGGCAAAGGCGTTAGCACCGACGATGGCTTTATTGGGCTGCACCAGCATGCCGGTAACGCTGGAAATCAGCCGTGAGGTTTTGTAAATTTCTGTGGTGTTGATGTTGGTGAGGGGGGCGTCGGAATCGGCCGGACGACCAAAGAAGGGATTAAAGTACTGACGCCGTACGTGCATGGCCATGACCAGTTCTTCAAGGGCAGCATTACCGGCCCGTTCGCCAATGCCGTTGATGGTACATTCCAGCTGTCGAGCACCGTTTTTGACGGCTTCTAGGAAGTTGGCGACGGCCAGACCGAGGTCATTGTGGCCGTGGACGGAGATGACGGCCTGGTCGATGTTGGGCACGTTTTCTGAAATGCCTTTGATCAGTCCGCCAAACTCGCTGGGGGTGAGGTAGCCGACGGTGTCAGGGATGTTGATGGTGGTGGCACCGGCTGCGATCGCAACCTCCAGCACCTGATACAAAAACTCAGGTTCTGAGCGACCTGCATCCTCCGGTGAAAACTCCACATCCGCCGTAAAGCCTTTAGCAAAGCGCACCATTTCATCGGTAATGGCCAGCACTTCATCCCGCGACTTCTTAAGTTTGTACTTCATGTGGATGTCAGAAGTCGCCAGAAAGGTGTGGATGCGACCGCTGGCCGCCGGTTCAATGGCCTTGGCAGCGGCTTCAATATCTTGTTTGGTTGCCCGCGCCAACCCGCATATGGTCGGCCCGCCCGCGATGCCAACTTCACGGGCAATGCGCTGCACCGCTTCAAAGTCGCCGGGGCTAGCGTAGGGAAACCCCGCTTCAATAATGTCCACACCCAGACGAGCCAGCTGACGAGCCACCGCCAGCTTTTCCTCAACATTCATCGTTGCGCCAGGGGACTGCTCACCATCGCGCAAGGTGGTGTCAAAAATTAAAACTCGATCAGGCTGTGTACTCATCGCAGGTTACCGCTAAAGGCTGGAAACTATCTTATCAACTAGGTTTTATTGTAGTTGTTACACGGAGTGCTATTTGAATCTTGGCCACGCTCAAGCTGAAGCAATACTTAAAATGTATCGTGCACAACTAAGGACGTCCGGGTATTCGACTTACATTGGGTTGTGCATCTGCCAATCTTATGCTCTGTTCGATAAATTTTAAGCTGACGTTTGACGTTATTTTGAGTTATCCTGCCTGGGCTAAGGATTTATCATTTCAATAATTTTTTCCTCAAAATATCCCTCCCTGGGTGATTGAGGTCTATGGTTAGCAGTTTTTGGCTCCAGGTCATCATGGTGCTTGGAAGCGTTTTTCTATGAGTTCCCCTGCTCAACTGACTGAGTCTGCCACCCTCGGTGAGCTTCTATTGCAAGAAGCGCAAGTGAGTCCAGATACGTTAGGGCATGAAGTTGTTCAGCAGTTTGAACAACGGCCACGGCTGACGGGTGTGTTAGTGATTGAGAACGACATCATTGTGGGTGCTATTTCTCGTCATCACCTATACCAAGGTCTAAGTCAGCCCTATGCCCTCGAAATATTTCTGAAACGCCCCATTCAGGTATTTTTAGATGTCAATCCCCATTGTTGTGAGCCGCTGATTTTGGGGTACGGCGAGCGGGTTGATATCGCCACGCAAAAGGGATTGTCGCGGTCTTCTCAGTACCTGTCTGAGCCCATCGTTGTTGAGTTTCAGCATCCTCAGCTGCCTGGTTTTTGTAACTATTTCCTGTTGGATTTTCATACGCTGTTACTGGCTAATTCCCAGGTTTTGGCGTTTGTTAACGGGCAGATGAAACAACAAAAGCAGCTGTTGGAGGAGGCCCGTAGCCATGCTGAAACCTACTCCCAACAGCTAGAAAGGCAGCAACATGAAATCCAGTTACGGAATCATTTGCTTGAAGATCAGCAGCAGAAACTGCTGAGCCAGTCTCAGAAAATTCAAACCCTCAATCAGCGCTTTATGCAGATTGGTAAGGTTCTATCCAAAGAAGGAAAGAAAGCGTTTCAAGCTACGTTTGCTGGGGTCAATGCCATTTGTCAGAACACGGACGAAATCGTTAGCATCGGTCGGCTTTTAGAATCAGAGCTGGCTACGATTCAATCCACATCCCTATTGATTGAAAATGTCAGTCGCCAGGTTCGACATCTGTCTGTGCAAGCTGCGATCGCAATCCACAAATCTGGTCCAGAGCTGGCAGGGTTTTCCCACATTGCCGAAGAAATTACCCAGTTAGTCAACCAAACCCGCGAAGCTGGTCGACAAATGAATACCCTGGCAGAGCGATTTCAAGACCGGGTGCATACCTTTACGCACTCGGCCCAAGCTGGCACGACCGTTGCCCGTACCCTGATCCAAGAAATCGAACAGGCCGCCATTGCCATTACCGACTTGGAACAACTGCTCCAAGCCTACGAAGCGACCCACCAAAATATGCCGCTGGCTAACTACGACGGTCTCCAACGTCAAGAAATGGAAACCCTGCGGCAAAAGCTGGCGTCGGCGGAGGCCAGTCTTTCGGACCTGCGTCAGGCGATAGCGGTTTAACCAAACATTTCAAATACCGATCGACCGCCTGTTTTTTCAAATTACAATCGCCATCCAAAAGCGAGATAACCCGTGTGACTATGCCTGCTCCCGCGATAGCGATGTCGCCGTACCAATACCTCAAACCCGTGGCCCGCTCGGCCCTCAGCCAAACCTGGGTTGCCCGAGATACCCGGCGTGACGACAAGACGCTCTACATTATCCAAAAACTCGATTTTCATACCGATAATGTCAGCCTTATGGCGTTTGGTCAGACGTTGCTCGGTCATAAAGTTCAGACATTACAGCCCCTCTTAAAAGAGCTAGCCTCTGCCCACACAATCCATGATTCCTTTAGTGACGGACAGTCGTTCTACATCGTGCAATCGTTAGTCAGAGGGCGGCCGTTGCATCGGTTGCGGTTGCAAGACCCCGCCACTAGACCGCCACTGTTGCCACTGCTGTCCCAAATTCTTATGTTGTTACAGCAGTCCTATCGCTGGGGGCTGGGGAGCTGTTGTCTACACCCCGGCGATCTGATCCAATGTCAGGCAGACAATAGCTGGGTGTGGACGGGGACCGGCATTTTTAAGACGATTGTTCAGCAGGTGAGTAAACCGACCCTAGCGCTCACGGATTTATTTCCCAAAGAGACCGCCGCTTACTTTTCTCCCGAATTTTTACAGGGTCGATTTGATGTCAGAAGTGACCTATACACAGTGGGTGTGGCCATGATTCAGGCCCTGACCCAGCTACCCCTAGCGGATCTGGTGTATGGGAATGATGGGTATTTTACGATTCGACGCAACTGGTACCGCCAGAGACAGCTTCCAGATGTCCTAGTGGCCACACTAAATCGTATGGTCAATGCTAATCCGCTTAAGCGTTACTCGACCATTGCTGAGGTGTTAGACGAGCTGGAGCAGCCGTGAAACGGTCTCACCCCTGCCGCTCCCTCTGTAGTTTGAGTAACATCCGATCAATCGCTTCGAGCATGGTGTCAGGCTGATCAATCCAGACAAAGTGACTGCTCTGGGCTGGCAAACTCAGGCTTTGGGTCGATAGCCTCATCAGGGCATGGTGCATTTGAGTCCAAAGCGTATCGGCGGCTTCCAGGGGAAGGGGTTTGAGCACGGGTGACGGGGTAAAGAAATGACTGGCCTTGATATTAACCACTGGCAACATGCCCAAATTATTGGCCTTGCTAAGCTGGTCATTACTGGTGTGGATGCTCATAATTTCCCGGGCCATGGTGAACCAGTGTTTGGGACGGACAAAAGACCGGAGGACCGGGGCTAGCTGGGTCTGGCTGTAATACCTGAGTTTGGGGCTGAGCACCTGAAACAGGCCCAGCTGTTGAAAAATGCGAATAAACCCAAGGGCAGACCCCACCACAGACATTAAAAACCCAGCGGCAAATATAGTTTTCATAATTTGCAGGCTAAGGGGCAGTCTGGACATGCCGTCTTCATGCAGACCGTCGGTTAAAATCAACCCCGCCACTTTGTCAGGATAGGTGTGGGCATAGAGACGCATGGTATAACTGCCCAACGAGTCGCCCACCAGAACATAGGGCGGCTGGACATTGGCCTGGTGCATCAGGGCTTCAAATTCCTGCATCATCTCGCCGCTATTGCGTGGGTTGGGGCTGTGGGAACTCCAGCCATAACCGGCCCGGTCGTAGATACACACATCCGCCAGTTCAGCGATTTCATCAATTAGCAAATAGCCTTCTACGCCTCCTAAGCTGTGGTCTAAAACCACCGTTGGCTGGTTGGGGTGTGGCCGACCTCGGCGATAGAGGTGAAGTTTGCAGTCCCCAATGTCGTAAATTTTTCCGGGTGGTGGCGTTTGGTCTTCTTGGCGACAGCACCAAATTTGGTAGGCCGTTGTGCAGAGGAGGATGAGGTTACGTAGCCACATGAGAGAAGGGGGAAAGAATTGTTAGCATCAAACCGATATCACTTTACCCAAGAGCTGCATGCTAACGCCAAATCTCATTTCCCGTCAGGGCGAAATCGTAGAGGTGTTTTTACGCCACGGATGGGACTATATGCGACGTTTGTTGGTGGGTAAGACGCCAGAAGAGCCGGATATTCCACCCCCTGCCGTGCTGCGAAACATTTTGACGGATTTGGGGCCAGTGTATATCAAGTTTGGTCAGTTGCTAAGTACTCGACCTGACCTGCTGCCACCGGCCTATATCGAGGCGCTTAGCGCGCTACAGTCAACCGTGCCGCCGGTGGATGCGATTACAATCCAGGCGTTTTTGCGACAGCATTTGGACCCGGATGCGGTGTTTGCTGAGGTCGATTACGGTGCGATCGCATCTGGGTCCATCGGTCAGGTCCATCGCGCCGTCCTCAAAAATGGCCAGGCCGTTGCCCTTAAAATCCAGCGACCTGGGATCGAGCTTCAAGTACAGCGTGACATGGCGCTGATCAAAGATATTGCCAAGTTAGTGTCTAGCACTCAGTTTGGCCAGCGCTATAACGTGGTGGCCCTGGCCGAAGAATTTAGTGCCGCCCTCAAAGCCGAACTAGACTTCACCACCGAGGCCACCTACACCGATCAGCTCCGGCAAAACCTGGCCAATAGCCGCTGGTTTGCCACCGATCAGCTCACCATTCCCGAAATTATTTGGCCCCTAAGCACCCCTAAGGTTCTGGTCATGCAGTGGTTAAATGGCCAGCCCATTTTATCCGCTGCCCTGGGTGACCAGGCGGAACCCGCCGAAAAACGCAACGCCCTCAGTAGCTTGCTATTTCGCGCCTTTTTTCAGCAATACTTTCTAGATGGTTTTTTCCATGCCGACCCCCATCCCGGCAATATTTTCTACCTCAGCGATGGTCGGGTAGCGCTGCTAGATTGCGGCATGATGGGGCGACTCGACCCCCAAACTCGCACCACCCTGACGGAAATGGTGCTGGCCATTGTCAGTTCCGATGCCCAACGCTGTGCCCAGCTCACCCTGCAACTAGCAGAGCCGCTCCAGGCCGTTGATCTCGCCAAGCTAGAGAATGACTACAGCCGACTGCTGTCTCGTTACTACGGTCTTGCCCTCAAAAGCTTCAACACAGCGGTTGCCTTTGCTGAGATTTTAGAAGCCGGTACCCGCAATCACCTGCGCTGGCCTGCCAATGTTGGTCTGTTTGCCAAATCCCTGGCAAACCTGGAAGGGGTGGCCCGTCAGTTCAATCCTCAAATCAATCTGATTGCTGAAATTCGTCCGCTGATGGTAGACCTATTTCGCCAGCAGTTAATTGGTGATGATCCACTGCAAACACTGCTGCGGACCGGTCTAGAATTTCGCAATCTTTCCCTTTCAGCCCCGCGTCAGTTTGGCTTTCTCCTCGATCGTCTGAGTGAGGAAACCTTAACCTGGAACATTAGCATCAAAGACCTGAGCAGTCTGCAACAGAGTATCGAACAGGCAGCCAACCGACGCTCCTTTAGTACGGTGGTGGCGGCGTTGATTATCGGAGCAGCTATCATTTCTAGCAACCAAACCAACCTCCAACTGCAGTGGCTGAGCACCAGCTTATTTGCCGCCGCCACACTGCTAGGTATCTGGCTGATTATCAGCATTCTGCGCTCAGGACGCTGGCGTTAGGTCCTCGTCGGTTACTCTTGCCAATTTATAAGGATGCACCGATCGCTTATAAATCTCATACGTTAGTATCTTGCCGATCAAACTATTCCATGGTTTTGCAACGCCTATTTGTTTAATACGTTTTCATACGGCAGGAGTCTGCCCGTGCACTCGTAAGATAATTTGTTACTACAAGAAAGGGCTGCTAAAGCTACAGTGTCTATACATAAGGCATTTACACGGGCTGTGACTGACTAGGGACCCCTCCTCACGCCAAAGATTTGTCTCCAGTCACCTTTGCCTAAGATTTTCTTTAGACATATTCTAGGTTTGGGCATAGATAGATACACAGCTATACACAGCCGCCCCGCTTGGCGACCGTTGCCACACTTCCTGATTGTTTTTTATAACACCCGCACGTGACCGTTCTCATTTTTGACTTTGACGGTACGATCGCTGACACATTGGAGACGATCGTCACTATTACCAACCGTTTAGCAGCCCAGTATGGCTATCCCCAAACAACGCCTGAACGGCTGAAATACCTGCGCACCCTCAGCACGGGAGAGCTATTGGCCCAGTCCCATGTGCCTTTGTTTCAAGTCCCGTTTCTGATGCGCCGGGTGCGCCGGGAACTGCGTCACGATGTGGACTCTATTCGACTCTTTCAGAATTTAGGTGATGTCCTCATGGCCCTGGCGGCTGACGATCACCAGATTTTAATTGCTAGTTCCAATGCCCCTTCAACCATTAATCCATTTCTAAAACGCCATGGTCTAAGTCAGGTGTTTAGCAGCGTTTATGGCAACATTGGCTTGCTGGGGAAGGCGCGCAGCCTCAGGCGCATCATGCGTCGCCATCGGCTAGTGCCCGAGGAAATCCTCTATATTGGCGATGAAACTCGGGATATAGAAGCCGCCCGCTGTCAGGGGCTAGCGGTTGCTGCCGTAAGCTGGGGCTTTAGCGATCGCACCGCCCTCGAAGCCCAAGGCCCCACCTTTTTAGTGGATACACCGGAGGAGTTGTATCGAGCTGTTGGAGAATTTCACAGGAGTCAGCGCCGGTCGTCGATGCTCATGGGGTCCAAGCGGGGTGAGATAGCAGAAACTCCATCATACGTACCCCACGCAGCTGATTAGACAGGGGCAAATGACCCACAGGAGCTGACAAATCCCAAACAAACTCACCCGGATAGCGGGTCCAAATATTATCTGACTTCCACGACAGTTTCTCCCAAAGGCGGTCCCAATTTTGGTTTAGACCCAGCCACAGTTCACGCTGCTTTGAGAAACCAAATCGATCTTCTGAATACACTCGCCACAGCCGATCAATGGTGAGCAAATCATTTACCGGAAAGCTATCTACTTCAGTGAAGTAAACCCACTTGCGCTGCACTGCTGCCGGACCTGCCAGTTCGCAGAGCTTTTGCAATGTGACGCGGTCCGCTTCCTCAAACTCTTGGGCGATCAGCAGCCTCTGTAATGGCTGATAGTCAACGCCTCGATCAGAGATTAGCGACACAACGCCATTTGGGAAAGCCTCGGCTAAGAATGTTTGAGCGACAACCGATTCGCTGATGCTGAGCAGCTGATAGACTTTTCCCGCAGCGACTGACGACTCGCCGGCTGTGGTGTCCTTCAGAAAGTTGATCAAGCCTGCAACACCAGACTCACCCATGCTGGCCAATTCTGTAACGGCGCTAAGCTGGCGCTTTAGGGTCTTAGAACGGAGTTGTTCGGCAAGCTTAGACGTTTGATCAGAGTCTAGGGGGATAGCCGTTGAGGAATCAGCGGATACGTTACTCATATTGACAGTTACAAAACCAGCGTCTGGCGTTATCTAAAATTGTTGTAGGGAGTTGCCAGCTCTCAGGCTACCTCACAATGTCTGAGCAACACAAGATAACGGGCGCTACTTGGACTCACCAGCGCTTGCAGGCCGATAGCCATTTTCAAAGGCATAGCGAATCAGCTGGGAGCGGTTTTCCAGGGATAGCTTGCTCAAAATGTTGCTCAAATGGGTCTGAACTGTTCTAGGACTGATAAACAAGTGTTCGCCAATTTGTTTGTTAGTAAAGCCCTGGATCACTTCCCAAAACACCTTTTCCTCGGCTGGAGTGAGGGGAAGCGGCTCTGGCGGTGGCGGCTTAGCCGACTCTGACGCTGGCATTTGCTGCACCAGACGAATGATTTCTGCATGCATACGCCGAGAGCGTTCGAGCTGGGCATCGATTTTGGCAATCAGCTCCTTAGGATGAAATGGCTTGACGATGTAGTCGTCAGCGCCCTTTGAATGGCCCTGAATCCGATCATCGAGCTCGCCGCGTCCCGATAGAAAAATAAAGGGCACTAGCTGCCCTGAGCGGATTTCTCGAAGCTTAGTGCAAAACTCATAGCCATCCATCTCAGGCATCATCACGTCTGAGACAACTAGATCGGGCTGGTCCTGCTCAAATTGCGCTAGCCCTTCGGTCCCAGAGGATGCATGGCTAACCTGGAACCCCCGTTCACGCAGGTAGCGGGTCAGTGCAGTCCGCAATGTGATGTCATCATCAACAATAAGGATTTTTTTCATCCTAATTTCAGCTGCCTCAGAATATTCGTCAAATTCTTGAACTGAATTACCACGGATGTACTCATCAAATCGATTCTACCAATCCTACAACTACAAAGATGCATTGGATGCTCCGCATCGATGTTTCGCATCATAGAGGCGCAAGCTTTGGCCAAAATTTTAGAGCCGTGCAGGAGCCATACAATGGGAGATGTCCGCAAGCTTGAAAACGTTTGGCTGCTCTGGATGACTCAAGTACGCCCAAGGATGCCCAATTTAGCCTAAAAGTATGCTTTCTAGACCATGCGTAACGTATCAGGATTAAGATTTTCTAAGCATGGCAGTCAGCTAATTGTCTCTGGTTTAAGTATTGTGATGGTTTGTGGATTGGAAGCTGTTCCTAATGACGCTATTGTTCCGTTATTCCTGGTTGACTGATAGAGTATCGACACCCATAGGAAACTTGGGTATAACGCAGGGTATGGCTTAGTCGGGGTGTCACATAGGGGCCTGATGCCGTCGGCGAAACATACATAAGAAGGAGCAACATGGGTGAGTCTGGAGGTCAGGGCACAAATGACCCACTACTGCAATCACTGGATGACGACTTTCAAGCATTGCAGCGGCATTTTGCCGAGCAGCTGACCAAGGATATTGAGTACTTGCAAACGCAAAAGCAGCGCCTGATTAGTGACCTTGATGCGTTGCAGGTTGAGTATGACCAGCTTTACATTAGCTATCAGTCCCTAAAAAACGAGTCGGACGTCACCCTATCTAAGCAACAGCTGGCCCAGCAAAATGCTTGGGCTAAGCGCTTGGCCCAGGTTCTTGCCCACAATCTGCGCGAAGACCTCCATGCCTATGTGACCAACTCTACCGAGTTGCCCACCCCCACCCAAGATTGGCTCCAGTCTTTAGATGACACCCTTAATCGCAGTGTCAAAGCGCTACAGCACGACCTCAGCAGCTATCAAAGTGCCATTGCCCAGCAGCTGACTCGGATGCAAACCATGGAGCAGCAGGGGGAGGTTATTTTAGCGAACCTGGTTGAGCGCCTCAGTAGCCAGCTGGGGGATCAGTTGGCCCCTACCCGCAGTGGCACGACGCTTTCTAGCGCTCTGGATAATCGTCCTTTGAGGGATGGCAGTACGGTGGTAGGAGGACGTACCTATGTGGAGCAGCCCCGTCTCGACCAGGTAGCGGGGACTACCCGTCGAGTGGTGCCGCCCTATGATGGCCCAACCGTTCAGCCAAGTTTGGTCGGTGCGTCGGGCGGTAGCGGTGCGCCTCAGCCCAGGACGTCTGGTCGTGCTAACTTGGCCGTTCGCCCCATTAAAAAAGGCATGGTTCTCTGTGGCATTGCCACCTTTGGCTTTAGTGCCATTACCCTACTTGTGGGTGGTTTGAGCCTGGGAACTAGTCTGTTTGGGGGAGTACTGGCTGGTTTTGATGGATTTAACTTCTTTAATGCCAATGGCTTGCTTTTGCTGCAGCTGTTGGTGCTGATACCGGTTTTAGCTGTCTTGGCCCCCCAGCTTTATCACTCCGTATGGCGAGATGTGGGGCAGACCCTGCGCTCACCCCCTCGGTTGTTTGCCCTAAGCGGTGGCGCGGTCTTTTACTTTTTTGCTCAGGTTTTATTGTTTCTGTCTGCCGGGACCTTGGGTCCGGCAGCGGCAGCCCCGCTGATGTTTGCCTATCCGCTTTTGGCGGTTCCCCTATTGTGGTGGCTTAATGGGGACCGCCCTAACCTGTTACGGGGTGTGGTGATGCTAGCCATTGCCATGGGCGTGGTGTTGATTTTACGCCCCCTATCAATTGGCAGTGCCGGTGCGGCATTGCTATCTGCGATCGCATTTGCCCTATATGTGGTGACCAATAGCCTTACCCGTCAGAGTCATCCGTTAGCGGCTGGGATAATTCAGTACTGCATGATGGCGGTGCTCAGTGGCGTGATTCTGTTAATCCGCCCTCTGGCAGTAACCCAGGGGCTGACGAGTCAGTTTATCATTGGCGGTCTGGGGTTAGGGCTGCTGGCCAGCATCAGCCACTTTTTCCACTACACAGGGCTACGACTGGTGGGGGGGCTACGCACCGCCCTAATCGCGGCAGCAACACCGCTGGTTACGGCACTAATGGCCGTATTCCTTCTGACCAATCAGCCCACCATCCAAATGATTCAATGGCCCGGCATTGTGTTAATTACCCTAGGGGGGATGACATTAGCGTTAGATCGAATTAGCCGTCAGCAACCGTCTTAGGCGGGCACAATGCATCGGGCTAGAACCTAAGCTCACCAGACTCGCTCCGCTAGACCTGAAAGGATGTAGGTGCTGTACTAATGAAAACGGAGAGGGAGGGATTCGAACCCTCGAATGAGTCACCCCATTACAGCATTTCCAGTGCTGCGCCTTCGACCGCTCGGCCACCTCTCCAGGGTTATTTTTGCCGGGGAGTCAAACCCCCACAGCTCAAATATACTATCAGAAAGTGGTGCGTATTTCATGCGACTACGCATTCATGCGATTACCGCATTCATGCGACTATTGCAGGGTGCCGCTGGTTTCTTCATCTGGTTCCATGACCCAAACCCACACTATTCATATCCACCATCGTCAAAAGGACTGCCACTACACAGCCCAGGTGCCTGACGATCGCTACATCTTGCAAACAGCAGAAAATCAGGGAGCCGATTTGCCCTTTGCCTGTCGCAATGGGGCCTGCACTACCTGTGCGGTGCGGATTGTTTCTGGTGAAGTGGACCAGCCTGAAGCCATGGGGCTATCTCCCGGACTGCGGGAGAAGGGCTATGCCTTGCTGTGTGTGAGCTATCCCCGCACCGATCTAGAGGTGGAAACCCAGGATGAGGATGAAGTTTACGAGCAGCAGTTTGGCCGCTACTTTGGCAAGGGCAAAGTTCGATTTGGGTTGCCATTGGATGAGGACTAGGGGTGGAGCCTAGCTGGTGAGTTTACAGTGACTCTACGGAAAATTCTTTGCAGCCATATTTCGCCGTTGCTGATTTAGGGTATGAACCGATCTGTGAGATATGCGATATGCCAATGTTTTCCCAATAAATTCATACCGAGATCAGCAGCGCCCATATTTCTGTAGCCATATTTGTTTGCGGTTAACCAATGAGCACAATGCCCACACCTGAAGATTTGCAGCGCTTTCTAGACGTCGCTACCGAGGCTGCGATGGCCGGCGGTGCTGTCCTACAAAAATATTGGGGTAATCTATCGTCAATTCAGGAGAAGGGGCGGTCTGGGGATCTGGTGACTGAAGCCGATCGTGCCTCTGAGGTGGAAGTTCTGGCGGTGCTCAAACGTCACTTTCCTGACCACGCTATTTTGGCTGAAGAATCTGGTCAGTTGGGACAGCTGGACAGCCCGCTGCTATGGGCCGTTGATCCTTTGGATGGCACTACGAACTATGCCCATCAGTATCCGCTCTGTGCGGTTTCCATTGGTTTGTTGGTGGCCGGGGTGCCAACCGTGGGTGTAGTATACAACCCAATTTTGCAGGATCTCTATCGGGCGGCCAAGGGGCTGGGGGCCACCCACAACCGTCAGCCCATCCAGATATCGGCGACGACAAAACTGTCTGATAGCCTCTTAGTGACCGGATTTGCCTATGATCGTCGGGAAACCCTTGATAATAACTACGCTGAATTTTGTCACTTAACCCACCTTACCCAGGGGGTGCGTCGGGGCGGCTCAGCTGCGATTGATTTGGCCCATGTAGCCTCTGGTTGTTTAGACGGTTATTGGGAGCGGGGGCTATCCCCTTGGGATTTGGCCGCCGGTGTAGTGCTCGTAGAAGAGGCTGGTGGGCAGATTAGTGCTTATGATGGCGGTCCGTTTGATATCTATTCTGGCCGTCTAGTGGCAACAAATGGTGCTCTGCACCGGCCTATTATTCAGGAATTGGGCCAGGTAAAGCCTTTACCCCAATTTGAGCCAGTGTAGTATTTTCTAACAAATTCACATTTCTAAGACACAATCTGTGCATGTTTGGCGTCAATACCATTACAGGTATTAGATGCTAATACGGATAAACTAAGGTAAGTTGTCACAAGTGTTCCTCCCAAACAAGTAGATGCAGGTTAATCAAGGGTTATTCAAGCTAGACCTAGTGGATCACCACGCTATTTTGGGGATCCCCCTAGATGCGGATGTGAAACAGGTAAGGAAGCGTTACCTAAAGATTGCGCGTAAATTGCACCCTGATAGTTTGCGTACTGCTAGCGACGAACAAAAGCAGCAAGCCAGCGAATTGTTATCTAAGCTGGTCAACCCTGCCTACGAAGTTTTAAGTCAAGAACGATCTTCGGTTGAGCACAAGGTGAGCCTGAGGTTGAAGGGGGAACAACTTCAAAAGCAGCCTGCACTTTTATCGTTATCGACTGAGCAATCTAAGAAGGTTGCCAATAGCAACAACATAGACTACGAATATGCCAATGCCCTGAAGACCCTTGTTCTAGATCAGTACGAGTCGCTGGACACAGCCATTAATGCCATTGGTGAAATCAGTGAACTCAACGCTGTTTATGTGATGCGTCAGGGGGCCAGTGTTTCACCGGCGGCTAAGACTCCGGCGGCGTCTCAAAGTACATCAGCGAATGGTTCAGAAGCACAGGCAGAAGACCCGACCAAAACGAGGGTCAAGTCTTCTAGTGAGCGTCGCGCAGAGTTGATCAAAAGCTTCATTAATCGAGCTAAAGAATTCGAATACAAGGGAAATTTTTCGCGGGCCATTGTTGAGTTGCGAGAGGCGGTTAAGGCCCATCCTCAAAACCCCCTATGCCATGCGGAGTTGGGTCGCATGTACATGCGGAGTAAGCAGCTTAAAATGGCGGGCATTCATACTAAGCGAGCCCTGGAGTTGGACCCCAATAACCAAATTGCCGCTGATGCTCAAAAGAAGCTGGATGCCTATGCCAAACGCATGGGTAAAAATTCACCCGACGGCACCCCTCCGAGTGGTCGGGTCTCTAGCAAGACTCCCAAAAAGCCTGGTGGGGGCGGTGGCAGCCTGTTTGGTGGCCTCTTTGGCGGTAAAAAGCGCAAGTAGTTTAGATCGCTAGTGCTCATCACCATCAGGCTTTAAGCTGGTAGAGCAATCGCAGCCAGTACAGCAATGACCTATCAACCCCCTACGGGTGGACGCGATCTCTTCCCGGTAGACGTAGCGCAGAAGCGCTGGATTGAGGATCGCATTGAGGCCGTTTTCCAACGCTGGAGCTATCAACGGATTATTACCTCCACGGTTGAAAGCATGGATACGCTGATGGCGGGCGGTGCGATTCGACAGTCTGAGGTGATTGAACTCAATGGCCGGGGTGAACGGTTGGGGCTGCGTCCTGAGTTGACGGCATCCATTGCTCGGGCTGCAGTGACCCGCATTAGCCACTATCCTCAACGGCTTTACTACCATGCCAATGTCTTTCGACGCTCGTCTACCGGCAGCCAGGGGGGGCAGCAGGAGTCTTACCAGGCGGGTGTCGAGCTGCTGGGGGCCAGCGGGTCCTTGGCCGATGCTGAGGTGCTGTTGATTATGGCGGACTGTCTAAAGGCACTGGGGGTGCAAGACTGGCATTTGTTGCTGAGTGAGGCGAGTCTGACGGGGGCTTTGCTAGCTCCGTTTCCGGCTGAGGTGCGAGATCAGGTCAAGGTTGCGATCGCAACCCTCGACCAAGTCACCCTAGAAACCTTACCCCTTTCCGATAAGCTACACACCCTGGCCCTGGCCATTATGGATTTGCGAGGTGAGCCGCGTCCGGTCCTCACCAAGGTTAGCCAGCTTGACCTCAATGACCAGCAACGGCAGATTGTGAGCGATCTCAAAAACCTGATCGACCTGCTGGAGAGCACCTTTACCGAAAATCCACCCAAGTTAGTGCTCGATCTGAGCCTGATGCAAACCTTTGAATACTACACAGGTGTAGTGTTTGAAGCGGTGGTTCGCACCGAACACACCTGTGAGGTTGTGGGGCAAGGGGGGCGCTACGATAACCTACTCAGCCTGTTCCATCCTGAGCACGCCTCTTACCCAGGGGTGGGCTTTGTGCTCAATGGCGAAACCCTACAGCAGATTTTGCAGCCACACCTACCGGCTGGGGTAGCCGAGAGCGATTGGCTGGTGGTGCCCACCGGAGCAGCGGCAGCGGCAGCGGCCATTGCCCATGCCCAAACCCTGCGTCGGGCAGCCACCCTAACCCGTGTAGAGCTGAGTTTTCAAACATCTTTACCCGAAGACACATTGCGCCAGTTCGCCAACGAACGCAAAATTGCCAATATTGCCTGGGTATCAGAGCAAGGGGATGTGCACGTAGAGCATCTAAATTAATCGACCCATTCGTTCACTGGGGTGCCGACAGTACCCAATTGCCCTTTAAGATAAACAAATGTAACTATTGTGCCGTCTATTTTTCGGGTTCTTAACCTTGATAACTAGACGGTATGACAAACATTTAATCCCAAGGAGCGCCGTGGCCCACTCTATTGTTACTGACGTTTGTGAAGGCGTGGCTGACTGTGTTGATGCCTGCCCTGTGGCCTGTATTCACGAGGGTCCCAAGAAAAATAAGAAAGGCACCGACTGGTACTGGATCGACTTCGATGTGTGTATCGATTGCGGTATTTGTCTACAGGTATGTCCGGTAGAAGGCGCAATATTACCTGAAGAAAAACCTGATTTACAGAAAACCCCGGTTTAATTGAGCTAATGTAGGCTCAGTTTAAAAGAAATCCAGTGTTCGTTATGCGGAAACCACCGCATAACGGTCGTTTTACTGGATTTAGTACTTGCGTCCTATTTGGACCTGTGCTAAAAATACCTGGAAGTATTGATTTCTCTTGCTATGAACAAAGGTGAACTGCTAGATACGGTAGCTGAAAAGGCCGGTGTTTCGAAGAAAGTTGCAGATGCTGTAGTATCGGCAACCATTGAATCCATTATGGAGGCTGTTTCCAGTGGCGATAAAGTGACCCTAGTGGGGTTCGGTAGTTTTGAACCTCGCGATCGCAAACAGCGGGAAGGTCGCAATCCTAAGACTGGTGAGACCATGACTATCCCAGCAACGACAGTACCTGCATTTTCCGCAGGTAAAGCGTTCAAAGAAAAAGTTGCTGCCTAAGATCAGAATTTTTTGACGTTGCTAATTTTTGAGATAAACAAATCTGTAAGGTACTCACCAAGTGTGACCGTGCCCGGCTGGTTAGTTCATCTTCTTAATTAGCAACAGCGATTTTTTTAATTTGGGTCAAAGCCATCAGGTCTAAACCCAAGTTTTAGTTAGTACGACGTAGTAGTGCTTGGTCACAGCTACGTCGTTTTATTTTGGTCAATGCCCAGGGGCCAAGCACATCGACACTGGTCTCGTAGAATTCTGCTGCAGTATTCAGTATTTATGTTGTTGGCTGTTGTTGTGGGCCTAGCAATTGTTGGCGGTTAGTAAGCTTGTTGTTAC
>JBCAWO010000072.1:0-23437 GCA_038534515.1 Cyanobacteria bacterium J06554_1
ATAGATAACCTTGCGCTGTTTTTGTTTTTCAACTCCAGTAAAGTAATGATCTAATGTTTCTAAAGTGCATTTAGAAACGCAGCTAAGCCCATCGCTGTTTCTAATACATTGACGCAGAAAAAGCTGATTAAATAAGACTTGAGGATACCCGAAATTTTCTGGGCACTCGTAAGGGTAAAGATCGTGTATCGTCGCAACTATAGGAGCCTCAAACCATTGCCGTACAAAAGGAAATGGAAAAGACATGTGAATGATGTCGGGCTTTAGCTGCTTAGATAGCTGGGGTAGCCCAAACATAAACCACCAATTTCGAGCCAACGAGCCATTTTTAATATCAACACTAACAATTTGAACCTTAGGAGATTCAAAGTGGAATGTTTGTTTGAAGTAAGTCGTTTGCCATTGTCCGATTAGCAAAGTAATGCGGTCAACGGAATCCAGATCAGCTAAGCAATGGGCTAAATTAGCTGCATGCCGACAGACGCCTGTGGGTTTAATCGGTCGATGAAGTGCCGGAATTAGTACATGCATGGGTAGGCCTCCCTTTTTCATAGGTTAGTTAGGCCATTACAGGGGTGGCGGCCACTGTTTCTACATAGAGCGTGTCTAAACGTTCACCGACGACATTCCAATTAAAGTTGTCATTCACTAGCTGACGACCCGCTTTGCCCATTTGTACGCGCAATTCTGGATCGTTGGCGATGGTTTGCATAGCCTTGGCCATTTCAGTGATGGTTAGCTCTGGCTCTTGAGCAACTACTTTGAAACCGGTTTGTTCTGTGACTTGAATGGCAGGGCCACCCAGGTCCAGACAAATAACGGGGCGACCGGAAGCCATGGCTTCAATGCAAACCCAGCCACCTGAGTCATGGAGACTTGGGTGAACTAGCACATGGCTTTCGCCCAGACGTTCTAGGGTGTTTTCTCGGGGTAGACGCCCCCAAAACTTGACCTGATTGCCAACGCCACAGTCATGGGCTAACTGCTTTAAACTTTCTAACTCAGGGCCATCACCCACCAGCCAATACTCTGCATCAGACAGGTTTGCTTTAGCAAATGCTTGAATGCCCAAATGGAAGCCTTTCCAATGAAGTAACCGCCCCATGCTGATAAACCGTACTGGTTGAGATGAGGGTAGAGGACATTGATTTAGAATGGCGATTTCCTCGTCCAGTAATCCTACCTCTGGTACGATTTGTACTTGGGAAGCTCCCATGCTGTACAGCCTTGTAGCCGTATCTTCAGTGGTCGCTCGAACAACGGTACTTTTCTTTGCAGTCAGAGTTACCAGAGGATCGCGCTGTCCAATATTACGGGTAATGTCCCGTGCCCATTCGTATAATCGAGCTTTTAGACTAAAATCCTTCCAGAACTTCGGTGGGGCTGATTCACCGCCTCCTACGGGTCCCCATACAAAGGGAACTGGTAAAAATGAAAGTAGACTAGGGGCGGAGTATTTAACAAAGGTGACGTGATGTGTAACGTCAAATCCAATCTCTTTGTGTAGGCGGCGAGCTACAAAATAGGCTTGGATTTGCCAGAGATAATAGTGGACTTGCATGGCTCCAGATTGCCCAAGACGCATACTGTCTTGCCAAAATGGTAGAGTAAAGTATACGAAATGAAGATTGGGAACTGGATTGGCTGCTAGTTCCGCTTCAATGGCTTCTTTACTTTCATCGGGGCGAGTTAGCACCCAAACTTCATGACGTTTTGCGACTTCACGGGCTACATTCCAGCCAACTCCACGCTCTGAGCCTCTACCAGGTTCACAGGAGTATGCGGATATAAGTACTTTCATTATTGGGTTATTTTAGTTCGGGGACACTGGGGACCGGAGTTTGTTCAACTATACGGGTTGTTTTTGAATGAACGGTTGAGCCGGTACTTTGTCGTTTTTTGCTTTAATGCGTTTGGCTACTTCTAGGAATGCGTCAACTTCACAGTAAAGGTCTTGTTCGCTAAAGACTTCTTGAGAACGTTGACTGTATAGTTTGCGTACTTCAGTATCTGTCATTTCAAGCATCGCTTTGGCTAAAGCGTCGGGCTTACCACAGGGGTAAACCAGGCCGTTGTAGCGGTGGCGAACTGTGTCGTTATAGCCCCAGTTACCGCAACGATCGCTCAAAATGGGAGGGGTGCCAGAGGCCATTGCTTCTGATACCACTAAGGGATGTGGATCGATCCATGAGGTGACGACAAAGGTGTCCAAGGCGGCAAAGTATAGGGGAATCTTAGACTGGTTTACAAAACCGTAGTTGATGACGGCTCCATTGAGTTCGGCGATTCGCTCGTTAATGGCGGGGTCTAAATCTCCGCCACCAAACATGACCCCCCGCACACGAGGGTCACGCTGATGGGCTTTTGCGATCGCATCAATAAACTCAAACGGGTTTTTACGCTCGATGTACTTGCCCATAAACCCGAAGAGAATAGTGTCGTCATTCCAGCATAGTTCTTTTCTAATTGCCTGAATTTCTTCGGGAAAGGCCGCAATGGTTTGTTGGAATCGATCGCCATCGATAGGATGACAACCCCGGACAATTTTTTCGTCTGAAACCCCATAGTGGCGCAGATGAACTTCGTTGTGATCGCCGCAGGACAGCCAGTAATCGGCTAAGCCGTTCATCCATGGATACAGAAACGCCATGGCGATCAGCCTGGTTCGACTGTATCGACCATCGGACATCATACTGGCATCATTCTGCATAATCAGCGGGATACCTCGCAGCTTGCAGAGGAGAGCCGTCAACCGATAAGAGTAGTTAACAAAGCTCTGCATAAAGATGGCGTCGAAGTTCTCGAGCTTTAGACGATTAATCAGTCCGGGACTCAGTGTGGTATCAGTGCGCTTAGTCGGCACCTTTCCGCGAATATCTTTGAGATATTCATAGTCATAACCGCCGAGCAGATCTACATCCCAAGCTTGGGCTTTTTTCCCTAGAAATGGATCACCGCTGGACTGGTTCTCACTGGAGACATAAAGTACTTTGACGGATAGCTCAGGCTGCTCAGCTAGTTTTCTCCAGAGGGGACCATGGTGCTGAGTTGGATGGGTAAAGACAATGCCTAGGCGAAATTTATCCTGTTCGTTTTTCATGGTTGTTATTTATTCTCCTACAGGTTACTGGAAGTGATTGCTTAGAAATAACGGGTAATAAACGAGGTTTTGATTTGAAGGGTCGAGCAGCTATTGCCCTGATGAAAAAAGCCTGTCGCTAGGCTGGTTAGATCGTCTATGTACGTTGCGATCTCGGCTGTCATAACGTACATTGTTGAGCTGACGGGCGAAGAAATACAAGATTTTACGAATCGGATTGAATATAGAAGAACTAAGCACAGGATATTCTGACTGATAGCCGTACTTTAACAAATAAGGCACTGCAATTAGTTCAAATTTGAGCTGCTCTAGCTTAGCCATTGCAGTCAGATACTTCTTTGTATTTCTCGCATCTAGACCACCACGGAGCTTCTTATGAATGCTCTGCTGGTAATGCGCTGGAGCTATCTTCTTATTCCGTTCGAGGGTATTGAAATCTTCCTGCATAGAAGGCCGATATTCAATTTCTAGAAAATCACAGAGTTGCTTCAAGTTAGACGTAGGATCCTGGATCAAGTCGTCATAACGAAGTTCATAGACCTGATGGTTTGGATTAACCTTGAGAAAGTCTTCAACGCGCCTTAAGCCATCCACCCAATATAGTGCATTCTGTATGACCCCTTTAGGGCCAAACTTAAATTCACTGGTCTCATGTACTCGCTTATAAGACAGAAAGACATCTCGTCCATCACGAATAACATGAACGATCTTGGCTTGAGGGCAAACGCTATGAATACGGTCCAGACTGGATATAAGGACAGGCGCTTTAATACCCCATAGCAGCTCATCTGTTTGCTCCTGTTGATGAAATGCCTCATAAAGCGTAGCATTAACATCCGCAAATGTTTGAGGCAAACGCTCATTTAAATAGCGAACCATATGCTCTTCTGACATGCCCCAACCATCTTCCTTGGCTGACAGCATAAAGATCTTGACAATCCGCTTATAGTCCTCTTCATTAAATTGCTCTTTATTGTAGTAGTAAGGATAAGCCCTGGCAATAAAATCGCTCTCATAAGGAATATAAATTTGCTCACTGGCGTTCAAGATCGATGTGAGTAATGTGGTACCAGATCGTCCTGAACTAACGATGAATACATCAGGCAATTTAAATCTTGTTTTACAAGTAACCATAAGAAGATTTCCTAATACCTTTTATTCCAGTGAAGCTCATTTAATATTTGCTTTTAAACGGACTGTCAAACAGATTATTAAAACCTAGCATTACGACTGCTCTGCATGGTTAATTCCGTAATACATTGTCAAAACATAAGCATAGCTAAATTAGCGTCAAGGTTGAAGTAACAATGAAAATTTACCAGCTCATGTCCTGCTCATAGCCTAAATCAATCAGGGTTTGACCAGCAACTCGCTTAAAGGCAGCTTTATGAGATTCATTAAATCGTGTCTTCCAGCCGCCAATACTCCCCTTTCCTCCTTTTTTGAATGTATGGGACTCTTCCGGACTCAGGATGTAGGATGCAAATTTATCCTTGATCTCCTGATTTGAAAGACTGATGTTAAGGTGAACTAATATCTGCTCAACTATATAGAGACGCTTATCTTCAGAACCACCACCCCGTTCACCAACAAGATCCTCAAATTTAACAGCGTAGGTATTTGGATCATCAATCCATCCCTTCCATCGAGAGAAATCCATTCCAATATCGGGCTGAGAGACATTAGATCCAAAAGGACTGCCTAAAGGCAACCCTTCGATAGACCGCATCAACTGTTGATCAAAATCAGCATATTGCTTCATATAAATGTCATGTAAAAAAATACGTTCTTCCTTAGTCACCCAACGGGCATGGGAAACAGCAACATCTCGAAGATCCCGATAGATAAAAAGGGACCTGCAGTGAAACTCTCTCAGTACATCTAAGACTTCATTACAGTGCATCAGATGACTTCTAATGATTGAACCCTCAGGAGCAGAACCTATTTTCCATCGTACATGAGAGGCCGTGTTCATCACGCCACATAGTGCTTGTACCGAAACAATATCGTCCCATTTTTGTAGCCCTGGGATGGAATATAAAATCTGATATAACAAATGAGTCCCACTTTTAGGAAAAGAATTACAAAGGACTAGTGACTTTGATGTTTTTCCTTGCAGCTGAGCCAATAGCTTTTGCTGCCAGTATTTTGTGGCAAATACCAGGTCACGACCGTGCAAGCGAATAACATCTTGAAGTTGGTAACTCATGGGCTCTCACCTAAAAGGAGCTAGTGGCAATATTTACTAGGGTTAATTAACCGTTTTAACAAGGGACTCTATTGACAATTCAGAGGAACTCTGTTGCATTACTTGCTCGTATACCTGAGCTACCTGTTCAGCGGTACATTCCCAGGTGAATTCAAGAACATGATCCAAGCCTTTCTGACTCAATCTGGCACACTCATCTGGATGTTCGTACAGATAGCGGGCTGCATTAGTGATTGCCTCAATGTTTGTTGGGTCAACAAGAATAGCAGCATTCCCCGCCACTTCGGGCATTGCAGTCACATTGGCCGTAATCACTGGTGTTCCACAGGCCATAGACTCCAAAATAGTCAAGCCAAATCCTTCGTAGAAAGATGGTGCCACTAGACAATTGGCTGCATTGTAAATCTCGATCAGGTCAGTTTTGTCTGGTTGACCTAAGTAAGTAACGCAAGACGTTAGACCATGACTCTGAATAAACTGTTTTTGCTCTTGATTAAAATCCGTGCCAACCTTCCAAAAATGGACGGGAATGCCTTGAGTCTTAAGCAAATCAATAGCAGTTAAAATCCCAGAAACGTTCTTACGGGAATTATTTGAACCCACGTTCAATAGACACCAAGTCTGATCTGCCAGACCATATCGATGGCGAACAGCCTTAACTTCATCTTGCGATAGACAGTGAAATACCTGGTCCACAGCGTTAGGAACAACGGTAATAGTTTCGGGGGAAATGCCAAGATGCTCAACCGTATCCTTCTTAGTGTGAGAAGACACAGACAGAATATGATTTGCTTGACGCATCCCTTCCACTCCCCAACGCCAGGCAGTCATACTGACCAATGGGAAGCTCGCTCGTCCCTTAAAGGTGTCTGGGCGAATCAGATTAATCAGGTCATGACAGGTAACCACATTAGGCCGTTGAGCATTGCGTAGCCATGAACTCAAGTAACCATCGCTGTGGTCGATGATGTGAAAAATATCAGCATCAAGCTGTTGTAGGCGATGGGGATAACGCCAATATCGTTCATAATATTTTTGAACTCCACTTATCCATTGAAAAGGCTTAGCAGACCTGGCGGCAGAAGTTGGATAAAACTCAAAAATGTTCCAGGTGGGACGAACAATTTTTAGCCCATTAATAAGTCTGTCAGCATAGACATCCATGCTGACGGAGGCGTTTGGTGTTCTACGAAGGATGGCAACACGCATGGGGGCATTCCTAAACAGGGATTTTAAATGTCACAGTTAACTAACTAACGATGGCTCTTAAACGATTCAATGTGGTGTCTATAACTTTGGGTCGTAGGTGAGGTGCATAAAGCCAGGTAATACCTAAGCGTGCTAAGGGTACTGGCATAAAGCCAACCCACAAAAATAAAAAACTGTATACAAGTCGCTTAAGCAAATTGTGACTAGAGAATTTCCATAAGGCGGTTAACCCCCAACTCACCAGCATTGCTGCGTTGTCAGTTTCGACAGGATGAGCCTGAGGCTCTAATCGTAGAGAGGCCAAACGCGACCAAATACGACCAAGAGAGCGCTGCTCTAAATCTTTCGGAACCTCAAGCTTCAGTTCCTTTGCCCGCTGTCGCAACAGTAAAAAATTTTGGAGATCATGATTGACAAACCGTCGAAAGCGGCTACCTGATACGCTTGTCAGCGCCCACTGATTGCTATCATGAACTCGATAAGCACCAATGTCGTCGTCAAGTCCCGCCAGCTTACCTGCGTAAAATGGCGTTGAAATCATCAGGTAATCATCGGCTGTGGTTTTGTATTCATCTGGAATTGGAAATACTGGTACCAGTGTCTCACGGCAGTAGGCATTACCGCTCATGGGAGCACTAATATAACTACTTTTTTGTAGCAGTCTACGCCAAACTTCACCTGACGATAACGTCATCCCCACAGATGGAATGGAATATCCCAATGATTCACTTGCACCATCAACAACCTTTAATCGGAAATGGACCTTACCAATTCCCTCTTGGAATGCGGCCACAATTTTCTCAATGGCATTTGACAGAAGATAATCATCTGCATCGAGAAACAGAACTATCTCCCCTTTGCAGGCTACGAACCCAGTATTTAGAGCTGCAGCTTGCTTTCCATTAGGCTGAAAAATAGCCTGAATGCGAGCGCCATACTGACTAATCACATCACGGGAGTTGTCAGTTGAGCCATCATCAACAACCAGAACTTCCAGATTCGAATAGTTCTGATTCAACGCACTGTCAATTGACTGGCCCACAAATTGCGCATAGTTGTAGTTATTGATAATGATGCTCACAAGTGGTTGATTATTCATAACCGGATTACCTCTCACTTGGAGTTAAGCTCTATTCAACAATGGTCTAAGTCGAGTCAACACCCATTCAACTGACTTGGGGCGACTTTCCTGGGCAAACAGCCAACCAATAGCGGGTTTTGAAATTGAAATTGGCACCAGACCAATGTAAAGGAACCAGACAATAACAATAACGCGCTTCTTCCAATTCATATCAGAATGAAGCCAGGCAGAAGAAATCCCGTGGTAAATCAGCTTCAGGGCATTATCATCCGGCACTGGATGATTCTTTGGGTCGAGCCGGAGGGAGGCCATTCGGGCTCGCAAATGGGTATTAGTCCTAAGAAGAATATCACCAGGAATTTCATGGCCAAAGCCTGTTGCTTGTTCTACAAGCAAATCACGCTTTGTCAAATCATGTTTTATAAAGGAACGGAACCGCTTACCGTCCATTGATGTGCCCCAGTTGTTGCTACCGTGCACTCGGTAAGCTCCCAACGGCTCTTCTAAAGCCACAATTTCACCATGGAAAGCAACAGCTGTGGCTAGATATCCATCTGCAGAAATTCTATACCTCTCTTCTTCAATTGGGAAGATTTTAGCTAAGGTGTTTCTTGACAGAGCATTTCCGCTTGTAGGAGCTACACCGTAAGTTCCTTTAATCAAAAGTTTTGGAACTACATTACCTCGACCTAAATATTCACCTCTTGAGGGATATGTGTAGCCAAGGGAATCACCTGAACCGTCAATTCCATTTAAGAGGAAGTGAACTTTGACCGTATCAGATGACCAAACAGAAACAACCTGCTCAACGGCATTAGGTAACAAGTAGTCGTCCGCATCTAAGAAAAAGATGATTTCACCAGTGCTGGCTTCAAAGCCAGCATTAAAAGCGGAAGCCTGACCTCCATTTGCTTTAAAGATGGCAGTAACACGATTCTTGTAGGAAGAAATGATGTCTCGGGAGTTATCCTTCGAACCATCATCTACCACAATTACCTGAGTGTTTGCATAGGTTTGATTACAAGCACTCTCTATGGCTTCACCCACAAAGCGAGCGTAGTTGTAGTTATTAACAATAATACTTACAAACGGTTGTTGCTTATTCATATGCATACATCAGCTTTCAGCTGCTTACCGCACGGCATAAATATAAAAATTAGGAACTTAATAAACAAGTAGAAAGAACAGGATAAATAAATACCTAAAACTTTCAACAATTTATAACCTTTATTATAGGTCTATTTGATGATAATTAAAAACCTTGGTTACAATAAGTCAATACTTCTCAAAAATCAAGCTTAAGCGTTACTACTAAGGCTTGTTTATCCAGTTATGCAGGCCGGTTGCTCAGATTAGCTAAATCTAAACGCTCAGCTTGTCTGTACCAGGAATAGCTCCAAAAAGCTTATGGGAGTACTCAATTAGATTTTCAACATTTAACAACTTACGATAGGCAGGATTGTCAATAAAGGACTGCCAGCGATTGAGGACATCCATCTTATAAGCCTCACCTGCGTACTTGGCACCGTCAAAGGAACTACCGCGGCCTGCTGGTGATATATCATTCAACCCATCATCAGAGAAGTTGATACCCAATTGATCAGAAATTTCCTGACGATATTCAATGTCAGCAAACCACTTGTTGTAGTTAATAAAAATCTTTTTGTTTTTTAGGTGAGATGTTTCTCCTAAACATTCCTTTGCATAGGAAATCCAAAGCTCTGGAAGGGAGTAATGACGGGAATAGACTTCCAACATATCAAAATTAGGACCATTTTCCCTCGGTTTTGTCTTCAGCCTACTGGCGAAAAGATTGAATGGATCGCGCATTACGATCACATCAAATGTTTCTTTACTTTTGCCTAGATAAACGCATCGCCTTCGTTCAAAGGAAGGATGGGCGATTTTTTCGAGTTCTTGATCTTCATAACTGTAGATTAAGCAGTCTTTGTATGAGAAATTTCCCTCTCTATGCTTTTTCCACCAGTCGATATCTTTATGTTTCCAGTCTTCTTTCTGTACAGTCGTCTTACCAGACCGCAATTGACTCTCATACTGATTGCGGTATGGATTTTCTAATGGCCTGACATGGTTTATGAAAATTGAATTGCTGTCAATCTGCTTGCCAATCCAGTTAATGATTGCATGATTCCCAGAACGTCTTAATCCTAAAACTCTAATTTCTTTCTTATTAACAACGGGGGCAGACTTTGAATCGTAGCTAAAGCTTCTAACAGTATCTTCAAAACTATAAAGCAACTTTTGTCTGGAGCGTCGGGCCAAGTAATTTATCCTCTTTGGTGAGAGATCTAGTAACCCTTTCGGTAAATGCAGCATAGCTGTGTCCCTATCAAGAAACAGAATAAAATGAACATTTAGAGAATATTCAGATATCGAGACAAGAGAGAGCAGCTTAGACCTCAATACTTTCCACTACATCAGAAAACTTACCAGCTTTCACGACTTGTCCTTCACCTAACATGTATATGAAATCGCAATCTTTAATAGTAGTTAAACGATGAGCAATTGTTATCAATGTTATCTTACTATCTAGAGAGAGAGAGACAATAGAATCTGTTACAAGCTTCTCGGTTTCATTATCCAAGGCTGCAGTTGCTTCATCAAGAACTAAAATTTCTCGGTCATGGTAAATAGCTCTTGCAATTCCCACACGCTGACGTTGCCCCCCTGAAAGCAACACTCCTCTCTCTCCTACCAGCGTATCAAGACCATTGGGTAAATTGTCAACTACTTCAGTAAGCTGTGCTACACGAATAGCCTTTGCTAGCTTCGTGTCATCAATTAATGGTTCTGGGACACCAAATGCAATATTTTTCTTGACAGATTCGTCAGTCAAAAAGATTGCTTGAGGAATATAGGCAATCAAGTTTTTCCATGCTTCCAGATCCTTATAAATTGATAATCCATCAACTTTTAAATCACCAGACTGGGGAATTATCAAACTCAGAATAATATCTACTAAAGTTGTCTTTCCAGCACCAGATTTTCCAATAAATGCAATAGATTCTCCTTTATTTATACAAAGAGAAAGATTACGAATAACATCTTGAGAGGAGTTTGGATATCGATAGCTGATATTTTCTAATCGAATTTGCTTATTAAACTCAAACCGCTCAGAATCAGAAGAACCATTTAGATCGGAGTCGATTTTACTTCGCAAATCAGGTGAATGCTTAGCAGAACCGTTAAGAGACAAATTAGAACTAAACTTTTCCTGCTCGGTTGCTAGGGACTCTAATTCAAGCAGTTCATAATAAACTTGGTCAACTGTGTAGCTAGACGCCCTCAGCTGATTAATACCATTAATAGAATTTGAAATCGCCGGTAACAGTCGAATAGATGCAATTGCAAATACGCCAAGTACCGATGTGGTTCCAGCAACTCCCTCACCATTAAGCAAGACTGAAACAGATATAAGAGAAATAACACTGACAACTATCACGCATTCCAAAACAAACCTGGGAAGAATTCTGAAAGCGATAAATGTTCGGTGTGATGTTTCGAGTTTGCGTGCTTGGCTAGCAATTTGCTTTTCAAAATATTCCTCACAGCCAATCACCTTAGTTTCTTTGACACTACCAAATGCATGATTGACAGTCTGAATAATGTCAGCTTTGCTCTCGCGCATTTGTTTTCCCCAACTCCTAACCTTAGGGGCAAAAGAATTGAAGAAGATCAAAACAGGCGTTAGAGCAACTAGCAACCCGAGCATCGTTGATAGACTGGTGAAACACAGAAGAGAAAATAGTGCAATGAATAAAAATAAATTTGCCAGTGTTGTCAACAGTGGCATAAAGATAGTGTTTGAAAACGCATTAGCAACTTCAATAAGCCTATCTATGATTGAAGAGCTATTCTTCGTAATGTGATAAACATAGGGTGCATCAAGATAGCTACGCACCATTTTGATAATTAACAATCGTTGCTGACGATCGCTAAATCTGGTGATGAAAACCTGAGTAAACCATGCTGCAAATGCTTTTGAGACAAACACTATAACAGCAATTAAACCAACTAATGCAACAAACTGGCTCGCATCCTCAATCCCTAGGAAGTCACGTATTCGAACTAAAATAGGCGTCTGTTCAATTACATTAAAATCACTTGCCAGGGCTATAAATGGTCCTATAATTCCTATACCAAGCGCCTCGATAAAAGACGTAACAATAAAAATACCAGCAGCAAACAAGAGGCTAAACTTGCTTGCTGGCAAAACATAGAGCAACTTTTTCAGATATTTAAACATATTTTCAGGCTTGTATCAGTAAGGAATATAGGAACAGTACATGACCTATATTGATGGATTAAGAGACTTCTCCCTCAATCCAATCTCGGACGTAGTAGAAAATGAGAAATAAAATTTAAATTACCACCACTAATGTAACATCCAGTGAGAAAGATCCTTTTTAATTAGTGTTTGAAGCTTTAAGATGTCATCTTTGTATAGTTCTGTTAATTCCGTCTTTAATTCGTAGGAAAGTTTGGGTTTAGGTTTCCGATTTCTTTTCTTGACGTAGCGCAGAAGTTCAAGTAGCTGCTTTGGTAAATATGGCTTTAAGGAGATAAGGGGAGACTGATTGCTCAGAAGCCTATTTAAGACAAAGTTTTTGGGTAGAGCAGAAACATTTTTTCGGGATAAATCAGGAATAAAATCTTGATCAACATCAAGGAAATTAAAAATATCCCTTAAAGTCTCAACTGGTCTTTTATCTAAATCCTCATAGAGATAAACCCTAATCTGGTTTGGTTCAAACACGTCAAAATATCGCGAAAGCTGCTCAAAATAAAAGCCAGCTTTTTGATATAACCAACCAGGTCTCCAATACTCTTTTGAACGTTTACTCTCCGCATGCAATGAATGTTCAAAAGATAGCGGCTCTACACCATCTCGAAGCTGGAAACAATAGGCAGAAAATGCTCGATCGGAAGGATTTCTAAGAATTGCGATCAACTTAACATCTGGGATAAGCTCTTTTATCCTCTTTGGAGTTTCTGGAAAAAATATGTACTCAGTTGATGCTTCTCCGATGGCTTTTTCTGTGGTGACATCCTCGAATAAGCCCTCATACTCCTCAACCTCCATCTCATTTCTAATGGTCCCTTTGCGTATCGGCCCACTTATATATTTAGTGAAGAATTCTGGTGCAAAGAAACGTGGTTCCTTTTCAGGACTCATAAAAACTTGAGGATGTTGAGCTAAATAATGCACCAGAGATGTAGTACCACATTTAGCTGCACCAATGACTATAAAGTTAGGCAGTGTCATAACTAATCGCTCCTTGCTGCTCTATCCATGTGCTGAATACAGTTGGTCAATACACCGCTCAACTTCTGAAAACGCTTACATACCTACAGACGCTTTCAATTCAGCCAATGGGATAAATCACAGTCTATTAAATCTTCAAGATTTAATATGTCATCCCTATAACCGTTAATCAACTGAAGCCTAACGTCTTCTGACATTGGCAAAAATTCCTTAGAGTTCCAGTTTCTTACTTTCTGAGCCACAGTTTTTCGAAGAGCTGCAGGTACAAGATCCTTAGCCACTGCACGTGCCGAGTTTTTGCTATTAAATAGATTTTGCAAAAACTTGACCTTTGGATTGTTGGAAACGTTCTTATAGGCTAAATCTGGAGAGTAAGAACTATCTACGCCTATAAAAGAAAAAGTATCCTGTACAATATCCAGTGGTTTAGATTTTAAATCATCAAATAGAAGAACTTTTATCTGCTCCTTATCAAACTTGTCATAGTAGCGTTTGAGTTGAGCGTAATAATAGCCACCTTGACGATAATGCCAAAGATGAGCCCAGTTCTGACTGATTCTTTTGTCCTCATGGAGTAAAGCATCAGCGAATGAATAGGGATCCAACGCAATCAAGTGTTTGTAGCATGAATAAGCTCTATCCACTGGATTACGAAGGATGGCTATAAGTTTTGCCGTAGGCACATAGTGAGCAATGCGTTCAACAGCCTTAGTGCTGTACATGTAAAGTGGAGACGCTTCTCCGATCGCAGTCTCATTGGTGACACCGTCGAAAAGCTTGTAGTACTCCGAAAGACTAGTCACCGAAGTTTTATTGATTGCTTTATCAGGATTCTGAAAATTTAATTTCTCGTTTTCTAATGCGAAAAACCGAGGCTCTTTCACAGGACTCATGTAAACCTGTGGGTGTTGATTAAGGTAGTGATAAAGAGAGGTGGTTCCACCTTTTGCAGCACCTATTATTAGAAAATTGGGTAACTGTGCCATAGCAGTTAAATATCTATATGATTTTCAAATTAGATTCAACGTAAGCCTATAAATAACCGTTATAGTCGATTACTTTTACAGTAAGCCTATGGACATACTAGACATATATTTGGGTTACTTACTTAAATGGAAGATAAACACTTGAAATATCCAAATAATCATACCGTTAAAAACTCTGAAGCGCAAATTTTCCTTGTGCTAAAGCATCTCTACTAGGCGTTAAATTATCCTCGTATACCTTACTAAGTTGAAATTGCTCAAGGATTTCCATTCCCTTGTCTATTTGTTGAGCAGATAGCTGATTCTTCCAGGAGTCAAGCAAACTATCTCTAGACAGCTCTTGGCTGAAATTTTTAGACGTTCTTGTAGGTTTATAAATCCTTTGATTCAAGCTTTCTCCCTGGTCGTAGCTAAGCTCTAAATAGTTAAATAATCTCTCAATTTCCTGGGCTGGGCGAGTCACTAAATCCTCATAGAAGATGATATGTAAATCCTGACTATTTAAATTTGTCAAAGGCACGTAATGGATGATGGCCCAAATTAGAACCTGCTTCTCTATAAAGTCATCACCTATGGATTGAATTACTTCGCTAAACGGTTCCAAATAATCACTATATAGAGCTGGCTGATTTAAAAATTCCTTGGGTTCTGTCATCCAGGTCCATTTTTTAAGTCTTTGCTTAGATAGCGCGACTGAAAAAGGATTTCGAATAAGGAGTACTTTTTTCACGCCAGGGATATTGTGATGTACCCATGGCATTAATAAGTGAGCAAAAATATCCTTTACCAATAGACCTTTGTAAAATAAGCGAGGCTTGCTAACATCTGCTCGAAGGTGCTTAAACTCACCACTGAAAACAGATGTTAAGAAGTCACCAAGGGGTGACCCCTGATCTTCAGGTCTCAAGTATTGAAAAAGTGAATAATCCCGAACCTTTTTCACAATATAAGGGTGAAATGGTTCAAAAAGTTCACGATAGCGTCTATCTGCATTGATCAGGTCTGATAGCCAGGTGCTACCACTTCTTCCATCACTGACTAGCCATATTGCCTCTTTATAATTTCCTAAATGATAGTTAAGGCTGGCTAGGGGAATTCTCGACGTTTTTTTATAGGCCTTATGAGTTTTTTTAACTGCCTTTTGAATAAGCTTACAGTTCATTATTTCTTACCCTGATTTATTTTATTTTGAACATTTGAAGATACCTGGCTAAATCAATACTGTATTCGAGGGCTTTACTGGAAAACACCTGCTGCTTATAAAAGGCTCTGATGAAATAATTGCTCAATGCAATTGTTCGGTAGAGCAAGATAAGCAGCAGGCGCTAAGTTACTACTATTATCTTAAACGAGCAGGTCTATTTCTTTTACTTAAAGAGGTAGAAATGCATCGTTAATGGTGGAAATCAGCAATCCATTGGAATCCTTGATAAATAAATCGAGCAGTTGGTTAGGCTGTGACGACAGGTCAGGTAAAATACCCTGAATTCTTTTATCGGATATGCCAGTGATGATTGCTTCCTCAGCCGTAGCTTCCTGGTCACCAATAAATACTTGGACATCATCAAGATCCAAGGTTGGACTTGCACCGCCGGGGGCTAAATCATCGAAGTTGACACCGCCAATGATAAAGTCTGCACCCGATTGAGCTGGAGCCCGCCAAGGAAAGATGTCGTAAGCAGTTGGATCTGTGACCGTTGGATCCACTGGAATAGCAACGTGAATCTCGTCTGGGTTAAAGTCAGCTCCGATGATGACTCCACCTGGTCCAGTAACTACATCTAAACCGTTAGCAACAAAGTCATTTTCACCTGTAACATTGGCAACCACATTTAAGTCAACAATGCTATCCACCTGTTGACCATCAGCAGACAAATCAATACTGTAGAGCTGCTTTTTCGCTCCAAATCTTTGGGCTAACAAGTTACCCCGTAACTGACTGTCAAAGGTAGTTGCTCGGTACTCGTCAATACCATTAGTGGAACCAGCAAACGTGCCAATAGGTGCGGTGTAACCTTCTGCAGGAATATCAACTGGACTTTCGTAGTAGATATTTTGACGAGCATCAGTGCGACCCCGATTACGGTTAGGACTACCGAAGTAAGCGCCTTCTGTAATCAGATTAAGTTCCTCTGGCTGTTGCTTGCCAAAGGGTTCCTGCGTGTATGGTCCTAATGAAACATCACCAAACCCGCCATTGGCATTATTCTCGGTGGCGTAAATTTCACCACCGGTTGTAAATACCTGGTCATAGGGATTTCGCAGACCACTAGCATAGACTGAAACATCTACACCAGGAACAACATCAACATAGCCACCCCAGAACTGGCTATCAGCTGGATCAAATGGTAGATCGGCAGGAGGGTTGAAAATTTCGTCAGGAAGACTATCCAGAAATTCTTGAGGAGCCCCTGCAAGCTCACTCTCGTCAATTAGCTCATATTGGATATTGCCGTTGAAATTAGGCTTGGTGATTTCAGCCTTAAGGATGGCTGCAGTAAATGGAGACTCATCAATACCGCCAATGTCACTGTCGGCAACCCCAGCATTCGTGTTGGACCCAACAGTAATGTACAAATCACCATTGTTATCAAACACTAGTCCATTAACACCGTGGTCATGGTTTGAAACCCCAATGCCAGTTACTACAGGTGTTAACTCCCACACGCCAGAGGCATTTTTCTGCAATGTTGATACCTGACCACTGTAGGGAGAGAACTCTGTTGCTGGAAATGCTGCCCCGCCATTGGCATAAAACTGATTGTGGGAGACATAGAGTATAGGGTCTGATGAATCGGTGTCGTAGGGATTGAATGCGAGACCCGTAATGTTGTTATTACTGACATTGTTGACAACATCAACAGTTTCAGTAGCCAGAATGTCATAGTCATCGCTGAGGGTGAAAATCTGAATCGTGCCATTCAGGTATGACACATACAGCCTACCATCCGGGCCAAATGTGGCTGATGTGGGTCCCTTGATATCTGTCTCCGTGATTACCTTGGTGGAAAAGGCAATTTCTCCGCCGCCACCACTTGAATCATTATCAAGAATAGTGACTTCGACGTCGGACACCTGCACGCTGTCGTAACTAGTGTCAGCTGAACTAGCTGTATGGCTAATAGTGGAGGTGTGAATGCCTTCAACCGCAGTATCATCCACAGGTGTCACATTGATCGTTTGTGCCTGATCCCAGTTGGTGGTTGTAAAGGTGAGGGTAGACTCATTGGTAGTGAGTTGATTCCCATCAACCTGAAGAGTTATGGTTACGTCACTCGTGGGCTGAGTAGCCAATACCACTGTGTAAGAATCTACTGATGATCCTTCGGTTACCTGTGTAGAGTCATTGGTTTCGGTAATTAGAATCCCCGCCTCTACCGGTGAAATTTCAAGGGCAGCAATAGTTGCATCATTCAGACTGGCGTCGAAAGAAATATCCAGGGAACCATCGGTGACATTGGCCACAACTACTGTGTTGTTGTCAGGCCCCTGGATGATCTTTGCGGTGTCCTGACCATCTAAGAAGGCGTTTTTGATTTCACCATAGATATCCAGGTCATCGTAGTAGCTCTGGCCTTCAACAGTAAGGTCGAAGGTGCGCTGGCCAAACTCGGTGGACTCCCAATCGACGAGATGGGCATTGACAATGTAGTTGCCATTTACAACTGGGATACTGTAAGAGAAGTTGCTCCCCCGACGCTGTGTCTGGTAAAGGACATCAGACTTGGTGTTGGCAATGCCTTCATCGCTGGATATGCTTGCGGCTTGACCACCGCTAAAGTTAGTGTCCGCCAGGAACAGATTACCGTTCTCGTCGTAAACGCTGCCGCCACCCGCATTGATACGAATGACACCATCAGAGGCTTGAGGCGTAACAACTCTAGCAGTGAAGTCTGTTTCGACAAAGCTACCACTAGCATCAGTTGCTCTCACTGTGATGTCTGCACTGCCGGTGCCAGACGCCGTATAATCTAGGGTTAGGATACCGGTTGCAGGATCTACAGAGGTTGACACCAATCCTGGATTAGTATTTCCCGTTACCTCGTATTGCAGAGCTGTATCTGCATCCTGGTTGTCCGTGAAGGCTGCGAACAGGTCTACGCTACTGTTATTGGCCCCTTCTAAAACAACAACATCGGCAATGCCATATGTATATTCCGTTGTGGGTGGATCACTAACGTTGATGGAAAGGTCAAACTGTTGAGCCGCAATTGGATTAGTGCTGGTATCTTCAACCTGCCCTGCCAAAACATCTACACTATAAGTGCCGCTGTCAGCAGCTTGCCAACCACCGTTGGGTGCAGAAATAGTGTACGTCACCAGCAATGATGCACCATCGCCAGAGGGCGTCGCACTGAAAAAGTCAGCGTTCAGAACAGCGCCACCCGGTGCATTTACCTGAATATCCTGATTATCTAGAGTGTCAGACTCAACAGCAATGTTGTCGGTGTATTCGACTGTGAAAAACGCGTCAGCTGTACTATCAATCGGTAGCTGCAGACTGGGCGAATTGAGGGCCGCCTGTGGTGACTCAAGATCGGGACCTGTCGAAATCAGATCAATGTAGTTTAGGTTGAAACCATTTGTGTTCGACTCTAAACGTAGATCTTGACCGACACTGAGGGTAACGCCCGGAATCAATACATCTTGCCAAGATTGGTTGCCGCCAGTGCTATCAAAGGTAGTGGTATAACTTTGACCTGCAGTTGACAGAGTGAGGCTCCTGCTAGCTTTACCAGTAGCAACTCTCACCACAATGTCATAAAGTCCACTTTCGACAACCTCATAGGTGAGGAATTCTCCAGACTTAATCCAACCAACATTGAAACCACCGCCGATATCTTGAGTGGTCTGGATGTCAACGGGTTCATCTGGACGATAGGCTCCACCCAGGTTGGCAGATGACGTATCGAAAAACTCAACGCCATTGGTACCAGCTTTGTAGTCTTCAGCTTCAATACGTCTGTCGACCCCTGGTGGTTGAGGTGCCTCTTCGTTGACGGTAACGGTAAAGGTATCTTCGACAAAAAGCCCTTCAGTATCCGTGGCCCGCACTGTAATGTCAGCGCTACCAGTGCCAGTAGCTGCATAGTCAAGGATTAACTCGCCATCAGTAGAACTAATCGTGGAAGGGGTAACCAACGCTGGATTAGTGTTGTTGGTAACTGTGTAGGTTAGAGCCGTATCAGCATCCTGAGCGTCAGCAAAAGCGTCAAAGAGGGGAACAACCGTATCGGCTGCGTCTTCAGTGACGGTGATATCGGTGATACCGCTGGTAGTAGGGGCCGTATTAGCAAGCGAATCATTAACCGTGACAGTAAAGGTGTCTTCGACAAAGAGCCCTTCGGTGTCCGTGGCCCGCACTGTAATATCAGCGCTACCGGTGCCAGTGGCGGCATAGTCAAGGGTCAACTCCCCGTCAGTTGAACTAATGGCAGAAGAGGTGACCAGGGTTGGATTTGTGTTGCCGACAACTGTGTAGGTCAGGGCCGTGTCAGCATCCTCGGCATCGGCAAAGGCATCAAACAGAGGAACAACCGTATCGGCAGATCCCTCAAGCACACTTACGTCAGCAATGCCGCTGGTGGTAGGAGCCGTATTGGGTAAGTCACCCTGAGGTCTAAGTTCGAAGTAGTTAAGATTAAACCCTCCAGACTTAAGCGTGACGAGCATAGTCTGCTCGCCTGCACTCAGTGCAACACCAGGAACAATCACATCCTGCCAGGATTGATTACCTCCCGTGTCAGTAAAGCTGACAGTGTAGGTCTGGCCACCAATGCTCACATCGATGTTGCGGGGAGTGCCTCGAGTCGTGGCCACCCGTGTCACCAGATCATATATTCCAGCGGTGGGAACATTGACTGCATAGTTTAGATACTCGTTCTTCTTAATATCGGTGATATTGAAGCCCCCTCCAGTGTCCTGGGTAACTTCAACGTCCACATCATCAGTGAAGCCAGCTGCTCCCCCAGAATTACCAGCACTTTTATCGAAATACTCGACGCCGTTGGTACCACCAATGTAGTTTTCGGCTTCGATACGAATCATGCCATCCGGTGGAGGTGGTGCCACCTCATTGACTGTGACAGTAAAGGTGTCTTCGACAAAGAGACCTTCCGTATCCGTAGCCCGCACAGTAATGTCAGCGGTACCGTTGCCAGTGGCTACATAGCTAAGGGTTAACTCTCCGTCGGCCGAACTGATGGCGGAAGGGATAACTAGGGCCGGATTAGTGTTGCCGGTAACTGTGTAAGTTAGAGCCGTGTCAGTATCCTGAGCGTCGGCAAAAGCATCAAATAGAGGCACAACCGTATTGGCAGCACCCTCAGTTACGGTCACATTAGCGATGCCGCTAGTGGTGGGAGCTGTATTGGCAAGCGGGTCAGTTACTGTGACAGTAAAGGTGTCTTCGACAAAGAGACCTTTACTGTCCGTGGCCCGCACAGTAATGTCAGCGCTACCAATGCCAGTGGTGACGTAGTTAAGAGTCAATTCACCATCAGCCGAACTAATAGCGGAAGGGGTGACAAGGTTTGGATTAGTATTGTTGGTAATTGTGTAAGTTAGAGCCGTGTCAGCATCCTGAGCATCAGCGAAGGCATCAAATAGAGGAACTACTGTATCGGCAGCGCCCTCAACCACAGTCACATCAGCAATGCCACTGGTGGTAGGAGCTGTGTTGACAACAACTCCTGCATCTATGTGGGTAAGATATATGGGCTCGGTGGCAGGACCAATGGGTAGCTCATTTCCATCGATAATTGAGGCTGTTAATCCAATGGGAAGAGTATTGTCACCAGGAAAGGCAAGGTTGCCACCGGGAGCGTTAAAGTCAAACTGAGAGGTAATGTCCTGCTGGGTTCCATCTAGCAAGACATCGACAGTCTGAACTTTAAGAGCGTTGTTAGCAGGAAATGGTGAGCCGATAAACTTATCTGAAACATTGACCGGGTTGCCATCTGGATCAATATAGTCAAATGTTTGAATAAAGCCCTGTACTAGAGTGACCCGAGCTGTGTCACCTGCTGTGCCAGAGACTAATACTTGAATGTCATTTTGAGAATAGGTACCGGATTCACCTGCAGCAAGGTTATTGACTGTAAGCGTGGCTTCTTTGTTGGGAGTGTTCTGAGAAGCCACAGCAACACCGCCACCCTGGGAATCATCACTTACCAACTCTCCAACCGCAGTTGTACCATCGGTGAATAGCACATGGACCTTGGCATTGATGAGCTCTGCCCCTGAAACACCGGCAATATCCCAATTGTTCAAGCGCGGATCGTTGCCGTTGATATCTACTGGTTTTTTGGGCAATCCCACAACAGAGTTAGGATCAACGTCAACACCAAATTTAATAATCTCTCCGGACTCGTAGCCGCCGTCAACATTCGAATCGAATGTCACTAGCATGCCTTCATAGCCATCAACACCGCCAATGCCAAAGAACGGTAACAGTACATCGTCGCCGCTGGGCTCAAACGCTCCTGAGCTGCCTGTAGTGTTAAACTTGAGGCCGCGAAATGCACTATCACCTGCTAACCCAACAGGGTCATAAACAGTATCAGGAAACAGAGCATCCGTAATATCAATGAAAATTGCGGCAATCCTCTTATCTCCAGTGTTCTCAACTGTGAACGACTTATCGTTGAATGTGGAGACATTGATGTTAGATCCGGGCCTAACAGTTATTTTGGCTGAACCAGTTTGAGCTGGCTCTATTGGATCTACCGGATCAATTCCTATAAATGCATCAATCATGAGCCTAAAGCGTTACGTCTTATCTAAAGTTGTAGTACGAAAAATGAAACTGATTTGGTAGATGCGAATAAATTAGCTTTAACTTCAAAAGCCAGCTCGCAGATTTTTCTTAGCAACACAATCAGCATGGTCGAGTAGCAGAAACTTTCTCTCCCAATAACGTCTGACTTTCGAACAGAAGCTAGACCCTAATTTCAAGAGTACTCGGGTCTATAGATTAAACCTATAGATCTGTGATGTGTCCGACTGCAAAAAGCGATGAATATCGGCGTTCTCAAAGTGCTAAATGTTCACCCTCATAATATACTTCCGGAAAAAATAGCGCGCATATCAAGCGGATGAGTTAACGCGAATATTTTTTCAAAAGCGAGGTGCGGGAGAGTGATCACTCCCACTCTCCTGCAAAATTTGCTTCAGGGCTAGCCAAATGAAGGGCGGAATAAACGTCCAAACAGACGTCGAGGCTCTTACGCAAGCCGATATAGCCACTCTAAACCTATGTAGCGAATCCACTTTGGAGCATAGCGTTGAAGGCCAGCGTACACTGGAAAGACTCCACCCACACCAATCATGACTGAGGTGATGCGATCGCAATGAGTTTCCATCCAACATTTCTGTTTAGGACAACCTAAAGACACAAAGGTGAGACCAGAGTCGCTATTATTTATTCTCCTAATGAGCGCAGAGCATCTTCGTCTTCAGTGAGGGAACGAGAGGGTGGAGATTAGATACTAGCTATTCTCAGAGCCGGGAAGTCCCTTTGTAACTTCCTTTGAATTCGCTCCAGAACATCTTTCGTAGATTCCAGAAGATTGATGGAAATGCCTCCTTCTACGGACCTTTGGCACATCGCTGTAAAAATATCCATGCCAGCAACCCCATTCTGAGCCGCAAAGTCTTTCTTCTTCTTCTTCCAAATCAACGGCGTATCATCCATTGTAACGAGAGTGGTCTTAGCCAAGGCGCTTCGCAATGCCTCGTTACAAGGCGCTTCCATGATCATATGAACATTTGCTACACAAACAGTTTTGCTTGAGAGCTGCTTTGACCATGCCAGGCTCGTTGCAATCTGCCCTTGAAAACCAAGAGCTCCCATCGGTACACCCGTTATCTCAATCTTAGGCAATTGGAAAGAACACACTACACCAGCAGAAGACATTGTACTTGCCCCTTAATGCACAAACGCACGTCATCAACAAATTCTCAAAATAAACGGATCCCAGAGAATCTCATAGAAACGCGGAAACTGTTCAAATACACCCAATCCTCGCATATCGACTCATCCCCCATAAAATGACTTGCGCCCATCACATATGCACAGGCATTTTGCCAACAGTATTGGACCAACTAGTAAGCATCTAGTATTGTAAAAACAGGAAAACTTAAAACAATGTTACTAGACTAATTCAATCCCCCCCAAGCAATAACTTGCTATCCTCAATTCACTTATCAGCTCAGGAACCTACCTAGAAATAGCAAACAAATAGAATAGACCTGTCAAATACAAAAAACTCAAAAGCCTTAATGACAAGGACAAAACATTACCCTTTCACATTGCTTCTCTCTATGGATGCGATAGATGCAGATCCCAGAAGAGATGCATGTAAAAAAGCTAGCACCCTCTCAAGAAAAGCACTGAAAAGCTAATGAATTGTCAGAATATCCTAATCAACGAAATAACCAGTTCAACAATCCCTGGAATCAGGCGGTGAACATAGGCCTTAAGAAGATACTTACTACCTCTCTTAAAATTATCTGCAGCTACAAATATTTGACTGAGTAAATAGGAATAAGCAAATTTCGCTGG
>JBCAWO010000073.1:0-22931 GCA_038534515.1 Cyanobacteria bacterium J06554_1
CTAGCACTCTCTGATACGCAAGTATCTCTTGCTCAGACTCTTTCCTATGATTTCACCGTAGATGTGACATCAGGACCTTTGACGGGTGAACGATACACCGGTATAACATCCGTTGATTTGACTGATGTCCTCGAAGATAATTACGAAATTGTTAAGTCTCCTTCGATCACGTTCGATTTTGGTGGGGTTAACTTTACTGAGGTTAATGATGTTCAAGATGTCGATGCTATCTCTCCAAGAGCTAACTTTCAAGACGGTAATTTTATCGGTAATACCTATATTGTTTCTCGTTTTGGTCGCAGACCAACAGATATTCCGTTAGTCAAGGATGTGGCTCTGGATGGGTTTGCCATCGACAACAGTGATTTTGGCTATGTGGTGGGGGCCAACTTTTACACCGGCAAGGTCAGCTACAGCTTGCCCCCTGATGTTGATAAATCAATGGCAAATGCCCCCGATGCACAGCCGGTGCCAGAGCCATCGCTGTGGGTTGGGTTAGCGACGGTTGCCTGGAGCTGTGCTAGCCGTTACGGCCGCCGACTCACTCGCCATGAAAACTAACAACAGCCACCGCCATCGTAAAACCAGGTGGATGGCGTTAAAACAATATCCTCAGGGAAACGGCTGGCCAAATTAGTGGCTGTTTTATCGCATACCGCTAAGGGGAGACCGGGTTGCATAATATGTCCGGCCTGGTCATCCAGGTAGTCTTCGGTACCAGCATAGATGGCTGTTTTGCCCGTAAAAACACAGGCTCCATCGGGGGGGATAGGCACCTTAAAGGCGACAGAATCTAAACTTTCTAACAGCAGCGGTCGATCTAGCTTATAGGTCTCTTGACCCAGCAAACGGTAGGGGCGACGGGCGCGAATTTCGACCTGGCCAAATCCGGTGTCGATTAGGGCCTGAATATACTCGTTGTAGGTGAGGGCCCCTGAGAGACATAGGGCGCGCAAACGCTCATCTTGTTGCAGGTGTAAGGGAATGGGGCGCGTGGCAATGGGATCACTCATGACCAAACGGCCACCTGGTTTAATCACCCGATAGGCTTCCTTGAGCGCACGGGCAAGATCAGCGGGTTCAAAAATATTGAAGAGACAGTTTTGAGCCATCACATCGACGGAGTTGTCGGGCAGCGGCAGGTTAAAGGCATCTCCTTTGCGAATGTCGACAAAGCTGGGGTCAAACCAGTCATTCTCTTGGGCTGCGATGGCCAGATTTCGCTGGGCCGCTTCTCGCATGGAGTCCACAGGGTCTACGGCGATGACCGCCTGGGGCCGCCGGGAAAAATAAGCAAACTGCAAGGCTTCAATCCCCCCCCCAACACCGACATAGAGAACGTTGGGATCGCCTGATAATTCTGAGGGGTGAACAGTGGTACCGCAGCCATAGTTCATTTCCTGCATCAGGGTGGGTACGGTCAAACCGGGTAGCTGCAGCGGGGTACTTTGTACACAGCAGAGCCCCACCATGGGGTCTTCTGCCACGTCACTGTAGAACTTTGCCGTGGTTTCAAGGTAGCTCATGTAATTCTCCTAAGGAAAAAGGGAGTGGGGGACTGTATTGATGGCCAAATCTATAGTTATTAATGCCTACGTAGCTGAAAATCTCCTGAAAACTGGCTGAACCTGTGGTGATGGTCCTTGCCTTGATTTTTTAACCGTACTCGTGTCTTAGTACAGGGACGGGGGTTGTTGGCTCAGTTCTAGCTCAAAGCAATGGAATCCTTGGGGGTGTTGCCAGCTTTCATTATTGGGATTAGCTAGTTTATGGGTGTCGCTATCGGTGGCAAAGTTAGCACAGATTTTGTAACGGTTTTCGTCAATTTTGCTGTACTGATAGAGCTCTCGGGTGATCGGGTCCTCTCGCCGATCGGCGGGATCGAGGGCATCGGGCAGGACGTATTCCGTTTGCTCCTGCTGACGCCAATAGAGGGTGTTTGCGATCGCATTTAGATCCTCTAGTCGCTGCCGATCCCCCATGATCAGACGCTGTTGACCAGGGGTTCCCAACACCCAAAACCCGGCTACAGTGCCAGCAGCCACGGCCACGGTGGCGATGGCTGCAAACGTACGATCAAACGCTAAATGGCTGTTCATAGTCGGGCGGTAGCAGGGCGTCGCTGGATCCACTGGGAGTAATAGGCAAGTACGCCCCCATCAATGGTTAAGATCACCAACACCTTGAGCAAAAAACGGGGGGTTAATTCACCCCGTAAAAACGAAGTTAAAAAGGCCATTAGCGTACCAATACCAACCAGGGCCACCAGCAGTAGGGCTATGTAGGTCAACCACTTACGCACGCCAGAGTAGATTTTTTCACGATACACAGAGATATCTTTTAAGATTTTGCGCATCAGCAGTAAATAGACCGGATAGGCCACCAACAGCCGTGCCAGACAAAATGCCACCTGAAATGACGAGTCGCCATAGGAACGACTGAGGGGATCGGGAATAACATGGTCGACCAAAACAAACCCGATTTCGCCCAGGGCTTGGGTCCACATCCCCAGGGTGACAAACGAAAGCAAATAGACAAACGCATCTCGAGCCGATTCCCCTTGTCCCCCACGGGGGGAGGGAATGGGCAGCCCCACTAACTCTTCATAGACAACAAAATAGGCTCGCTCAATTTCTCTTTGGGGCCAGCCAAAACTGCGTAGCAGATCACTGATAAAGGCATCGGATGCCCCTTTATCGCGGGCAGCCGCAATAAAATTAACAAGCTCTGAGCGGGTTTGCGGCTGGGCTAAGGTGTCTTCAGAAGAAGGGGTGGCTGGGTCTGGGGAAGAGTCTTGAACCATCGGTGCATGGGGAGAACCTTTGTTCCTGATTACGCTAGCACTGCTACCAGGAACCGTTGGTGAGGTAGGGATAATTCTTAGTAATTAAACCTGGCCTCAGCCAAAAAATAAAGCGGTTCAAACCCCACTCAGCCATACCCTCTGAGCTTATGCGGTGCTATTTCTTAGCCACTGGGTTGCCTTCTCTGGGGGGTTTCCGGTGGTTTCTCGGGGGCGGGGTTCTCAGGGGCTATGGCTCTCGGGCAGGGCCCTCACCCGTCTTCCCTTGGGCAGCTCCACAAAGATGTCGTAGCTGAGGCTGCGCTCGTCTTGGACGCTGGTGGTAATCCCAATACTTTTAACCGTCGAAAAGAGGAATCCATCAGGCAATGTCGGAAACGGTAACGTGCCCTCTAACTCGTTTAAGCGGTCAACATCGACAAAAAAGTAGCCGCTGTTTTCCGATGGGGAGATATCTAAAAGGGTTTGAAAGGCTCGATTGGCTTTGAGGGATTTGCTGGGGCGGGGTGCGATCGCATCTAACACCTCGGTCCCCATGCCAAAAAAGGTAACATTCTGCTCGAGCCAGCCATGGCCCATGGCAATACCACCGTAAAGAGACACTAGCTTACTAATGGGCTGCGAGTTGATTTGTAGCGGCTCCACATCAAAGCGAAAGCGGCTCACCAGGGCCTCATTCAGCTGCTCCCACGTGGCCTCTGCAGCATCGCGGTCGGCCACATCGGCCACCAGGGCCAATTGCCCCATCGGTACAGCCGACTCGGTTACGACGGCGGGTGGCAGTAACCCAAGGGCCGTCTCCCCAGCCAGCCATGGCAAAACGTCATTGTCAATGTCCAACCCTGTTTGAGCCCTTAACCCCTTAGCTAAGGAGTCCGCAGAAACAGGCAGTAGCGCATTGAGCTGGTCCGCATCCTTCAGGGCCTGCCACAGGGGGCCAATACTGCTGGTTGACGCCATCAGCACGGTACTATCGGGCAACCGCTGGGGGGCCATGGCCGGCGCATTAACCATATCCCTATACACCGGCTGATCTTCAGGGCCTAGCCAGGTGGATGCTTCAATATCTAGCCCGTTAGGCAAAAAGTTGGCGGCGGCCACCAGACCGTTGATCCCCGGCAGGGTGTCACTACTCGCCAACACCTCAGCCGCCACCGGGGCATTGATATACAGCTGGGCCACGGCAGAGGACATTTTCAAGTGGCTAAAGGCCTGACGATAGGCATCGTTATTGAGCATTGAAGCATCACCCTCAAAGCTATCGATCACCGCTTCAATCCCCTTAGCACCTGACGCCAGCACTAGCCATTGACTACCTAGAACAGCACTCTCATAGGTCTCACCCTTGGCTGTTTTGATGGATTGTATGCCAATGCCCTTATAGTCACGCCCCACCCAAGTAATGCCGTCCTGGGGTTCTGAGAGGATTTCCTGGGCCTTAGACAGGTCGGCAATGGGCATTACCAAAACCAGTTCTGCGGCTCCTCCGCCATCATCAGATTTGGGTAAAAAAGCAAGCGTCACCTGGTCACCTAACCAAGGTTGAATGTCTGATTTAAAGCGATAGCCATTGGCGCTGATGATGCGATCGCGCCAAGCCACCAGCAGTCGATCCAAACTCTTTTGAGATTCAGGCGTACCCAGCTGTCGCAGACGGGTCCACTGGTTTTCATCCGTCGTTAATGTCAGAGCCATCAGGGCATTGCTGGGCACTAGCTCCATACCCATGGGTAGCTTAGGCCCGCTCGAAAAGCGCTGACCAATACCAAAGTAGGCAGCTGCACCACCCAGCACCAGTAACACCGCAGTACTAACGGTAACCAACAGGGGAGGCCGTTGTTTGAGAACCATAGAAATCAGGGCGGCAAAAAACCAAACAACGTTTGCTAATCTACCATCGGTTTATCAAATGCGCCGCAACAACATCAAGACGTTACGTTACACATAACAACATCGTTACCAAAACACCCTACTCAGCATCGCTGGCTGTGGTGTTTTTAGCCCGTTGGGTAGTGGATTTTTTTCCCTTTGCCGTCGTTGACTTTTTAGCAGCGGCTGTGGTGCTTTTCTTGGTGGTACCGGCCTTGGTGGTACTGGCCTTAGTAGTACTGGCCTTTTTAGTGGTAGATTTCTTGGTCGTTGACTTTTTAGCAGTCGATTTCTTAGTCGTTGACTTTTTGGTCGTTGTTTTTCGGCGGGTTGTCTTTTTCTTGGTGGCAGCCTTAGCCGCAATAATTTCTAACGCCTCTTCAAGGGTGATGTCTTCAACTTTCTTGCCCTCTGGCAGCGACGCATTCACCTTCTCGTACTTGATATACGGGCCATAGGGACCATCGTAAATATTGATGGGCTCCTCAGTGTCTGGATAGTTACCCAATTCCCGCAAGGGCTTAGCCGCCTTGCGCCCGCGCCCGCGCTTAGGCTGGGCCAGTAACTCCAGGGCCCGCTCAAGGGTAATTTGCAGCACGTCATCGTCCCCTTTTAGGGACCGATAGTCTTTCCCGTCCTTACCCTGGTCATGCACCACATAGGGGCCAAAACGCCCCAGACTGGCTTTGATCTTGGCTTCAGTTTCGGGATGTAGGCCCAACAAACGGGGTAGAGACAATAGCCCCACCGCCATCTCTAAATCCACAGACTCACGGGTAACCCCCTTAGGCAGCGAGACTTGCTTGGGTTTAGGGTTTTCTTCAGTTTTATCTCCTAAACGCACGTAGGGACCATAGGGGCCAATCAGGGCATAGATCGGTTCACCGGTTTCAGGATGTAGGCCCAGTTTTTCAGGTCCTTCTGTTTTCTGCTTGAGCAGCACCTGTACCTGCTCATCATTGAGATCCGCCGGGCTGACATCTAGGGGGATAGACGCACGGACCGCTTCTTCCCCCTCGGCATCGCTAATGGCTTCAATGTAAGGACCGTATTTACCAATCCGGACCTTGGCGCTGAGGTCCGATAAGTCAACCGTACGGGCTTCAGCCGGGTCAATCTGACTTTCTCGAGCTTCTACTTGCCCCGACAATCCCGTATCACCGGAATAAAACTTTTTCAGGTAAGGTAGCCAATCTGCCTCCCCTGTAGAGATGTCATCCAGGGTGCGCTCCATTCGAGCCGTAAATTTGACATCCACCAAATCAGGGAAATGCTTATCTAGCAGCTCAGTAACGGCAAACGCCGTAAAGGTGGGCATCAGGCTATTGTTTAGCGGATGCACATACCCCCGGTCAATAATGGTACCAATAACTGACGCATAGGTGCTGGGGCGGCCAATCCCTTCCCTTTCCAGGGTTTTTACCAGGGTGGCCTCGGTGTAGCGGGCGGGGGGCTTAGTTTCGTGGCCAATGGGCTCTAGCTCAGTACAGCTGGGGGTATCTCCCACCTTGAGAGCGGGGAGGGTGACCTCACGATCTTCAAGGGCCGCATTGGGATCATCCGAGCCCTCAACATAGGCCCGGAAAAAGCCTGGAAAGTCAATCCGTTTACCCGTTGCCTTGAAAATGGCATCATCAACTTCAATGCTGACGGTGATATGGGTTTGGCGAGCATTGGCCATCTGACAGGCCACCGTCCGTTTCCAGATCAGATCGTAAAGGCTGCGCTCACGGTCCTTTAGACCAGTTTCCTGGGGAGTGCGGAAGGTACTGCCAGCGGGGCGGATGGCTTCGTGGGCCTCCTGGGCTCCCTTACTTTTAGTGGCGTACTGACGTGGCTTAGGGCTGAGGTACTCCTTACCGTATTTTTGTTCTACACAGGACCGCGCTGCAGTGATTGCCTGCTGGGACAGGTTAACCGAGTCGGTACGCATGTAGGTGATAAATCCCTTCTCGTAGAGAGACTGGGCTGTGCGCATGGTGTCTCGGGCGGACAAGCGCAGTTTTCGATTAGATTCCTGTTGCAGGGTGGAGGTGGTAAAGGGCGGCGCTGGCTTTGGACTCGAGGGTCGCTCCTCCAGGTTAGACACCGTCCAAACACTTGCTTCTAACCGCTGCTTCAATGACTGGGCCTGGGTTTCATCCAGCAGCACCACATTGCGCCCAGCGGCGATCTGGCCTGTATTTTCATCAAAGTCGCTACCGGTGGCAACCCGGGTGCCGCCCAGGCTGGTTAGCTTGGCTTCAAAGGGGTTGTCAGCCTGGCTGAGGGTGGCCTTGAGATCCCAATAGGATCCCTGTTTAAAGGCTCGGCGATCGCGCTCGCGCTCTACTAGCAGCTTGACGGCTACCGATTGCACCCGGCCTGCCGATAGCCCCCAGGCAATCTTTTTCCACAGCAGTGGCGATAGCGTATAGCCCACCAACCGGTCTAAAATACGCCGGGTTTCCTGGGCCCGCACCAGCTGGTCATCAATGTCGCGGCAGCTGCTGAGGGCAGCTTGAATGGCGTCTTCCGTGATTTCGTGGAACACCATGCGCTTGGTGGGCACCTTGGGCTTTAGCAACTGCAGCAGGTGCCAGCTAATGCTTTCCCCCTCTCGGTCTTCATCTGTGGCCAGGACCAGCTCGTCTGCGTCTTTTAAGGCGTCTTTAAGGGCCTTAACGACTTTCTTTTTATCCTTGGGGACCAGATACAGGGGCTCGAACTCTGATTCGACATTCACCCCCAGCTGTGCCCACTTTTCGCCCTTGACATTGGCTGGGATTTCACTAGCCGATTTAGGCAAATCACGAACATGGCCCATGGACGCTTCCACACGGTAGCCTTTGGGCAAATAGTTGCGAATTGTTTTTGCCTTTGTAGGTGATTCAACAATGACAAGGGTGGACATATAGCTGAACTGAAAGTAATGGTCGGACTACTACGTTAATCGGAACTAGCGATGTCTGGGGTACAAACATGGGTAATGCCTCAGCCCAAACTAGCGAAACGACTCGCATTATTCTTAGAAAGAATGCCCGAGAGGGCGTCAATGGCGATGGTTTTCATTGGCTAACTATACATAACCATTGCATCTAGCTCAGAATTTATCAGAGATGCCGCCAGCCGTTGAGTGCTGAAAGCCGCCCCTGCATTTTGCCAAGCTGCGGGTAACGGTCGCCTTTATATATCGATAGATCGAAATGGCGGATTTCGTCCACCTCATAATTGACAAAGTCCTCTGTTTTTGATGGGTCGAGCGGAGTTAAAACTGGCTTCAGATGCCTGGTACTAGGGACATAAACAGTTTTGAAAAATAATTCAGCCTGCTTGCCTCCATTTTTTAGAGGAAATCCGAAAAAATTGGAAAACGGAGGACAGCGGGGCAATATCTGTGGGTTTTGAACCAGGGAATTTAATCTGATTCAGGAATTTTCCCTGGAGAAGCTCAAGATGAGTGAGAATACTAGGGTAAGATTCCAAATGGAAATACCGCACCACTTCACCAATGGACTTTGCAAGCCTCGCTGCTCAGTTAAATACGGGTAAAATTCTGCCGGAAGTAATCGTCATTGTGACGATTCTGATTATTTTGGTAGGCGATTTGATTGTCGGTCGAGCCTCCTCCCGTTGGGTTCCCTATGTCGCCATCGGTGGCTGTTTGACCTCCGTAGGTGCCCTGACACTACAGTGGGAGACGGACAACCCCATCGCATTTTTTGGTGAGTTTAATAGTGATGCCCTAAGTCTGGTTTTCCGAGGCATCATCGTTTTATCGGCCGCTGTGACAGTGCCCATGTCCATTCGCTACGTGGAGCAGTCGGGTACTGCCCTAGCTGAATTTTTAGGGATTTTGCTGACGGCCACCCTGGGGGGCATGTTTTTGTCCGGTGCCGATGAGCTGGTTACGGTTTTTGTGTCCCTTGAAACGCTGAGTATTTCTTCATACTTGCTAACGGGCTACATGAAGCGGGATCCTCGCTCTAACGAGGCTGCCCTCAAGTATTTGTTAATTGGTGCGGCCAGCTCAGCCATCTTTTTGTATGGCATTTCGCTGCTTTATGGGCTCTCAGGTGGTGAGACCCGACTAAGTGAGATCGCAGCCAACCTTGCCAGCAGCACCAGCGAAAGTTCCATTGGTTTGGTAGTGGCGCTGGTGTTTGTCATTGCCGGTATTGCCTTTAAGGTTGCGGCTGTTCCTTTCCACCAGTGGACCCCCGATGTCTACGAAGGATCCCCCACCCCCGTCGTCGCCTTTTTATCCGTTGGTTCCAAGGCAGCAGGCTTTGCATTAGCGATTCGTCTGCTCGTGACGACATTTCCACTGGTGGCCAGCGAATGGCGCTTTGTCTTTACGGCCCTAGCCATCTTGAGTATGGTCCTAGGGAACGTGGTCGCCTTGGCCCAAACCAGTATGAAGCGGATGCTGGCCTACTCTTCCATCGGTCAGGCAGGCTTTATGATGATTGGCCTGGTGATTGGCACCGATGCTGGCTATGCCAGTATGCTCTTTTACCTGATGGTTTATCTGTTCATGAACCTGGGTGCATTCACCTGTGTCATTCTCTTCTCCCTGCGTACAGGGACTGACCAAATTAGTGAGTATGCCGGTCTTTACCAAAAAGATCCGCTGATCACCCTGTGTCTTTGCCTCTGTCTGCTCTCCCTGGGTGGGATTCCCCCTTTGGCAGGCTTCTTTGGTAAGCTTTACATCTTTTGGGCTGGCTGGCAGGCCGGTGCCTACAATCTGGTGCTGATTGGTCTGATTACCAGTGTCATCTCCATCTATTACTACATTCGTGTCGTGAAGATGATGGTGGTCAAAGAACCCCAGGAAATGTCCAATTCGGTCAAGAATTACCCCGCTCCCCAGTGGAATTTACCAGGGATGCGTCCAATGCAGGTGAGTCTTGTCTTGGCCGTTGTGGCCACATCACTGGCTGGTGTCCTGTCTAATCCCCTGTTCACCTTGGCCAATGACTCTGTGCTCAAGACACCGCTACTTCAAGCCACCAATCTTGAGACACTTGCAACCAAAGCGAGCGTTCCTCTGGCAGCCGTGCCGTCAGGCGCAACGGTTCAGAGCAACGACTAAGCAGGTCTTAGAGCTGGCTGTAGCCCCTCCTATTGCTCACAGAACAAATGGTTAGCAGTTTCCCGTGCTACTTGGCAACGCGATGCATGGGAAACATGACAGAGCTGCGGGTGCGATTATCATCTAGTTTTTCTAAGATGAATTCTCCCCCTAGTCGCACCATGAGCGAACGACAAATGGCCAGGTTTAAGCCAGGGGGCCGATCCAAAGGCGATTCCGCTAAATGATCGCGGCGATGGCCTTGATTAAGTGCCGTAACGATGGCCTCTTCCACATCACCGTCATCGGTAATCGATAGCTCGATCCAATGCTGGTCTAAGGGGCGGCTCCAGATGTCCACACGTCCTCGCGATGGGGATCGTCGGCAGGCGGCGGAAATCAGCTCGTACAACACAAACTCTATCTTTTGCATTTCGCCCTGCAACGCCAAATTACTATCGGAGTGTACCTGGGTCCAAAGCTGTTTTTTTTGCACCTGGGTTTGCACTCGTTTCATCAAACGGTTTAGCAAGGCAACCAGGGGCACCTTACGGGGGTCAGAGGCCATGGCCCAGCGTTCACGACTGGTTAACCGCAGCAGCTCCTTTTCCATTCCAGCCAAACGGCTATCCACGGCATGAAAATAGGGCTGATTACCAATGTCAGGTATCTGCTTTAAGTTACTGAGCTGACGTCGCGATTCCCTCACCTGTCGCCGGATATCATCCATGTGGTGATGCTTGTACCAGTTCAACTCAGTCAGCTTGCTTCTGTGCTCCCTCAAACGGCTGGTTAACATTAAATGGCGACGGCACCAAGCTAGCTGATGGACCAGGACAGCCAACATACTCATCTGCTGATCAGAGAAACGCCGGTCCCGATGATCGGCCAGCACAATAGCGCCATTGAGAGTATGCTCTGGGGATGTTCTCAGGGCAACGACCAGCAGCTGAGCATGTTCGGGGCATCGCAACCACTGACGGGTCACATCAGGTAATTCTTCATACTCCAGCTGAATTACCCCGTCGGTCTGGATGGCCCAGTTAATTAGGGCATCACCATCCACTAAAATAGGCGGATTATCTTTGGCGGCAAACTGCTGTTCTCGAATGACTGAGGCCGCCAAACGGGCCTCCTTCTGACCGTTTTCCCAAACGATCAGCGCCACCAGGGGAAGTCGCAGCAGCTGGCTAATGTGATGGGTAGCCGCCTGTTCTAGCTGGCTCACATCAAAGGTACGCTGTAAATTTCGCAACCCCCACTGCATGGTGTCATGCATTTGGGACTGCTGCTGCGCCTGACGCTGCAACGACCACTGATGAAGTACTAACCCAATCTGACGCCCTACCGACTGCAGCAGATCCTGCTCAGTTTGGTTCCAACGACGACCATCGGTATCGGTAACCACTAGCACGCCCTCTGGAGCCTGGCCCGGCGACAGGTTATAGGCCATGGCCGACTGCATCCCCATCTGTAAAAACTGGGGATGCCATGCCCGCAGCTTCAGGTCGTTGTCTAAGTTTTCGATACATATCGGCACCGTTTGGCGAGCCAGCAGCTGCCAGTCAATATCGTGGAGAGAGCACCAGGTTTCTTGGGACGGTTTACTGCGGGTGCTGTGGTGCTGATAGCCCACCTCAAACCCATCGCCTTCCAAATCAGGAATCAGAACCAGGAGGCCATCGATTTCGAGGGTGGCAATCAGCTGCTCGGCACACCGCGCCATGACCGACTGCCAGTCGCGGTCCCCATGAATACTTTGGGCAAGCCCCACGGATAGCTGGTGGTTGGCCTCCAAATTGGCCACCCGTTCCTGCAACGCCGACATGGGCATCCCCAGGCTAACCACCTGAGCCGCCGCCGCCAAATATCGCTTCTCTGGTACACTCCACTCGCGCGGTTGGGTCGCTTCTACAATCAAAAAACCCAGCAAATCCCCCTGCATTAAAATCGGGGCCACCATCAAAGACGGCTTTTCAAAGGCTATTTTTAAAGGCTCAATCACCGTCTCTGTGTGGGAGTAGGTATTTGCCCCAATGACAATCACATCCCCACAGGACAGCGTTTGATAAAACTCTTGGTAGCCACTGGCCGACAGCTGGGAGCGAGCGGGCGATTGGGCCGTGTAGGCATGGCGATTGTGACTACCGTTAGCAACGCGGTGCCAAAAAAAACGCTGCTGAGGCTCGAACCAATAGGCCCGGGTGCGATTAGCCCCCACAAATCGATGGGTGGCGTCGACAATTTCCTGAAGCCTAGGTTCTAATTCCTGGATGGTTTCTAGCTTAGCCAGCAGTTGGAAAAATGGCTGGGAGGGACGTTTTTCTATCTGTAGGTAATAATCCTGTCGGTATCGATGCAGAATGGTCGCCAGGGTGGTGACCAGAATGGAAAAGGTTTTTTTCTGCACACCGGACTTTAAGGATGCGCCCCGACGGGCAGTGCCTAAAAGCACGATGCCAAGACACTCCTGCTGTCGTTGAATGGGAAAGACAATCGCGTCATGTATCTCCAGACGCTTAGCAATATCTTTCCACTCGCCCGCTCGATAGGATTCTTGTAGGTCATAAACGGCGGCTGGCAATCCCCGTTCTATCACCTGCCTAACAGCGTCGTCAGGCTGAAGCCTGATCTTTTGCCATAAAAAATTTTTGCCGCTGGTCAAAACCGCCGTTTGGGTGGTTAAACTCTGCTCGTCAGAATCATAGAGACCGATCCATGTCAGATCATGGGGATAGAGCTGCTGCATGTATTCAGCAATCTCTTTGAGTTGACCATCAACTGTCTCCTGTTCCCATACGGTTTTGAGAACCTGACCCAAGTTGGCCAAATGCTGTTCACACGTCGCTGGGGGTACGGGGCTGACCATAAAGACTCGGATGTTGAAAGCCAGACTAGGGGTCTGGGTAAAACGCTAGGACTGTAACAAGCGCTAGGTACGTAACTTAATGTAAGTTATCCCAGCTGTCTAAATAATGCTATTCGAGCATGGTACTGAGGCATATCAGTCAAAAGAGAATCATTTACCTAATGCCATTATGTTACGAGTGGCGTCAGGTACCGGTAGGTCATGGTTGATACTGTGCCGTACCCTTCAATGATTTTCATACTATGACTTAAATTCACAGGTTCCATATTTATATCAGCTATCGCCCCAGCTAACTGCCAACGCTAAACCAAATCGGGCAACGCCTGTGAGCGTCTCAAATTGAACGATATAATCCACAGGATTGTTTGGGGAGCTTGATTTGTTTTGCAGAATGTCTATAAAGCTAGCTTGCTACCGTTGCTGTTCCAGCGATTTAGGGCCGATCCAGAAACGGTCCATCAACAAACACTCCGAACCCTAGCCTGGATTGCTCAGCCCCCTACGACGGCTCCGTATTGGACCCAGCCTGCTCGACGGTTTGCCCAAGCTTGGTGTGAAAATAGCTGTCTGGTGACCTCCCACCGTCTCCGTCAGGTCCTATGGCAGCAAACGTTTACCAATCCCCTGGGGTTAGCGGCTGGATTTGATAAAGATGGCATTGCTGTGGACTGTTGGCCGCTGATGGGGTTTGGCTTTGCAGAACTGGGTACGGTCACCGGCCATGCCCAGCCGGGTAATCCTAAACCTCGCTTATTTCGTCTGCCCCAGGACCAGGCTGCATTAAACCGTATGGGCTTTAATAATCAGGGCTCGGCTGCCCTAGCCAAACGCCTTAGCCAGGTGCCCATGTCCGCAGATTTTCCCAGGGGCATTAACTTAGGTAAGTCAAAGGTGACACCGTTAGAAGATGCCGCTGCGGACTATCTACAAAGCTTCCAGCGGTTGCAGCATCTGGGCAGCTACTTTGTGGTAAATGTATCGTCACCAAATACGCCAGGGTTGCGATCGCTCCAGGCCAAATCCCAGCTTGCCCCTATTCTCGCCACCCTCCAAACTGCCAATACCCAGCAAAAACCACTCCTAATCAAAATCGCTCCAGACCTTGCCTGGGAAGACATTGACGATATTTTAGACCTGGCTCAGCAGCATAGCTTGGCGGGAATCATTGCCACCAACACCACCATTGCTAAAGCGCAACTAGCCACGAAGCAACTAGCCACCACAGGTAACTTAGTCACCGAGGAAGCCGGGGGTATCAGCGGCGCACCGGTACGCCAGCGCTCCACTGATGTGATTCGCTATATCTACCAAAAAACTAACGGCCAGCTGCCCATCGTTGGGGTCGGGGGCATATTTACCGCTGACGACGCTTGGGCAAAAATCACGGCGGGGGCATCGCTGTTGCAGGTTTATACCGGCTGGGTCTACGAAGGCCCGTGGATGGTTAAAAATGTCCTCAAAGGCTTGCTGAATAAGCTGGATGAGCACGGTTTGGATAATATTCAAGCGGCCATTGGTCTGCATTGTAAACATCCCAACACGTAGGTTGGGATGAGGTACGAAACCCAACCATACCGCCCACCAACCCCTCACAAATTTCTCCATCGGATTTGGGGTATTAGACCGGTTGGGTTTCACCAGTTCAACCCAACCTACAGAATTTTATCCAATCCGTATAGCAAGGATTTTAAGGGCAGTACCTTGCGAATGCTCAACAAGACACCGGGCATAAAACACACTCGGTCCATGGCGTCGTGGCGCAGGGTATATACCTGGCCAGGGGCTCCAAACATGACCTCCTGGTGGGCCACCAGCCCCGGTAAACGCACGCTGTGAATGTTGATGCCCTCCTCGGTGGTACCACCCCGTGAACCTTGCAGGGTTTCGGTCTCGTCTACCTGGGGCGGATTAAAGGACGGTTTGACCTCTTGCAGCATTTGCGCGGTTTTAATGGCCGTACCACTGGGGGCATCGGCCTTGCGATTGTGGTGTAGCTCAATAATTTCCACATGGTCAAAGTACTCAGCCGCTTTCAGGGCCGCCTGTTGCATCAAAATCACTCCAATGGCAAAGTTTGGGATGATCAGACAGCCAATGCTAGCCTTTTCTGCAAATTCCGCCAGATTAATGATTTGTTCTGGCGTTAGCCCCGTTGTCCCCACCACGGGCCGCACGCCATAGGCAATGGCGGCCCGCACCTGTTCATATATTTTGGCCGGGTGGGTGACATCCACCATCACCGCATTACCCTCGCTCTGGGCCATTACCAAGGTGGCTTCTAGATCGTGGGTCACTGGAACCTCTAGGGGACCACAGCCTGCAATTTCGCCAATGTCTTGACCGATGGACTCAGGATTACGATCCACGGCACCAACCAATCTCATATCGTCGGCAGTTGCGATCGCATTGACAATTTCACGACCCATCCGGCCCATGGCACCATTGACCACGACGGGAATTTGGGGCTGATTACTCATGATGGTTATAAGGAGCGAGTACGGTCAGATATCTTAACGTGCCAGGGGTGAGAGTTTTGATGCAAAACTCCTGCCTTACGGTCCCTTATCGATAATAATTAAATCTGCGCTGCTGATTGTGAATAGGAATCAACTCTGACAAAGCTGGCTGTAAAGCAATTATTTTTCAGAGCGGTTCGTCTCCTCAATCAACAGCCATGATCTGTTCATCACGCTGGAGTCGAAGCGGATGCTAGCAAACGTGTTAGCTGTGATTGTGGGAATAGGCAGTTTAGCCTTTTATTTAGTCGCCTTTATCCTGCCAGAGGTACATCGCCGCTCAGACTTTTTCTGGAGCGGCGTCGGTATGTTTTATGCCGTGGTGCTGTGGTACTGCGCCCGGCAAATAAACGGTGCCGTCTTGCTGGGACAAACGGCCTCGGTGGGTCTATTGCTGTGGTTGGGCTACCAAACCCTGCGGCTGCGTCGAGAAACCACCCCTTCAGCTCAACAAACCCCCATTCGATTAGGCAAGTCTGAACGCAGCCGTACAGCTAGCCGTCCCATCGCCAAGGACTATGAATTTGTAGAAGACGGGGTGGAAGACACCCTGGACCAGGAGCCAGATCCCGATAGCCCAATCCTGATTCAACCAGCCGTAGATGAATTTGCCCCCAAAATGATCGTCCCGGCAGCGATGCCGACCTCCGTACCTGAGGCAGACGGACCTGAAACAGATGTACCAGAGGAGTCTCCCACGAAAGACATCCCAACTCCGGTCAAACCAGCTCGTAAACAAAAAAATTCCCTGGCTGCTATCGGCATCGTTGCAGGCTGGCTAAAGGACGTGGTGACTCCTAAAAAGAGAGAGCCCAAACCCATGATCGAGCTGCCACCCAGGCCACCCTCTATTCCTAAATTAGAGACAGAGACATCCTCGGACAGCGCCAATGCAGCAGACAGCTCAGCCAACACGTCCGATACGGAAAAGCCAGAGGTAACGATAGAAAACGTCAATATTTCACCCACATTATCTGCCCAAGACACACCCTCTGCCCAAGGCGCACTTTCTGCCCAAGACACATTAGCCAATCTCAAACCCGCCATTGTGGCTGCAGCTGATGAGGCTGTCCCCACCGCCTCATCAGCTGCACCTCAACAGGATGACGACGAAGATAGTAACTGGCCCGAAGATGAATTTTGGGACTAACCTCCATGCCATTTCCCCATACCGGCGGCGGCCAATACGGCAATCATCTAACGCTTTTGGCATGTCAATGCCGGTCCCCCGCAACGCTGTACCCCTATTACGGAGCAACTTCAAATACCTCAAACAATGGAATCGCTCTTCTGCCAGGGGTAGAACCGTAGTTTATTTCTTCTGCGGTGAGTGTGGTACTCGATGATTCCATCAACCTACTCGCAATAACAAAATCACCAATATCAAACCGAGAACACTGGATAATACAAGCTGGTTACAACCTGTTGGCAACCTGTGGACCACCAGTGCTCAGCCATGGATACCCCTGAGTGACAATATGGTGAATATTGAGCAACAGCCTAAATCTGAAGAGTCTGCGGAGATGTATAGGAGATTTAAAAAGAAACCATAAAGTCTCTTGAAAAATCCAGATGATGTGAGCTAACGTTACAGACCTAGCGTCATTACATCTACGTAGACAGCATTATATTTAGAGTATAAAATACCACTAGGGCAACGCTCGACATCAGCTGTTCTAAGGATGCCCTGAATGTATCTCTCCGCCTCTAATAAAAGGGATAACTTTACAAATTTATCTCCTATAAAAGTTTTATGAACAGTCAGAGGAAAATACGCGTATCAGCGTAATTATTGTTTAAGGAAGCTTAAATACGGACATTCACGGTGGTTTTGTGACCTATAGTCAAGGTGTGTCAGGTTGCTTATAAGCGCAGTTAATGGGTAAGTCGATTGCAGACGATAGGAGTCATGAGAGCCGAAGTCGCCACGCCAAATGTACTGATTTCTGAATTGGATAAAAAGATACAGCTTGTCAAGCAGAAACAGTTGACTGGCATCCTGGCGATCAGGAGTGACATTATCCATCAGTGGCGCTTGTATTTTTTGGCTGGGCAGCTGGTATGGGCAAATACGCATACCCATGCAAAACGTCGCTGGTATCGTCAGCTGCTGCAACATTATCCCGATTTACTCAGACGCGGACCTGGAAAGTATTCTGACTGGACCTATAACCGGCTGGCTCGGCTGGTTATCCGTAAAGAGTTTAATCGGCAGGTATTTTCAGATATCGTGGCCGGGTGTATCTCAGAAGTGTTGTTTGATCTGCAACAGCAGGGAACGTTGAGCCTGCAACAGGCTGAGCGAGGCTTAACTTACCGCATTAAAGCCCAAAAAGCCTCTGATTTCTCCTATATCAATCTACAGAGTATCCGGGTATGGGGGCAGTCTAAACGCGAGTGGCAAGGTTGGGAACAATCCAGGCTAACCTCACTGTGCCCTAACGATGCGCTAGTTATAAAAGACTTGTCTTCGTTGGAAGATCTGGCTTATCCAAAACTCTTTAAATTGTTGAGTAAGCTAGCCGATGGTGATCACACTCTGCGGGACCTGGCCCTAAAGGCTAATCAGCCGCTAAAAACATTTGTGTTGTCGGTTTTACCCCACATTCGCAGCCAGGCACTGCAGCTAAAACCGGTGGAAGACAAGATTGCAAAATCAGTCATTGCTTCTCAAACTAACATTGTTGTTGATCTCGCGCAGGCGACTGCCCCTAAGGATGCCAGGATTGTTTATGTGGATAACAGCCTAGCCGACAGTCATAAAATGGCGACTATTATTGAAGCAGCAGGCTATCGCTACACCAACATTTCTGACCCGTTGGAGATTTTGAAACAGCTACTTAAGCTAAAGCCAAAGGTAATCTTTTTACGATTGACAATGCCTGTGGTAAACGGCTACGAACTGTGTGCTCAAATTCGACGAATGGCAGACTTTAAAAAGACACCCATTGTGATGGTGGGTAGTGAAAGCAGTATTCCTGAACGGATGCGGGCCAAGATGGTAGGGGCATCAGAATTTGTGAGTAAGCCCATCAGGCCTAAAAGCGTACTTAGGACGCTGATTACCCTCGGCATTATTTGAGCGCAGCCCCCATCGCTCTCCCCACAGGCCCTGAGGGCTTCGGGCCATTTGACTCCCTAGTTGGCTCTGGTATGGCGGACCTTGCATTTAGCCGTCTGCCATACCTCTGTGTGACGTCAAATATGTGACGCCAAATATTCTTCGATCAGAGTTAAACAGCCGGTGCGGTGTGGAACAGAGTCGTAATCGTTGGATTTGGCTGTGCGATCGCAAAAAAACTACGGCCCGGTAACGGAGATTTTGCCAGGCATCCAATGGGTTATGCGCCAAAGATTGACGTAAAAAACCTAAAACTATTGAAGCGATAGGAACTTCTGAGGCAGAATGACGGGAGCGTAGTAAATTCCCATACTTTTCCCCCGCACCGTGACTGACCCCAAAAGCTCCGACGCTAAAAGCTATAAGGACACTGTCCTACTGCCCAAGACCGACTTTAGTATGCGGGCCAACGCTATCAAGCGTGAGCCAGAGCTGCAGGCATTCTGGGATGACAGCAAGATTTATGAAACGCTGTCCCAGGAAAACTCGGGGGATGTGTTTGTGCTCCACGATGGCCCCCCCTATGCCAATGGCAACCTCCACATGGGTCATGCCTTGAATAAGGTGCTCAAGGACATCATTAATAAGTATCAGCTGCTGCGCGATCGCAAAGTCCGCTATGTCCCCGGCTGGGACTGCCACGGTCTACCCATCGAGCTAAAAGTACTCCAAACCATCGACCGCAAAGAGCGGGCCAACCTCACACCGCTGGAGCTACGCCAAAAAGCCAAAGAATTTGCCCTAGAAACCGTTGAGAATCAAGCCAAAGGCTTCCGACGCTTTGGCGTGTGGGGCAACTGGGACAAGCCCTACCTCACCCTACAGCCCGAATACGAGGCCGCTCAGCTCGACGTCTTTGGCCAGATGGTGCTCAAGGGCTACATCTATCGAGGCCTCAAGTCCGTCCACTGGAGTCCCTCATCCCAAACGGCCCTGGCAGAAGCGGAGCTGGAATATCCCGAAGGCCACACCTCCCCCAGTATCTACGTCGGCTTCCCCATGGTGAGCGCATCGGATACGGCCAAAGCAACCCTGGCACCTTACCTGGATAATCTAGGCGTCGCCATCTGGACCACCACTCCCTGGACCATCCCCGCCAACGTAGCCGTGGCCGTCAATGCAGACCTTACATATACCGTAGTAGAAGTTGCCTCCGGTGCCCCCTTCAAGTACCTGATCGTGGGCAAAGACCTAATTGACACCCTGGCCGGCGTATTTGGCAGCGAACTCACCGCCAAAGTAGATCTCAACGGTGCTGACCTCGCAGGCTCCACCTACAGCCACCCGCTAGCCCAAAAAGAAGACACCTTTAACCGCGAAAGCCCCATCGTCATCGGCGGTGATTACATCACCACCGAGTCGGGTACTGGCCTGGTACACACCGCTCCCGGTCACGGGATGGAAGACTTTGGTGTCGGCCAGAAGTATGGTTTACCCATTCTCTGCCCGGTAGATGCGCGGGGGACCTACACCACAGAAGCCGGTAGCTTTGCAGGGCTAAACGTCCTCAAAACGGCCAACGAGGAACTGATCAAAGCCCTGACAGAGGCCAATACACTCCTCAAGCACGAGCCCTACGTTCACAAATATCCCTACGACTGGCGTACCAAAAAACCCACCATCTTCCGCGCCACCGAGCAGTGGTTTGCCTCCGTCGAAGGCTTCCGGGATGAAGCCCTAAAGGCAATTTCCGATGTGCAGTGGATTCCAGCCCAGGGAGAGAACCGCATCACCCCCATGGTAGGCGACCGGTCCGACTGGTGTATCTCTCGCCAGCGCAACTGGGGGGTGCCCATTCCCGCCTTCTACGATGAAGAAACCGGCGACGTACTGATGAATCAAGAAACCATCGCCCACGTACGCGACATTTTTGCTGAGCATGGTTCCGACGCCTGGTGGAGCATGTCTGTAGAAGAACTGCTGCCAGAGAGCTATCGCAATAACGGTCACACCTATGTGCGAGGTTTTGACACCATGGATGTGTGGTTTGACTCTGGGTCATCCTGGGCAGCGGTCGCCGACCAGCGCGACGCCCTTAAGTATCCGGTGGATCTATACCTGGAAGGGTCTGACCAGCACCGGGGCTGGTTCCAGTCAAGCTTACTGACCAGTGTGGCCACCCACGGCTGTGCCCCTTACAAAACTGTTCTCACCCATGGCTTTGCCCTGGATGAAAACGGCCGCAAAATGAGTAAGTCTATCGGTAACGTGGTGGACCCCTACGAGATTATTGAAGGGGGCAAAAACAAAAAACAGAAGCCGCCCTACGGTGCCGATGTGCTACGGCTGTGGGTCTCCTCGGTGGACTACTCTTCTGACGTGCCCATCGGAGACAATATCCTCAAACAGCTGGCCGATGTGTATCGCAAGATTCGCAACACATCGCGATTCTTGTTGGGTAATCTCCACGACTTTGACCCCGCTAAAGATGCGGTTCCCTGCGAGCAAATGCCCTCGTTAGATCAGTACATGCTGCACCGCATGACCGAAATCTTTGCTGAGGTGGAGTCTGCCTTTGATACCTATCAGTTCTTCCGGTTCTTCCAAACAGTGCAAAATTTCTGTGTGGTGGACCTATCGAACTTCTATTTGGATATTGCCAAGGATCGGCTATACATCAGCGATGCCAATTCAGAGCGGCGGCGTAGCTGTCAGACTGTTCTTGCAATTGCCCTGGAGAATTTAGCCAAATCTGTTGCGCCGGTACTGTGCCATATGGCAGAGGATATCTGGCAGTTTATGCCCTACGAGACTGGCACAAAGTCTGTGTTTGAGTCGGGCTGGTTAACGATTGACCCAGCATGGGCGAAGCCGGAACTGGCGGATACCTGGAATCAGCTGCGAGAACTGCGGGATGAGGTGAACCAGGTGTTAGAGCAGGCTCGCTCGGCTAAGGATATTGGCTCATCGTTGGAAGCAAAAGCGCTAATCTATGTGGCGGATGAACAGCTAAGGGAGCAGCTTAAGGCAATGAACCCGAGTGATGCGGTGGCGGCTGGTTCTAGCCATGTAGACGAGGTGCGGTATTTGCTGCTAGTGTCCCAGGTGGAGATTTTGGACAGTCCTGACAGGCTCAAGGATATTAAGTACCGCAGTGAGTCCGATGCCTTTGGTATCGGCATTGTGGATGCGGATGGGAAAAAGTGTGAGCGCTGTTGGAACTATTCCACCCATGTGGGCGAGTCGGCAGAGCATGAGACCATCTGCGAGCGATGCGTAGAGGCGTTGGAAGGAATTTTTTAGAGCCGGATGAACTATTTCTAAAAAGGAAAAGTATTACAGACAATATTTGCTATGTCTCTTGAAACCGAAATTAGTCAATACGCAGCAAAAGTATCTACTGACTCTTACTCAATGTCTGTAGGTGAGCTAATATCCATGTATAGAGATGGTGAGTTAAATATTCACCCTGAATTCCAAAGATTTTTTAGGTGGAAAGTTGAACAAAAATCTAGATTTCTTGAATCTTTGCTGTTAGGAATACCCGTCCCTCCAGTCTTTGTATCAGAACAAGCTGGTTCAAAATGGGATGTAATCGATGGTTTGCAGCGTCTGTCTAGCATTTTTGAACTAACTGGCGATTTGCTTGATGAAAACGGAAAAAGGATAGAGAAACTACGTCTTACAAAAACTAAATACTTGCCTAGCCTGGAAGGAAAAATATGGGAATCTGAGAATGAGTCTGAAGAGTTAGCCGAAAGCGCAAGAATAAAAATAAAACGCTCTCGTCTTGATGTAAATATTGTCAAAAATACTAGTGACGATATCGCAAAATATGAGATCTTCCAGCGCTTAAATACTGGAGGCTCTCCAGCTACTGATCAAGAGGTAAGAAATTGCATTTTGATCATGACGAATCGTGACTTTTTTTACTGGATAAAATATTTAGCAGAGAGTCAAAATTTTTTAGACTGTATTCTTCTGACAGAACGAGCTGTAGAAGAAGCCTTTGACTTGGAGCTAGTTACTCGCTTTATTGTCTTATCTAAAAGCGATTCCTCGAGCTTTTCAAAAATCGAAGAATTAGGAACTTTCTTAACTGATGAAATTGTACGAGAGGCTGAAAACCTATCGTTTGAGAGAGACAATTTGGAGAACGTCTTTCATCAGACCTTTCAATTTTTGGCAGAATGCCTAAGTCAAGATTCTTTCAGAAAGTACAACGTACTTAAGAATAAATATTATGGAGGCACATTAGTATCCCTATTTGAAGTTTTAGCAATTGGAATAGGTCGCTACTTACTCGCAGGGAAGAATCTACCAGACAAAGAAGCATTTATTCAAAAGCATCAGTTGCTTGCGACCTATGACGAGCTAAATCAATACACCAAATCGGGTGTAAGGTCTTCAACTCGTATCCCTAAAACCATAGAATTTGGTAAAAATTGGTTAGATGGTCTTCAAGAGTAAAGAATCTTTGATTGATTACTTCGCACAGACAAGCCAATGGAGACGAAGAGAATTAATCAGTATTAAACAATCCATACAAGATAGTCGCAGCCATGAAGAAACTTTGCTATGCCGTGTAGCAGTTGTATTCAGCTATGCGCATTGGGAAGGTTTTGTGAAGGATGCTGCTACTGCTTATGTGAGCTATGTTGCCTTTAAGGCTCCTGTAGTTGAAAAGCTAACCAGCAATTTCCAAGCACTATTGTTCCGTTCGCAAATCCTAGTTGTTTTCTGACAAGATAGGATTT
>JBCAWO010000074.1:0-21918 GCA_038534515.1 Cyanobacteria bacterium J06554_1
GCGCTCAAACTCATTGTTGATAATGTTATCAGCAGTTTCTAAAACTGTTTTCTCAATCCGTTTGTTAAAGAATTCCATATCATCAGGACATTCTTCTAACACTCGCTTAAAGACAAACTTGAGAAACTCTTCTGCTAGATCCATATTACCTTCGAGATCGCAAAAGGCCATTTCTGGCTCCATCATCCAAAACTCGGCCAGATGACGAGACGTGTTAGAGTTCTCAGCCCGGAAGGTGGGACCAAAGGTGTAGACATTGGTAAAGGCCATGGCCATAATCTCAGCTTCGAGCTGGCCGCTGACGGTCAGGTAGGTGGGTTTGCCAAAAAAGTCCTGGCCATAGTCCACCTTGCCATCATCATTTTTAGGTAACTTATCCAGATTCATGCTGGTGACGGTGAACATTTCCCCCGCCCCCTCGCAATCACTGGCCGTCAAGATAGGGGTGTGGATCCAGAGAAAATCGCGACTTTGAAAAAACTCGTGGATGGCATTGGCGCAGGCGTTGCGGATGCGGAAGACGGCACCCAGGGTATTGGTGCGCGATCGCAAATGCCCCAGCCCCCGCAAAAACTCAAACGAATGGCGTTTCTTCTGTAACGGATAGGTTTCCGCATCCGACTCACCCACCACATCAAGGTTGCCAGCCTGCAGCTCCACCCGCTGACCTTTACCCGGCGACTCCGCTAAGGTTCCCGTCACCACCACCGAAGCTCCTGTGGTAATCCGCTTCATCGCATCGTCATAGCCCTCAATCTTGGCATCCGCAATCACCTGCAGCCCCGTCATGGAGGACCCATCATTAATATCTAAAAAGCTAAATGCCTTAGAATCGCGCTTAGTGCGGACCCAGCCTTGGATAGTGACAACCTCGCCAGGGTTACCGGATTTCAGGATGTGCTTGATGCGTTGAGTGGTCATTGCCTACGCCGTTTTTAGAACTCCAAACCACATCCAGGCTAAGACTCTACGCTTTTCCCGTTACAAAGGGCAGAGCCTGGATGCAGCCAAACTTTATCTAAGGTAGCGCAAGCTGTGATCGTTACGACCCAAACCACCCCCGAAAAAACCACCCCAGCACCAATCCCAATCCCACAAACCGCAGGACCTGCCAAAAAGGCTCTTTGAGAACATTCCAGGACATCAGCTGGTTTTCCAGCGTTTCTTCCAAGGTTTCAATTTGCTTATGCAGGCGTTCTAACTCTGCCCCAGGCAAATGCCCCTGGGTAATCTGGGCCTGGGCCTGTGTGCGTTGAGCAAATGCCTCACGCACTTCGACATAGCGCTGACGCAGAGCATTAAAGTCCTTATCCGTTTCCTCTAGGGCCACAGCAAAATCAGTAAGATCTTGCTCAGTCAAAGGCAGAGACGATTTCATCGTGCAACCAGGCTCATACAGTAGATATACACTTAAAGTACAGGAGAGGAATCTATCGAGAAACCTTTATGGCCTGGGTTAGGCACAGCCCACACCCTGCGCAATACCCCATGAATAGTATAAAAATGTCTTCTGACCATAACTCTCTAACTCTGCAAGATGTTGAGCCGCTGACGCTAGCCCAAGCATTAGCCAAGCAGTTAGCCATTAGCCCCAACGACTGGCATCGGCTAAATTCCAACCGACAGGTCCGGGCAAAAGAGCAGGTGGCCGCAGCCCTCGTCTATTTGCTCAACGATAATCCAGAAGAAGCCTTACCCCGGTTAGAGCAGGCCATCGGCTGGCTAAATCGGAGTATCAAAGCACCGCCCTGCCCCACCCATGGGGAAAGTAAGTAACTCCACCTCGTCTCCCACCTTTGCCTCAAATACCTGGGCCGCACTGCCGCCATTAACAGCAATCTCAACATAGCCGTGACTGCCAATGAGCGCCAAAGCTGCTCCTGATTCAGTATGACCATAGGTGGTGGTGTACCCAATAACACCTCCCCCCAAGCAAACGTGCCACGCCTGACCAGCCAGCCTATCTCCCGTAATCGTAGTCACTAAATTGCCAAAGTGGTCAATATACTGAACGCTGCCCCGATAGCCCTGCTCCGTCGCCACAGCGTCACGGATGTCTAAACTTACCAAGCTAGAAACCGATATCGGCACCCCCAGATTTTCCATGGGGATTCCGCTAGCCAAATGCGCAACAGCAGGTGCAAAAATATCGCGACCATGAAACGTGAAACTAGGCTGAGTGGTGCGCCAGTAGTCAGCATTTGTCAAAGCCACAGCCGCCGTCATGGGAAACCCGGTCAAAATACCGTTATCCGGCGCAACGATAAAGTGACAACCCGCAGCAGCAGTCACTTGAGCCGCGACAGCAGCTCGCTGCGTCCCCACCCCCGGATCAACCACTACCCCATGAACTGTTCCACTTGGGAAATACCCATAGCTAGTTAGCAAATTAAACCGCGCAGCCAAGATATCCTGAGGGTATATCCCATGGGTGAGATCAACCACCTGGCATTGAGGGCTTATGGTAGCAATCACCCCCTTCATCACACCAACATAGCTATCTGTATGACCAAAATCCGTTAGCAATGTGATCGTGCCCATAGGGTTCTTACCCCACAAAGTGATACGTTTCCTTCAATGAGTAATTCTTTATCACAGTGTGTAGATGCCCTGGCGCTCAATGCGATTGAGCGGCACGTCTTCATATGCGCCGACCAAACCAAGCCCAAGTGCTGTGACAAAGCCAGCAGCATTGAAGCCTGGAACTATCTCAAAAAAAGATTAAAAGAGTTACATCTAGACATTCCTACCGAAGAGGAGCATGGCTGTGTTTTTCGGACCAAAGCAAACTGTCTAAGGGTATGCCAGCAAGGACCTATTTTGGTCGTTTACCCTGACGGTGTTTGGTACCACAGCGCCACACCAGATGTGATAGAACGCATTATCCAAGAGCATCTCATTGGCAATCATGTAGTGGAAGACTACGTTTTCCTGAAACGTCCACTGCCTGATGTAAATAAGTACCGGGCGATCCGTGATCCTATTGATTGATTGGGAACACTTGATTTGAAGTTATGGGTCAAGGAGTTGACATAAGAGCAGTTACTGCCCTCTCCTTCTATGGACAGTAGAAATTTAAGTATGTACAACCTTGCAATAAATTTAACTGCGCTTAATAAAATACCCCTGATTGACTATAGTCCGTACAGTATCATCAACAAAGGTGTATACAAACGACTAACTAGGATGCGGTTATTGCCCCCATCCCATCTGGGACCTGCCCAGAAACGACCTAATAAATTTTGAACTTATCTTCTTTTATCACCTTTTTTCTTATCCCATTAGCCTTCGATTAACACAAGTACACGGCATGAAAGAACCCACTACTGGCGATCAAAAGAAACTCTTACTGATAGACGATGATCCTAACCTCATCTTGCTGGTTAGAGATTACCTGGAGTTTCGCGGTTATCAAGTTGTAACGGCAGGCAATGGTCGCGAAGCCCTTGATGTGCTCGGTGGCTTGGTCCCTGATATGATTATATGCGATGTCATGATGCCTGAAATGGATGGCTATGCCTTTGTTGAACAGGTACGCCAAGATCCGGGCAAGAGCTGGATTCCTATCCTATTTTTGTCCGCTAAGGGCCAGAGCCAAGATCGAGTGAAAGGTCTAACCACGGGTGCGGATGTCTACATGGTTAAACCCTTCGAACCCGAAGAGTTAGTCGCGCAGGTAGAATCTTCCCTTAAGCAGGCATCTCGTTTGATTCATCATCAGACTAAGTCCGGCGGCGGTGCTCCCACCATCCAGGTACCTTTTGATGTTGAGCTAACACCCACGGAGCTTAAAGTGGTGCAGTTTGTCGCCCGAGGCATGGCCAACCGCGAAATTGCCGAAGAACTTAAAGTTAGCCAGCGTACTATCGAAAGCCACGTCAGTAACATGCTGGGTAAAACCGGTCTACATAACCGGACTGAACTTGCCCGCTGGGCCATGGAAAACAATAAGGCCTAGCCACCAGTGGGGGGTTAGGGCAGGTTCTTTGCCGTGTATCTGCCCTAATCCCAATGGAATGGAAAACAGTTTTTGTAAGAACGTCAAACTTGGGTATAATGCTAAAGCTTCGCTGGTGTAGCTCAGTTGGTAGAGCAGCTGATTTGTAATCAGCCGGTCGTCCGTTCGAGTCGGATCACCAGCTTTTTTTATGAAAACATTTTATGCAGAGGGTTTCAGGCTCTCAAATTTTAGTCAAACCTAGAATTTTGATGGCTACTTTTACTTGATTTTCAATTCAAACTAAGCGCTAAAAGCTATTAGCACCAAAGGTTTCAGTTAAATTAGTACAGAAGCTAGCACAGAAATTAGTACAGGCATAAATCTAATAAAGGAACTTAGCCATTGTATTCACTCCAGATAAGCATAGTTTGACCGGCTGACTTTAGAGCAGCCGGTCAAACTAGCCTGATAAGGCTAGTTCTGGCTAGCCCATAATGGCTGACGTGTAGCTCAATCTGATCGGTAACAAACGTTTAGGCACAGCGAGGAATTTTATTCTTCTGAGTTGGAAAGCAGCCTTCCAGTTGGAATGACTTTAACTACAGAGCGAAGCCCAGTTGATTGACACCGTGTTTCTGGAAAGCACCAGAGGTCAGGGGTCGTTTTTCGGGCTATTGCGCCCAAAATTCCATCAGTTCGGTAGCTCCCATTTAGGCTTCATCGGGACTCCTACAGCTTGTCTTACCGAGCGTAGAGCACCCTGATCAGCCATAAGCTGAATTTATGCTTCAGCAGCCACTACATGACTGAGGTTAGAAAAAGCGACCGCTAACAGCCTGACAGTGTTCGTTACAGCCTTATTACCCCTGATGACAGCTTCGCTTCAATTACCTGTACTACTCAAACCCCGAAATGGTGGGTTCCATCAGAAAATGCAGAAGGGCAGGTGTCACTGCCTAAAAAATTCGCGCAATTTATAGAAAATCGAACGGAAATCAGAGAGGTTAGTATGTAGTCACCCACATCTCTTCTTATTTCCCAGTCACGATTGTGAAACTACAAGTACGACAACCATCTCCATGGATTTCGATCTGTGTGCAGAGGCATGATACAGAAGCTAAGCATAAGAGGCTAAAGTTATAGCTCTATCCAGCATAGCTTTTAGATCTCTATTCCAAGGCGTCTACTGAGCAAGATTCAATTCAACATTCCAAATACTGAACATCTACACTCTACCAACGGGAATTTGATGCATTTACATACTGCTCGATTTATGAATATTTGGGTAAAAAATATTTATTTTTTACAGTTGGGAAGTGAGGATAATCCAGATATTGGACAGCGTTTGAAGTGGATATTTTTTGAAGGAATATTCAACCCTCTATCGCAACACCCAACAATTGCTGTCTTCGTACTCTTATCTTTCGTTACATTTGCAATTGCTTGTATAGATAGATTTAAATTAGATGAGCAAGAGATTAGTATTAGTCCATTCGGAAAACGTGCTACTCCTCTTATTTCCTTAATATTCCTTGGCATAGCTTTGTTTCTATACGGCCATGGAATTATGACAGAAGGTCTTGACACACAAGGTAATAACATAGGACGACTTTATTTTCTTGGTTCACAAGAAGAAGACCTTGGTGAAATAGACAAAGCCCAGAAATACTATGAACGTGCTATTAAGCTTTCTGTGAAAAGGATTAATTCAGACTCCACAGAGGGTTTAGAATCTGCAATGCGCTATGCTGAAGCAAAAGCAGCTTATCGCTTAGGAAACGTACTTTACAAGGAAAAAAAATACGTTCGCTCTGCCGAAAATTTTCTTAAAGCGTACACAAGATATATTGAGCATCAAGAATATTTTGACTCACCTCCTGATTCCACTAGTCCAAAAAATGAACAAGTTAGTGGCGCAGAGATTAATTTCCCACGGCTAGATCATGACTCTAGATTTAATCATAGTAAAGCCTATCATTCATTATTTATGGTAGGAATGGCAAGATATGATTATGCTAATACTCTGAATTTAAGAAGAAGAAAAAAGAAAGAAGAGCTATCAAAATCAGTCAAGGCATATGAGCAAGTTCTCGAAGAAGAGAACACTAAAGATGATGCTTTCAGAAGTCTAGTATGGCTAAGGTTGTCAGAAGCCTACAGTAAATCTAATAATAATAAAGAGGCTATTTTATGTCTTTTTAGAGCTTATTTAGTAAAACCAACTAACGAAGAAATTATTCAACGCCTTAAGGGAAAAGAGTTACTGAAAGAGAGTGGTGGACTTAAGCTTTCTGATACAAATTTGAAGGATATATATGATATGGATGACTTGTCTGTATTCATTGCTGATGACCCTAGAAATTCCATAGGTGGTCCAGAGCCACTTAATGAAGTCAAAAGTAATGAAGGCGGGTCTCAAGGTGAGGAAGTTAACAATCCATTTACGAGCACTTTATTTCCACAGGTCTCCTGTGGCGACGATAGACCATCAGATCCGAGCCTGTATCCGATTAAGATGTATCCAATATACATCGATGACACTGATGAAAATTTGCAACGAGTTAGAGGAGAATTCTGCAACGATGCTTTTGTAAACAAGCAAGCAGGCCAGATACAAGTAGCAAGCTTCCATAAAAGAGATTTGGGACATTATTTCCATATCTTAATGGAGCAGGAGTTTGGGAATGCATACACAGGGGCAGCTAGTGTTTACTCTTCTCCAACTGATACAGATCCTGAAACCTTGACTGATTAACTCCTGCAAAAACAACACAACAAACTTCAGAAGGACTTGAGCTAAAGCTTTGAGGGAACATCCCTCAAAGCTTTCGGTCGCTGATTGAGCACAATGCTATTACTCAACAACGTTTACAATAAGGCCAATAAACCTACCATGATGCTCTCGAACAGATTAGCCAAATCAGCCTTCCTCTCACCCTAGCTAACCTGTGCTCGATAAAAGGGTGATGCGATGGCTGGAAATGGTACGGCTAATTTAAACCATGAGTTTTGTTTTACTAAATGTGTCAATTTCCTTTATGGTTATTGGCGAGTGATTAGTGCTAATCACTCGTACCCCGCTATAAACATCATGATTGGTCTATGGCTCGATGTTCTCTGCGTAAGTCTTTAAGTTGCTTAACTGCATTCGTTGTAAGTAGCTCTTGCTCAACCCAAGTTCAGGTTATAGCCCCTGCTTTATCGAATCCGCTACCGCCACCGCCACCATTAATTTTGCCTAATGGGAGACCAAATTTAATACCGTTGCCAACAGCCCAGGAAATCTGGAAATGTGAGGTCGTGGTTATCGGTGGCTCCCTTGGGGGTGTAGCAGCTGCATACCATGCTATGCAGGCTGGGACTACTACCTGTCTTATTGAACTTACCCCCTGGCTAGGAGGGCAGATTAGCTCGCAAGGGGTATCAGCAATTGATGCATCCAGAGCAATGTGGGCCTATCAGCGTTTTTCACCTAGTTGGCGAACCTTTAAGCAAAGAATTGCTCAGCAAACAGTGACCTTGCCAGAATGGACCGGGCGCACCTCTGTCACTGTCAATGATGTGAATTCATGCTGGGTAAGCAGGCTGTGCTTTGTACCAAAAGCGGGTGCTACTGCTGCCCAGCAACATTTAGAAAATGTGTTATCTAAAGCGCCTAAAAGTCGTTGGCAAACTCAAACGGCTTTTAAGGGAGCAACATTTGATGATAGTGGACAGGAAATAGTTGCCATTCATGCTGTGCAACGTATTCCCAGAGAGCAAAATTATGTGCCTATAGGGCGATTATCTCAAGAGTTGGCCAGTTGGTATTCCTGGTCTGCAAATGACACATTTGAGAAAGTCCCGTTGCGATTAGAGCCTCCTGATGGAAAGCGAATGATTGTCATTGATGCTACTGACACAGGAGAATTTGTGGGCTGGGCAAATCTGCCTCATCGATTGGGATCAGAAGCTAAAACGACCACTGGAGAAGTGAACGGGGCTCAAAAAGATAATCCACAGTGTACTCAGGCATTTACGTACCCTTTTGTAGTGGCTATTCATGATGATGGAGGTAAAGGCCTAGCGGTTTTAGAACAGACACTGCAAGAATATCCGCCATTTTATGCGCCTCATGAACATGAAAAAATATTTGAAATGGAGGGATTTCCCTTTTTTGAAGGTCCTAGCTTTTTTAATTATCGCCGGATTGTGAGTAATACTCGAAACAATCCATTTTACTCTGTGCCTGTTCGGGGTGATATGACGATGGTAAATTGGAATCGCGGGAATGATTGGTCCTGGATGGATCCACCTCTAATTTATACTGCAGAGCAAGTGAAAAGAAGTGGTCAACAACAAAATTGGTTAGGAGGGATCTCGACCATAGCTTTGCGCCATGGTGAAGATCACGCTTTATTATTCGCTCGCTGGCTACTTAAAACCAAGTCAAAGCCTCATCTCCCGTTAAGTTATTTAATGGGAGATGAGGCTTATATGGGGACTCAGTCGGGATTGAGTTTGGTCCCGTATATCCGTGAAGGTCGACGTATTTTAGGTCGTGCTGCTTACGGTGATGAAGCTTTTCTAATGCGTGAAGCTGACCTTAGAAATGACCAAGTTGGTGGCCGCGATTTTACACCGACTACGGTAGGAGTAACTCACTATGATGTCGATATCCATGGTTGCCGCTATCGAAATGGTGCTCCTACTGGGGAAGCGGTCACTGCTCCTGCTGCAGGATTTGTTGTACGTCCGGTACAGATTCCCCTGGAGAGTATGATCCCCCGGGAAATTAATAATTTGCTAATAGGTGGTAAGAGCCTTGCTGTGAGCCATATTGCGAATGCGGTTACCCGAGTTCACACGAGTGAGTGGGGGGTGGGTGCTGCAGCCGGAACCACCTCGGCTTGGCTGGCAAAACGTCCTGAACTAACGCCAGCTGATATTGTTAAGCAAGGGCATATGACCAAGCTGCAGGAACAGATGTTAAGTCAGAATCTGCGATTAACATGGTAGTAGTAGAGAATCCTTTCATGATTATCCTCGCAGCGCTTTCATACATCTGAGATTCACTCGCTATGATGATAAAGCGGCTGATTAACAATCAGCTCATCTAGTTCTTGACAAAATTTTGTACGGGAAATGTCGCAAAAGATTAGTACAAAAATTAGCACAGCACTTTTCACTTGCCGTGAAAGTCTTGCCAGAAGATGAACTCAGCTCTTGAGCATTTCTTTTGTAATCAGCCGGTCGTCCGTTCGAGTCGGATCACCAGCTTTTTTGATGAAAACGTCGCGTCTAAAGCGCTTTGGTGTCTCATATTTTAGTTAGCTCTAAAATATTGGTGGCTATTTTCACTTGATTTTCGACACAAATTAAACTTCAGAAGCTTTTAATATCAGAGGTTCTAGCAAAATTAGTGCAGAAATCAGCACATACATGAATCTCATACAGGGGTTTAATCACTCTATTCAATGAAAATAAGCACGGTTAGACTGGCTGACTTTGGATCAGTCGGTCGGCTAGCGTACGGATAAAGCAGTTCTTGCTCTACCTATGCAGTCAGTGCTTACTCCCTATGGCAGCATCGGTCATTCTAGAGGTCTGTTTCATTATGTTCGTGCGATCTTCAAATACTGCATCCCATCGCCACCTCATTTAAGCTGAGTTGAAGCAAAGACTCAGCGGTTGTCTCCCTGCCATACCAGCTTTTACAGAATACTTGGGGAGAGTAAGCTCATCAACTGCTGAACCAAACGGCTAAATCGTGTGACCTCAAAGTTCTTTCTGGTAAGTTTTAGGAGTCGTACCAGTCAGATTGCGAAAATGTTTGTTAAGGGCACTTTGGTTCGCAAACCCGCATTCCAGTGCGATCTCAGAAATGGCCATTTTCTGCGGTTGCCGGAGTAGAGTCTTAGCCCGTTCTACCCGTTGCTGAGTGACGTACTTGTAGGGTGAAACGCCCATCGATTGACGAAATAGGCGACAGAAATAATACTGGCTCATACCTAAGAGCTGAGCAATATCAGCTAGCTTAATCTTCTGATTGAGATGAAACTCGATATAGCCAATTGCTCTACGTAACTGATACTTGGACAGGCCATTTTCATATTCAGGCACCTCTAGGTTACGCGAGGCATAGTGCTTTAGCAGATGAACCACCAGAGTATTCGTTAGAGAATCTACATAAAACTGATCTAAGGAATCACTTGTGCATATCGCTCTAGCCACCTGACCTAGAAGATTTTCAATTAAAGGATCTTGAAGGTTAAATCCTGAGACTAGTTCAAAATGATGGACGTCAACAACGTCTGAAATAGCCCGAGCGATTACATCGGGTCTTAGCTGAAGCAGGTAGTATTCATTACACGTTTTAACCTCGAATTGAGCAGACACACCTGCTGGGATAATTGAAATATCGTGAGGTTGACTAACCTGTTTTTGAGCCGTAAACCCATCTGAAAACCAAGTAACACCGACATCTCCAGTAAGTGTTATTGCAATTGCGTGATCTTTGAATGTCATTTCAGGCATGGTGTGAGGCTGCAGCTTCACATGTTCAAAGAGTAGATGCCCTGATGATTTGGTTCTCTTATCAACTAAAAAGGGCTGTGCAATATCTGCAGGCGTGTCAACAAGAATTGGCGTAGCCATTGTTTTATTACTCAATTGAACGTCACGTCTTAAATCGGTTAAAGGTTCTGCCTGTAGGCATTGGGCGTTGTACCCACTTGACTACGAAAATGCTTACACAGAGCACTTTGGTTGGTAAAGCCGCATTCTAGTGCGATCGCAGCAATAGACATTTTCTGCGGTTGCCGAAGCAGTCTTTTTGCCTGTTCTACTCGCTGTTGAATGACATATTTATAAGGTGACACGCCCATTGACTGTCGAAACAGTCGACAGAAATAGTACTGACTCATACCCAATACCTTGGCAATATCAGTCAGCTTAATCTCTTGATCTAGATGGGACTCAATGTAGTCAATCGCCCTGTTTAACTGGGGCTTAGACAGGCCATCTTCATAGTGAGAGAGTTCTTTTTTGCAGGTAGTATAGTGCTGCAGGAGATGCACAAAGAGAGTATTTGATAAAGAATCGATATAAAGCCGATCCAAAGGTGAGGCCGCATCCATGTCTTGAGCAAACCGACAGAGAATTGTTTTAATAAACGGATCTGTAAGGCCAAACTGCGGAGAAAGCTCAAATTGGCTGATGTCAATGGTTTCTGAAATCGCTCTACTAAGTGCTTCAGTTTTAAGCTGGAGGCAGTTATAGCGGTAGTCCTTACGCTTCTCAATCGTACATTGGGTAGACGTCCCCGCAGGATAAATGGAAATGCTGCCAACTCGGCAGGTATGCCGTTGGGTTGTAAAGCCGTCTGGGCAAAAGTTAGTGCTGAGCTGTCCAGCAATGGGCAATACAATTAAATGGTCATTGAACGTGACCTCTGGAACAACACAAGGACGGACTTGCCCCCGTTCAGACACGACAGTGTTGAAAGCGTTTGATTCTTGATGAACCAAAAACGACTGCAAAACATCTGAAGGTCTTTCCACAAAAGGTTGCGAGGGCATGCTATCGAATTCCTCAAGCAATCAGTAATCAACTTAAACTTTAGAGATAACGCAAAGCAAATGTGTTCTTGCCGTTTTTTATCGAATCTTGCAATTTATTAGAGAAGTTCAGCAGCTAGCCTCGAAATAGTAATAAAAACAGAGTTATTAGGTTTTTTATCTTTTCTTTAGATTTATAATAAATGCCGTTCGGTGATACCGTCCAATACTCAATTAGCGAGCAATAATACCTTTTCAGTATGGATGTCGATTTTTCAATCCGTCAGCTGCGTTATTTCTTAGTAGTCGCAGAAGAATTAAATTTCACACGAGCGGCAGAGCGATTGCAGATTGCTCAACCTCCCCTAAGTCGGCAAATTCAGAACTTGGAGCAAACACTAGGATTCACGCTTCTAGAACGTACCAATCGACGAGTTGCGCTAACGGTGGCAGGTGAGGTGTTCTTGACAGAGTGCCGTCAAATTTTGAACCAAATTGAGCGCAGTATTCGAGCGGCTCAACGGGTGGCGCATGGTGAAGCGGGGCAGCTGGTTATGGGATTTGAAGGATCGGCTCGTAATGACCTCATGCTTGAGATCATTCGCCAGCTGCGCACACAGTTGCCAGATGTGGAGCTGATTATGCAAGAGATGCCCTCTGGCAAACAGATGGAGGCCCTACGGCAAGGGCAACTTGATGTGGGATTGATTGAACCCATTGCGGCTAGGGACGATCTCAAAGTTGTGTCGCTACTTTCTGAACCGCTGGTGGTAGCTCTAGGTGACAACCATTCGCTCGCTCGCGAAGAGCATATCGCCCTTAGTCAGCTGGCTGACGAACCCTGGGTGACGGGTCGCAGTGGCTACGGCTGCGGGTTGTTGCTACGAATTTTAGACGCGTGCCGCCAAGCAGGTTTTACCCCTAAAGTTCAGCAGGAAACTAATGATTTGCAAATGACCCTGGGATTTATAGCCTCTGGCTTGGGCGTCACGCTACTGCCGGAGTCAAGTAGACTGGCACAAACTGGCGTTGTGTATCGTCCAGTAACACCACCTGCCCCTGAGGTTCAGCTTGCGATCGCATGGCAACGGCAATCGCCCATCATCGAGTCCTTTTTGCAGGTTGTTGAAACCTATCTTGGGGCCGGTATAGATCGCTAGGGGAGTTCGTGCTCACCCAATAAATGTCAGTAAATCTCATGTAGCAGCACTACCCAAATCACATCCATAGGGACCGCATAAAGGCAATTGGCAAGAAGCTTCCACTAAGCCCCTAACTGTCAGGCTTGCCCAATAAAATTTAGGCTAGAGCATCAGCAACAGCGCCGAATAACAGCCAGCACCTGTAACAAACAAACCAAAGTGGCTATCCTGTTCTTCTGGCAGCTCTTCTTTTAGCACATTGAGGATAATACCACCTGCGACTAGGGCCCAAATTGCGGCAACAGCGGCTGCACTACCATAAAAGCCATGCCCTAGCGCCCAGCCAAGTAAGATCGCAACAGCTAAAATCCAGCGTCCGATGCGATCATAGACCTGTTTATGGTGTGCTTGCAAACCAATATCGTTGACCAAAAAGTGTAGGGCTAGGACAAAAAACAACAACAGACAGGCGGCTAGTCCATGGCCTTCGGCCTCCCAAAGCAAAAAGCCTAGAGTGCCATTGTAAAGAGCAAAAGAGCCCACATGGAGCCAGAAAACGCCTGGATGGGTGCAGTCGTTGCCGTTTGTTTTGTGTTGGTGCGATCGCGATGTTAACGCCAGCTTCTCTAGTCCATAAAAAATAGCTAAGCCAGCCAGCGCCAAGATGTAGACGTGATCGTCTACGTAGGTCACGAACGGTCCAGTGCTGTGCTCCACCTCTACCTGGGCTTTGCTCAGCTCAGGTAGAATATCTAGAAAAATGTAGGCAATTGAGACGCCGCTTGCAATTGAGACCCACCAGCGTTGAGGAATACGGCCTACCCACTGGGTCCGGCTGGCAAATACATGTACCAAACCCAGGCAGGCCGCCAACACAAAACCAACTAAGTTAGTACCGATATGCATGGTTGACATGTATTTAAAAAGAGTTTTCGAAAACCAATTGTTCCAGAGGCAGTTGGCCAGGCTTGGGCCGGGGTTCTTTAATGCCCTTACCAATCGCCACCATCGGTCCAATCACATGATCATCAGGCAGTTTAACGAGTTCAGCCACCTTCTCAAGCTCAAAGCCAATCATCGGACAGGATTGATACCCTAATTCCTGTGCTGCTAGCATGACCGTCTGCATTGCCATGCCAATGGAGCGTTGCGCCTCATCCCGCTGCAGCCATTCTCGCCCTTCATGAAACGGCCCCATCCATCCCACTAACAGATCAGCCACTTCCTTGGGGGCATTGGCCCAATAGCGTTCGGGACTCTTTTGCCAAGCTTTCATGTCAGCGGCAAACAAGATTAGCAGAGAAGCATCTGTCATTTGGGCCTGATCGTTACCGTACTCTTTGCGAATTTTGGCCCGCAGTTCTGGATCTCGTAAAACAACAAACCGCCAGTGTTGAATATTGAAGCTCGTAGGCGCTTGAATCATGGCATCAAATAGCGTTTTTTCCTCCTCTGCAGAAAGCCTATGGTTGGGATCATACTGTTTGACAGCGCGTCGTTTGTAAATAGCGTCAAGGGTATTCATTGTGGGTAATCTTTACTAGCGTTAGACATAGTTTAGAGGAAGAATCAAACGCAAATCTTGTCAGTTTTTGCTAAAAACACTGTATTCTTGTTTTTAGTTATCAACATTGCAGTGAGATTCTAATAGCCAAAGATGTTGATCTGCCATGCAGGCAATCTTTGTATAGATATGGGCCGTCGCAGCATCCCCAAGATCGTTTGCTTGAACAATCCCAAGCCGAACCGATTTGCCGTGTAAAGAAACACATTCAGCTAAGGACTGTAAAATTTCTTCTGCAGTCGCAGCATTAAATGGAAACTCTGATAGCTGTGAACATTGGGCCGCAATCTTTACAGTGATTAGAGGAGTACTGGCCAACGCGCTGATGCGTCCTACCAGCAGCGTGATTTGCTCTTCTAGCTGCTCTGATATCTCACCAAACAACAGATAGAACTGGTAGAATTTCATTCCTCTCACATGCCAAATAGCCTGTAAAATCTGACTTTTGAGATCGATGATATCCGCCAGACTCTGATTTAATAGCTCAACAACCTGTATCCGGACATCATCAGGGATATCAGCCCTAGTTTTATAAAATTTAGGCTCTTGGAACGGAACAGAGCTGGAATTACATCCATCCATAGCTTTTCATGTCCAGACTAAATTGATGTGACTGGAGCTAGAAACTGAGTTCTAAGATAAATGAGTTCAAAGCAAACGATCTTATCGATTCTTGCCAAAAAGAGTACAATCTTGCGATTAACTCAGAATAAAACTTAAACCCCTCTATCCGTAAAACTTATAGAAGCAAGACTGTAGAGTGTATCCATATGGATTTGATTCAATTTTGCGGTCGCCAAATAACAAAATGAACGCAAAAAAGAATGAAATATCGCAAGAATAGAAAAGATTCTCTCCCTATATCTTCGTTAAATTACGTTTAACCAAGCAGAGAGAGGCAATTGTCCTCTGGTTGGATTTTATTCATTCAATCACTAACAGAGACGCAGAAAAGGAGAGTCAAATGGCTACGTTATATAACTACAATCGCTTAAATAAGGATGATGCTGCTGTGCTAATGGTGGATCACCAGGCTGGGCTGGTCTCTCTGGTGCAAGATTATCCCCCCAACGAGTTTAAGAATAATATTCTCGCCCTGGCCAATGTTGCCAAGTTTTTCAACTTGCCCACCATTCTAACCACCAGCATGGAAGAAGGCCCCAATGGTCCCCTAGTTTCAGAACTTAAGGAAGCATTTCCTGATGCACCGTACATTGCTCGCCCTGGACAAATTAATGCCTGGGACAACGAAGAATTCGTGGCTGCTGTTAAAGCGACTGGCAAAAAGCAACTGATTATTGCCGGGGTGGTGACTGATGTATGTGTGGCCTTTGTGGCGCTGTCGGCAATCGAGGCAGGCTTTGATGTATTTGTCGTTACAGATGCCTCTGGCACATTCGATGAGGGCGTCCGGGCCGCTGCATGGGATCGGATGAGTGCGGCTGGTGTGCAGTTGATTAACTGGTTTGCGGTTGCCTGTGAGCTGCATCGCGATTGGCGCAACGACATGGAAGGTCTAGGCAATTTGCTATCTAACCACATACCACTCTATCGCGGGTTGATGATGAGCTATCTTGCCCGCGCAGGGAAATAACTCCGCCCATTGCCCAATGGGCTATTCTCTCGTACCGAGGGTGATAAACGCTAGCCGTATCACCCTCGGATTGTCGAACATTTTGTCCCCTGAGCCTATTGCTGCCTGAACGCTGATGACAAATATTGCCAACTCACACCGCGACCTGACTCGTCAGTACTCGCACGATCGCACTATGACAAACAACAGCCAACATGTCACCGCTGTAATTACTCATCGAATACGCTCGGGTCGCGAAACCGGATATGAAGAATGGATCAAGGGTATCGCCGCCGATGCTCGACAGTTTGAAGGACATTTGGGCGTAAACATTCTGCGGCCACAGCTAGGAGAGGCATTAGACTATGTGATTGTGCTTCAGTTTGATTCGTCTCCTCACCTGGATGCCTGGCTGAACTCCGATGTTCGTAAGGGCTGGATTGAGCGAGTTCAGCCGCTGATTCAAGAACAAGAATCAGTGCAGGTGTTGACGGGGTTAGAGGGGTGGTTTCAGCTGCCGAAAAAGGTTGCTGCTGCCCAGGCTCCCAAGCGCTATAAACAGGCAATTTTGGTTTGGGTGGGGGTGATGATTGTTTCTCTACTGGTGCATCCTTTGCTCGCGCCTGTATTACAATCTCTGCCCTGGCTGTTGCGGGTGGCTGTGAGCGTCGCTGTTACTGTCATTCTCTTGTCCTATGTGATCATGCCGCGTCTGACGCGTTGGTTTAAGCGCTGGTTGTTTACAGCATGAACGGTGGGAGGTCTCGGATGGGTTTCTTAAAAAGATTACAGAAAATAAGCTGGCTTCGTCTGTGGACAGCGATGGGGTTGGGAACAGCGATGACGCTGTTGGCTTCATCAACAGTATTTGGTGCCGAGCGTATTGAGTTTTTTGTCGGTCCATTTGAGCCTGTGATTTGGGTCGAAGATTTGGAAGCGCTGGCAGAAGATGGAACCGTTACTGAACGATTTAGCCCGCTTGCTAGACGGTTTAATGAGCAGGAGTTGCGATCGCTCAAAACGTTCCTAAACGCATCCCTAGATGTCGACCTAATTACGGCATCCCAGGTAACCTACTGGCAGGTGGGTGAGCGATTCTTGGACCGCATCGGACAAGTCGTTCAGACTGACAATTTTCTCAATGGTTCTCGCGCTTTGCGAGCGGCTTTGATTTTTGCCGCCGCTGACGGAGATGGCATTACCATGCTGGAACTGCTTCAGGAGTATCCTCTGGATGTTATCCAGCTGGATTTCCCCCTAGTGCGCCAAATTATTCGAGAACATCAGCATTTCTTTGCAAACCGTGAGGCTGTCTTGGCGCAGTTGCGCACCGCAGGAGAGATCGAACCACAGCGGTTATCAACAGAGCAACTGCCCAACCAGGTTGGCCCCCATCTCTGGCAACAAGAATCCCTCACATTTCAGAATCCGTTGCGAGATGGCGATATCCCCTTTGATATCTATCTGCCCAGCGATCGGCAAAATGCGACAGCAGCAACACCGGTCATTATAATCTCCCATGGTGTCGCCTCAGGACAGGATGCATTTCGCTATTTGGCGCAGCATCTGACATCCCATGGCTATGCCGTTGTGATTCCTCAACACTATGACGATAATCGCAAATATTTTCAGTTCTTAGCGGGGGTAGAAAATCCGCCTAACCCCATAACACTTATCAGTCGCCCCCGAGACATTTCACACGTGTTAGATAAGTTAGAGCAGCTGGCTCAAACCCGCCAGGACTATGGCCAGCTAGATCTTAATAATGTAGGTGTGTTGGGCCATTCTTTAGGTGGGTTTACGGTTCTTGCCGCTGCCGGTGCGGAACTGAACTTTGAGCAGGTCATGCAAAACTGTTCTGTAGACGACCGCGATCGCCCTTCCCTCAATCCCTCTCTGCTAGTGCAGTGCGATCTCGCCGATCTCGCGGAACAAGCTCCCTTTCAACTGCGAGATGAACGTATCAAGGCGGTCTTTGCCCTCAATCCTCCCACCAGCCTCTTTTTTTGTGAGGCAGGTTTAGCCCAGCTCGATATTCCCACTCTGATGATGGCGTCAACAGCCGATATTGTTGTGCCCGCTATTCCCGAACAAATTGATCCTTATCGAGGGTTACAAACTGAGGAAAGATACCTGGTGGTGATGGAGAACGCCACCCATTTCACCTTTTTAGAAGGAGATTTATCCGAGGGCGCAATCCCGCTACCCGACACTTTGCTTGGGCCTGATCCTCAACAAGCACGCCCCTATTTAAAGGCCCTCAGCCTGGCTTTTTTCAACCGCCATCTCATGGATCAAACAACCATGGATGGATTCCTAAGCCAGTCTTATCTAGACTCGCTCGGAACTGATCTCTTTCGGCCAACGATTGTAAAAGATCTCAATTAAATCCAAGTTCTGATACCAATAGACACACTCTTTCGGGAGAAACGGTGTCGACACCCCATTGTTAGGAGAATCCACCATGTTTATCAATTACATCACCCTCATGCTCACTAATCTAATCGCTGGGTTAGTGCTACTCGCTGGCTATGTCTACTGGGGCCTTGATGATAATCATCCCAGCCGCTGGATTCCTGGCTTTGGTGTTGTAGGTGCGATCGCACTCTCAACTGGCACCCATATGACTCTCACCTGGCCGATTATTGGCAGTTATAACATCGCCTATGGCGAAGCTTCCATGCTGTACGGAATCTTGTTTATCGGGGCTGCCATTACTCTGGCCCAGCGATGGGAGTTAACTACCCTGGCAGTGTACGGGTTTTTCGCTGGAGCCTATGCGTTTACTCTGGGGCTACGCATTATTAATTTAGGGTTGACCCTGCTGCCTTTTATATCGGGGATGGGATTTATTCTCTCGGGATTGGGCGGTATTTGTGCATCTCCAATGCTGCATTTCTCAAAGTCAAAACCATTTCGGTTGGTAGGGGCAGTTCTGTTGCTTGCAGCTGCACTAATTTTTACTTGTATTAATGTCTTTGCCATTTGGGGGCACATGGCCGACTACGGTGACTGGCAACCTCTGCCGATGCGCTAAGCCCTAGGAATAACAGAAACTTGAGTTGAATCAATAAGAATCATGCCAACAACTATCAAGCCCCATATTCAAGATTTGGGCGGTTTTGAAGCCCGACGTCTACTCCCAAGTGATGAACGCGTGATGATCGGCCCATTTATCTTCTTTGATCACCTGGGTCCAGCAGTATTTCCAGCTGGAAAAGGGGTTGATGTACGTCCCCATCCCCACATCAACCTAGCCACCGTCACCTATTTATTTGAGGGAGCCTTGCTCCACCGTGATAGCTTAGGCACTGTGCAAGAAATTCGACCGGGAGAGGTTAACTGGATGACCGCCGGTCGGGGCATTTCTCACTCAGAGCGATCTCCCGATACTGAACGTGCTGCAGAATCACGATTGCACGGTATTCAAACCTGGGTTGGCCTACCGGAGGATACCGAAGAAGTTGGCCCCAGCTTTCACCATCATCCGGCCACGGCCATTCCCACCTGGGAGAGTAACGGCGTCACGGTAAAACTGATTGCCGGTGAAGCCTACAATCGAGTTTCCCCTGTTAGAACCTTTTCTCCTATCCTATATCTAGATCTGCAATTTCCTAAAGGCGGCAGCTTTAGTCTCACTACTCCTCACACGGAACGGGCCGTGTACAGTGTGACTCAGGGAATTACCCTTGATGGAAATTCCTTAGAACAGCATCGTCTAGTCACATTAGAACCGCAACAGTCAGTGGAGATTTCGGCGGGTGCAGGTGGACGATGCATTGTTATCGGTGGAGAACCGCTGAGCACACGGCATAAGTGGTGGAATTTTGTCTCTAGCTGCCCCGAGCGTATTGAACGAGCCAAACAGGACTGGCTTGACTCGAAATTTGGTCAGGTCCCAGAGGAAACAGAATTTATTCCTTTGCCTGAAGATTTATCGCTTGTTAAAAGTTAAGTCTAGATTTCTGCCTGAAGTAGTGACGCAATAGGCAGGTTTTCAAGCCTTTTCTACATCACTAAGGGGTGTAGAGGTTTCATTAACGGACTCATTTTGAGGAATTGGCTAGATGTTTTTAGAGTCGGTGAGTATACAGGTTTCATTAACGGACTCATTTTTCTGCAAAGTACTGTTAACAACAGGGATTTGGGTTGGAACTCTAGCGGGAAATGTATTTGCAAGTGAATCCATCGTAGATGAACCCGTGGTTAGTGAGAGCCAACAGACAAGCGTTGTTGCTAGTGCTGAGGGTGAATTGTCTAATCTGGCTTCAGCATCTGTCGAAATCTCACAAGTCACTAGCGTAAGCGAACTGGATGATATTCTACCAACAGATTGGGCCTACACCGCCCTGACTCTTCTCGCGGAAGAATATGGCTGCCTTGAAGGCTATCCAGACAGCACCTTTGGAGGAAGTCGAGCCATGACTCGCTACGAGTTTGCCGCTGGATTAAATGCCTGCTTGGATGTCATTGTGGAGTTGTTATCCGACAGCCCTCATTTAGAAACCATTCAGCGTTTACAGGAAGATTTTGCGGCTGAGCTAGCCTCCATTCGCGCTCAAGTCGATAGTCTAGAAGCGGATGTGATGACGCTACAGGATACTCAGTTCTCTACAACAACAAAACTTAGAGGTCGAGTGTTTACCCACTTAACTGGGATCACAGCGGGTGGAGATGTTCAGGCAGAAGGCATCAGCGTGTTTTCACCAGCTCGAGATGCGGCTGGCGATCCAGTAATTCGCACCATTACCGACGATCCCGAGGTCACGTTTAGCTATCTAACCTGGCTAAATTTATTGACATCCTTTACCGGTGAAGATAGCTTGAATCTGCAGCTGACCGTGGGTGACGGGGTTGCCCCGGCGAATGATTTTGCCTCTGCTGGTTTGTTTAATACCTTTGGCACACCATTTACGGCCCAGCAAGGGGGAAATTCTGAAGATAATGTCATTCTTCGGGAAGCATTTTATTCTTTTCCTGCTGGGGAAGGTTTTTTTATCACGGTGGGTCCTAAAATCAACTGGTATCGACACTTCGATTATAATAAATACACATTCTTCGTAACTGGTGCCAATAGCTTTAACTCCAACGGGGGGACCCAAGTCAACGCGGTGGATCGAGGAGCTGGTGTGGTCGTTGAATGGGATGTGAGTGACAAGGTTGAGTTTAGTTTAGGTTATTTGGCAGAAGCTACCGAGTTTGTTACCAATGCATCAAACTCATCCAGTGATGCATCTCGAGGACTATTTGGCGGAACTAACACACTGACAGCTCAAGTTGAAGTATATCCAACCGATGATTTAGCCCTCCGGTTTCTCTACAATCGGACTGAGTTAGAGGCTAATGCTAATGGGTTTGTTGGTGGAGCTATTAGTGAACCCCTCTACGGCTTTGCGGATGACGGATTTGGTGGGCCGCTAGGTGGTGCCACTGCTGATACTTTCCTGTTTAATTTTGATTGGCAGCCGCTAGACTGGTTGGGGCTATTTGGTCGCTATAGCTATGGCAGTACTGATTTACAGGTAGTTACTCCTGGACTCCCTGATGGAGAAGTCAATGCCCAATCTCTTCAGCTGGGATTAGCATTTCATGACTTGCTTAAGCCTGGCTCCCTCGCAACAATTTCCTACGTAAGACCCTTTGATGTGATCGATGGACGCGATTTTCTAATTTCTGGCGGTGGCGATGGTTCTGTTCAAGAAGAACTGGAAGTGTCCTATCGCTATCCTGTTACATCCAATTTTGCCATTGTTCCGTCCTACTATTGGATTCGCAATGCTAATAACTTTGGTGATAATCCCGATATCCACATCTTCAATTTGCAGACCCAGTTCTCGTTCTAAGCAACCTATTTAACTGTTGCCGTTTTCGACATTTTGTTTTTCCTATGGAGCTGTGGTGGGGTGGGGTGCCCTCTCTTGCTGCTGCCCTGCGCATGCTCAAAGAACAGGCTCAGAATCCCGACTGCCCAGTGGGTGCCTGTAATCGGCGGCTGGAGTGAATTTCAATTTTCTGAACGTCGCATGCCAACGCTAGCCGAGATCAACGCAGTTTCCCAGGATGTGCCGGTCTTTATCCTCAACCTATAGAACTGATTTGAGATCTCTAAGCATTGGCTGCAAGCCGCTTGAGCATGAGTCTCACAAAGCATAAATTCATCA
>JBCAWO010000075.1:0-21534 GCA_038534515.1 Cyanobacteria bacterium J06554_1
CAGCCTGATTTTAGCGCCGGGTTTTTCTACCCGTAACTTTATTACTGAAATCTCTGGTCGGGGAGTGGGGTTAGATGTGGTTCGGGCCCAGGTAGAAGAGCTTAAGGGGGCCATCCAGATCGAATCGGTCCAGGGGCAAGGCTGTACATTCCGTCTACAGCTCAGCACCGCCTTGAGTACCGCCAATGTCGTCCTGGCAGAAAGTCAGGGGATGACCTTTGCTATTCCCATCGAGTTTTTGGAAACAACGCTGTTGATTTCTCCCCAACAGGTGGTGACCCAAGAGGGTCAAGATACTATTGCCCTGGGGGATCAAACAATTCTTGTTGCCGACTTGGTCAAGACGTTAGAGCTGTCAAGTTCACCCATCTATGACTGGGTCGCTCAGCCCAGTTCCTACAGCGGTACGGCCCGTCCCTGTGTTGTGCTCAAAGTGGGTAACAACCAGGCCGGATTTTTTGTCGATCGACTGCTCAATAACCAGGAAGTTGTGGTCAAACCCATGGGGGCGTTACTTAAGCGGGTGCGCAACGTCAGTGGTACCACTATCCTGGGGACAGGCGATATCTGTATGATTCTCAATCCGTCAGACCTGCTCAAGTCGCTACAACAGCAGCCCCTCACTGAAACCTTACCCACGGCCAAAGCCGTTGCCCAGCATAAACCCATTATTCTCTTGGTGGAAGATTCACCACCGGTTCGCATTCAGGAAAAACGCCTGTTTGAAGGGGCTGGCTATACGGTGGTTACGGCTACCAATGGGTTAGAGGGGTATAACATGCTGCAAACCGGTGGGTTTGATGCGGTTGTATCCGATGTGGAAATGCCCCTGTTAGATGGTTTCTCACTGGTGAGTAAAATTCGCCAGCAGCAGGAATATAATGAGCTACCCATCATTTTGGTAACCACATTAGATTCCGAGGCTGACCGACAGCGAGGGGCTGATGCGGGTGCTAATGCCTATATTCTCAAAGGCCGATTTAACCAAGAGGCACTTTTAGATACCTTAGAAAAATTAATTTAAATTTTATTTGGCAACCACATATACCAAATGTCCATCCGCGTTCTCATTGTTGAAGATTCACCCATTGCCCTGACGATTCTCAAACGAATTTTAGACTCTTCGCCCGACATCGAAATTGTCGGTACTGCAAGCACTGGACAGGAGGGGTTAGCAATGATTCCGACAAGTCAACCAGATGTGATTTGCACCGACTTTTTCATGCCTATAATGAACGGTCTCGAATTCACAGCCCAGGTTATGGTGGAGTATCCTCGGCCCATATTGGTCGTGAGTGCATCCGTCCAAGAAGATGATACTCACCGAATTTTTCAACTGCTCGAAGCTGGGGCCGTGGATATATTGCCCAAGCCCAGGGCGGGCCTAGATGCGGAAAATGTGTTGCTCAAGCAGGCACTGATCAACAAAGTTAAGGTCTTATCGGGTGTCAAGGTTTTTAAGAAAAAGCAGATATCTGCCAATCGGCAAATCAGACGGACTGCTATATCTGATAGTTTATGTAACAATCATAGGATTGTGGTTGTCGGTGCCTCAACCGGGGGTCCGCTAGCCCTGCAAAATCTGTTTAACAATCTACCTAGAAATTTTCCGTTACCCATTGTCTGTGTTCAGCACATTAGTCAGGGGTTTCTGCAAGGGCTGCTTGACTGGCTGGCGACGACGAGCAAGCTCTCAATCCAGATTGCCCTGGCAGGTGAACAACCAGAACCTGGCACTATTTACTTCCCACCGGAACGTCAGCATCTCACCCTGGATCATCGCGGTCGGTTTGTGTATTCCCAGGCCATGGCTGACGACGCTCACTGTCCGTCCGTGACAACATTGTTTGCATCCATTGCCCAGGTGTATGGCCGCAAAGCTATCGGAATTTTGCTCTCGGGCATGGGACGTGATGGCGCTGATGGGCTGAAAGCAATCGCTGATGCGGGAGGAATGACCATTGCCCAGGATGAAGCCACCTCGGTGGTGTTTGGTATGCCCAAGGAGGCCATTGCCCTGGGGGCCGCATGTCAGGTGTTGCCGATGGATGCGATCGCACCTGCCGTATTAGAGCTAATAGACCAGCAATCGCATTACTCCACAAAATAAGTCATTTATTTTGAAACTACGGTAAAACACACGTGTCATCAACAGAGCCCCTAAGCCCACGATTACAGCAGGCGTTTGCTCAACTCATCACTGAGCGCATCGGTTTGACCTTAAGGAAAAACGATCAGGCAAGCTTCCAGGAGTTTATCTCCAGTCGCCTCCAGGCGATAGAGTTTAAGGTGCCAGAAGAATACTATCTGTTATTAAATGAAAATACGGAGCAAAGCGATCAAGAGTGGGAACTATTAATTTCAACCGTTACTAATATTGAGAGCTTCTTTTTTCGAGACAAGGGCCAGTTTAACCTGTTAAAGAACTATATTTTACCCACCTTAATCGAACAGCGATCGGGTGAAAAAACTCTACGTATTTGCAGTGCTGGTTGTTCAACCGGTGAGGAACCCTATTCCATAGCTATTTTACTGTTACTAACAGATCTAGTTCCAGACTTAAATGACTGGGATATAAAGATTTTAGGGATAGATATTAATTCAACAGCCATTGAAAAAGCCAAGGCAGGACTTTATCGTCCCTGGTCGTTTCGAGGCGTTGAGCCAGCTATTTTAGAACGTTTTTTCAAAGAGTCCGACAGTTGCTACCAAATTGACGGTGCTATCCAAGAAATGGTTAATTTCCAGACAGGAAATTTAGTAGACAGCTCATTTTTAGACCCACCTCTAGACGTCACGGATATGGACTTAATCCTATGTCGGAACGTTTTTATTTATTTTGATAATGCAGCTATTGGAAAAATATTAGACAAGTTTTATGACGCGCTTCGCCCCTTAGGGTATCTCCTGGTGGGTCACACAGAGCTCCATGGCCAACAATCAAATAAGCTCCACATCAAAATGTTTGACGAGTCGATTGCCTATCAGCGACCAGTCAATGATGCAATTCAGCCAGCCTCTGAATTTATCATGACTTCAACATCTGTAGCATCTGAGCCAGCCGTGGACACCTATAGCGACCAGGAGCTTGACGCGCTGTTCAAAGGCAGCGATGTCAGGATGAACCAGGTAGCGCTCAATTTGTTACGACAGCTGCCCGGCGATAGCCGGATCGCCAAATTAGGAAATCGCACGGCTTCAGAACTAATTTTACAGCTCGAACACAACCTCAAAAAAACAGATTAGAGAAAAACCATGGAAACATCCTATTGCCTCTTTAAAGTCCATCAGCACGTAAGTGCCATTAACGCAGACTATCTCGAAGAAGTCTTTGCGCTGCCAGAGCTTATCCTGGTGCCCAATGCTCCATCAGGTATTGTTGGCGTGATCGACTTACAGGGAGACGTGCTACCGGTGATTGACTTTCGGGCTAGCGCTGAAGGTCAATCACAGCACTACCGGTTAACCGACAACATTATTATCCTAAAGCAGGCTGACTTGAGAGTCGGCATCATTTCTAACAGCGTTCAGGATATTAGAGAGTTGTCAACCCAGGGTATGATGACCAAACTGCCTGAGCATGAGGATTGGATAACGCCCGACACCCAACGTTTCTTTGCCGGCATGTTATTGAATGAGGATGATATTTTTATCTTAAATGAGCCTCAATCTTGGTTTAACCCAGGTGAACTGCAACAGGTCATTTCGGTTACGCGCTTTCTAGTGGATGATTTTTATAATTCCCGTGCGGATCAGTCTGACAGCACGCTATCGGGAGAACGTATTACCACAGCCTTTTGCCCAGATGCCAGTGACCAAGAAAAAAGCATTTTTCGTCAACGGGCTGACAAGTTAAGACAGCTACCAGAAACCGATCAGGCTAACGTTGTCTCTAAAACACTGATTGTCATTGCCTTGGATGATGAGCTGTTGGGGATTGATGCGGACTGTGTTCGAGAATTTATCACTATTAATCAAGCAACGCCTGTCCCTTGCTGTCCCAGTCATATTATTGGCAATACCAATTTACGTGGTGAAGTTGTCACCGTTGTTGATGTTTCTAAATCGCTAGGGCTTTCAACTAAAACGCTGTCTAGAAACCCTAAGGCCGTTGTGGTTGAGCTTGAAAAGACCCTGGCGGCCGTAGTGATAGAGGAAATTCGAGATACCTTGTTTGATATTAATCCAAGTAATATCAAAACAGGATCTAGCCTGGCAACAGATCATAGCTGTGTTCAGGGGGCTGTTCCCTATGGGGAGCAGATGATGCATATCTTGGATCTACCAAAGCTGTTAAATAGTGATGAGTTGGTGATTAATGAGGTGCTTTAGAAAGGTGGCCTGGGGGTTGAGGCTGCAATCCACATCTGAGCGCTGCGTCCGGGCACTTGAAACGTATGCTCTGGCCCACTGATCTCCATCGATAAATCGTCTGAGAGAACATCTTGGTAAGGGTGATGCCATTTAAACTTAAATTGGGTGTCGACGGTAATGTTGCGGGGTTCGCCACATTTGTTGATGGCCACAATTCCCGCTTCCCCCCGTCGCCACAGCAGGCTGCATTGATCGGCGTGTAGTACTTCCATGCTATTTCCCTGCATTTGGTTGTGGAAACGGATCATGCGGCGGATGCGATCGCAATTCCAAACACCTTGCCAGCGACCATTATCTATCTGCCCAAAGGGAGGCTCAGCCGTGGTGCCATCATCAAACACCATGGGAGTCCCCCCGTCTCGACCCATAATATAGGCATAGGCCAGGTCCTCATCCGTCGGGTCCATAATCAAATAGCGAAACCCATCGTTGTAGGGAATATCATGGGTTGTTACCACGGTCACCGCCCGTTGATTCTCCAACGCATTGCCCGTCTCGTAGGGTTGGGCAATATCCGACAGGGGCTGACCAAAGCTAAAGGCCTGTTTGATTGCATTTAGCAATGGAAAATCATAGGCATCAAAATCAGCGGGCAGCTCCCTGAGGTAGGGTTCTAAAAACAGATTATATTCACTGTCTCCGACACCGCCCGTCGTAATAATCTCGGCAAAAATCTGAGCGTGTTTAGCAATGTCGTCTGGAACAAAATACCGAATTGCACCGTTGGGCATATGCTTCGCTGCGTCTAGCCGAAACCCCCGCACACCCAGATCGTAAAGAGATTGAACATACTGTCGGCGCTGGTTTAACACCCAGTTTTCATCCGGTACCGTATCCCTCAAATCCGGCAAGCCCGGATCGTCTCCCCCACCGCAAATACGGCCCTTAATTACTTCCAGACGATTGCCATAGTTGCGAATGCAGTTGGGTGCGTGAAAATCTTGGGGACTAAATAGGCCCTCGTCTAGATCGCCGTATAGCCGCTGTTGTTCCCAATAGTCAGGATCGTTGCCATACTCTGCTAGGGCAGACGCACCGGGGAAGGTGGTCGACGCGTTGCGTTCATTGGCCATGTGATTAACCACCACATCGGCATAGGTGAGCACCCCCACCTCAGCCAGGGCATCGATCATGGCCACAAAGCTCTCCTTATCGCCATCACAGTTGCTAATGACCCGAAAGTCTTGGGGTTGATAGCGCTGATACCAGCGGCATCTACGGGTAATGGGGGATTTGAGCGGTGGCGTCACCAGTACCGCTCCATAGCCTGCCGCCGCGATATCCGGTGCCCGCTCCGCCACGGTGGCATAGCTCCAATCAAAGGCATGGAGGATAACATCAGCAGATGCTGGATCGGTCATCGATAACAAAAGCGTCAGCAATAGCGAGGTAACCCCCAGGCAAAAAGCCCCCAATTTTCGCAGCATGGTCATGGCCAGGAACGACGTCGCCACCATGCTATAGCACCGCCACTTTTAGACCTGCCATCGTGAATAAACTCTTCAAATTCAAGCTTTCATCTCAGGTTTCTAAGTAACGGATGGTACATTATCAGAGTTGAGCGTCAATACACGACTACTCCCCTATCTTGGGATGGCCCTAGGATAGAAGAGTGCGTTTACGTTCCCTTGTGGCTTCAGGTCTGGAAAGACCGAAGACACCAGGGTCGTTTTTCAGGGTGACTGATGAGTTTATGCATTAATCCCGACTGTCCCCGGCCTGACCATCCGGGCAATAGTGAGGCGAACGACTGTCAAGCCTGTGGAACCACACTGGTGTTAGAAGGGCGCTACCGCGTCATGCGGGTGCTCAGCAGCCAAACTGGGTTTGGCATTGTGTATGAAGCCTATGAGCGCAATCTGCCCAAGCTGCTAAAGGTGCTGCGCCGGGAGCATACCGAAATCCCTAAGGTGCTAGCCATGTTTCGGCAGGAGGCCGAGGCCCTCAGTCACCTGAACCATCCGGGGGTGCCCTTTATGACCCAGGATGGCTATTTCACCCTGATGCCACCCGGTCAGACCGTGCCGCTGCACTGCATCGTGATGGAAAAGATCGATGGCGTCAATCTGGCCCAGTGGATGAAGCAGCAGGGGAATCATCCCATCCACGAGCAGCAGGCCGTAAAGTGGCTAGCCCAGCTGATGGAGATCCTGCAGCAGATTCACCAGAATAATTACTTTCATCGAGATATTAAGCCCGAAAACGTCATGATTCGCACCAGCGGTCAGCTGGCCCTGGTGGATTTTGGGGCGGCCCGCGCCGTCACCCAAACCTATCTCACCCAGATGAGTCGAGGCGGTGTGGCCACAGCCATCAGCTCCGCTGGCTATACCCCCCCTGAGCAGGAGCAGGGGCAGGCCGTACCCCAGTCCGACTTTTATTCCCTGGGACGCACCCTAATTTATTTACTAACGGCCAAGGCACCCACCGATACACATCTCTATGACTCACTGCACAATCGGTTTGACTGGCGACCCTATGCCCCTCAAGTCTCAGCGGGGCTAGCCGATTTACTCGACAGTATGATCGCCCCCAGGGTCGTCGACCGTCCGGCCACAGCCCAGGATGTTCTAACGAGACTACAGCAGCTGGCCCAGCCAGGGGTCTCCCAGGCAAAGTCTTCTCGGCAGGTCGCTTCTGTCGGGCCCTCAAATTCTGGTACCACCCTTGGCCCCAGCCCTGGCTCAAATTCTGGTCCAAGACTGGGGCCACAGCCAAACGAGACCACCCTTCCCCTCGGCAGCAACACTTCTCCTGCGGATCAACAAACCGCGCTCCAGCTTGGCATCACCACCCCATCGTGGCAAACTCTCCCCCAGACGGCTACGTTTGGACGGCGGCGGCGATGGCCCTGGATGATCGCAGCGGTAGCGGGCATTGTGGTGGGCGGCGGTGCGATCGCACTCCATCAACGCTCCACCGCTCCACCGCCAATGTCATCGGTCCCCGCCGCCAAGGTTCCGGTCCAGCTCCAGCGCACCCTGCCGGACCACAGTGGCTCCATTAACGACCTGCTGCTGTTTTCTGACGGTGTGCGCATGGTCAGCGCCGGGGCTGACAAGACCATTCGGCTGTGGGATTTGAGCACCGGCAAATCGGTGCAAACCTGGGCAGGTCAAACCAGCTTTGTCAATACGGTGCTGCTCAGCCCCGACGACACCCATCTGTACAGCGGCAATGCCGACGGGGCACTCCAGAGTTGGGCCGTGGCCAGTGGCACCCGGCAATGGCAACAGCCCACTGCCCACAATGGCCCGATCAATACGGTGGGCCGCACCCCCGATGGCCAGCAGCTCGTCAGTGGCGGGGCCGATGGTAACATTCACATTTGGGAGGCAAGCACAGGGAAATGGCAGCGATCCCTCGTCACCGACCAGGGGTCAGTCAATAGCTTAGTTGTCACCTCCGATGGGAAATACATCATCAGCGGCGGTAGCGATCGCACCATCAAAATTTGGCATATTGCCACGGGCGAATTAAAAAAGACCTTGACCGGGCATGAAAGCTTTGTCAACACCCTGGCCATTAGCCCAGATGGTCGTTTTTTGTTTAGTGCCAGCGCTGACGGCACCATCCGCCAGTGGCAAATCAAAACCGGTGAGCTGCTACATACGCTGTTGGGCCACACCAGCTATGTCAACGATATGATCTTTAGTCGAGATGGCCGCACCCTCAGCACCGGCAGTGCGGATAAAACCGTCCGTATTTGGAATGTGGAAACCGGAGACGCCGAGCAGGTATTGACCGGATTTGGCATGTTGATTGACCATGTGGTGGTGTCACCATCTGAGCAAATTGTTACGGCGAGTCGGACCACACCAGCCATCAAAATCTGGCAGCGAGAGCAGTGAGGTACAACTTTTAGACGTACAAATGTTCACGTCTTTCCCGCATAAATCCTTATCCCTGGTCAACGCCATCCGATGAGCGGCTTTGAACACCGCGCCTAATGTCCTTCTAAGAGGATCAACCGCAGGGGATTTAAATACACCGTCCAGGGCAGAGGTTGGTCTTTTAGGGCAAACCATTTGTCTTTGAATACCTCTGCTTGTAAATGGTAGTCTCGCTCGTTGGTGGGCGGACGATGAAGCTTTAGATAGAGGGTCATGCCGTGGGGAGTTTCGCTAATGGTCGCCAGCCAGCAAGGAAATGTGTTGGGAGCAGAGGAGGACTGTGGGGATGTTTGAAAATCGATTTGGTGGGCGCGGATACCAATTTGAGTGAGATTGGATGAGATTGGCTCAACGGTTTGCAGAATGCATTGCCAGTGACGCGCTTCAATCTGGTCAGGTCCGTGGGCCAAGGCTGGGGAAAGATTTTTGCAGCCGGTGAGCTGGGCCACACTAACATTCTGGGGTTGTTCAAAAATGTTGTGTTTAGGACCGTGGGCAATAGCGGCACCACCGTCTAACACCAGTAACTGATGGCAAACTCGGTAAGCTTCGTCTAAATTATGGGTGACCAGCAAGGTAACACCCTGATAGTCCTGTAGTCGGTCGATGAGCTGTCGCTCAATTTGGTCCCGCAGGTGTGTGTCAAGGGCAGAAAAGGGTTCATCCAGCAGTAAAACCTCAGGCTGGCTAGCCAACGCCCGAGCCAGGGCGACCCGTTGCTGCTGTCCGCCGGAAAGCTCATGGGGATAGCGTTCGGCTAAGGCTTCGAGGTGAACCGCCGAGAGTTGCTGAGTAACAATTTCTTGAATCTGTTCGGGGGGTAGTTTTCGATGGAGCCCAAACGCCACATTTTGAGCAATGGTCAGGTGGGGAAACAGGGCATAGTTTTGAAAGAGAATACCAATTTTGCGATCGCAAATAGGCACATTAATACCGGCTTCTGAATCAAACAACACCCGATCGTTGAGGACAATCCGACCAGCGTCAGGGGTTTCAATTCCTGCTAGACAGCGCAAAATCATACTTTTGCCTGCTCCAGAGGCTCCTAATAGTCCCAGGGGTCGCTCGTCCGCAGAAAAAGAAACATCCAGGGTAAAGTTTGGCAGGTGCTTTGTAAGCGTGATGGCGAGCGTGGGAGCATGGGCAGATTGAAGCGTAGAGGCGTAGTGCGTAAATCTTTCTGATCGCTCTGGTTTCCTGGGTTCGTCTATTTCCTGGGTATTCTCCTGGGCCGATGCCAGCGTCAGTTCTTTTTTCTTTTCCTCTCTCTTCTGTAGTCTTCTGCCCTGGGGCTGCCACCGATTGACAGACACCAATCCTCCCAAAGCAACGATTAAGATCACGCCAGTCCAGATAGATGCCTCCCGAAAGTCTCCCCCCTCAACGGCAAAATAGATCGCCATTGGCAAGGTTTGGGTACGGCCAGGGATATTGCCCGCCAGCATGAGGGTGGCTCCAAATTCCCCCAGGGCTCGGGCAAAGGCCAGGGTAGCACCTGCGATTAGACCCGGTAGCGCCAGGGGCAGGGTAATGCGTCGAAATACGGTTAGCTCTGAAGCGCCCAGCGTACGTGCTGCCTGCTGTAGGTTATTGTCAATTTGTTCAAATGCGCCCAGCGTAGTCTTGTACATCAACGGTAGCGCCACCACCGTTGCCGTTATAACAGCGGCATACCAGGTAAAGACAACGCTGATGCCAGCGTTAGTAAACAAAAATCCAAGTGGCCCATTTTTCCCTAGCAGTATAAGTAGTAAAAAGCCCAGTACCGTTGGTGGCAATACCATGGGGGCAAGAAAAATACTGTCTAGCAGCGCGCGACCTCGCCCCCGATAATGGTGCATAAAATGAGCAGTGGCGATGCCTACAAAGAAAGTGACGACGGTAGCAATCGTCGCAATACGTAGGGAGATCCAAAGGGGGGCAAGGTCAAGCATGGGAGCGCTATGTGGGGTTAAAGCCAAATTCTTCAAACATTGCCTGGGCCAGATCTGTTGTCAAAAAATCAATAAAGACTTGGGCTGTTCCAGAATGGGGGCTAGTCTTGACCACGGAAACTGGATATACAATGGGCTGATGCAAGTCCTCTGGTACCATGGCCAAGACCTTAACTTGATTAGAGAGAACGGCATCGGAGGCATAGACAACACCCAGGTCAACGTTACCGCTTTCCACCGCCGCGAGAACGCTACGGACGTTGTTACCAAAAACAAATTTAGATTGAAAGGCATCCAACAGGTCTAATGTTTGAAAAACCTGTCTGGCATAGTATCCAGCCGGAACACTGCGAAATTCACCCACGGCAACATGGCTAACACTGACGGTCTTTAGCTGAGCAACGTCGGTCATGGTTAAATTTGACGTCGCTGGTGCAATTAACACTAAACGGTTGGCCACCAGATCTCGACGAGAATCAGATAGAATCAGCTCTTTTTCCAGTAGCTCATCCATTTGATTAGAGGCTGCGGATAAAAAGACATCAGCGGGTGCGCCCTGTTCAATCTGTCGCTGTAGCGCACCTGAAGAGGCAAAATTATAGTCTACGGTGATATTGGGATAGGCCCTGGCAAACTGGGGGGTAATGGCATCCAACGCATCTTGTAAACTTGCCGCAGCAGACACGGTGATTGTTACAGGGCCATTAGGCTGGGCACCAGACATCCCCACGGAAATTCTGGGAGCACAGCCGACAGTCATTAGCCAGGAGAATAGGCCAATGAAACAATAGATGAGATATTGACGACGACGCAAAACAGGGGTCATGTCTGGGGCTGGGGATAGAGTCCTAGCTGGTGGGCAAGTTCTCGGGCAATAAAGACCAGAAACTTAGCTGCATCAGGGTTATCCTGATGGGCAAAATAGCTGGCAGTCTGCATCAGGGTTTGTACCAGACCAGCATCCAACAGGTCTGGCTCAGCATTGAGAATCTCGGGTTCTTCTCCATTTGGGCAGGCGAGGAGCCGATCAATCAATCTAAAATAAAGGGCCTGGCGAGGGTCAAGGGGAGTAGGATTGGGGGGCGTAACCATGATTCTTTTAGTTGATTAAGCAACAGGACTGGGAATTTGCTCGGTTAGGCCATCAGGGATGAGAGCTGGATAGGCAGGCTCAAGATCCTTAAACAATACGGTGCTCAAGTAACGTTCGCCAAAGCTAGGTTGAATAATGACAATTAGCTTGTCGGCGTTTTTAGGCCGTTGCCCCACCTGGATGGCGGCGGCTAACGCTGCCCCGGCAGAAATACCAGAGAGTAATCCTTCTTCTCTAGCAAGACGACGACTAAAGCCAATGGCGGCATCGTCGGTAACCGTGACAACTTCGTCGATTAAGTCAACCCGCAGCACTGGGGGAACAAAGCCAGCGCCAATGCCCTGAATTTTATGGGGACCGGCACTACCACCGGAGAGAACAGGGCTGTTGATGGGTTCTACAGCAATCGCGCGAAAACTCTCTTTTTTAAGCTTTAGGGCCTGGGAAACGCCTGTAATCGTACCGCCCGTACCAACACCTGCTACCACCATATCCACCTGGCCATCGGTATCATGCCAAATTTCTTCTGCCGTGGTTTCGCGATGGATTTGAGGATTGGCAGGATTTTCAAACTGCTGGGGCATAAAGGCGTTGGGTAGCTGGGCCGTGATCTCTTGGGCTTTTGCGATCGCACCGTTCATCCCCTGACTACCCGGCGTTAGCACCAGCTCTGCCCCATAGGCATTGAGCATGGCTCGACGCTCCAGACTCATGGTGTCTGGCATGGTGAGAATCAGCCGGTAGCCCTTAGCGGCGGCCACCATCGCCAGGGCAATGCCGGTGTTGCCGGAGGTGGGTTCTACCAGAACGGTGCGCTCGGGCGCAATCGCCCCCGCTACCTCAGCGGCACGAATCATATTGGCCCCAATCCGATCTTTGACCGAAGCGGCCGGGTTCATACCCTCTAGCTTGAGTAAAATCTGAGCGCCACAGCCTTCGGCTTGGGGAATACGATTGAGCTGTACCAGCGGTGTTTGGCCGATAAGCTGAGTGACGTCTTTAGCAACCTTCATTAACGTTTCTCCTGTAAGTAAGTTAATTAAATCAGGCGTTGCTGATCCTCGAATGATTTTATCTGAGAACGTCTGATTGACCGTACACTACTAGCGCCTGCAGGCAACAATATTGTACAGATGCCAGTTTTTTTCCTCGCCCAATGCGGTTGTACCAGGATGTTCTTCCTCATCTAAAAGTTCTACTTTAAATGAGTCTAAAAGCTGTTCAACCTGGGGTCGTGTGTGAAACTTAATGTCATGATAGATACTCCAAGAGTCGCGATCGCCTAACAGATGACCACAAAAACGACCCCCAGATCTTAAGGCAGTGACAATTTCTTCCCAGAGGCCTGCAAACGAATCTGGAGGACAAAACGGAAGACAAAAGCTAGCATTAACCAGATCGACAGCAGGTGGCAGGGTCAGCTCTTCGAACCGCTGTACTCGAGTTTCTAGATAGGTGCGGTTGATGTCAGAGCGTCGTCGCAGTCGTGCGATCGCATCAGGTTCTCCATCAATTGCAATCACCCGCCACTTATGGTGCAGCAGTGCCACCGTATCCCGGCCGTCACCACAGCCCAAATCCACAGCAGTCCTACGCAAATTGGCAGACGGTTCCGATGCAAAATTTTCAAGCGCCAACAGCAGCGTTTCACGGGGAGGACGACCGGCCACCGCTTCATAATAATCAGTCCATCGACGCTGGAACTGAGGTAAATCTGCTGACAACGATGGTTCAGGCCATCGCTTAAAAAAATCGCACATCATCCGGCAATTTAAGAAACCGTTTCAGGAAGCTAACACTGGAAAGTCAGTTTTAAGTAATTCTAGCCAATCTGCAATGCGCTGATCGGTTTTATCACTCTCATTAATTTCGTCTAACGGCAACCCCACAAACTTGCCATTTCGAATTGCCGTAGACTGGTCAAAAGAATAGTCTTCCGTTGAAACGGCACCCACTATCGTTGCCCCCAGGGATTTCAAGACGTCGTGTAAAATACCCAACGCCCCCACAAAGTGTTTGCCATGGCCAGTACAGTCCCCTGGACCAAAAAGAGCAATGGTTTTTCCAGAAAAATCAGGTTTTTCAACCTCCATATCAAACAGGGGATCACGCCAGTCATTTTGAACTTCCCCAGCCCCCCAAGTAGAACAGCCAAGTAGCAAATAGTCATATTTCAAGAGATCGTCCACATCATCAAAGTCGTCTTCCATGTTGTACAGGTCACAGATATCCTCGCCAAGTTCTCCATGAATTTTCTCAGCAATTTCTTCTGTGGTACCTGATGTACTGCCATAAAAAATTCCAATTTTTGCCATTGTTCTAACTCCTAGTAAGATTGCAGAGGGCTATCGTTCTAAAAACCTCCGATACGTACATAGATCGATTGAATCATTGACTGGCTTAAGGCTAATGGACCTCGACGTGTGCGCACGACAAACCGGGGACATCGTTGCTCTAGGGTAATGGTTGTTCCAGGGGATAACCCCAGTCTCCTCAATTGCTCAGCAACTGTCGAATTAGTTTCCCTAATTCTAGCAATCACTACCCGTTCACCAACCTTTAATAACTTGAGTGAAGAGCCAGATACTGTAAAACTGTCAAACATAAACCATCTCTAACCTGATAAATGCTGATACGATCGTTAGGGGAAGTTCATCAGTTGACTTAGACCAAATATGCCTCCATATGGGTCTTAATCGTACAGTCCGAACGAGGGTAGGTAGAACACAGAACTACAAATCCTTTAGCAATCTGATCATCCTCTAAGAAAGACTGATCTTCTTGATCGATCTCACCTTCAACTAGCTTGCCAACACAGCTAGAGCAGGCACCAGAACGACAGGAAAATGGCAGCTCAATGTCATTCTCTTCAGCAGCATCGATGATATACACATCGTCATCGACGGGGATAGTCACGTCAATTTTACGTTTTTTGTTGATTAAGCGAACTTGGTAAGTGCTCATGGTGAATTGTCCTCTCTAGGGGTATGATTGAAAAACTTTAAAGCTGTTACGAACAAGGGACACTAGCCGGAGTACAATCTCCTGCCTGGAAAGACTTGCCACAACCACAGGTATCTGTAGCGTTAGGGTTTGTAAATTTGAAGCCACTTTCTAACAAACTATCGATATAGTCCACCACCACTCCATCCAATAGGGGAGCGCTTTGGGGATCGATAAAGACTTTGAGACTACCAGCTTCTGTGATCTCATCATCAGGATTGGGCGTATTGACAACCTTAATGTCATATTCGTAACCGTTACAGCCGCCATCTTTGACGGCAAGGCGAACCCCACGACTTGGTGTATAGTTAGGGGTCCCCCGCACAAAAGTACGCAGACGGAGTTCAGCTAGTTCGGTGAGGGTAACAGTCATGGTAGTGAGTAATGGGTAGGAAATGGTTAGCAGGAAACGGGCTTAGCTAAAATTGCGATTTTGAGCAATCAAGGAGGGAGTAATCAATAGAAACAGAAGAACAGAGCTCTTTAAAAGAATGGGAGCAGTGGCTAACCCAACAATTAGACAGGCTACGGTGGCAAAGTTACCTAGAAAACAAATAGCCTCATCAGAGTAGACCTGGGTGAGTCGCCAAAAGATCAGGGTGAGTCCAAGAAAGATAAGAGTGGTCCAGGGCATGGTTCAGGGTAGATTTCAACAACAAGATGATGTGGAGACCAGGGAATCAGGTAGCGGCGTCATTTGGCCACAGACAGAACAATTGGGATCGTGATACGGACGACGTTTAGCAAATTCAGCACGGGCTAAATCCATAGTTAACAGTTGACCCAGCAGAGGAGTGCCTAAGCCCGTGATCAGCTTGATAGCTTCTAAGGCCGTCAAACAGGCTAGGGTCCCTGATACAGCACCTAAGACACCAAACCCCCATCGATCCCAATCTGGTTTTTCAGGAAACAGACACGTCAGGCAGGGAGTTTTGCCTGGCACGATAGTGGTGAGATAGGCCTCCATACTGTTCATGGCGGCTTCCACCATCGGCTTATTCCAGCGCACACAGGCGCTATTAAGCAAATCTCGTTCCTTAAAGTCAAAGGCGCAGTCCAGGGTAATATCGGCTTGCTGGACGAGAGCGTCAATGTTGTTGGCACTGACATACTCGCAGACGGCCTCAATCTTGATATCAGGGTTGAGATTATTTAGGGTTTCCTGGGCTTTAAATACCCGGGGTTTTCCTACCCAGTCATCGGTCATGAGAATTTGCCGATTGAGATCATCCCGCTGCAAGTTACCGCCACGCACCAGGATTAGTTTGCCAACTCCAGCTACAGCCAGATAGAGGGCTGCTGTACCCCCTAGCCCCCCTACTCCCGTCACCAGGGCCGTGGTGTTTTTTAACTGACGCTGTCCAGTTTCACCTAACCCTGGCAACATCATTTGGCGGCGGTAGCGTTCAACTTCGGTAGGGGTTAAGGTGGGGAACATAGTGGATAGATGGGTTGGGGTGATTTAAACAATGGTGTGAGACTATTCCACAGCAATATCTGAGAGCATCACTACATTTTTAGGTTTGTCTTGAAAGACTTTGAAAAGTTTTTGCTCTACGGAAGAAGACGTCAAAAATAAGTCGTAGGCAGTTTGCAGCGCCCGACGATAGGCGTTTAGTGTCTTCTCTTCGGGTTGAGACTTATCTTCGTCCTGAACAAGCTGGGCAAATTTTCGCAGGATATGTAGGCGGTTTACGTTAACTACGTTGGGATCATACGTTAGCCCAAAAAACTCAAAATAGTCTTCAGCATCTTTAAGCTGGTTGAACTGGGTTAGAGTGCGAGTTAATGTCGTCATTGTGTGGCCTCCAAGGTTTTAAGTTGTTGTTTAAGCTCATGCAGCTGACAGTAGATGTCATAGGTGCGGGCAGCTGCATCTGGAAGTTTTTCTAGATCGGTAGGAAGCCCTTCGGCAATATCATGGAGGTCCATTTTCATTTGGCCTGCCTTACTGTTGAGCTTTCTGATTTGTTTTTTGAGATCGTCAAGGCTGGTTGGGGTAATGGTTTGTGGTTGGGACATGGGGCAAGGGTAGAAAAGAAAAGGCAGGGACAAACAGTTAATCGGTCGTCCCTACCCGGTGGGAAGGGTCATGCTTAAAGATTACAAACAGCTGGAAATCGCTCGGCTAGATCAATCCCCTTTAGGACTAGTTTTTCGCCTTCGGCGTTAAGTTTTTCAAGGGAATCAAAGCCAAAGCGCTGGGCGTCTCGGAGGGTTTTGGATACTAGGATGAGGCGACCCGAGAAGATCAGAGCCCAACCAAATCCTTCGTGACTGAGGTCAACGACTACCTGAGACAGCTGGCCGGTTTCTTGTTCGATACGGGCTGCGATCGCACGATAAAACGCTAAAATCCGTCCCATCGTAATCGGGTCAACCTCCCCTTCTACCGGAATTTCCCGGCGCTTCTTCTTAGAGATAATGTAAGGCTTAAGCAAGATCTCATCAGCCCAGTTACGATAGGTTCCATAGGGATCGTTTGCCCGAATTTGCTGGACAATCGCTTTGAGAAAAGGGGAACTATCAATAACTAACGCTGAGTTTAAGTCAGTGGTCTTTGGTTCAGTAGCAACAGGGCTCATACAATTACTTCCTCTTCAATGGTTTCAAAATCATCTTCAAACAGTAGAGCTGGTTGACTTTGGCTTAACGCTTTACGTAGCCATGGGGGAGGACTGTCTTTGAGAGACTGCACCAGACGTGTTAGCACAGTCTTAATTTCATCAGCCCCAGAGTCGGCCTTAATCGGCGTAACATTTTTGCGAATTAAACGAGCGGCAGCACTGCCTCCGATGGCAGAAACATAGACAATGGTGCAGTTTTGAAGCGCTTTAACTTTGGGTTCGAGCTTATCTTCATTGCCATCTTCTTTAAGATCACCTCCAAATTTCAGCACTTCTAGAAATGTATAGCCGGTTGTATCCACCTCATAGACATCTATTTGTCTGGCCCAGCCAAAATGGGCGTTGATGTGGACCGAATCTTGAGTGGCAAAGGCAATTCTCATCATTTAACCTCCGTTTACACCAATATTTTCTACAGATCGCCTTCTCGCCAACCATGAACCTGGGCATGGGCGCTGGCTTCATCAGCCTCCATAAAAATGTTGCCAATCTCAAATAAAAGCTGAGTCGTGCCGCTATAGCCCACCGTGCAGCGCTGACCGTTGCCCAGGCGGTCAAACACTGGGAAGCCCAGACGGTAAAGGGGAATACCGAGACGTTTAGCAATCGCCTTGGCATTCGAGTTGGCAATCAACAAATCTGCACCCTGGGCCAGCGCTTCAAAATCTTCTAGATCGCCAATGGTTACCGTATCAATGGGCAGATGCTTGAGCAGTTTAGATTTAGTTGTTGTGACTGCCGCATGAACGTCAGCCCCCGTAGTTTTCAGCCACCAGGCCACCGTATAAAGCAAGTCGGGTTCCAACGCCAGCGCCACCCGTTTGCGACCAAAGAAAAAGTGAGTGTCTAGAATGGCATCCTGCAGCTGGCGACGCTGGTGACGAAACTGTTCAGGGACAGGTCGGTCGCTAAACTCTGAGAGGGTGTGCAGAAAATTATCGACAGCGCCGAGACCGGTGAGACTATCAAACAGTCTGTATTCGGTACCAAACCGCTGTTGCAAAATCTCAGCAGCTAGCTTCATGGTATGCCCAATGGCCAATGTAAACGAAGAATACCCCAATGATTTAAGCTGGCTTAGGGTGGTGCCTCCGTTAGTGAGGCCAGTGTAGCTTTTGGATAAATGCCCATCTAGAGAGGTGGACAAGTCAGGCACTAGCACTGGATTTAAACCAAATGCCTTGATCATCTCTTTGATCGCTTGTACATCACCGGGGGCTAGCGAGGGACCCGCTAAAACGGTCACCTGGGACGGCATACCCGGCATAGCATAGGGATAGAACGAGCCATCCTGCTGTTTTGTGTCATCCCAGCCGTTGTCAGGAATGTCTCGTACCAGTGCTTCTACGGCGGCGGCATAGCCATCCTGCAAAGCGCCTTTAAAGTCTGGTGTAGAGGCAAAGGCAACCGGTAGCGATGCTAGCTCTGGGTTACGCTGACGCAGGTCTTTTAAGATCCCTTGCATATCGTCCCCCCGAGTTTCAGTCAGCCCGGTTGTGCATAGACCAATAATCTTAGGGTTTGATTTTTCTAACAGCGTTAACATCGCCTTCTCTACATTGTCTTCTCCACCTAAAATGGTGGTCACTTCTGTCATTGCCGTGGTTGCTAAGGGCACTGCCTCTCGGAAATGTCGTACCAGCATCACTTTGGCAAATGCGGTGCAGCCCTGGGAGCCATGGAATAGGGGCATGATCCCCTTGACACCTAAATAGGCGAGAGCTGCCCCCAGGGGTTGACTTTGCTTCAGTGGATTAACCGCAACAGGTTTTCTACGGGAGATAACTTTAGTTTCCGTCGAGTGGGCAAGGGAAGCATCTTCTCCCTGGCCCCTGGCCCTTTCCCATGGAGCTTCCCGACGAACCTGTGACCAAATCGGGCTATGCAGGGCTTCATCCAGTTCCTTTGCCATCTCAATCATGCCGAGGTAGCCTGCATAGGGATGGTGGCGTTCCTGGTTAATATCGAGAAAGGGAATCCTTGCCTTTAGCGCTGTGTACTGGTTGCGACCGCCTGCAATCAGCATATCGGCCTTAGTTTTGGCAATCACTTTCAGGAGCTCCTGGGCATTGCCTTTTTTCATCATGATGCCGTCTTTACCCAGCAAGGTTTTGATCCGCGCCTTATCTTCTTCCGTACTCTTTTTGGTACTGGTGGCAACTACATCGATACCCAAATCTTTCGCCGCAGAAATAATGGACCAGCTTTTGACACCGCCTGTATAGAGAACCACTCGCTTGCCCTTAAGTCTCTGACGATAGGGAGCAAGAGCGGTGTCTAGTTTTTTAGTTTCCGCTTGGATAAGAGTTTCAACTCGAGACTGCAGATCAGGATCTCCTAATTTGGCCGCAATGTCTCGCAGTAGGCGATTCATGTCTTCGATGCCATAGATCGACTCTTCGATATAAGGCATCCCATAGCGTTCCTCCATCTTGTGAGCCATGTTGATCAAGGCCTTAGAACAAATCATCACGTTGAGTTTGGCCCGATGGGCACAGGCCACGTCGTGATAGCGGGCGTCACCCGTAATTTTGGCTAGCACCCGAATCCCTAGTTTTTCTAGCAGAGGCAGCATGCCCCACATTTCACCCGCAATGTTGTACTCGCCGATCAGGTTAATGTCGTAAGGTGTTGTATAGTCTGGTTCTCGGGTACCCACAACATGCTCTAGCAGGGCTTCTCCCCCAATTCGATTGCCTAGATTTTTACTGCCGACAAATCCGGGTGAGTTGACGGGTATGACCGGGATATCAAATTTTTCACTGGCCGTCTGACAGACCGCATTTAGATCGTCTCCAATCAGCGCGGTTACACAGGTTAGATAAACAAAGATGGCAGCGGGACTGTAGCGCTCTTTGACATCATGAATTGCCTTGTAAAGCTTTTTCTCGCCGCCAAAGATAATGTCGTTTTCACTCAGGTCGGTGGTGAATCCCATTTTATAAATCATGGGTCCCGAGGAGAGGCTACCGCGACTGCCCCAGGAATTACCTGAGCAGGCAATGGGGCCGTGGACCAAATGCGCCACATCGGTGATTGGCACCAGCGCAATACTGGCTCCATCAAAGGCACATCCTCCTTGAGCCGTGCCGGGCTGGGCCTGCTGCTGACAGGCTTTTTTCTGCCCCTTACCATCTTGTTTATGGTTGTGTTCACAGCCCGGCTGGGTCAGGAGTTCATTAATTTTGCCAGAGGTCATTTTCATGGCGATAAGGAGGGGTGAAGGGTGGAAGGGGTGACGTGCTTTCTCAGCCCCTTAGCGAACATAGCTAGCGACATCTTCGCCACAGGTGTCTGTTAGATAGGCCACGGCTCGCAGTCGCAAACTGACGATTTCTTCGTAAACTGGGTTAAGTTTGCAGAGTGCTGGAATATGCACGGTGTACCCCAAAAGAGAAATGTCTCGCTCAAACGGGCAGTGGCTGGGAATGACTCGACAGATTAGATGGGCGGTCCAAGGCTCTGTAATCTGGGTCTGATTAATCCAACGACGGAGCGGTCCAAGCAGCTGAGGGCTTTTGCCCCCTTGCTCTGGGGCAGTGGTGGGGTGGGACGAGAGGATAGCCATGGGTGATTACCAGTCTGGTTGTTCAATCAGGGGTGGACGATCTTCTGCTAACTCCAACTCTTTTTTGAGGCAGCCCACCACATAGTTAGTTTCTAGAAAATGAACAGAATAGATATAGGCTCGCTGTAGATAGGTGCCAATACCGACGATATAGCCGATATCGCCTTTTTTAGCGAGATGAAAACCAATATCTTTTCCAGGGAAGGTGCCATCATTGCGGATAAGCTTGCGAACACGAACGCGATCGCCCATGTCGAAGAAGGGGGGAGAGTCGATTTCGATTTCTTCGCTGAGTTTCATTGGGAAGAGGGGAGAGTGGGGCAGTAGGGGCTGGTTTTGTGCCAGCCCTAAGAGGAGGGAAGAGAAAGGAGACTTTATAAGGATTTATCTCTTCTTTCTCCTCTCCTCTTTCTTTTCCTAGCGAATCAGATCAAAGGAGATATCTGTCTTCGCCGGTACGATGGTCTTACGATCTAGCTCATCTAGAATGGTGTTAATAATCCAGTTGAACTGATTGATCGCGCCTTGGTAGCCCAGGGTGGCGTAGCGGTGCATGTGGTGGCGATCAAAGATGGGATAGCCGATGCGCACTAGGGGAGTGCCGGTATCACGCCACAGATACTTGCCATAGGAGTTACCAATCAGCAGATCGACGGGCTCGGTAAAGAGTAGCGATCGCAAGTGCCACAGATCTTTCTTGCCCCAAATAGTCGCCTCTTGGCCGTATGGGTTGTTGGTCAGCACCTCACGAAGTTCCGCTTCAAACTCCTTATTAGAGTTGGTGACGACAATATGTACAGGCTCAGCACCCATTTCTAACAAGAACTGAGTGAGGCCAAATACGTGGTCGGGGTCACCATAAAGGGCGACACGCTTACCATGAATCCAGGCTTGAGAGTCGGTCAGCGCATCCACCGCACGTCCCCGCTCCTGCTGTAGCTCTAAAGGAATGGGCTTACCCGTAATGGCTGACAAATTCATCAAGAACTCGTCTGTGCCCTTAATGCCAAAGGGGCGGAAGTTATAGGTCTTCTGTTCCCAG
>JBCAWO010000076.1:0-21529 GCA_038534515.1 Cyanobacteria bacterium J06554_1
TATGGTCGGCGGTGGCGACATGGATTTTGATGACGTGATTGCCCGAGTCTCGTTTGTTTAGAGGTTTCTATTGCCATAGCCGGTAGTCTATTTGGGTATAATCCCTACCGGCTATGGCAATAGTGTGTTTAGGTTCAAACGCATTGATACTATTGTTCAATCTCTAATTCCCTCCTCGGAGGGGTGGAGTGGGTCCCCCTTACTCCTCACTTCCCCACAAAACCCCCTTTAACCGGCTCGGACTATGTCCATTCGTCATCTTCACCGTCGCCGCGCTTACCACATACGGCATCCATAAATACGTTCGTGCCTGCCCTCGCCCTTTGATCTCAATACAGCCCCGATCCTCAAACTGAAATTTGTCTTTGAGTAGCTCATAGCTATCTGCACTCACCTGGATCCGATCCACTACTCCGTGGGACTCCATCCGACTGGCAATGTTTACCGCATCGCCCCACAGGTCATAGCTAAATTTCTTTTTGCCAATGACTCCAGCAACAACTGGCCCCGTATTAATGCCAATCCGTAATTTAAAGGGATGTTGTTTCACCGCCGCCTGCATGTCAATGGCCATGGCCATCACCGCCTCAGCATGGTTCTCCATCGGCGCGGGCAACCCGCCCACCACCATGTAGGCATCGCCAATGGTTTTAATCTTCTCTAAACCGTGACGCTCCGCTAGCGTATCAAAAACAGAAAAAATATCGTTTAGCTGACAGACTAAATCCGTAGGAGCCGTGTGGGCAGCCAACTGGGTAAAGCCAACAATGTCTGCAAATAAGATAGTAACGTTTTCAAACCGGGAGGCAATGGCAGTACGATTGGAGAGATCGTTTTTGAGGCGATTGGCAATGGCAACTGGCAACACATTTCGCAACAGCGCCTCGGTTTTCTCCTGTTCACTTCTCAAGGCTGCTTCTGCCTGTTCCCGTTCCTGCACTTCCTGGGAGATTTTGCCAAACATCGATGCAAATGCTCGGGTCACCTCCCCTAGCTCATCCTGCCGGGGCTGTTTTAGGCTGTTAAACTCCGCTAGCTGGGGCTGATGCACCGCATCGGCTGCCTGGCACAGATCGTCGCGCAGCAGCAACAGCGGATTGATTAACATGCGCTCCAACATAAATATAGTCACCAGGGTGACAAAGGCAGAAATCAGAATAACAATCAGAAAAATGCCAATGGAATATTGCAGCATATAGCGCTGAACAGAGGTGGCGTCGTGGCGAATCACCAACACATAGCGCTCTTGAAACTGACGACTGGGCCAGGCCACGTCGTAACGGGTTCCTGATACCGCCAACAGTCTCTCAATAGTTCCTAGCCCCCCTGCTGGAACCGAGAGGGTGGGGGCTTCTCCAAATGAATCCACTAGCTGACCGCGGGTATTGTAAAGTGCTGCTCCTAAAATTATCGTGTCAGGGCTTAGGGTGGCTTGGGCTTCTGTCAATAGGCTGGTGGATAGCATATCGGCCATCACATTTGCCTTGAGGGTTAACAGCACCTCTTCTGAAATTGCCTCTAGCTCTTTTAGTTTATCGGTCCGGCGCTGGTGATAGGACGGAATAAACACTAAAAATTCAATCGCCGCCAGACTCAGAAAAATCGACGTGACAATTTTTCGGGACAGCTGAGATTTCAACAATCCTAATGATGTTTGTAAAACACTAACCATGGTTACGGTCAACCACCACAACATTCACTGTCTGTCTATGTCTGTCTATATAGATGTAATTCCCACTGATGATGAAAGATGCACCTGATGTTGTGGCGACCAAGTAATAGGCCAACCCCCTTGTGTCCAATTGTACAAAGCCTCCCTGGGTGCTTCCTGAAAATTGGACAAGTATCCCCTGAGGGATGGTTTAGCAAGCCAAGAGCAGCCACCAGGCCCATGCGTTAGACTAATGTGGATTCACCCTCATTTATAAAGAGCTAGGCAACTGCTATGACCCTTGCTGTTCCGCCCCTAACCTCACTACGGCTGCAAGAAATTCCCAACCTTACTTACCAGTCGGCCACCGATCGCTTTGATGCGTCCTGGGCTGCCCCACTATCCACGTTGCTGGGTCTGGGCCGGGCGGCGGGTGCTGACTTCATTGAATTTTTCCTAGAGCGGCGCAACTACATTAGCTGCCTGGCCGAAGATGACGCCATTACTAGCATTTCTCCAACGCTGACCACCGGGGCTGGCGTACGGGTGTTTAAGGGTAAAGCCGACTGCTATGTGAGCACCAATGACGTTAGCTTCCATGGTCTCAAAGCCGCCCTTGAGAAGGGGCTATCGATTATGGGGTTGCTGCTGCCCGCCACTTCGGCCTATGTGCCTGAGGTAACGTTAGAAATGTTTCGGGACTATGCCAGCACCAAGGAAAACTGGCTAGCCAACTGTAGCTCCATGCAGGTGATGGGGGATGTGCTGCTAGGGGCCAATGCCTCGGTGGAAAAAGTGGCTAAACACTTGCAAGCGCGACGCACCGCCTACTTTAGGGACTGGCAGGAAGTGCTGGTGGCCAGCAGCGACGGCACGTTTGCCCGCGACATTCGCCTCACCCAGTCTGTGGGGGCAAACGTTCTCTGTGCTGATGGCGAGCATCGCTCTTCTATTGGTCAGCGTTTGGGTAACACTAGCGACCCCAGTTTCCTCACGGCCTGGGACTATGGCACCACTGCTGAGGAACTGGCTGAGTCCGCTGGCAAAATGCTCTATGCCGATTATGTGGAGTCCGGCACCTATCCGATTATTATGGCCAATCACTTTGGCGGGGTGATTTTCCATGAGGCCTGTGGTCATCTGTTGGAAACCACCCAAATCGAACGGGGTACCACTCCATTTATAGATAAGAAGGGTGAAAAGATTGCCCATGAGAGTCTCACGGCCTGGGATGAAGGGCGCTCCAATGAGTCTTTTGGCACGATTGATATGGATGATGAGGGTATGCCCGCCCAGCGCACGTTGCTAATTGAAAATGGCGTGCTTAAAAACTTCCTGTCGGATCGGGCCGGTTCTGTGCGCACCGGTCACCCCCGCACCGGTAGCGGTCGCCGTCAGAACTACACGTTCTCTGCCGCATCTCGTATGCGTAACACCTTTATTGATACGGGCGACTACAGCCTGGACGATCTCTTTGCTTCTATCGATAAGGGCATCTACTGCAAGAAAATGGGTGGCGGCAGCGTTGGGGCTACGGGCCAATTTAACTTTGCTGTGGATGAAGCCTATCTGGTGGAAAACGGTAAAATCACGCGTCCCCTGAAAGGAGCAACGTTGATTGGTGAGGCGGTGGACATCATGCAAAAGATTTCTATGTGCTCCCAAGATTTGAGCTTGGCTCCTGGCTTTTGCGGCTCCATTAGCGGCAGTGTGTATGTCACCGTTGGCCAGCCCCACCTAAAGGTAGACAGCATTACTGTTGGTGGTCGTTAACGAGTTTGTACGGTGGACCGCACCCACCCTCCGAATTGCCCATTTCCCTTCAAACAACAATGTCTAAAGTTATTGAAATCTCTGCCAACGCCCAAACCATTGCCCAGCGTCTTGGCATTACTAAGTACGACATCTACGGCTCCACCACTGATAGCACTAGCGTCCAGGTGGATAAGGGCGAACCTAAACAGGTAAAGGCGTCGAACCGGGCCAGCGTCACGGTGCGGGTATGGAACGACCAGGGGCGTCTGGGGGTGACATCCACCACCGATGTGGATCAGCGTGGTTTGGAACTGGCGCTTAAAACAGCGGCGGAGGCCAGCGCCTTTGGGGCTACGGACAATATCCCTGACTTTAGCCCCGAGGCAACGGCTCCGCTGCCGGATGTGGAGGTGACCCTGGCGGACCCGGCTCCGGTGGGCACCTTAATTGAGCGGCTGGTGACGGCTGAGCAGGCGTTGTTAAAGGCCCATGATGCGATCGCAAGTGTGCCTTACAACGGTCTTGCCCAAAACGCCAGCGAGCATTTTTACGTCAACAGCGACGGTGCCCAGCGCAGTGAGGAACGCACCTCCGCCTCGGTTTATTTGTATACCAAAACGGAGCAAGAAGGCCGCAAACCCCGCTCTGGCCATGCCGTTCGCATTGGTGTTGGCACTGACAACCTAGATATCGACGGCTGTTTGCAAGAAGCCACCGAAAAAACCCTCAGCCACCTGGACTACGAAAAAATTGAGTCTGGCAAGTATCGCGTTGTCTTCTCACCCAATGCCGTTTTAAGTCTGATCCGAGCCTTTGGCAACCTTTACAACGCCCAGAGCATTCTGGATAAACGCAGTCTGTCCACCGCCGAGAGCCTAAACACCACTATCGCCTCGCCGCTGCTGTCGATTTATGACGACGCCCTGCATGAGGGCAATGTCAGCCCTGAAACCTTTGATGGTGAAGGCACCCCCACCCGGCGGTTGCCCATTATTGAAAATGGGGTGCTGACAAACTTTTTACACAGTGCTGGCACCGCCAAACGCATGGGAGCTAAACCCACGGGCCACGCCAGCATTGGGGCTAAGGTCAGCGTAGGCAGCAATTTTCTCCACGTCACCCAGGGTCAGCCCGCAGACACCCGCTACAGTCTGGACGATGCGGACAATGTCATCCTGATTGACGAGCTACAGGCCCTCCATGCCGGGGTTAATGCCCTCCAGGGCTCTTTTTCGCTGCCCTTTGACGGCTGGTTAGTCAACAAGGGACAACGCACCAGCATTGAGTCAGCCACCGTTGCCGGAGATTTTCGCCAGCTACTACAATCGATTCTCTACGTCTCGCCCGAAGAAGAAATCACCCCCAGCGGTGTGGCTCCCCATGTATGGGTCGACGATTTATCGATTACGGGGGAGTAGACAATCATGGGCCACCGTTCGGCTCTAGCTGTGGGCAGGGTTTCCATACTAGGCAGGTATGCTAATACGGACATTTAAGCGGTATCTACACACCATTTTCCTAATTAGATGTTTTCACTTTAAAGATGGGGTGCTTTAGACCGATTAGGCAGAGGTTTCACGCTATCTGATAGTAAATACCCTGCTCTTACCACCGCAAGAATGACAAGCCCGACGGATCCGTCTCAGAGACTTGGCCTACCTGATTTTTCTAAACACGGCTTTCAAATAAAATCTGAGCTGGGGGCCAACCGCGCTGGCGGGCGTATCACCTATCTCGCCACACATATTAAGACGCGGCGCTCGGTGGTGATTAAGCAATTTCAATTTGCTAATTCGTCTAACTGGGGGGGCTACGATGCCCTCCGCCAAGAAGGACAGGTGCTAAAGAGCTTAAAACACCCAGGTATTCCTAGATACCTGGGTGTTTTTAAGTCAGATGACGGGTTTTGTATGGTGCAGGAATATAAGCGCGCCCATAGTCTGGCCAAGCCTCGCAGCTTTGGTCCCGATGCCATTCGTGACATTGCGATCGCATGTCTAGAAATTCTGGTTTACCTACAAGATCGCATTCCCCCCGTCATCCATCGCGACTTTAAACCCGCCAATATCCTGGTCAGCAAAAAGCTAAAAGTCTACTTAGTGGACTTTGGCTTTGCCCGCATTGGCGACGGCGAAGTGGGCGTCAGCAGCGTCGTCAAAGGCACCCTGGGGTTTATGCCCCCCGAGCAAATCTTTAACCGACAGCTCACCGAAGCCTCTGACCTCTATGGGCTAGGGATGACCCTAATCTGTCTACTCACCAACACCCCCGCTGACCAGGTGGGAGATTTAGTCGACGTTACCTATCGAGTTGACTTTAAGCAGCTCAAATCTGACCTCAGCCCCCAGTGGATCAGGTGGTTAGAAAAAATGGTCAACCCCCGCCTTAGCGAACGCTTTGCAAATGCTAAGGTTGCCCTAGAACAGGTGCCTGACCATGGCCTTCGCCAACCCCAAACCCTGGCCAGTCAAACCCAGTTCGACCTGACCGCCCGCAGCCGAGGGGAACTATTAACCACGGCCATCACCCTAACCAATTCGGTACCGGGCACCACCCTAACGGGAAACTGGCAGGTGGCTCCCCACGACAGTGACCCGCCCACAGGCAACGACCGCCACAGCTGGGTTCACTTCTCACCGGCTGACTTTGCTAGCAACAACGTCACCACCCAGATTCAGGTAGACACCAGCCAGCTGATGACGGGCCAAATCTACAAGCGCACCCTACAGCTCAAAAGCAATGCCCACCAGGCCGTGCAATCATTTAACCTGACGGTAGAAACCGCCCCCATGCCCATCCTACGCAACCGGGGCACCCCCTATCCACTGTTGTGTGGACTGCTAATGGCCTGCTGGATAACGGTTTGGGGCTTGACCACCCTCCTACCAAACTACGGTGACGCAAACATCGGTAATACCCTGACAGTGTTGACAATTCTGGGTGACGGTCTGGGATGGCATATCGGCAGCTGGCTATTGCACGAAGCCAAGCTCAACTCCCCGGCAGCCCGCATCACCATGATGGTGGGGGCCATTGCTGTCGCCCTGGTTGCCCCCCTATGTCTGTTGCTCAATGTCACCACCACCGATGCCGTCACCACAGCAGTTACCGTCGGTTTGGGCATGATGGGGGGGAGCGTGCTGAGCACTATTAGCGGCCTGACGATCAATCGCTTTTGGCAGCAAGACTTTAACCCCAAATTTGCCATTGGGCTATCACTGCTGACCTGTTTTTTAGGCATCGGTCTAGGGCTGAGCTGGGGCTTGGCCATCAGCAATCCGTGGGTCACCTTTGGCCTGATTGCCAATGCCTTTGGTATCGGCACCATGCTGACCTATTTACCTATTCAACAGGCCCAGACCATTGCCCTCTATCGCCACAATGTTGAACAGCACCGGATTCGCCCCTAGGGGACCCAAGGGAGCCCATCTAAACGCGCAGCTGCCCGTCAGATTCAAAATCACAGCCACATTTTGAATCTGACGGGGTAGCATGATGATGTTCTAAAGGATTTGTGCGATGACTCTCCGACGACTCACACCGTTCGTGGTGTTCGGGATGCTCACGGCCACAGGCAGTGCCTCAGCCCACATGATTGAGACAAACTATGTTCTTGATCGGCTTTCTAATGCTGAGTCTCAGTCGGTATTAAATATGCAGAGCACCTATAGCAATGGCGCTCCCCTCAAGGGTGCCAAAGTAAATATATATTCCCCCAACAATCCTGTAACCCCCTGGGCCCAGGGCGTCACCGACAGCCAGGGTCGCTTTAGCTTTAGCCCCAATCACGCCCTCCCAGGCGATTGGGAAGTCACCATCGAGCAGCAGGGCCACGGCGATGTTTTGACGGTACCGGTGGATGAAGCTGGCGTTATGCCGGAATTAATTAGCGATGTCAGCGACACCGATATCCACTACGGCAATACCGCTTTTCTGGGCTGGGCCCTATCCCTTGGCACCTTGCTCACCCTGGGGCTCTGGCGTCGGTTTAAAGCGTAGGGTTTGCCGCTGGGTTTTGGGGCCTTGACCCAGTCGGCCCCTTCCCCTAGCGCACTTTACAAATACTCTCCTGTAAGGTGGCCAAATCGGTGTACTGGTCTGCCAAATTAATTAACGAGTCGCTGGTCATGGACTGCAGGCTCACCAGCTCCACCCTTACCCCACGATAGCTGAGGGCATCCACCGCATAGGTCAAATGGCCATCACCGCTAAGCAGGGTGATGGTATCGCAGTGGTCCGCTAGACGCATCATGTCCACCGCAATCTCTACATGCAAATTTGCCCGCCGCGCCCCATCGGGAACCTGGGCCAGATCCTTACTGATGACACGATAGCCATGGCGGCTGAGCCATAGCAAAAAGCCCCGCTGCTTTTCATTTTTGGGGTCCACACCGGTATAAAAATAGGACCGCAGCAGTCGCCGCCCACCCACCAAGGTCTCGAGTAACCGAGCATAATCTACCTCTATACCCAGGGAAGAGGCTGAATAAAACAAGTTTGACCCATCGATCAAAACAGCGATGCGATCGCGACTGTCTGGAACATCGCGACGGGCATGGGGAGTGAGTAATGCCCCTGCCACAGGCGACAGCTTTAAATCTCCTCTGACACGGCTATTGGAACCATTAGACGCCCCGTTAAGAGCAGCCTCGTTGCGTTCGAGATTACTTACCATAAGGATTATGCTGGCTGAACTTCTGCAAAATACAGGGATGCAAGCGTTGGTCACATTGGTTAGGAAAAGTCATCGTCCCTGAAAGCGTTAAGTTATAACGCCAATGTGACGCACAAACGTCCTATTGCGGACGTTTGCTATATCGAGAATAGTATGAAATATTAATTATTTTTTAAGATTTTATCTACAGTCACCCAAAATGTAACCGTGATGTCGAGACATCGTCCATAGCTCAGACCTGACAAATGCCATAGCGTCTTTACCAGAAATGGCCTAAGCTCTCGGCAGCGGCCAAGATTCACTTTGCTTCATGAAACGATTTACCCAGCTTTTTCAAGCCGTGGATGGCACCACCTCCACCAATGCAAAAGTGGCGGCTCTACAGCAATATTTCCATGATGAGTCAGCGGCCAATGCGGTTTGGGCCCTGTATCTATTTCTAGGTAAAACCCGCAAGCGATTGATTACATCGCGGGTACTGCGGGATATTTTCTTGCACATATCCGACATTCCTGAATGGCTGTTTGCCGCTAGCTATGCCCATGTGGGCGACTCCGCCGAAACCATTGCCCTGCTGCTAGCCGATACGCCCCTACCAACCCCCAGTCCAGAATTCCAGGGGCAGCCTCTCCACACCTGGCTAGAGACCATCATTCCCCAAGTCAAAACCTGTAGTCCTGAAGACCAGCAGCAGCTAATTGTGGCCTGGTGGGCCAGCCTGGATGGCTATGAGGTTTTTGTGCTGAACAAAGTCTTGACCGGAGCCTTTCGGGTTGGAGCTTCCACCAAACTCGTCATCAAGGCATTGGCCGCTGAATATGACCTTCCAGCCGATGTCCTCACCCATCGGCTGATGGGCGACTTTACGCCGTCAGTCGAGTTTTACCAACAGCTGATTCAAACCGATACCACTCAATCAGCCCCCAGCCGCCCCTATCCATTTTTTCTCGCCTCCCCCATAGAGGTAGATAAATTTGCCGAGGAAACCATGGCTAACTGGCAAGCCGAGTGGAAGTGGGACGGTATTCGGGCTCAGCTGATCCATCGAGCCGAGCAGTATTTTATTTGGTCACGGGGGGAAGACCTGATCACCCATCAGTTTCCTGAGTTTGCAGCACCGCTACAGCAGCTGCCCGATGGCACTGTGTTAGATGGTGAAATTGTTTGCTGGGATGGTCAGCGGCCTTTAAACTTCAACCATCTCCAAAAACGTCTGGGTCGTAAGCGCGTAGGCCCTAAGCTCATGGCAGAAAACCCGGTGCATTTTTTAGCCTATGACCTGTTAGAACACCAGGGACAGGATATTCGCAAAACACCGCTACACCATCGCCGGCAGCTACTGACCACCCTGCTAGCCACCCACAAACCTGCCTACATCAGCTATTCTCAGCCCACGGACTTTGACACATTTGAGCAGCTGCAAACCTTGAGGGCCCAAGCCCGTGAACACCAAGCCGAGGGATTAATGCTCAAAGCCCTAGACAGTGAATACTTGGTGGGTCGCAAGCGGGGCCACTGGTGGAAATATAAGGTCGACCCCATGACCTTAGATGCCGTATTGATCTATGCCCAAGCAGGCAGCGGCAAGCGGGCCAATCTATTTACGGACTACACCTTTGCCCTTTGGCATGGCGAGGAGTTGGTCCCCTTTGCCAAAGCCTACTCCGGACTGGACAATCAGGAAATTAGCACCCTTGATAAATGGATTCGTCGCCACACCCGTGAACGCTTTGGTCCCGTGCGCTCCGTCGAACCCACCCATGTATTTGAAATTGGGTTTGAAGGGATTGCCCAGTCCAAACGTCACAAATCTGGTATTTCCGTACGCTTTCCTCGCATTTTGCGCTGGCGGCATGATAAGCCCATTGCTGAAGCAGATTCCCTAGAAGCAGCCTTTGCGCTACTTTCGGCCAATGACAGTTCAGCCCGCCCCGCCCAAAGTACGTCTTGAAATTTCCTGTAGGATGCCCATACTGAGGCAAAAGATCGGTAACAAAAGCGCAGCATTTATAGCTATGAGCGACTCTCCTGACAACACCGTCGACCCGGCAGCCGAAAACGACACTGTCCAAGATCCTGAAGTCGAAGATCCTAAAACAGAGAAAACTGAGGTTGCTCAGCTGGTGGATCGACTCATTCGAGCTAAACGTATTACCTATACCCAATATCAAACCCTATCCAAGATGGTGCTAGCCGATGGCACCGTGGACGAGCAGGAACGTCGTCAGATCAACCGTCTATTTGACGCCATTCAAGCAGGAGCAATCCGCATCATGGAGTAGCCGGCAGAGCTAGCCAAAGATAGCCACATCAGAGTCCTGTTGGAAAATATGGGCATAGTCAAATTGCAGCGCATTTTGATTGCGCATCACCATTTCCCCCAGCTGACTAATTTGCTTGGGGGAAAACGTTGCCATAATCAGCGCCACCGTCTGCCCTGGCTTCAGGTTAGGGATACGAACAAAGTAGTCGCGACGGGCAAAAAAGCGGTGCTCATCCTTGGGAACAATGACACCATTGAGACGATGGGCGCGCTGAACAGGACGAATATAGAGGTTAAAAAAGTCTTCTTGATTGGGCTGTAGACAATAAAAACGCTCGTGCTGCTCCCAACTCATCTTAAACAGCAGCACCAGCAGCTCAAACCCAAGAATATAGCCCAGGACCCGGTTGTATTCTTGACCATTAACCCTGAGTAGCATGGCGGATTCTAAATAGGCCTTGGCCTGCTGCTGGCGGGTCTGGGCAGAATGTACATAAAACTGACGAATGTACCGGCGGAGAACTTTTTCGGTTATCTGGGTATCGATTCGAAAACGGCGCAGATGTGAGGAAATACGCTGCTGGGTGTCTTGATCGTGGATGATGCGCGACACCATACCGTCCGCTGTATAGTCATCTAAGAATCGTGCCTGTTCCTCTGTGGAAGTGGCACACATCACATGACACAGTGAGAGCACATAGCGCCGTTGCACCCAGGGCAATGCCCCAAGCCACCGCTGAGCCTCTGGGGGTAGAGCGTCAATTATTTCTTTATTTTGGGAGCCGTTAATCGCAGACATGCGACCTGTCATTTGCCGATTTGCATCGCAATGTGCATCAAGTTCTCAAGAAATCTGGTCTTTATGTCTTTATAAAGATGTTCAAGACTACAGATAGCTAAGGAGACGATCAGGAAGCCTAAGTGTTCCTACCGATCGCTATAACGTTCTTCAGCCCAGGGCTCACCACGTTTGTGGTAGCCATTACGCTCCCAAAACCCCAGCACTGGCTCGGCAGAAAACTCCAGACCGTTTAGCCACTTAGCACTTTTCCAGGCATACAGGTGAGGAACCACCAACCGCAGGGGACCACCATGCTCTGCCGGTAGAGGTTGGCCCTCTAAGGTGTGGGCCAGAAAATTTTCAGGTCGAGCAAAATCTTCCATCGCCACATTGGTGGTGTAACCGCCGTAGCAGTGGGCCAGAACATGGGCCGCTTGCCCTTCCAAATCCACCGTGGCTAAGAAATCCGTGACTTTTACCCCAGTCCACGTAACGTCCAGCTTGCTCCAGGTGGTAACGCAGTGAAAATCTGCGGTGAACTGATGCTGAGGTAACGCCATCAGGTCTGACCAGTTCAAGGTTTTGGGTGTTACCAGACCCGACAGGGTCAGCTGCCAATCGTCCCGGGTAACTTGGGGGGTCGGCCCGTAGGTCAGCACCGGAAATCCTTTGGCTAAATGCTGGCCTGGGGGGACACGATTAGCAAGGTCAGAGCTGGGTTTTTCAAAGAATTTCATGGGACATGTCACCGTTGGCTACCTCCATTGTAAGGCTATGGAGATAGAGCCTAGTAATCCAGCGATTTTGACACTGACGACCAGCATAGCCAGCGCCCAGTGACTCCTATGGCAACTCACCAAAAATAAACTTAGCTTTTCAAGTTATTACAAGTCTTTACACCTGGTTCCAATTTTCTGTCAGACTCATTTATGTCGTTGTTAACTGAAACGTCGACCAGGTAATGGTTTTCGCGATTAATGACGGTGTAAACAAGTTCCATAAGGGCTCTCAGGAAATAGACCGGGTTTATGTACGTAGCTCTCATAAACCGCTCCCAGGAGTTCCTTAAATTCAGACATTGCCGTTCTAGACGGTGGAGTGTACCAAAGTTTTCAAATAGAGGAAGGTATTGCCAAATCCATGATTAACAACACTTTGTTTCGTCCTGCAGCGGTAAAGGCTAACAGAAGGAAATTTAATCCTGAAGGCTTTGACTTAGCAGCAGCTCTGAAAAAAAGAAAAGCTGCTGATGCCGCTAAAGCGGCCACCCTTCCGACGGCGGACTTTGATGTACAAAAAAGCTATATCAATGCTTTTTCGGGCACTCAACCTGTAGAACTAATCGGCACGAGATCTGTTACAGACCTAGATGTTGTCATTCGTGCAGTATATAAACAGGTATTTGGCAATGCCTATCTGATGGAAAGCGAGCGCTCGGTGATTGCAGAATCTCAGTTTCGTCGGGGTGAGCTGACGGTCCTGGAGTTTGTCCGTCAGCTGGCCAAATCTGAACGCTATCGGGCTGTATTCTTTGAAAACTGCCCTAATTTACGGGCAATTGAACTGAACTTCAAGCATCTGCTAGGACGGGCCCCTGAGAATAATGCAGAGATTTCTGAGCATATTCAGATTTTGGCTGAGGGCGGTTTTGAAGCGGAAATTGATTCTTATTTAGATAGTGATGAATACTTTCAGACCTTTGGTACTGACCTAGTTCCCTACTATCGAGGTCACAAAACCCAGACGGGTAAAGCGGTGTCTGGGTTTACCCATTCTTCCCAGCTGGTGAAGGGGGCCTCTAGCAGCGATAAGTCTATTGCTAGCAACACCACACCTCAAATTCAAGCGGGGTTGCTGGGGGGGACACCAACGGACATTAAGCCGTTGGCAACGCTGCCCTTCTCAACACCGGTTATTCCCGAGCAGGAATATGAGCGGCCCAAAAAAAACCTGACAAAGGAAGACTATATTCCTCAGTACAAGTCGCCCGAGTTTTTTGCAGCCCCCGTTACCCCCAGTGAGTGGGTGCAGCAGTATAACGCCAAGCAGGCAGCGGCCACATTCCCAGCAGCTCGGGCCAGCCAGCCGGTCAAGCTGTATGGGGGTGCCTCGGGTGAGGAAATGGATATTGTCATGCGCGCCGCCTACAAGCAGGTGTTTGGCAATGTCCATCTGATGGAAAGCCAGCGCATGCTAACGGCTGAGTCTCAGTTTAAGGATGGGACGCTGAGTGTTAAAGAGTTTGTTCGGGCCTTGGCCAAGTCAGATGCCTATCGCTCCCTGTTCTTTGAGAGCTGCTCTAATGTTCGCGCCATCGAATTAAACTTCAAGCATCTACTGGGTCGGGCTCCTGATAGCTTCAAAGAGGTCTCCCAACATCTGGCCATTCTGGCGGAAGGGGGTCTGGAAGCTGAAATCGATTCTTATTTTGAGCACCCAGAGTATGCGCAAAACTTTGGTACCGATACGGTGCCCTACTATGTGAGCTACGCTACGCAGACGGGCAAGAACGTTGCTGGCTATAACCGCATCTTTGAATTGGTTAGGGGTCTTTCTAGCAGCGATCGCTCCATTGCTGAGTCAGTTAAAACCAGTCAGCGATCGCAACTGCAAACAGACCTGCTCAAAGAATTCCAAACAAAGACAGAAATCGTCTTTAACCCTCAGGGGTTTGACCTGGCCAAAGCCATCGGTGCAGAGGTGGTTGTTTCTAAACTAGACAAGGGCTCCCCGGCAATCACCACCGCCTACACCCAGGCCTTTGCTGAAATTCAGCCCGTTGAGCTGGTGGCTGGGGATACCACTGGCCAAGTCGACCTGGTGATCGAGGCCGCCTATAAGCAGGTGTTTGGCAACGCCCACCTGATGGAGAGTGAGCGTTTTCCCCTGGCCGAGTCACAGCTGCGCAATGGCGATATTACGGTGCTAGAATTTGTCCGCGCCCTGGCCAAGTCAGACCGCTATCGCACCCTGTTTTATGAGCGTTGCACTAACTTAAAAACAGTCGAGCTGAACTTCAAGCATCTGCTGGGGCGGACTCCTGAAAATGGTGCAGAAATCTCTGAGCATATTCAAATCTTGGCAGAGCAAGGATTCTACGCCGAGATTGATGCCTACCTGGATAGCGACGAGTATTTCCAGTCGTTTGGAGCCAACATCGTTCCCTACTTCCGGGGGTATCAAACCCAGACGGGCAAGGGCATGGCCAGCTATACCCACGCCTTCCAGTTACTGCGTGGAGCTTCCAGCAGCGATCAGCCGCTGAGCCAGTACGGGGCGGCGGCTATTGACCAGGCTATCCTTAGCAACAGGGCCAGCCGCATTCCTAATATTGATGAGCAGACTGTACCGGTGGCAGAAATTGCTCGCCCCCGGACCCAGCCAACGGCCCCCGTCACCACACCGGATTATGCCTTTGGTTTGGATGCCACCAGTCCCCTTTCGGCTGTTGAGCGCACGGCTATTTGGCAGGGCCAGTACAAGGCCCTGGCTGATACGGAGCCTGTCAAGCTGGTACCGGGTGCCTCGGCAGAAGATATCAGCCTGGTGATCAGGGCCATCTACAAGCAGGTGTTGGGCAATGCCCACGTCATGGAAAGTGAGCGGTTAACCAGTGCTGAATCTCAGCTACGCAATGGCGACTTAACCGTACGCGGCTTTGTGCGTGTATTGGCCAAGTCAGACCAGTATAAGGCTCGCTTTATTGATAATGCCCCTCGCTACCGCTGCCATGAGCTGAACTTTAAGCATCTGCTGGGCCGGGCCCCCGAGAGCTATGACGAGACTGTTTACCACAGTGCCGTTGTGGATAACCATGGCTATGAGGCTGACATTGATGCCTACCTTGATAGTGAAGAGTATCAAACGGCCTTTGGTGAGAATGTGGTGCCCTACTATCGCGGCTATAAGACCCAGACCGGTAAGCGCCTGGTGGGCTATGTGAACATGTTTGACATGCTCACCAGCGTTTCCACCAGTGATAAGGCCGGTTCTACCAAAGCCCGTGTAGAAAAGCGACTCTCCTATGAGAACCCTCTTAAGGTCGAGCCTGTGACCGATGGGAATCTGTTGATTCAAAAGCTCTTTGGTCTGGTCTAAACCTTAGCCCGCGCTCTACCCCTGGCGGGGGATGTCGCCCGCTTGTGCGTAAAAAGCCTCCCAGCTTTCTTGTTGTTTAGGAAATTGGGAGGCTTTTAGGCGTTTGCTAGCGGCAGGGCCATCTGGCCACTTGGGCAATCTGGCTATTGTCAAAAGAGGGATTGGGAGATAGCTCTAGAATGGATCAAGAGGTGTACCTGTCATCAATACATTTAGCCCATCGAGAATACATTTAGCCCATCGAGGCCGCTATGACTCAACAAAAATGGCTAAGGCTAGGAATCATCGGTCTGCTGTGTGCGATCGCAACTCCCCTGGCAATTACCCCGTCAGCCCAGGCCGATCGCCGCATCATCATTCGCTCTCCCTCCCACGAAGAACACCGCTATCGTCGCTATCCCGTCTATGAGCGGCGACAGCCCGAACGGCGCGTCACCGTAGAATTTATTGCCCAGGGGGACGAATGGGCCAATGTGTATATTGATGGTCGTCGGGTTTTCTCCCCCAGCAACTACGCTAACCGCCGCAAACGATTTACCCTTCGAGAAGGGGCCTATGACCTCAAAATTACGGGGGTAGACTTCTTTGATGTGTGGGCAGAAGGGTATTTAGACATCGGTCGTGATGATACCAACATCATCGTCGTTAGATTTTCAGAAAGAGGAATCAGAGTTTCAGGCGATCCTTACGCCTGGATTCCAGTCTCTACACGACGGCGATAATGACCAACGTTTCAAACAAGCCTGCCACCAATCCCTACGGCTGGATTACCCAGTCGCTGCAAACCTTACACCGAGCCAACTGGTATCGCCAGGTTAAACCCATTGACGGCAAAGGCGGCGCTGTCATTAGCATCGATGGCAAGAGCTGTCTGAACTTTGCCAGTAATGACTATTTGGGGCTGGCGGGGGACCCCAGGCTAGCGGCGGCGGCAGCGGCGGCGGTTGCCACCTATGGCACTGGCAGCACCGGTTCCCGTTTGCTCAGCGGTCAGCGCCCCATTCATCACCAGCTTGAGCAGGCCATCGCCCAGCTCAAGGGCACCGAAGATGCCATTGTTTTTAGCTCAGGATACCTGGCCAATTTAGGCACCCTAGCGGCCCTGGTGGATCACCGCGACCTGGTCATTGCCGACAGCTACAACCACTCCAGCCTGCAGATGGGTGCCCGTCTGAGCGGCGCAACCGTAGCCATATACGAACACAGTGACCTCAGCCAACTACAGCAGCATTTAGTTACAAAACGCAGCCGGTACCGTCGCTGTCTGCTGGTTACCGACAGCGTGTTTAGTATGGATGGCGATCTGTGCCCGCTGCCCGAAATCTTAGACCTGGCCGACCAGTGGGACGCCATGGTGATGGTGGATGAAGCCCACGGCACCGGCGTTCTGGGAGCCAGCGGGGGTGGGGCCGTGGAATATTTTGGCTGTCGCCATCGCCCCATGGTGCAGGTGGGCACCCTGAGCAAAGCACTCGGCAGCTTGGGTGGCTACGTTACTGGCTCAGCGGACCTGATTGATTTTTTGCGCAACCGCACTGCCACCTGGGTTTACACCACAGGACTATCCCCAGCAGATGCGGCGGCGGCTCGAGCTGCGATCTCAATTCTTACCCAGGCTCCCGAACAGCTAATCCAGCTGACAGAAAATGCCAACTATCTCAGAAAAAGCCTAGACCAGCTGAACGTTAAGCGTCTTCCCTCCGAATCCCCCATCGTCTGCATTCAGGTTAAAGACGCTGCCACCGTCCTCGCCCTTGGTCAGCACCTCCAACAACAGGGACTATTTGCCTCTGCTGTCAGACCCCCCACCGTCCCTACCAGTCGGCTACGGATGACGGTCATGGCAACCCACACCCGAGCAGATATTGACCGTCTAGTGACAGGAATTCGGTCTTTTGCCATTGCTGATTTAGAGGATGAACAGATCAGTTAGACAGGCTACTTGACAGTATCTTGCAGATAAAATCATCCCGAGGATCAGCAATGCCGGTCTTTTTAATTCTCTAACTCCTCCGGAATAACCCATTTCCTTGGCTCTGTTGCCCGAGCGATCATCTTCTTACGCACAGCCTCTTCCGCCATTTCCAACATGGTGTCGAGGGACGTGTTTTCAATAAAGCTAGATGCCTGCTGGGTATAGGCCTCATTGGGACAGGCATCGCCTTTGATGCAGCCATTGACGCATTCAACAGCACAGTTAACCGTAGCGTTGCCGCTGGTGTTCTCAGTAGTCATAGGGTTACTTTAAAACTCTTCTCTCATGCAAAATTTTAGACAACTTTGCCCATGATTTCATCCAACGATTCGACCGGCGATGGGTTATTTCCCCCAGACAAAACCCACAGCACCATGATGCGACGCTGTCTGGAGTTAGCTGCCAAGGGAGCGGGCCGGACAGCGCCCAATCCCTTGGTGGGGTCGGTCATTGTTAACGATGGACAGATTGTCGGCGAAGGATTTCATCCGCAAGCGGGCCAGCCCCACGCAGAAGTATTTGCCCTACAAGCGGCGGCGGGCAAGACCCAAGGAGCCACCCTGTATGTAAATCTGGAGCCCTGCAACCACACCGGACGCACACCACCCTGCACAGACGCTGTGTTGCAGGCCGGCATTACGACGGTGGTCATCGGTATGAAGGACCCCAACCCCAAGGCCAGCGGCGGTATCGAACGACTGCGTGCCGCTGGGGTTACGGTCATTACCGACATAGAAACAGCCGCTTGTGAACGCTTAAACGAAGCCTTTATCCACCGGATTCGTTACCGCCAGCCCTTTAGTATTTTGAAATATGCCATGACCCTGGATGGCAAAATCGCCACGGACACTGGCCATAGCGCCTGGGTCACAAGTCCAGAGTCACGGCGACGAGTGCACCAGCTGCGGGGACAGTGCGACGCAATCATCGTCGGCGGCAACACAGTACGACGGGACAACCCTCACCTCACCAGCCACGGCGTTTGTGACCATAACCCGTTGCGGGTGGTAATGAGTCGCAGCCTGGACCTGCCCACAACCGCTAACCTATGGCAAACCGAGACAGCCGCCACCCTGGTATTTACCGAAGCTCCCCCGCAAAAAGCCACCCTACCAAAACAGGTAGAGATTATCACAATTAATCCACTTACCCCGGCGGCAGTACTCGAGAGCCTATATGCACGGGGGGTATCCAACGTTTTATGGGAGTGTGGTGGCACCCTTACCGCTGCCGCCCTCAGGCAGGGCGTCATTCAAAAAATATGGGCCTTTATTGCCCCTAAACTCATTGGTGGCAGCCAGGCCTACACGCCCGTGGGCGACATGGGCTTTACAAAAATGACCGAAGCGCTGGCGCTGAATAGCACAGAGCTAGAAAAAATCGGGTCAGACTGGCTAATTCAGGGGTATCTAGCCAATAACTAACGTAGCGGCGTTCCATAGAACGCCGCTACGTTAGCCATCTATAAAGCGACCGGCCCGTTCAGCCGCCCCAACCTCAAACCCATGACAGCGCATCAGCAGGTCAAGCGAGCGCATAAACTCATCTCGATTACGCAACACGTCAAACCGATGAACCACTTTGCCCTTGTCTAAAAACAACAACGTGGGCAACGTCTGCAAGCGATAGAGGTTGGCCAACTTAAGATTTTCATCTGCGTTAATGTCAAGCACCCGAACCTGGCTCGACCACTCCTGTTGAAACCGATTGAGTACGGGGGTTACCCGGCGACACAGGCCACACCAAGGGGCCCAAAAATGCACCAGAACCGGTACAGGAGAAGCTAGTACAACGCGCTCAAAATTATCTTCAGTGATTGTCATTGATATTTAATTATTGTCAGTATTGAAAAAAGGCTTTTAGTACTTCTAATCTTATTAAAGTAGAGCCCAATACCGAAGGAAGATCAGATTATTATTGTGAACCTTTCGTAACAAAAAAGGAACTTATCAACCGTAAAAAAAACTACTGGCACTGGCCAATATGGATTTACGGACATTAACCAATGACAAGCTCAGGCCTAACGCTAGAAAGCCTTCCGTAGATAGTGGTATTGGACCACCAATGGTACTGTTTGTACAGTGTTTTTCCCCTCTGAAAGCTTAAGAAAACATTAAGCACACCGCTAACCTTTCCGTATTTTCACGACCTCTGTTGCACCACGATCATTCTCGACAGGGGAAGATGTCTAACGATGAATCTGGACACAGAAGTCTTTTTATGACCTGTAAAAAGAGCGCAAAAAAATCGCATCAGATTGGGTGTCTAAGCCTCACGTTGCATATCTTGCTCAATGGCATCAAGGGTTTTGACAATTAGGCGTCTAGCCTCTAAATTCCAACCCCACGATTGCACCCCAAACGCCACATAAAACCCAACGCCCGTAGCGATAAAATCCAACGGCTGATGCATTGAAATGCCAAGCAGCAAGCCTAAGCCACCGATACCCCAGAAAGGCAGCGCCACCATTTGCCGATCGCGCTCAACAATTTTGGCAAAAATATGGGTGGGAATGTCAGCTACTATCTGCTCTTTGACCTCTTTTTGCTGGGGATAGGGCACCGTCAGGCCAACCTTGGGCCGCAGTTTTTCAATCTTGCGGGCCTCTGTGCTGAACTGGGTAAGCTCGTCCTCGGCCATGGTGATGAGCTTTTCAATAGAATTCATAAAAACGCTGAATTGGTGATTGGGCAAGGTTTGAGGGTGCCGAGTAGAAACCCTTAAGCTGGCAAAAGTAGTTTTGAATGTGCAATATTAACGTTTACTTAAGCATTATTAATTTAAGTCAGTAGTGTAACTCTCTGCAATTGGCTGGAGTGCTTCATAATTTATGGTTTCCGCTATCCCAGCATCCTACAAAAGCTTTTTGCCTCGGTTTTACCGGCTATCGGTGGTGGGGGTGTTCTCCAACATGATGGTGCCCCTGGCAGGGCTATGTGACACGGCATTTTTGGGGCATCTGTCCGATATTCACTACCTGGCTGGGGTGATTTTAGGCAGCATTCTGTTTGACTACCTCTACCGAATTCTCAAATTTTTACGCAACAGCACCAATGCGCTGACGGCCCAAGCGGTGGGTGAAGACGATAGCACCGGAGTACTGGTGGCGGTTTTGCGATGTGGTTTGGTGGCGGTTGCGATCGCATCCCTCATGCTCCTACTGCAATACCCTGTTCAACAGCTGGGCTTCACCATTTTGTCCGGCGCACCTGAAACCGAGCAGGCAGGCATCGCCTACTTTAATGCTCGCATTTGGGGAGCCCCGGCTGTGCTGCTCAACTTTGTCCTGATTGGTTGGTTTTTAGGCCGAGAGAAAAACGGTGTTGTCTTTCTTATCTCCCTAATGGCCAACGGCTCTAACGTGCTGCTGGACTATCTGATGATTAACCGCTGGGGGTGGGAGAGTGCGGGGGCTGGTTTAGCCACGGCCCTCAGTCAGTACCTGGGGCTGCTGGTGGGGTTAGTCGCCGTGGGTCTCACCATAGACTGGACCCAGCTAGGCAAAGCCATGGCCCAAGTAATGGATCGCCAGGCCTTAACCTCAACCCTGATTCTCAAGGGCAATATTTTAGTGCGCTTTCTGGCCCTAATTTCCGCCTATTCCATCTTTACTAACCTGAGCGCCACCTTTGGCACCATATCTCTTGCAGAAAATGGGCTGCTGCTACAAATTGCCCTGCTCAGCCAGTTTACGGTGCAGGGGGTGGGCATGACGGCCCAAACGCTCATTGGTAACTTTAACGGCAAGGGGCAAACCGACCAGTGTTTGCCCGTGCTTAAAACAGCCATTGTCACTAGCTTAGTCATTTCCCTGGGCTTTGCCCTATCGGTGGTGGTCTTTCCCGAAACCATGTTCTCCCTGCTCACAAGCCATCAAGACGTGAGTCAGGCCATGGGCAGCTATGCCGCCTGGCTAGTGCCGCTGTTAAGCATTACATCCGTGGCCTTTATGTTGGAAGGCTACTTTATCGGCCTAAAAGAAGGGGCTGTGTTACGCAACGGGGCCCTGTTAGGGTTTGGTCTAGGATTTGCCCCCCTAGCGCTGCTGGCGGTATATCTCCATAACAGCTACCTGCTGTGGACGGCGCTAACCGCCTACATGACGGTACTGATGCTGTTTTTAGTGTACAAATTGGTAAAAATGCCCCTCGCAGAACCCACGGCGATATCATCATAGTTGTCTTGAATTCTGTAGGGACGTTCCATGGAACGTCCCTACAGAATTCCTGGAACGTCTCTACATCTATAGACAAGGGGAAACCGACCTATGACATGGCAAAATCCTTGGTTGGTTGCCATCGTAATCAACACCATTTTGGTGGGGCTAGCCT
>JBCAWO010000077.1:0-21410 GCA_038534515.1 Cyanobacteria bacterium J06554_1
CCCCTCAGCTGGTTGGGGTTTCCCATGGGCCGCACCCACTGGCTCCCAGAAAATCCTGCGGATGCTCCCTTTGGTAATGAGTTTGATTATCGAGTGCTAGGGCCGGTCAATTTGGGAATAGGTCCCTTTTCAGAGGTGGCTCTGCTGCATCGCACCTCTAAAACATTGTTAGTGACCGATTCTGTGGTGTCTATTCCGGCTAATCCACCACCGATTGTCCAGTTAGATAGCTATCCGTTGCTGTTTCATGCGAAAGAGAGCGCTGCCGATGCACCAGCAGATACGGCAGAGAATCGCCGTAGGGGATGGCAACGCATTGCCCTATTTGCGTTTTACTTTCGCCCTAATGCCCTTAAAGAACCTGAGTGGAGGCATGTCTGGCAAGCGAGAAAGCATGCGTCAGATCGGTCTAAGCAGGCCTATTTTGGGCTATATCCGTTTGCTTGGGAGCCTGGCTGGCAACAATCCTTTGAGCGTCTGAGTGACAATGGCCGACTGGTGGTGGCTCCAGTGCTACAGTCTTTGATTTTTAATCGAGGTGCGCAGGCTGTTTTAGATTGGGCTGATCAAGTAGGTCGGCTATCGTTTGAGCGAGTGATTCCCTGCCATTTGGATGCACCCATCAAAACGGATGGTAAAACGTTTCGCAATGCGTTTGCATTTTTGGCCCCTGAGAATCGGTCGGGCCGGGGTGGCAACCTGCCAGAAGCAGACTTTAGCTTGCTAAATCGCATTAGTCGACAGCTGGAGACGTTTAGGATTACGCCGCCGCCTGGTTAAAAAGTAAAGTGCTATAGATCTGAAAAGCGGTATCCCAATCGCTGGGCTTGCGACGATTGAGCTCGAGATAGACCGGCATGTATGGCAGTAAGGGCATCATCTCTAACGCACCCTGACCAAAGTTGCTAAAGTCGTCTAGGGTTTGGCAATCTGTACTGCGGTTGATGGTTTGGAGCAGCCCATTCCAGCGAATGCGGGTAGAGGTGAGATTGGTTTGGTCTGGTACTAGGGTGACGCTTTTGCGGAATTCGTAGGTGCGATCGCAACTCCGCAAAATAATCTTGCGCCCATGCACATGCAGATCAAGCACCTGGGCATAGTCCTGTACCAGCTCTTTGCGCTGTGTTTTTCCCCACGGCCCCTTATCACTCACTTGTTCAAACACTGGCAGTTGAGCCCTGACGATCTGGGTCACCTCAGACCAATCAAACTGAAGTGATCCCATCTGACCTGTCGGGCTCTGGCACACCACCCCTGGCTGGGGTGACACTTCCTGAAAGTGCTTAATCTGAAATACCTGAACGGCTTTAAGCTGATCGATGGTGGCCCACACTGTTGGCACCTCCGCTGCCTGTAGCGCTTCACCGTAATATTGCATTTCCCCAATCGGGCCGGTGCGCTGCAGACGGAGCCCCTGTTTTGGCAGCTGTAGCCGTGCCATGTACGGATCAATCCGTAGCACCTCCGCCATGCCCACCGCTGCCTGCTGTGTATCTGCCGGCGGCATAATCACCAATACCCCAGGGTCATCGCTACCCAAAACGGCTTTCGCTTCATCCAGGGCGGCCCGACGACTTGTTTCCCGCGCTTGCTGTACCCGCTTTAGCCCAGCCCGCGCCTGGCCCATCAGTTTTGGATTATTGACCCGTTTTAGAAACGTGAGATAGGTTTTTTCCGCCGCATCCCACTGTAGAGTTCCTTCCTGTAAGCGTCCGATGGATAGCAGCACCAGCGGGTCCTTAGGGGCTGTCTTGCGCCACTGTTTGATCAGTTGAGTCGCTCGGCGATAGTCCTGGGCGTCAAGGGCAGCGGTTACAAGTTGATGCATAGATGAATGGACGCAACAGCAGAGGGCCAAAATTTTTTCTATTTTAGGCTGCGCCGCTGCTGATTTAGAAGATCAGTAACGGCGCAGCAAACGGTTGCTGCGCCCATAGCCGTGCCATCTAACGCCTTAAGGATTATGTATGGCTTGAACTATGTGCGCCAAGCTGTAGAGCCGATATCTAAGGTCCGTGTCTAAAATAGGGTCAGCAATTCTGATATTTGCCATGCGAGCACCCACATTTTTGACCCAGCTATTAACCACTAGCCTCATGGGTGTTGTCATTGGTGTGGGTTGGGGCTGGAGTCGGCAGGCTGCCACCGAGACCACGACCGCTGTAGCAGCGGCTCCCAGCTCCATGGAGTTTTTAGTGCTGGCGGGTGGGGGAGCGCCCCATTACAACGAAATTGCCCTCGAAAAAAATGTCCGCTATTTTCAGCGCACCCTTAGCAGTCTGGGCATTGGCCTCAGTACGGTGCGTCAATATTTTGCCAACGGTAATGACGGTGCCCCCACGGTTCGCTTTATTAATCTTGTGGGTCAAGAGCAGTTTAAACCCCCAGAAATTGACAATCTCAATGGCCCCGCCACCGTTGGTAATGCCCAAGCCTGGTTTGAGACCTTAAAAAAGAAATCATCCCCATGTCCGGCGTTCTTGTACTTTACGGGTCACGGTGCTTACAACAATGAGAACCCTGATAACAATGCCATGATCCTCTGGGAGGAACAATTTGTTTCCGTACAACAGCTCGGTGGTTGGTTAGACCAGCTACCCGCCGATCAGCCGTTTGTGACCATGATGGCCCAGTGTTTTTCAGGTTCTTTTGCTAACCTGATCTACGAACAGGGCAATCCTGAAAATCCCGTGGCAATGCAAACGCGCTGCGGTTTCTTTGCCACTGTTGCCGAGAGACCGTCGGTGGGGTGTACGCCTGCGGTCAATGAGGCTGATTATCGCGACTACAGTTCTAGCTTTTTTGCCGGTCTCAGCGGCATTGACCGCACGGGTAAACCTGTCGCCTCGGCTGACTATAATGCCGATGGCACAATCTCCTATGCCGAAGCCCACGCCTTTGCCAAAGTCGACGAAGAGACTACCGACTGGCCTGTTTCGACCGCTGAAGTCTGGCTGCAAAAACAGGCAAGCGAAGATGACATTACTGAGATATTTGCCCAGCCCCTTGAGCAATGGGTTGCCCAAGCGCCGCCTCAACGACAGTATGTAATCCGCGCCCTGGGCGAAAGGCTAGATCTGGATTTGACCCAGCCCTATGCAGAACAAATGCCCCCCCTAGATTTTGAATCGGTGACGGGGGCTTACTGGGTGCGGCTGGGCATGGAACTGATCAATATTGCTGTTATGCAAGACATTAGCCAGGGCAGCGATACCGCCGCTCAAGCAATCTTGCAGCAGCTCACTACCTGTGAAAATGGCAGTTTTCCAAAAGCGACATCCTAAGAGGAACTTCCCACAACTCCACGGGGTAAGAGATCGATTAAGAACCGTCTAGAAACCTGTCACGACACTTATTACCAGAAATAGACCTAAACCAATTAGGGCCCAGAGCAGGTATGCTCTGCATAGGTTAACAACATTGCGGTTCCCGCTACCGCAGGCGATAACAATAAAAGCAATGATGTTAACAACAGGAATAGCAAACAGAAAGATTAACCAGAACCAATCCCAAACGCCAACAGTTTCCATTAAATGCCCCAATGTGATTGCTATGGTAACCACATTGGCTAGCGAGTACTTTCCAGACTTATTATGTTTGCAGTCCTACGGGGTGATGCCCACCTAGCCTTTTTTCAAGGTGCCGCCGTGCTCAACAGGAATTTGACTCTCATGGGGTAGCCCCTTCACGTCGCTATAGAGCCTGATATATTCAATAGCTGAATTTTCCCAGCTAAAGTTCTCCGCCATGGCCCGCTTTTGTAATTCCTTCCAGAAGGGTTTGTAATGGAAGCCTTCCCAAGCCCGGACCATGCAGGTAAACAGGTCTAAGGGTTCATAGCGGTCAAAGCAGTAGCCGGTGCCTTTGCCGTTGACCGGGTCGTGGTGACTGACGGTATCTACCAGACCACCAGTACGCCGCACAATCGGCACACAGCCATAGCGCATGGCGATCATTTGACTGATGCCGCAGGGCTCAAACTTTGAGGGCATCAAGAAGGCGTCGGCCCCAGCATAAATTTTTTGGGCTAGCTGGCTGCTATACATCAAATACACTGATACTCGACCGGGAAACCGATTGGAGAGCTCCCAAAGCTGGGTTTCGTAGTCGCGGTTGCCAGACCCTAGCAGGACCAGTTGAGCATCGGTATAGGCCAAAAACCGATCCATGGTCTGCAAAATCAGGTCGATGCCCTTTTGCTCTACAAGGCGGCTGACTAACCCGATGACAAACCGCTCGTCATTCACCTCCAGTCCCATTTCTTCCTGGAGAGCCTGTTTGTTGAGGGTTCGTTTTTCTAGGGTTTCGGCGGTGTAGGTTTGTTCTATCTGGTCATCGGTGCTGGGGTTAAACTCATCGAGATCAATGCCGTTGACGATGCCGCTAAGTTTTTCGCTGATATATGAAAGCAGTCCCTCCAGCTTTTCGCCATATTCTTTGGTTTGAATCTGTTGGGCGTAGGTAGGTGAAACCGCATTGACCCGGTCGGCGTAGAGCAGTGCGGCCGCCAGGGTGCTATCGCCCTGCATATACCAGGGGCACCAGGTAATTTTATCTAGCTTCCAGCGCCAGGGACCCTGGTAGGCCAAATTATGAATCGTGAAGACCGTCGAGATTTCTGGGGATTGATGCATCCATACGGGTAGCATCCCGGTGTGCCAGTCATGGCAGTGCAGCACGTCGGGCTTCCAGTGGTTCCAGCAAAACTCGGCAGCACCGTTGGCAAAAAAGGTAAAGCGCCAGTCTTCATCGGCGGTGCCGTAAATGTCTGGGCCATCGAAGGCAGGATGGCCAAATAAATAGAGGGGCACATCCGACTTAGGCAGGGTAGTTTCGTACACCGCAAACGCGTTGAACATGGCATAGCCCCACCAGATGGGTTCTGCGGGCACATCTACTTTTTGGCCAATGGTGCCGTAGTAGGGCATAAAAACCCTCACATCGTGCCCCATGGCGCGCAGGATTTTAGGCAATGTTCCTACTACGTCGCCCATGCCGCCTACTTTTGCTAGCGGAGCGGCCTCTGCTGCCACAAATAAAATTCGCATCCCGTTTCTGTTGCCCTGCCGAAAAAGCCGTGGTCCTCGGGATCAAGTCTAGAGGGGGATTGGATCTGTGCATAGTGCTTAAGCCTACGGAAGCCCAATCAATTCCCTAGGTTGGTGGCTAATAGAATCCTATGGTGCCAATAGCAAAAGGGATGCAAACATGCATCCCCTGACTGTTGTCTATTGACGCTGATAATCGCTTTTTAACGACTTTCAGCTGCGATCGCATCTAAAATCACCTGTGCACCCGCCGCCTTAGCCCGCTTGGCCAAGGTAGTGCCCATGTCGTCTGCTGTTTCTACCGGACCTGAGATTTCGTCCTTCACTAATGTTTTCCCATCCAGGCTAGCGACAATGCCCGTCAGGGTTAGGGTGTTGTCTGCAATCACAGTATTCACACCGATAGGTACCTGACAGCCGCCTTCTAGCTCCCGTAAAAAGGCCCGCTCTGCGTAACACCGCTGAGCCGTAGGCAGGTGTTCTAAGGTTTTAATCACCGTCAAAATATCGTCATCGCCGCTGCGGCACTCAATCCCAAGGGCACCCTGACCCACCGCATGGAGTGAAAGAACGGCTGGGATTACCTGCTGAATTCGCTCCGCCATATCTAGACGCTTAAGACCGGCAACCGCCAAAATGATGGCATCGTACTGACCTTCGTCTAGCTTGCGGAGACGGGTGTTGAGGTTGCCGCGAATATCTTTAAATTGAAACGAGGGAAAGTGATGACGCAGCTGGGCCAGACGACGTAATGATGAAGTACCAATAACAGCACCCTCAGGAAGCTGCTCAAGGGTTTTGCCCGCGTGCTTTTCATGGACAACCAGCGCGTCAGCGGGGTCTTCTCGCTCGGTGACACAGCCCAACATCAGTCCCTCGGGCAGACGGGTGGGCAGATCCTTGAGCGAATGAACGGCAAAGTCTACGGTGCCGTTGAGCATGTCGTCTTCTAGCTCTTGGGTAAAGAGACCCTTATCGCCAATTTTAGAGAGGGAAACATCGAGAATTTTGTCCCCTTGGGTTTCCATGGTTTTAACTTCAAAGTTAATCTCAGGAAAGCGCTTTTGTAGCTCACCCTGGACCCAGTGGGTTTGCACTAGGGCAAGCTGACTTTTGCGAGAACCAATCCGGATGGTACGGGTTGCTACAGTTGGGGACATAGTTAACAGATTTGTTATGGTTAGACAGCCAGCAAAGGCTTGCTGGCAAAAGGCCAAGAGTTTACACAAGAAGATCTTAAGATTACAGCACAGATGGCCGCCCACGGTCGCAAAGCAGCGCGAGTACAAAGTTCTGTAAATGAGTGTTTATTTTGGTTTACGAAAGTGGCGTTGGTTCCGCTCCTTTGGCAAGCAGTTGGCAGGCGGTTTTGCTGCCTTAGCGTTGCTGTCCCTGCCGGCCTATGGTCAGCGACTAGATCCTGTGCTGCTAGATGCGTTTCTGACTAACCCCCTAGAAGCAGATCCCAGGGACCCGCTGCTGCCTACGATAGTGGTAGATCGTCCCCTTAGTCCCCTGGAGCTGTATAACCTAGAACTGGAGCTATTTCGGTTAGACGAGCAGGCGCGGGCGCTGCTGCTGGCCGAGCAGCCTGACGAGGCCTTTTCTCTGTGGATGCGGGAAGTTCAGCTGCGTCGTATATTTGGCCTGGAGGCAGAGCTGGAGGCCCTGGACCGCATTGGGCAACAGGCTTGGAATGCCCAGCGTTCGGAGGAGATTCGGCTGATGGCGGTCAGGCTGCAGCGAATCTGGGAAGCTGAAAAGGCTACGGCCTCCTTGGAGCGAGTTGAAACCATTGCGACCATAGCCCAAACACTACGGATGCGTGACACATCCACTGAAATTTATCAGCAGCTGATCCAAATGACAGCTGCTGATGAAGTGGCTCAGCAGGGGTGGGTTGTTGTGCTGGCTAGCCACCATTTGCAATGGTTTGAGTTTGATAATGCAGCGCCGCTCTATACCCAGCTTGTGGCTAGGGCTAAGGCCCAGGGCAATACGCTGGAGCACACCCAGTATCTAATCGATCTGATCTACAGCTACCAAGAAGCTAAAAAGTACGCTCAAGCACTGCCTGTGCAGGCCGAGCTACTGAGGCTGTATCGGGCCACTGGTCAAAACGATCGCGAGCCGCCCCTCGAAATTAATATGGCTCGAAATTTTCGAGCCCTTGAGGCCTATCCCCAGGCGCTTGAGTATTACAATCTGGCCTATGTCACCGCCCAGCGGCTTGAGCTGTATGGTCATGTCAGTACGGTGCTGAAAGATCTGGGCGATCTCTATGCCGAGCAGGGGCTGACCAATGAGGCGCTGACCATGTATAACCTGCTGGTGCGGGCTGAGCAGCAGGCCTATAACCAGCACGGCATTTTAGAAGCCTACGACCGTTTAGGGCAGCTGTATCTAAGTATTGATGACACTGACAATGCCCTGGTTGCCTTTCGGGCCGGGGTGGCGTTTGCAGAATCGTTGCAGTATCGGGAGCCTTACTTTCGCGGCGAGGTGGCTAAGCTCAGTCTAGAAAACTCGCCCGCATCGGTGGATGAGCCTGAGGAGACGCCTAATCTGGGGGATACTCTCCGGGACGGTCTGAGGGATAATCCCCCCTTTGATATTGACCCGATTGAGATTGATCCTGATGATGTGGAGCCGTTAGAGCCAGTGGAGCCCGCAGAACCCACTCAGCCTGATGCTCAGCTTGAGATCGAGGTTATCAGTGATGAAACCATCGATGTCACCCCTGAAGCCCAGGAGACAACCGAACCCTAAATCAGCTACATCAACAGCTTGAGACCAATTATTCCCAGCAGTACCAGTACCATGCGACGGAAAGCGTCGGCGTTGATATATCTAGAGAGCCATGTGCCTAGACCCAGTCCGGCAATGAAAAAGGGAGACGCATAGCCGACCTGGGTCATGAGGGCGCCGTCAAAATGTCCTTGCCAACAGTGGGTTGCGATCGCAACCGATGACATCATACAAAAGGCCCCAGGCAGGTTGCCTTTAAATTGTTCAGGGCTCCACTGATTGCAGTTGGCATAGATCACAATTGGTGGCCCGCCCGTATTAAACGCGCCAGTCAGCACCCCAGAGGCAGCGCCAAAGGCATAGGCCCATGGCCGCCCTGTCAGCTCAGGCAGTGTTAACTGCAGCCACGAGTAAGTCACATAGCCCAACACCAATACCCCTAACCCCTGCAGTGCCAGATGCTCTGGGACGTACTGCAGACCGATTACACCAACCGGAATGGTGACCAATGCAGCAGCAGACAGGTCTACCACACGGGACCACTCAAAGCTATCTCGGTGGTACCACCACAGGGCGATGTTGCCGATCAAACTGACGGCGATCACAAAAGGGACAGCCAGCTGTAGCTCCATAAAGAGGGGTAGCAGAGACACCGACACCAGGGCAAACCCAAACCCAGTCAGGCCCTGTACTAGAGATGCTAAACCTACAATCAGCCCAATCCAGAGACCATCAGCTGTGCTGGCGTCGAGGATATCCATAGGCACTCGCCATGATTACGTACCTATAGATATTAACGACTATTAAGCAAAGTAACTCAGTGTAAATCAATGTAAATGGTTGGATATACAACCAGTGACTATCATGAATTTGCCGCTTATCCTTAGCCCGCCTGTGATGTCACCCTATGGCACCCCAAAAGAAATTGCCCGTCAAATGACCAACGACTGCATCGCTCGACGGCTACGGCAGATCAACCGCCTAGTCACCCGGCTTTATGACGATGCCCTGCGCCCCCTGGGTTTTACCACTAACCAGCTAAATATCTTGGCGACCGTTGTGAGCCGTGGTCCCATTCCCCCTGGCCAGCTGGGTCAGATGCTAGGAATGGAAAAATCCACCGTCAGCCGCACTATAGATCGCATGTACAACCACGGCTGGATTGACATTGGCCCCGGTAAGGACAAACGTAGCCAGTCCCTAAAGGCGACGCCCCAGGGTCGGCAGCTTTTACTGGCAGCGGCCCCCGTTTGGCATGAACTACAAACCAAGGTGCTAGACGCAACAGCTGACAATGCTGGTCTGCTAGCTGCCTTTGGTATTGGTGGCCCTGGAGACGACGATGAGAGAGATGACGATTTCTACAGTGATGAATTTGCAACAGATTTTTATGCGTAGGAGTCAGCGTAGGTGATAAACCCTATCTAGTCACCCGCCAATGCCAGCGCTTTTTGCTGCATCGTTTTAAAAATGTTGTAGAACCCATTAGCCCGCGAAGGGGTGAGGCTGACATCCAGCTGAGTGTCTTTAATAAAATCAGGTTCCAGCTGCACAATCTCCTGGGGGGGTAGACCCTTGAGGCCTTCAATTAAAAGAGCTACCAGACCTTTCGTAATCTGTGCGTCTGAGTCGCCCTGAAAGCTGACATTGCCTGCTTCATCAGCACTAGCAATCACATAAACCTGAGAAACACAGCCTTTAACCTTATTTTCTGGTGTTTTTGAGTCCTCAGGAAATCCTTCTAAACGTTTGGCGTACCACAGCAGCTGCTCATAGCGACGCCGTGGATCTTGAATCCGTTGGAAACGTTTGACAATTTTGTCGAGAGCCGGAGGCCGAGCGGAATTAACGGACATCTGCAAATGCAATCTCTTGGGCATTGTTAATGTCTTTAGTGTAAACCGCCTAAGTCTCCATCAAGGCACTCTAATGCGAATGCATGCCAGTCCTGTTATTCTCCGTTCGCTTCTTTATTCACCAAAAATCGATTGGCGACTGTTTCGGGCTGTAGGGCCGATAAGATGACATGATCTGAGTCAGTCACAATGACAGCACGCGTGCGTCTTCCGTAGGTGGCGTCCACGAGCTGTCCCGTATCACGAGCGTCACCAATGAGTCGTTTAATAGGCGCAGATTCAGGACTGACAATAGCTACGACTCGATTGGCAGATACGATGTTACCAAAGCCAATATTGATAAGTTTGATTTCCATAGGTTTAATAGCAAGCTTCAAAAAAGCACAGAGACAAAAAAATGACAACCGCTACCATGCGTAGCGCTGTGTACTCACAAGTGCGTAAATGATTAAATTTCTAGTACCGAAATGTTAACGAAAAAAACAGGACTTAAACATGAGAAAAACAAGGCTTAATCATTGAGAATGAGGAATTTTGTCATGTTTAGCTCATTGCTAGATTGCCCGACCTTATCAGTGGCTCAACAAAAAACAGCTAAATTGTTCAAAATCCGACAAAACTACCGATAACAGAGGATAAAAAGTGCAACCGGTTGATATCACAACCCTTAAAGCCGTATGTAACGAGCTCACCACTCAATGGTTGCCCGCTCGCTGTGAGCAGGTAGTGCAACAGGATCGTAACACTGTTTGTCTTGGGTTGCGTACATTTAACTGCCGGGGCTGGCTAATAATTTCCTGGCATCCTCAAGCGGCCCGTATTCATATGGGGGCGGCCCCACCCAAGCGACCCGACACATTTACCTTTAGTCAGCAGCTAAAGCATCAGTTTAATGGTCTGGCCCTGACAAAAATTGAGTTCCTTGCTCCTTGGGAACGGGCGATAGACCTACAATTTGCCCGCCGTCCCGATGAAGCGGCTGAATGGCATCTCTATGTAGAGATTATGGGGAAATACAGCAATGTTTTGTTGACCAATGCCCAGCAAAGCATTGTTACGGCTGCCCATCAGGTAAACGAACAACAATCGAGTATGCGGACTATTCGCACCGGGGGGCACTATAAACCCCCTCCGGCCATGGTGGGCACGTTTCCTCGATTAGATGAGACCTTTGCCGACTGGCAGGAACGCATTAGCCTGGTGCCCGGTAAACTCTGCAAAATGATGCTAAAGAGCTACGGTGGTCTGAGCACGGCCCTCGCTCGTCAGCTGAGCTTGGCTGCTGGCCTCGATCCAAATCAGACTACCGATAGCTTGACTCTCGACCAATGGCAGCTGCTACATCTTCAGTGGCAGCGTTGGCTTCAGTGTTTAGAGCAAAATGACTTTCAACCCGCTTACACAGAGAAGGGGTATACGGTCCTGGGTTGGACGGCGACGGCGACATCATTATTGGTGCCAGGGTCTATCCAGCAGCTGCTAGACGGTTACTACACCTCACAGCTTAATCAGCAAATTTTTGCCCAGCTGCACAATCAGCTCACTCAAAAAACAAAAAAACTAACGGGAAAGCTGAGACAAAAAGCGGCTAACTTCCACCAACGTTTAGATGATTCTGATCAGGCCGATCAATATCGCATCAAAGCCGATTTGCTGATGGCCTATCTCCATCAGTGGCAGCCTGGGATGTCTAAAATTGAGCTTCAGGACTTTGAATCGGGAGAGCCCGTTATCTTGCCTTTAAACCCTGAAAAAAATGCTGTGCAAAACGCCCAGGCGTTTTATAAACGGCATCAAAAACTCAAACGCACCCGGGATGCTGTGATGCCCTTGTTAACGGAGGTTGAAACGGAACTGCACTACTTAGAACAGGTGGAAGCTGCGCTTACCCAAACGGATCAGTACACAGATGCTGATGACCTTGTGGCCCTAGAAGAAATTCGAGACGAACTGGTGCAGCAAGAGTATCTTGATGACCCGTACCAGCGTCAGGGGCGGTCACGGGCCAATAATCTGCCCAACTTCCACAAGTTCCACACTCCCCACGGCGTTGAGATCTGGGTCGGTCGCAACAATAATCAAAATGAAGCCCTCTCATTTAAGGCTGCCAATGATTATGATCTGTGGTTTCACACCCAAGAAATTCCCGGTAGCCATGTTTTACTGCGGTTAGAGCCAGGGGCCCAGGCAAGTGACGATGACCTGGCCTGGGCGGCGAACATTGCTGCGTGGTTTAGTCGGGCCCGCCAATCAGAGCAGGTGCCCGTGGTCTATACCCAGCCAAAGCATGTATATAAGCCCAAAGGATCCCGACCCGGGATGGTTATTTACAAGCATGAGCAAGTGCTGTGGGGCCAGCCGCAAAAGGCCAAAAACTACTTGGAGCAGCGGGAGGAGTCATAATGCAGCCTGTGCCCTTTTCCCAACGTCTTCACCCCCTCAGCGTGGCTCCGATGATGGATCGTACCGATCGTCATTTTCGCTACTTTATGCGGCAAATTACCCGGAAAACACTGCTATATACCGAGATGATCACCTCCCAGGCGATTCTCCATGGCGATCGCAACAAGCTGCTGGGGTTTGATCCTGAAGAAAAGCCCCTATCGCTACAGATAGGCGGGGATGATCCTCAGCTATTGGCTAAGTGCGCCCAAATTGCTCAAGATATGGGCTATGACGAAGTGAACTTAAATGTGGGCTGCCCGAGTAACCGGGTGCAAAGTGGCAATTTTGGGGCCTGTCTCATGGCTCAGCCGGAGCTGGTGGCTGACTGTGTGGCGGCAATGCAGGCGGCTGTGGAGCTTCCGGTGACAGTGAAGCATCGGATTGGGATTGATGGTTGCGATCGCTACGAGGACATGGTGAATTTTGTCACCACTGTGGCCAGCGCTGGCTGTCGTCGTTTTACCGTCCATGCCAGGAAAGCATGGCTGCAAGGGCTGAGCCCCAAAGATAATCGCAATATCCCCCCCCTACGCTACGACGATGTCTATCGTCTCAAACAAGACTATCCCCAGCTGTGGATCGAAATTAACGGCGGTATCAAAACCCTGGATCATGCCTGTGCTCATCTGCAACAGGTGGATGCTGTGATGATTGGCCGGGCTGCCTATGATACGCCCTACATGTTTACCCTGGCCGATCGCAACATCTATGCTACCGATGCGGTGCTAACCCGACATCAGGTGGTGACCGCCATGCTGCCCTACATTGCTCGCTGGACGACCAAAGGCTTAAAGCTTCACTCCATTACCCGCCACATGCTCCAGCTTTTTCATGGTCAGCCCGGCAGCCGCGCCTGGAAACGCCACCTAACCGACAATAGCTGTCGTCCTGGTGCAGGGATTGACGTGGTCAAAGCAGCGTTAGATCAGGTGCCAGAACCCGTGAGCAAAAATACCTATAGTGCCGCGTCTTTGTCAATGTAAAAGGACCTGACATTGTGAAAAACAAATACGTTGCCCACAAATATTTCCGCTCTTAATGAACCTTAAGAAAATGTTACATATCGTTACGCATTGCGACAAAATGGGGATCAATTATTTGGTTCACCCCTTCGATGTCACGTATAAAGATTACGGTCCGCGGTCTGGTGCAAGGTGTGGGCTTTCGTTATCACACCCGCAAAAAAGCGCAGGAACTCAACCTTACGGGCTATGTCATTAATAAGCCCGACCATTCGGTAGAAATTGTGGCTGATGGGCCAGATAGTCAACTACGGCAATTAGTGGCATGGGCCAAAGTAGGCCCTGAGCATGCCACTGTTAGACAGCTTGACGTCGAAGACTGTCTGCCCATCAATCGTTTTGATGAATTTGTGATTGAGTATTGAGACAGCTACAGCAGCGTAAATAAGAGTGCCAGAGCAACTGCAGCCATAAACGTCAAAATGAATATATCGCGGCCCAGGTAGCGACGCGACTGTCGGCGCTGCATGGCTCGATTTTGGGGAATCGGTATGGAGGCTACGGCATGGTTGGGGTAGCTGAGGACGTATCCGTTATGGCTCTGGGTGGGCAATGAAGCAGGGATAACTCCATTGCTGCGATAGCCGTTAGTCTGTGGCTCTAACTTAGGCTCATCAAAGGCAATAAACATAGAATCTTGGATGACCAAGCTAATTTCGTAGCTCTGCCAGCCATGGTCTCGTAAAACTTCTGCAGCAGCATCTGGACCATGGTTGAGGAAATCAATCTCAGACTGATTGACTTCGGTATGACCACTGTTTAGCCAGTCAGCAGGTGAGCTAAAGTCCTGTTGTAACCTGTCTAATTCACGGGATTGCTCTTGAATCGTCTCAAATTGCTGACGGGTGATTTCGACGTTTCTTAAGACTGCATTGATTTGCTCGCATGACCAACCATCTCTACACAACGTACGAGCAGCTCTTATATCTATAGCTTGCTCCAACAAGGCATCGTGCTGAACGTTTTTCATATATTCCTAGATTGATCCGGTACACAGCTAGACAAATATTTTTGCCTATGCTCACAGCCCCATGGCAACTCTGTCTGACTGCTATGAATTAGTCAAGAGTATGTTGCCGATACTCATTGACACTCAATATGAATTCTGCAATTTGACCCGCAAAATTTAACAAAGCCCATTCTACTAATAGACATAAACCATCTAAAAAGAGCACGGTAGCTTCACTGATGTAACCTCTAGAAAACTTCACAGCGTATGAAGAATCAGTGAAATCCTCAGTACAATGGCCCATTGAACATAAAGCAAGACCGTTTAGCTTGTGTCTGCTGGGTCATTGGCTAGTGCTGTCGTTATCGGGAACTTTTGGTAGCCATTCCTGGGCTAAGGGCGATGCTCCCATCGGAGATTGTCCATGTGGGCAAAGCTCAAATTATCCAACTGGAATCATGCCATGATTGCTGAGCGATCCTGTATTTTGGCAGCCTGGTATAGAAATATCGTCTGTCTGACGACAAACTGTGCCGATGGCCACGTTGCCATGGGAGCTGATGGAGTTGTTGTTGTTGATTGGGTTAGACCGCGGTTAGACGCCCATGGAGATAAAAGTAAATTTAGGTGAGCAATTCACCTTTACTGGCGCTCTTTAGACAATAGTGGTGCAAAGAGCGCTGAATTTTAGGGGGCATTATGTCTGGACCAGGATTGGTATTGGCGATAGGCCTAGCGTTGATTCATGCGTTTGTTTCTAAACTCAATATTTTTTCGTTTATTCCTGAATTTCGGTGGATGTCCTTTGCGGGCGGTGTTTCGATTGGCTATGTTTTTCTGGAAATTTTCCCAGAGCTAAGCCATGCGCAAGAAGCGATAGAGCATTCTGAGATCTCAGCTGTTGCTTATTTGGAAAATCACGTTTACTTGTTATCGCTGTTGGGTCTTTTAGTATTTTATGGGTTAGACATCTTAGCGCTTAAATCCCGCCAGCATAACAGCATTAAGACTAATCAGGACCGCACTCAGCACCTTGTTTTCTGGATACACATTGCCGCATTTGCTGTGCTTAATGCCATTGTGGGGTATCTGCTCCAAGAGTTAACCAGCCACACGCTGCTGAGATGTCTGCTATTTTTTGCAGCCATCGCGCTCCACTTTTTTATTATCGACCATGGTTTACGAGAACATCACCGCACCCCCTATGACAAGTATGGTCGCTGGCTCTTGACTGGGGCGATTATGGTGGGTGCGATCGCAGGTCGCTCACTCCATCTCAATGAAGTGTCTATCCTGGCCGTTTGGTCTTTTCTGGCTGGTAGCATCATCCTTAATATTTTAAAACGAGAACTGCCTGATGAGAAGCAAAGTTGTTTCCTGTCTTTTATGGGTGGTGCTGCCCTTTACACCGGTTTATTGCTGCTTGTTTAAGATGTTCTCATAAAGCCTTGCCATTATCCGTGTGCTTGAAGTTTTTAGAAGAGTCGCCATGCCTGATATAACAATCTGGTGGCATTGGAATAGGAGGCATTCGCTGGGGCGCTTATCCAGACCTTGGCCCATTAGAGACCCGCCCTTAGGGCGACTATGGCTGCCCCTGAGTTAATTTAATCTGTGGTTCACATACCCTTAACTGTTCTCTAAACATAGTTAATCTAATGACAGAACAACTTACTAAAATTACCCAGCATCAGTGTGAAAATGCGCCGGCGCAGTATAGCGATCTCAAGGCGCTATTTCTAAACTGCACCCTTAACCGTACGCCCGTCCTCTCCCATACCCGAGGCGTGATTAATATTGCCAAAGAGATTTTTGAAGCGAATGGTGTTGAAACTAAGGTCATCCGACCGGTTGATTATGAGATTCCTGCCGGACTGGGGTTGGATATGTCTGAAACCCCTGAATGGGATAAGGATGACTGGCCCCAGCTGCAAAAACAGATCGATGAGACGGATATTTTGGTGCTGTGTACGTCGGTGTGGCTAGGTGAGAAAAGCTCTGTATGTAACCGAGTGTTAGAGCGAATGTACGGGTATACCCATCTGCTGAATGAGAAAGGTCAGTATCGAGACTATGGCAAGGTGGGGGCTACCTTAATTACTGGTAATGAGGATGGGGTGAAGCACTGTGCGATGAATATTTTATTCTCACTGTCCCATATTGGCTATACCATTCCACCCCAGGCAGATGCCGGTTGGCTAGGGGAGGTGGGGCCTGGACCATCCTATCTAGATCCGGGTTCTGGGGGGCCTGGGAATGATTTTACGAATCGGAATACTACGTTTTTGGCCTGGAACTGTATGCATCTAGCGCGGATGCTTAAGGATAATGGTGGGATTCCAGGCCATGGCAACCAGCCCAACACCTGGGATGCCGGATGTAAGACTGATTTCAAGAACCCCGAACACAAAGTGTAGATTGGTTGGATTTGTTGGGTTAATGGGGACTGCCACGGAAGCAAAGGGTAGGGCGGTGTTTGAACTCAACCTAGGTTAGACCTTTGGCGATCATGGACAGTCATCAGCTCGTCTTTTAAGCTTGAGTAAGCAGGGCATTTGCCGTTTGGGTTAATAGAAAACATGACAGATGCTAGGTCTTCAGACCAGGCTGGGCTGCTGGCGGAGCCATTGGGGTCTAAATCTCGGTCGTTCACTAATCGTGCCTTAGTCATTTGGCTGGTGGGCTTTTCGGCTTTAGCGGGGGTAGCTGTTTGGGGCTATCAGCGCTATCGCAATACGGGGACAGAGGAAATTTCAGTGCCCCTGCATACGGTGGAGCGCTCGGCGGTGGAGCTGACGGTGACGGCCAGTGGCACCCTGGCCTTGGGAGGGCAGCAGACGCTGAAGTCACCCCAGAATGAGGCTACGGTGGAGCAGGTGCTGGTGGAGGTGCGGAGCCCCGTAGAAGCGGGTCAGCCGCTAGTGCTACTGCGCGATCGCAGCAAAGAGCAGGAGGTGCGATCGCAGCAGGTCGAAATTCAAAAAGCCCAGCTGGACCTGAGTCGTAACCAAGAAAAAGTTACTGAGGTGCAGCAGCGAGTAGCGGCGGCTGTGGAGCAGTACCAAGAATCTCAGCAGCTCCTAGCCCAAGGGTTTTTATCTGAAGACGAGGTGCGCGACGACCAAGACGCCCTAGATCGGGTGCGCTCTGAGCTCAAGGATGCGCAGCTGACCGTGACTAAAACCGAGTTAGACCTAAAAACAGCCGCAGAAACCCTGGCGTTCCTAGAGCAGCAACTTAGCGATCGCATCATTGTTTCGCCCATTGATGGCGTGGTGCTAGAGGTGAAGGCGGCGGCTGGCGAAGCCATTACCACCGATACCGACCTGTTGACCCTGGGGGACCCTGGTCAAGAAATAGTCAATTTGCAGCTCTCAACACTAGATGCTGCCAAAGTCAGCATTAATCAACCCACGAGGGTGCGGGCCATTGGCCCTGACGCCCAAGATTACCTCGGACGAGTTGTTTCTCTCTCTCCCCAGGCCCTATCCCCCAATGGTGGTGGCAATGTCCAGGAGGGTCAAGCCAGGGTCAACGCCACCGTCAGGTTGGACAGTGCCAGTCAGACCCTGATTCCTGGCAGTTTTGTCAGTGTCGAAATCATTACCGAACAGCAGCAAAATGTTTTGGTTGTACCCCCAGAAGCCGTGCAACGTAACGGCAGTGAGACCTTTGTGTGGGTTCGCAATCAACGCGGTAATGCTGAGCAGCAGCCAATTGAGTTGGGGTTACAGGGGTTAGACTTGTTTGCAGTGACAGAAGGACTGAGCCAGGGGGCTCAAATTGCCCTGGTGCCACCTACGGTAACCATTACCCCTGGGATACCGCTAGCCGCCGAACCGCCTGTCCCCGATGCCGCCGATGCCGAACAATAGCTATGGGACTGCCGCTGCCTGACCTTCTATTTATGACCTGGCGTTCGCTGACTAATCAGTGGCTACGCTCTGGCCTGACTGCGTTTGGGGTGTTTATGGGGGTGGGTGCCGTCAGTGCTACTTTAAATATTCAAACCATTACTCGCGAGCAGATCGAGATCAAGCTAGCTGCGCGCGACCAGCCGTTCGTCAGTCCATGGGTTTATTCCCGACAGGGACCCACCCCTGAACTAGATGAAGCTGTTCAAAAATCCCTCAGAGATTCAGTGTCTGAAATTCGTTCCATTAGCTCTATTGGCAACGTTTACAGCATTGATACAGTGCAGTACGAGGATCAAGAAGCCGACATTCGCGCCCGCAGTGTTTCGCTTAATTATTTAGACACCACCGGTCGACAGGTGTTGCAGGGTCGTTTTTTTGACCAGGCTGACGTAGAACAATATCGCCCTGTTGCCCTGATAGATGAGCAGCTGGCAGAGAGTTTATTTCAGGAACAATCATCCTTAAACAAGGCGATCTATGCCAATGGCAATCGATTTGTGATCATTGGTGTCATAGAAGCCAAATCTAACTCTGAGTGGGGAGACGGCGGCGAGCTTTGGATAACTCAAACCTTTGCCCAAGTCTTAGCCGGAGAATATCAATGGGATTCTTTACAGATTAGTGCCCATTCTCTCACCCAAATCAATGACCTGAGCGATGCGGTTGAAGCTTTCTTACTACAGAATTTTCCCCAGGCAGAAGTGCATGTTTGGAATAATGCTGACGATTTGTTAGAAGACTTAGAGGTACAACAAATTGCATCTGCTGCTCTGACGGCTGTGGGCCTAATTGCCCTTGTCATTGGCGGGGTGGGTATTGCTAACATTACCATTGCAGCCGTTTTAGAACGGACAAAAGAGATTGGTATTCGCCGTGCCATTGGTGCATCTAAGCTGGAAGTGATGAGCCAGTTTATCTTAGAAGCCGTCATTTTAAGTCTGTTGGGGGGAGCGGCAGCCGTTGCCACTGTCCATGGTCTAACCCGAGTTGCGACAACGGCTGTGATAGAAGCCCCCTATCGGTTCTCTCCTCGCAATGCGGTCCTATCCATGGGGGCAGCCGTGGCGGTAGGGGTGGGGGCTAGCGTTGTTCCTGCTCTGCGGGCCACCCAAATCGATATTGTCAAAGCCCTGCGGAGTGATTAATGCGATTACTAAACCCGCTACTAATACTGCTGCTAAGTACCATGGTCATCATACGACCAGCCTTAGCCCAGCCGGGTTTGCCCGAGCTGGAGCTCGTATTGCCCACAGAGCCCCTGCCGGACGCTGGCCCAGCGCCAGACCTGTCCCCCGAGTCACCGCCCCCTGGCAGCCTGTCTTCCCAGGCGGTGGCTTTGACCGAAGCCGACGTGGTCACACTGCTGCTGCAAAACAATCTTGAACTCAGAAACGCGGCCCTAGAGAGAATTGCCCAGCAACAGGAACTGCGAGAAGCAGAAAGCAGATTTCTTCCCGACGTTATTCCGACAATTAGCATTGGTATAAATGGCAGGGAAAATGAGCCTACCGACACTACCCGCGATGCCCGACTGCGTGCAGAACTGCTGACGCCCCTGGGTACTGACATTGAGTTGAGTGTAGATGTAGACGATCGGGAGCTGGATCTCAGTGTGACCCAACCGCTGTTGCGGGGGGCGGGTAGAGCTGTCAACACATCGCAGGTTGAAATTGCTCGGCTGCAAGAAGAAAACAATCAGCTTGACCTACGACAGCGACTGATTACAGATATTACGAGTGGTGTGCTCACCTATCACACCCTGATTCGTGCCCAGGCTAGTTTACAGATTCAGCAGCTGTCGTTAGAAACCCAGCAGCAACAGCGACATTCCATCGCTGCCCTGGTAGGGGCGGGGCGACGGGCGCAGTTTGAGCTTGTGGAAATTGATGCTAACCTAGCCGCGACAGAAACCAGCGTGTTAGAAGCTGAGAATGATTTGGAACAGGCGAAGTCAGATCTTATAGATCTGTTAGATATTGAAGATTCTTTAGAAATTACGATTCCTGAAGAGACTCTGGCGACCTTGAACACCATTGCTCGAGAGTTTGTCATGCCTTCCCTCGATCAGCTGGTGGCGGTTGCCTATAGTAATCGGCCTGACTATCGGCAGCTGCAGTTCAATCTACAAATTGCTGAGCTAGACGAGCGGGTTGCCATTGATAATCGGCGCTGGAACTTAGATTTGCGAGCCAATGCCAGCACGGGTGATTTTTCAGAAGCATCAACGGAGCTGGTGCTGACACACCTTTTGGAGGATGAATCTACGGAAACGGCATTTCAACGTAATCAGGTAACCCAGCGCCAGCTCAAAAATGATCTAGATCGTCTAAATTCTGATATTCGTCTAGATGTGGCCGATCAGCTGAGGAATGTTGAATCGGCTCGTAACCGTATCGAGTCAACGCGTCTGGCTCGTGAGCTAGCTGAGAAACGTCTGGAAAATGCTTTGGCTAGAGCGCGCCTAGGACGAAGTCGGGATATCTTTGAGGCGTTGGAACTACAGAATGATGTGGTGGCTGCCCAAAACAATGAGGTGAATGCGGCGATTGATGTGGCGGATGCGATCGCAACCCTAAACCAGTCTTTGGGGACCACCCTCATCATCTGGGTTGAACAAGTTGAAGCTAGTCAGCTCCTCATAACGCCAGCTTTCTCAGAGCCTTAAGCCGTTTAGGGAATTAAATGACCCATTCGATGCACCCCAGCGCTACTATGACCTATCACCACAAAACCCCTCCAATCAGAAATACCTGAACAGAGGGGCTCTGCAACAATTTCAGCCTATGGCTAGCGGTCTAACAAATTAGAGTTTAGAAAATGCAGCGCAACCCTAAAACTGCTACAGCGCTAAAAGTCATAAGGACAGCCAAAAGTAAGTCTTGATTACGCTGCTGGTCCTCCGCAGGCATATTGGCACAATATACAATCGCTTTAACTTCGTCTTGATGATGAATATGCATCTTATGATCCTTTCTTAAAACAGCTAGCAGGCCTAGTAAAATCGAGAACCCACCAAAGGGGAGTTAAACAAACACTAGATAGACCCAAAACCACCAAACTCAGACCGTAACTGGTCAGATTTCAGCCTTGAGAGTTCAGTGTTTATGCCTGATCCTTTGTATTAGTATTACATATATATTTGTAAACCTGCTCTAGATCACTTGACTTTTGAAGTCATGGTTTGCTGAAAGCTATAGGTGCTAAAAGCTATCGCTGACTATTAAGACAAGGTTATAAGTTTATTTTGCCGTTGCTGATTGGGGGGATGCTATGGCATTTGCCAGGTTAGTTAGGGGTTGTTCAAAATTAAGCTCATGGTTTTAGCTAGGAAGATAGCTCAGGCGGCTAGTTGGATGTGAAAGGTGTTGCTTGGGGTCCCTCCGAGTTCCCCAAACCCCCTGGTTAGGGCCGGGACGCCGCCCTAA
>JBCAWO010000078.1:0-20955 GCA_038534515.1 Cyanobacteria bacterium J06554_1
AGAAAAAGGGGAAAAGCCTTGCTAGGCAGTCTATTGACCACATTGCTTGTCTAGCTCCCTGAAACGCCGATTGAGCCCAAAAGAAATGATAATATAGCTCATACGCTAATCACCTTTGCATTTTTTGCAAAAGTATTGAGACTTAAGCGCATCCCAATGGATCAATTTGCAGCCATGCGAGCCCTAGTCAAAGTTGTTGAAACTGGCAGCTTTTCAGAAGCGTCACGACAGTTAAACCTGGCGGTCTCGTCGGTTACCCGTCAAATCAACAGCCTAGAGCGTTCGCTTAATACCCAGCTACTCAATCGTTCTACCCGTAGCGTTACCGTCACACCTCGAGGACGGCAGTATTACGAAAAGGTCGCCAGAATTTTACAGGATGTGGCCGAGGCCAACGCCTGCGCCCGCGAAGGCAGCGATACGCCCCGAGGAGTCCTACGGGTGGGAATGCCCGTTGCCTTTGGGCGACTCCAGGTTGCCCCCTTGCTTCATGGGTTTCTAACACAGTGCCCCGAGATTAGATTGGAGCTGCGTCTAAGCGATGGTCTAGCCAATTTTGTAGAAGACGAGTTGGATATGGTCATTCGCATTGGCAATCTTGATCGGTCCAGCGATACGCTGCTAGTGCGTAAGCTAGCTGACTACACTCGCTTGGTTTGTGGTAGCCCCAGCTATTTTGCCCGGCACCCCCAGCCCGGTCATCCCAACGAATTAACTGAGCATAACTGTCTCATCTTTGAGTATTCAAGTGGCCATAGCGTATGGCGATTTCAGCAAGGTCCTAAGACCTATGAGATTACCGTTAGGGGATCTGTCATCGCTAACAATTCAGACGTGCTACGTCAGATTTGTCTAGACGGCACCGGTTTAATGTTAATGCCCACATGGCTAGTGGATGAAGATATCCGTACTGGGAAACTACAGGCTGTTTTAACCGATTTTGACATCCATCCTCAAGCGGGTATGGATATGGGAATTTACGTTCTCTATCCACCGAGTCGCAGACATTCCCCGCGAGTCAGGGCGATGCTTGATTTTTTGGTAGACCACTTTAGACCGCATGCAACACCTTAAACTCTGTTATTGTAGCTGCCAGTTTAGTTAAGACAATGTATAATCCCCTAATCCAGTCCCCCCTGTCGCTAATCAGGTCATGTTGTCTCAGCTGCGTATTCTCCATTAATGGGTAGGGTAACCCGCATAGTTGTTCCTTGATTAGGAACACTGGAAATAATTTAACAGATATAGACTCTCTTATTCTCGATTTGGCTGTTGTAACGGTTCAGAATTGAGCGGGCTCAGAATACGGTTCATAGTTTGTAGCTGCTCGGCGGTGCCCAGGCAGATGAGAAAATCCCTCGGCTGCAGCTGTACCTCTGCCGTAGGGCCGATAATCAGCTCCCCCTGATTGCGTTGGATGGCCACAATCAAAACCCCCGTTCGAGATCTGAGTCGCGACTCCCTCAGGGTTTGGCCAATCTGGGAGCAAACCAACGGATCTAATAAAAATTCTTCCATATAGTAAGTGCGATCGCCCCCCGAAAAAATGCCATCCATAAAATCCATGACCTGGGGACGGAGGGCGGCGGCAGCCATGCGTTTGCCCCCAGTAATGTAGGGCGAAATTACAGCATCTGCCCCCACTCGCTGAAGTTTTTGGATGGCCTCTTCGCTGCTGGCCCGGGCAATGATGCGCACGTGGGGGTTAAGGGTTCTAGCCGAGAGAACGGTGTATAGGTTCTCAGCATCAGACGTTAGGGCAGAGACCAGACAGACCGCCGACTCAATTTTTAGCAAATGCAGCGTATTGTCCAAGGTTGCATCCCCCTGCACCGCAACAAACCCCAGCTGCTGAGCCCGCTGTACTGATTCCTCCTCAGTATCAACAATCACAAACGGGATCTTCTGAAGCCTAAACTCTTCGGCTATTTGGCGACCTGTCCTCCCAAATCCGCACAAAATATAATGATGGGAAAGTTGTTGCATAAGTTTACGACGCTGGTTTAGGCGCACTCCATCTTGAAAGTAGCCTTTCACAATGGCTTCTGTAAATCGGTTGGCAATATAGCCAACGGCAAAGATCCCTAAAAAGATCAGCACAATCGTAAAGATTCGCCCGCGGTCCCCCAGGGGCTGCACTTCCGTAAACCCTACCGTGGCCAGGGTAATAACGGTCATATAAAAGGCGTCGGTAAAACGCCAGCCCTCCACCTTCCAGTACCAGAGGGTGCCCATGACAATGACACCTAACAGGGCTAGCAGCCCTGTAAAAAGCTCCTGCTGCGCCTTGCGATATCGCTGCTTAAGCGCGGCATAGTAGCGATCGCTTTCCCAGGGGGCTCGGGTTGATGTCTGATGTGACAAGTTAACGACGGTTTTCTAGGACAACATCACGCATCGTAATACGGATTTCCTTAATCGGGTATAGGTGCACCCGTTCACCGACAACCTGACACGTCATGCCCCACAGACATAATACACAGATACAATACATTGCCACCCCGTTAACCAAGAAATAAAGCACAGGCTAAAACGTCTTTTCAACTTGCAAAAAAGCCTTAGCTTCCTCCGGATCAGAAATATGTTCTGCCAGCTGTTTGAGTACGGTGGTCAAATCATCCGATGTTGCAAATGCCTGCTGACATAGAACAGTGGCGATAGGACCTATATATGCAATCAGCTGCTCCTGTATTCTTGCTTTTATGGCATCAGAGAGACCTTGAACACTATTATCCTCATTTTGACCAGGGGTGGCTTGCTGAGCAACGTCCCTGGGTCGCTGATCAAAGCCTAACAGCAGCAAGATCGATTTATTTTGAGGCAGTGACTCTGACCTCAACGATTTTGATATATCCCTATCTGAGAAATGATATTTGACCTGATCCAGATTTTTTATCAGCTTAAGGGCATCTCGGTCGGTTTCCAGATGGTATCTAACTAAGATGATCTCCCCCTGTCTTAATACAAACTTGCCAACGTGATTGTCTGACGACACAAAATAGAGACATCCGGTCAGGGCTTGCTGACAAATTTGAGCGAGTTCTCGAATCAGAGAACTAACGGATACAAAACCATTGCTTTGCATACAGCCCTCCGTTTTCTTATTTATTTTTAAGTACTTCAAAAGCGACCTTAACGCTAGCGGCCAGGCGTTTTACAGCACGGGCAAGTGCGCCAATTTCGTCACTACGGTCGATCCCTTGGATGGTTGCATCCAGCTGCCCGCGGCTAACGTCGTCAGCAATCTGGGTCAATGATTTAATCGGTGCTGACAGCCGTTGAGCAAACAGATAAGCCAGGACGATCGTTGACACAAAGGTTAGAACAACAAGCAGAATAGCCTCTTTCCTTGTTTGTTTAACTACGATGAACGCCTCGTCAGCGTCCTGTTGAATAACAAGTTTCCACCCTAAACTAACAGGCTGAACATAGGCCGTTACCGCCCGACCGTCATCCTCATAAAAAATTTGTTTCTCTACTGTATCTGCCCCTAGCGCAGGATGAGCGCTAAAATCTTCCAGGGCTTCGGTAGCCATACGTTGACGGTCGCCGTGGGCAATCAGTCGGCCGGCATCATCCACAAGAAAGGCAAACCCTGTTCGACCAATCCGGGTATTAACAACCGTGTCAGATATTTCAGATAGGGTCGCACAGCCCACTAACACCCCCCTCAGCTGAATGGCCTGTCTAATAGGAACAGAAAGACAGAGCGCTGGCAATCCATTGGTACGACTAATCAGTACCTGCTGCCCAACGGGCTGATTATTCTCAGCCACGTCTAGAAAATAGGCTCGGTCCTTATAGTTTTTAGGTTGTCCACCGTCGCTACGGGCAATGTTGTTACCATTGATATCAAGCGTCAGGTAAAGATAGCTCCAGTCATAGGTCCGAAGCGATGCTTCAAGGATCGGTATCTGGGCCTTAGGATCCATTGAAATCATGCCGTTAACTGAGGCATTTTGTCTAAGCGCTAAAATATTGGTATCTACCCAGCTATCTACCCTAGCCGCTATTAGCTCCGAATCGCTTTGAAAATCGTTCTCTAAATTTTCAACCAGACTCTCTTGCCGGTCTCGAGTCATAAAGAAAAGACCTGACAAAGGAACAAACGTAATGAGTAGAATAACCGTAAGAACCTGAGAGAAAATGCCAAATTTAACATTCTCCTTCTCTAAATTCTCTTTACTGGGGGAAACGTAGACCATAGAACTAAATTAGGTATAACTGTCGGACAAATTATCGTAAGATTAGGGGAAATTCAGACTTAATCCGACTTACAATAGCTGTTGAGTTAGTGGGTGATAGAAGGTTAAACATTAGCAATACAGAAGCTACATCGATCCGTCTCGATCCGTCATAAATACTATGTGTTGGAGCGATGTGTTGGATGCAGCTATCTCGAGATTAGCAACGCCAAAAATCGAAATGCGCATGCTGTGGTTATAGCGTAGAAATCTTTTTCTAAAACTTAGAATAACCGCTCTTCTAGAGCAGTAAAACCGTCTGCTAGCACAAAAGATTTGTTTCGAGTGCTCTGCCTCAAGAGGCTAACACGATTCTCATATGGGCCCTATAATCGTAGCCTGAACTTTATCGTATCTATACAGATTTTTCTAACGCTACAAACTAGACAACGAGATTTTATGAAACATTCTGAAGAATTTATCCAGGACTGTATAACAGGGATCGTTGATATGTCAGTTTGTAGCAATCGACCCAAGGAGTGAGAGTAACCATAATGTCTACAGGTCCTGTGGTCTATGGCTCTCGACGATTACTGACGCCATAGCCTGAAGAGATGGCGTCACAGCTGCAGTGTCAGCAAGCTATAACTTAAAGAGCAATACTCAACTGATCTACCGTGCGATTACGGGACCCCATTTGCCGCTATCGATCAGCCGTTCACTGCGCTCTCTAGCCTGGTTGAGCAAATCGAGGTCAGTCGGATAGCGAATATCAGCAGGCACGCAACTAGCTAAATCGAGACTAATGAACCCCTTGCCGAAGCCGAAGGCTAAACTTCAACAGCAGGCCCTACTCATAGCGAGTCACGTGTGGCCTGAACTATGTGCGCCAAGCCACACAACAAAACAGCCCCCGGTGCACAGCGTGTACCGGGGGTTATTTAATAGTCTTCTTCATTGGAATTTTAACACCCTCAAAAAGCTGAGTTAAGCACCATTGCAGCACTAGTTATTTCTAGGAAATAACGAACTCAGACTGGGCATTTGCCATTCAAAACCGGCTTTTGCCCAAGACAAAAACGCCAGTGAACCACTGGTGGATAGAGCCAGGCATAAAAGCCAAACTAACCAACCCGCTCGGGTAAGGTTTTGTTGCTCTTGTAACTGAAAACCTCTAGCCTCATTTTTCTTATACATATTTGTTAATAACTAGGGGGACACGTTGTTGCCTTAGTTATCCATGTCACCATCGATGAATCCGGACGGAGTAGACAGATCCGATTTTGAGTTGGTCCACCGTCCTAGCTAAAAATGTCAGTAACTACATACACCCTAGAGCCTTAGAGTGTTTCAACCGTTTGAGCCACGGGAAATTTCACGCCCGTTGCCCCCTGAGCTAAAAGGGGTCAAAATTCAGGACCTGGTAACAATGCCAACATGGTCCATCCCAAAATTCTTAATCGCCCCTATTATCCGCTGACCAAATCCAGGCCCCACTGCTGGTGGTACAGGGTGCCAACGACAGATATCAATACCAGCAGCTTCACCAGACCTGTTTTGCTCAGGGCTAATGAGCTAAGACAAACGACGGACACCCAGCTGCAGCCATGCCAACGCCACCACAATCAGAGTGAGCTGAGCCAGAAAAGGGGCAATAGCAAAGCCCCAGAAAATACTTAAAAGCCCAGCGCTGTAAGTGGCAATCCCATAGATCTCATCAGCTGGCTTTAGACGCCGACCCAGCATGGCAAAAACGAACGCGGCCGCTAGCAGTATTAACCATGACATCCTTTATTCTCCCGTAAAGCCACTGTTACAGACCGCTTGAAATGATGAGCCACCGCCCGTCAGGGACCCAATTTCTCTAGCAATAACTTAACTTTACATAGATTCAAGTCTATTTACAAATATAAAGCATTAGATTTTTATCTATGGTTAGCCATCGCCTTTGTCAAAAGGAGGCTGCCGATTGTCGTGGCTTATCTACAAGCTGCTGGCCCATGGCATCGCTAACAGACCGATCAGAGCCGTGCATTCTCTGAAATCGGCAATGGTGGCCTCCTTTGGCTTACAAAACCTGTCGTTAAACCTACCCTGAGCTTTCCTATTGTTACAATGCGCATATTCAATATGTGACGGTGAGCATCGAGATTTTTCTCTGCTAGCATCAACTCATAAAGATGGGCGTTGCTGATCGTCGGTATGATTTTATCTGCGAAACACTGTCCTATGGCATATCTCACTGATCGATTCATCCTCTAAATCAGCCACGGCTAAAGATGAATGAGAGAATCCTCATCTTGCGTTGCTAGTATCAATCCAAAGGGATGAGAGAGTTTTCTCGCGGATTGTTAAACGTTATGCTGCCAACTCAATCAAAGTCTTGTTACAGCCATGGGCTATCTGTTCATGAGGTAATTACACGCTTTAATAGTGACTCAAACCAGGGACTCACCGCCGAGGAGGTAGCCAGACGCTATGACGTCTATGGTTGGAACGAACTCCCGATCAAACTGGGAAAACCTGCCTGGGTCAGATTTCTTCTCCAGTTCCATCAGCCTCTTCTCTATATTCTGTTAATTGCGGGGATTGTCAAAGCATTTTTAGGTTCCTGGACTAATGCGGCTGTTATCTGGGGCGTTACTGTTCTTAATGCAATTATTGGCTATATCCAGGAAGCCAAAGCGGAAGGTGCGATCGCATCCCTAGCAAAAGCCGTCACCACAGAAACCACCGTTCTACGGGAGGGCCAAATGTTGCGGGTGCTGTCCCAGGACCTGGTACCGGGGGACATAGTCCTCTTGACCTCAGGTGACAAGGTTCCCGCTGACCTACGGTTAATAAAAACTCGCAACTTACAGGTAGATGAGTCTTCCCTCACGGGAGAATCTGTCCCCGTGACTAAAGCTAGCCAGCCCTTGGTGAACGATACCCCCCTGGCAGAGCGGATAAATATGGCCTATGCCGGCAGCTTTATCACTTTTGGGCAAGGGTCCGGCATAGTTGTTGCCACGGCAGATGCGACAGAAGTTGGCAAAATTTCCCAATCCATGGAACAGCGGGTCAACCTGAGCACACCGCTAACCCGTAAGTTTGCCAGATTTAGCCACCTCCTACTCTATGGCATTTTAACCCTTGCCACCCTCACCTTTGTCATTGGGTTAGGGCAAGGAGAATCTTGGAGCTACATGTTTGAAGCGGCGGTTGCCCTGGCGGTCAGCGCCATCCCAGAGGGACTGCCGGCCGTGGTCACTATCACCCTGGCCATTGGCGTTAACCGCATGGCAAGTCGCCATGCCATTATCCGTAAACTACCAGCCGTAGAAGCGTTAGGCGGTGCAACGGTTATTTGTTCTGACAAAACCGGAACATTAACGGAAAACCAAATGACCGTCCAGGCAATTTACGCCGGTGCGTTTTATCAGGTCAGCGGCGGCGGCTATAGCCCCAAGGGTGAAATCGGCGTGGTCATCAACGGTGCCACCAGCCCTTTCCAGAATGGGTTGCCCCCCACCTTAGAGGCCTGCCTGATGGCTGGGGTACTGTGTAACGATGCCCAGCTTAAGCAAACGGGGGACACCTGGTCAGTGGTAGGGGACCCAACCGAAGGTGCCTTGATTACGGTTGCGGCCAAAGCCGAGCTGAGCCAGTCGAAGCTAGCAGCAACAAAACCTCGGTTAGATTCAATTCCGTTTGAGTCTCAGTACCAGTACATGGCAACACTGCACGATGGTAATCCCCGAGTCATTTATGTCAAAGGTTCGATCGAAGCTCTCCTGAGTCGCTGCGCCCACATGCTAGATCAACACGGCCAGATCGTACCGCTTTCCACCGTCGCCATTGAACAGGCGGTCGATACCATGACAGAACAAGGACTGCGGGTACTGGCGTTTGCCCAAACAGAAGTCAGTGGCCATCGCCATGCCGTGGACCATGACGACATTAAAACAGGATTGGTCTTTATTGGGCTGCAGGGCATGATTGACCCACCGCGACCTGAAGCGATTGCGGCAATTCATGCCTGTCGTTCCGCCGGGATTCAAGTCAAGATGATCACGGGCGACCATATTGCCACTGCCCGCGTTATTGCCAGACGTATGGGCATCCAAAAGACAGACAGCGTTGTCGCGTTTGAGGGCCAACAACTATCGGCCATGAACGATAACCAGCTTTCCCAGGCGGTGGCAGACGGCGACGTGTTTGCCCGAGTTGCCCCTACCCAAAAGCTGCGACTGGTGGAAGCCCTACAGCATAAAGGCGAAATCATCGCCATGACCGGAGATGGCGTCAACGATGCACCGGCCCTAAAGCAGGCGGACATAGGCACTGCCATGGGTAAAGGCGGCACCGAAGTTGCCCGCGAAGCGGCCGATATGCTGCTTACTGACGACAATTTTGCGTCGATAGAAGCGGCCGTAGAAGAAGGACGCACCGTTTATCAAAATTTGCGCAAAGCGATCGCATTTCTGCTACCGGTCAATGGCGGCGAATCGATGACAATTTTGATCAGCGCGTTGCTGGCCAGGGACCTGCCCATTCTCTCACTTCAGGTGCTGTGGCTAAATATGATCAATTCCCTGACCATGACGGTGCCCTTGGCCTTTGAACCCAAGTCAGATGGATTGATGCAGCAGCCGCCTCGTAACCCGAAAGAACCCTTAATTACCTCAAAATTATTACGCCGAATTTTAACCGTTTCACTATTTAATTGGATTCTAATCTTTGGCATCTTTGAGTGGGCCAAAGCTACCACTGGCGATATCGCAGTGGCACGGACGATGGCTATCCAGTCCCTGGTCGCAGCCCGAATTATCTATCTGATCAGCATTAGTCAGTTGGGGGTAAGCTTGCTTAGCTACATTAAGCGTCAGTCTACTGCCATCACCAATACACCGATCCTAATTGTCGGTATTGTTGCCGCTGTTGTTCTACAGATTACCTTTAGCCAGTGGCCCGTCATGAATATGCTATTTCAAACGGCTCCCCTGACCTGGAACCAGTGGCTAATTTGTTTGTTGCCCATGATTCCCATGATCCCAGTGGCAATTTTAAGCAATATGATCGACCCCCCTCAAAAAAGCCGTTGCTGATAATATTGCATCTGTCAGGTCAGTTAGGACGATGGATATCTCTAAAAGTTTTAGATTGCAGCAGCTAGACGTGCAATCGACGAATGTATCCGTCGATTGCCATAAGTCAATCGCTTAGAAATGCCCGAGGACGGCAATGGAAAAATCATCCTGAGAAATAGCAACGCCAGCGGAGTTTAGCTCAGCGCCGTTTGAGTAACTCACTTTGATAGTGCGATTGCTCACTGGGAAGATAAACGGTTGGTCGTAACATTTGGCGCTTAAGCTGGCATGAGCGGGTAATGTTGATCCGACTAAGGAAGTCTAGATCGTGGGAGACCACCCAAAGGGCACCATGATAATCATTTAGGGCCTGAACCATTTGATCGACGGTTGTAATGTCTAAGTTATTGGTGGGTTCGTCTAGAATTAATAAATCGATTTCAGAAATTGTCACCATGGCTATGGCCAATCGCACCAGTTCTCCACCACTTAGAACCGATGCAACCCTGTGAACATCGTCATTAAAAAAAAGAAAATGACCCAGCTGTTGCCGTAATAGCTGATAGTCGAGGGTAGGATTTGCCCGTTGCAAATTTTGTAGTACAGTTTGACTGCGCTCAACTAGATCATAGCTCTGGTCCAGGTATACCGTTTTCATATTCGCCAGTTGAACAATGCCCTGTAAACGGGCAGGTTCAATGCCCAGAATCGCCTTTATCAGGCAGGTTTTTCCTGAGCCGTTTGGTCCAGTGATGGTGATGCGATCGCAACTCCCAACATGCAGTTCAATATCCTTAAGTAGCAATCGTTCCCCCACCCAAAGGTCTGCATGGTGAATATCAATTAAACACCTATGGTTTACACTGTTTTCCCCTAGCTGAATGCTGGTTACCCGTTGGGTTCTCACTTTTGTCTCAGTCACTTTCTGCCTAGCGGCAGCCATCGCCCTATCATGTTTGACCTTCAGTTTTCCTGCCACAGTCTCCGCTTTACGCTGTAGATTGCCAGCAACGATGCGGGGTATATTAGCCCCCTTCTGACGACCGCTTCGATGGGAATGGGCCGCTCGTTTTTGCTCGCTTAGGGCGGTTGCCCTAGCGCGTTTAAGCTGTTTACGCGCTGTTTCATGGGTCCGCTCGTTTGCAGCGTCTTCGAGCTGTTTTTGCCCTCGATAGTACGAAAAATTCCCTCCGTAGACCTGCAAGCTTGCAGGGGTGAGCTCCCACGTGGTTTTAGCAACCTGGTCAAGAAAAAGAGGCTTGTGTGAGACAATCACAAAGGCTCCCTGAAACTGACAAAGCACACGATGGAGATCGTCAAGAGCCCGATAATCTAGATGATTTGTCGGTTCATCCAAAAGCAAAATATCGGGGGAGCGAGATAACCCAACAGCCAGAAAGAGCTGGGTTAATTCTCCACCACTGAGACGCTGTATCGGCAAAGATAAATCTAATGTGGTGCAAAATATCGTCTCCAATATCTGTTCAATCTCCCACCATTCATTAGAGATAGCACTGAGAACGTCAAAAACAGATTCTGAGCGCAGTGACGCTCTAATGGTGTTGAGCTGTGGCAGGTAGTAGGTTGAACCATGACAGGACACAACTCCCTGAGTTGGCTGACTCTGACCGTTTAAAATCTTCAGTAGTGTAGATTTACCCACCCCATTAGCCCCCACAAGAGCAACCCGATCGGCCATCGCCAGGCTAAGGGAAATCCCTGCAAATAATTGGCGTGTAGGCTCTACGACGTAGCCTAAATTCTCAGCCATCAAGTAAGGCTGGCTAGACATCCTTTAACTCCTTACAAACTATACTGGGTGCCCACAGTGTGGGTCATACGAATCCCTCAAAGCGTTAGCTGGCAGCAACCGTGGGCCAACAAACTGCAAAGCAGCTAATAGGAGAGCTAAATTAATGGTGTAAAAAATTTGACCACAAGACGAAATGAGTTTTGCCGTTGATGATGATGAGCATCAACGCCCGAGTCTTTTCGCTTCTGGTTTAACGTGCTGCTAGCAATGACACAGCTACAGCCTGCCCCTTTTTTGTCGACAGAACCGGTATGGCAAATGGTTCAACGTTCTGCCTGGCTGTTGTCTCATTAGAGAATGCTACTTCATGAGTCGTCTATGGTGTGCTGAAGTGTTTCGCCCAGGATAGCGCAACATTAGTCAAAACGTCTAACAGTTATCTTGGTCATCGCTAATTTAGAGAAGGCACCGAGCAAATCGACATGACAGCAGCTTGCAGATGGCACTAGCCTGAAGCGCAGCAGCTATTTTTTCATATCGTGATTAGCATCTACCAATAGGGGGCCTATCGCATTGTAATTTAATAAAGCAAGCTAATATGTAGTTACTTACGTAACTTGTTTTACAATAATGGACTTCTATCAGCAGACTGGAAAAATGGCCTTGGGCACTCGCCTACGTCGCCTCAGCGAAAAGCTGATGGAGGATGCGACCAGGGTATATGACCTATACGATGTGGGGCTAGATCCCAAGTGGTTTCCGGTATTCTATGTGCTGTCCCATCAATCAGACGCTTCGATTACGGGCATTGCTCACACCATTGGTCACTCCCACCCGTCAGTCAGTCAGATTGTCAAAGAAATGAAGCAAAAAGGACTGGTCGTCACCGATAAAAGTGAAAAAGATGCCAGGGTAAACGTGATCCGTTTGTCTAGCTTGGGTAGGCAGCTAATTCCAAAGATAGACGAGCAGTATGTTGATGTCGCCCAAGCAGTTGAGGAACTACTCTCAGAGACGCAACACAATCTTTGGAAAGCTATCGAAGACATTGAATTTCTGTTGGATGAGAAGAGCTTTCTCACCCGAGTTCGAAACACGCGTAGGGCCCGTGAGCAAACGAAAATCGAGATTATTGACTACGGACCCGAGTTTGGAGATGACTTTAAGCAGCTGAACTATGCCTGGATCGAACACTACTTCACCATAGAAGAGTCAGATCGTAAGTATTTGGAGCATCCTGATAAAGAAATCATTCAACCGGGGGGGCATATTTTGATGGCTCGCTATGGGGATAACATTGTCGGTACCTGTGCCTTAGTGAAAATGGATGACACTCGCTATGAGCTAGCTAAAATGGCTGTTGCCAAAGACATGCGAGGCCGAGGCATTGGTTGGTTACTGGGTCAGTCAGCCATTGACAAAGCTCGTGATCTCGGGGCTAATACACTCTACATAGAAAGCAACACCACCTTAAAGCCAGCCATCAAGCTTTATCAGAAACTCGGCTTCAAAAAGATTGTTGGTCACCCATCTCCCTATGAGCGTTGTAATATCCAATTAGAACTCAAGCTATAGCCAGCTACAAATACGAACACCCTCTCAAGACCAAGATATCTTGGTCTAAAGCCCCCTAATATCAGTCTGTTTAGCGCCATAATTCCATGGGCATTATAGGCCCACGCAGATTACTAAAGAGGGCAGTTTCGTGTCTAAACGTCTTTGTTTTTGTACGCTTGCGGTAGGCGATCGCTATCGCGCCCATGCTCGACTTTTAGCAGCAGACCTTAAGCGATATGCCCCCGATATTCCCTTTGTCGTTCTGACCGATCGTCCCAATGAATTTATCGATTTTCCCCAGGTTTTAGCCCATAGGCACTACCTCAAAAGCGTTTTGGGCTATCACGATAAGCTGAATGTAATTGAGGTTGCGATCGCAACGTTTGAAACCTGCATATTTTTAGACTCAGACGTCAGAATTTTAGGCCCGGTACCAACGGACATGGACTATCCACCGGGGTTAACAGCACGCTTTGGCTGCTCCATCTTAAAGCACAACAAACATAGCAAAGTACGCCCTGCCCTGCCCCTAATCGAAGCAGCAGGAGAGAAATTTAATCTAGAATTAGAGACTGTTATCTGGCTCCATGAATGTATGTTTGTGGTTCGCCGACAACAGGGATTAGAAAAGCAGTTCTTACACCATTGGAAAGTTTTAGCTTACTACTTCCAAATGAACCACATTTACAATGGTGAAGGCAATGTGATGGGACTAGCAGCCGCCATCTCCCACTTCAATGCCGAGTTTAAACGAGAAGATATCTTCCCCTTCTTTAAAGACGTGATCGAAAAAGAACGGATCAAACAGGGAAGCTCCGCGTTAGACATTAATTCTCCCTGGTTCCGCACCCATCACACTATCGAATACCCCCGCCGCAGTCTACGCAAGAAAGTGACCACCAAATTGCACCAGCAGGTAGGGTTTTACTATCGCTGGGCAAAAATGTATGTAGCAGCAATCCAAAACACAGAGTTTCACGCCCTGAACACCACCCTAAATCAATCTCAGTTGAGTACGGCATTCTCCAGATAAGGAGGCTAACCTAACCATTTAAGTAGGTCAGTTCAATCTTTTGAAAGATATAAATAAACAGTTTGACTTTGCAGATTTGGCCCCCAAACCCGCAATCCTGGGGACTTTGAGTCTAGCCTCCCCCAGGATTGGGGGACGGGAGGGGGCCTTCGACATCTAACAGTTAATTAGGACCACCTTGTATGTTGAATAAGGAAGCAGTAGACCACAGTTCACAACAGTGACAAGCGAGCTCTAGATGACAACAGCGGTGGGCCTACAGGCTGCTGATTGCATTCAGACGTTTGGCCGTTGCTGCTCCTCGGGATGATTTTATCTGCAAGACGCTGTCCCATGGCCTATCTAAGCGATCGTTTCATCCTCTAAACCAACAACGGCGAAGTGTACCATACTATTCATTCCTCGCTAAAAAACAGGAAGCATATCTGCACGCTGATTGTGTCTAAGTGAATAGAACTACATCTAAATAAATGGGTATTTAAAATCTGAATAAACCCGTTCTAAAATCTGAATAAATTGAACTTTTCCGGATTGCTTCCGTCTAGGATGACTGCAACATTAGGGCCATTAAACTCCGTAGCCAGGAAACAATCATGAATCCTATATTTAATCCTAAATTTACTATAGTCACCGAATATCCAATGATGTTTTCCTCCACGGATCTAGGACACATCGAGCTAGAAATACGCTATGCCATCAGCAGCAATGAAACTCCCTATCATTATGAATCGTCGGAGTCCTTAGGGTTTGGGCATTATGACTCCATAGAAACTCTGGCCGAATCCTACCGCTTGCTAGAGAATCGCAGATTTCAGCTACGTTTCTTTCGAAGAAAGCTAGAATATCTATGGAAAATTGAGTCAAACGACTATCCAAGAAGAGAATTCAAACAATCTGAGAAAATTTGAAGTATTTAGGCCTTTGCTGTTAAGACAGCGTATTTTTAATACTATTGTATTCGTCAAATTGCTTAGGATAACAGACACCTCTAAAAGCCTGAAATTACAACAGCTATTGTTATCCTAAGCTTTTCTCAAGTATTTTTTTTACAATGGGGTGAAAATCCTCCCACTGCTCAAATACATCCGCTGCCCATTCTTTTACTAAGTCGCAGTGTTGTTCAGCATTTTTAGCGTCTAAAACATCTACCACCGTTAGCTGTCCCAGATAGCTGGGCGGCTCTAACCAACTGAACTCGTCTTTGTAGCGGATAATCCTAGACTTGATGTTAGAAAGCTCACTCACTGAATAATTCAAATGGAAATAGGCATACAAACTAGACAAATGCACATTGATTGAGCTGATAGTTTGGGGGCGGGGCTGACCCGGATGTTGAACCGCATAGGCATCCACGGTTAAATCATGGACGGCCATGTAAGAAAAGTCAGAATACTCCCGTGCAAGCAGCTCACCATACTTTGCCCAACATCCCGACGTAGACAATAGATACTTGTGGGTAGCCCCGCTTATCTTTTCTGTTTTAGCCCCGCAGGAAAAACATTGAGTTAACGCCATACTGCCCTCCAGTTACGGCTCACCGCTGTGGTCAACTCACATGTTTTCTATTATAGTCCTGCACATCTTAAAGTGTTGCCGCCATGACAGCTCCAACCCATAGCTTCAGCTCTTGATACATGGGTTATAACCCAAGTGCGCCGTGGCCCTAGCCTGACAATTTTTCATCCTTTCTCAGGTGTTTATGAATCATCTGTAGGAGTTCTTTAGATTCTGGCGGCTTTACCAAAAATTCCGTTGCGCCTGCCATACTGGCTCGAGCACGGTCCACGGGCTTGCTGCGCCCCGTCAGGATAATAATAGGCGTATCTTTAAAGACAGGCGTATCCCTTAAAAACCGACAGATGTTGTAACCGTCCGCATTGGGAAGCATCACGTCCAGCAATATCAGACTGGGCAGATGCTCAATTAACTGGGAAAACCCCTGCATCGGTTCTTGAATAATCAGGGTACGATAGCCCCCCGTGGCCAAGATTTTTTTAAGGCTGTGGGCCAATACAGGACTGTCATCAATACAGGCAATCAGGGGTTGGTTATCGTTGCCGGGTGATATTACCTCAGGTTTTGGTGGTGTTGCCCCAGGCGCTGGGGATGTTGAAGAAATAGTCTTTGATAAAACTGACTCGTAAGGCTTGGCCGAAATAGACGGTGGCGAAGTTGACCTGAGGTTTTGTGGCATTGCCACTACCGACGTGTTTGTCTGCGCTGGTGGTGACGTCGCCGACAGTTGAACGGCAGCCAGGGGTAAATCGGGTAGGGTCTTTAACTCTAGACTCTCATCTTGAACCAGGGGTAGAAGAGATTTTGCAATTTCTCCAACGGGTTTAGACAGTTTTGAGGCAATATGCCACAGCGTATACTTACCCGTAATATATGGATGGGGAACCTGCAACCGTTGAGGATCAATCGGTTTTTTTAAGGCAGGTGACAGGGTAGGGTTTCCCCCTGACAGCCCTAAACGCTTCCATTCTCGCTGCATATCCTTGACTTTATTTATCGTCATTTGGATTTCCCATGGGGAAAGTGCGATGGTGCGACAGAAACGAGAGATTGGCAACTCAACCGGCTGCCACTCGCATGTAGCATAGCTACATTGGCTGAGCTCAAATAAGCATTCTTGAATGACGGCACGCAGCATAAGTTTAGCCCGCACTAAACTCAGCTGTTGTTTTTTAAATCCCTGATCAAGCAGATATAACTGCCAGTATTGACGCTCAGAGAGTTGAGCAGGCTGAATATCTAAATGAAATTTTGGAAAATACTCACTCACGATACGATTCCAGCGCCGAACCGGGTGTAGTCCATCTACAGCATAGATGAGCCGTCCCTGAACAAAATGAAGGGTCCAAATCGTTTTATGATCGTTTAGAACCAAATGGCCCTCAAACTGAGTATTTGGCAGCTTTAATAGCTTGGTCAGCTCTTTAATATCCATCTGCTGTAGTAGTTAAAATAGTTTTCTTCAGAAAGATTTCTGAGTTAGGACCGCAAGATTCTATACAAGTCAAAATGAGACATCAAACTCGAAAACTGCCGTTGCTGATTTAGGGGATGCACCAATCTGTTGGAGATGCCATACGTCTTGCCGATAAAATCACCTCAAGACTCAACAACGCCCTTACGTTTAATTTGTACAATAAGACAGGCACGAATTATTTAATATAGTAAGTCTATAGGTATATCTGGTTAATTTCTAAACAAAAAGAGACAACACTGAATTTGTGTTGGTATAGCCATGAACCTGGTATCGAAAACAACTCAGTACAGGTAGTCCCACTGCCCAGTCAGTTCAAAGTGTGCAAGATTTATCCGGGAAAGTACTTAATTTTGTTCAAACTTAATTCAATGTCTCTTCTACATAAAGACATAGTGAAAATGACTGTACTTAATCTTGAAATTTGAGATCGGACACCGACACTATAGGAGGTGTTTAATCACCGTCTCTCAACCAACGACTACAGATTTTTCCGTAATCGCTTATGGTTGAAGCACAAATTTTCAGAAGGTTCGGGTGCTTGGCCTCCATCGCTTAAGTCCTTTATTTTGACTGTCAATATTTTCAGGTTTCTGCTCTACCAGGTTCTTTAAAGAGAAAATCAGATTACGTAGTTGTTTTTATACATTCTGTTATTAGACTAATGTCACCACTAAAAAATTTAGTGTTTGAACTGTAATTTTTTCTTGGGGCTGAAATTCAAATCTGAGTAGTCTACAGTTAGAACTGCTTTTTGAGTTTATTTGTCAATTTTCATCTGTTTTCTATTCCTGTTAGCTTTACTTCCTAGGGAAAAAGCACTGGATTTTCAAGCAACGCAGCATTCTCTATTGGAAGACTTTACCTGACGAATCCAACTATTTTTTGTGGTTGCCCAAGATATGGCATTAATGCTCACTTCTCTGCTTAGCCTTAGGAGCCACTACCTTTTTATTTTTCCCTAGCCATCTTCATCTTTCCAGGTTAGTAACTATGTCTGTCAACGTTCTAAATAAGTTTAAAGGTCTCAAAGTTAGACAGCAGTTTTTGTTGCTGATTTTACTGAGCGCGACGATCCCCGCATCAGTCGTCGGGCTTTTGGGCACAATTTCTGCTAGCAATACTCTGTCAGGCAACGCCAAAGGATTAGTCCAAAGAGAATCCCAGGAAAGTATGGAGGAAATTAGCGCTTTTTTAGGTAGCGTTGACAATGATGTTGCCTTCCTTAGTCAAATGCCCCCCATTCAAGGGATAATTCGCGCCCGCGATAATGACGGTACAGATCCTGTTGACGACTCTTCCTATGAAGAATGGGTGGCTCGACTACAGCAAATTTTCTCTGGGCTGATTCAGGAAAAAGACTTCCAAGAGATTCAGTATATAGATCAAGACGGAAATGAGCTGGTAGTGGCTGAGACTGATTCCCAGAGCGTTGACGACGACGACGACGACGATGACGAAAACGAACTAGATAGCGCGGCAGAAGCCGATGACGATGACCTAGACGAGGACGAGGCTGAAGACGCTGAGGAAAAGGAAATTACTGTCCTGTCGGCAGAGCAGTTACAAAACAGAGCTGACAGCCCTGAATTTGTCGAAACGATGAAGCTAGAGCCTGGTGAACTCTACGTTTCGCCCATCGAGCTCAAGCGAAGAGATGGAGAAATTAAGGAACCCTATCAACCGGTCATTCGATATGCCACACCCGTTGCCGATGAAGATGGTGAAAAACGAGGCGTTGTCGTTATCACGGTATTTGCCAATAGCATCCTGGATGAACTAAATGAGGAAGCGGGGCAGTTTGAAGGGGAGGAAGCGACGCTAACTAACGCAGAGGGGTATTATCTGGCCCACCCAACTGCCGAAAAGCGATGGGGGTTTGAATTTGATAAGGACGTGACCCTAGCCACCGAGTTTTCTGCTGAGGTTGCTGAACAGCTCCTTGATGGGGGTGAGGGCACGATTGAGCTCGAAGACCAGCTGCTGGCCTATGAGACACTTAACCCCGGTGCCAATGAGTCGAGCGCTCTGATTGCGGTGACTAAGGTTCCATTGGCAAGCGTTTTAGAGTCGGTTAACTCCTTTAAAACCTCGGCTGCGTTGGCTGTTTTGGCTTCCTTAGGCATTGTGATTCCCCTGGCGGTTCTACGGGGACGGCAATTGATCAATATACTTGAGCATCTGGCGGCCGACATCTCCACCTCTAGTCAGCAAATGGCCTCCACGATGGTGGAACAGGAACGTATTGCTAGCCAGCAGGCTGCGTCGGTCAATGAAACCACCACCACCATGGATGAGCTAGAGGCATCATCTCGCCATGCGGCCGGACAGGCGACGGCGGCAGTGGATGCGGCCAAACTGGCGTTTACCACCTCAGAGCAAGGGGAACAGGCCGTGGGCGAAAGTTTGGAAGGGATGTTTGTGCTAGAGGAGAAGGTGGATGCGATCGCAGAAAAAATCGTCAACCTCAGTGCCCAGGCCAGCCAAATCAGCAACGTATCCCAGCTGGTAATTGACTTCGCCAACCAAACCAATATGCTAGCCCTCAACTCATCGGTTGAGGCCGTCCGAGCAGGAGAACACGGCAAAGGATTTGCCCTGGTCGCCAACGAAATTCGGAAGCTAGCTGACCAAAGTCAACAGTCCGCCGACAAAATCAATAACCTGGTATCCAACATTCAAAAATCAATCAACGAGACGGTGATGGTGACCGAAGAAGGCACCAAAACTGTAAAAACAGGGGTACAGATCGCCAAGCGAACAGAATCAGCCTTTAGCGACATTAAAGAGGCGGTCAGCCAGGTGGTGCTAAACAACCAGCAAGTATCCCTCAACCTAAAACAACAGGTAGATGCGATTCAACAAGTTGTAGATGCCATGGAGGTGATTAACCGAGGCACCAAGGAAACAGCCACTGGCTTGAACCAAACCAGAGAGGGTACCGAACGACTCAATGAGGCCGCCATGGACCTGAAGAGAGTTGTATAGCCCGACAACACAGCAAACGTCCTAATCCATTAGGACGTTTGCGCGTCGCATTGGCCTTTAACGCTTTTAGGGACTATGACTTGTCCTAACCAATGTGACCAACGCTATAGTTCTACCCGATGGTTCAAGCCCATGATGATTCAAGATGAAGAACTCCGCCATCTCTACCAAGAAACCAGCTCGGCGCGGTTACAAAAGCTCCAAATGGGGTTGCTCCAATTAGAGCAAGGGCCCCATGATCCCAACGCCCTCGAAGACGTTCGTCAAGAGCTTCACGGTCTCAAAGGCGACTCTTATAGTGTCGGAGCAGAGACTATTGCCACGGTCGCCCAAGAGCTGGAAGTAGCCGTCAAGGCCCTGGGACAACAACAGGTTGAGTTTACCCTTGACATCAGCGACTGTCTCTACCAGGGCATCTATGCCATTGAGCAGCTGATGCATGAAACTGTCACCGGTGATCCCAGTGACATGGATGTTGCCCAAACCGTGAGTTCCCTAAAAGCGGCCATTACCGCAGCCATATCTGCTCCAACCGCCGGAGAAAGTACGGCAGGCGATGTCGCTGTTCAATCCAGCTCGTTTTACATTAGCGATGACGAGCTGCGAGAGATCTATCGCACCACCAGTGAAGGTCGGTTGCAGTCCCTGGGAGAAGGGCTCTATCAGCTAGAACAGGGGCTCGCCAACGCTGACACCCTGGAAGTGCTGCGACGGGAAACCCATAGTCTTAAGGGCGACTCTAGGGCGGTCGAACTCGATGCTGTGGCGGCGCTGATCCAGCCCTTGGAAGATGTAATCAAAGAAATCCAAAGCCAATCTATCCCGTTTACGGAACAGGTTGGCCGCTATCTGCAAGCTGGATTAGATATGGTTACACAGCTGGTGTACTCGGCCACATCGGGCATGCCCTGTGGCGTGGATATGGATCAAGCCCTGGCGCAAGTAACGGCAACAGGGGCGATTTTGATGGCGGCGTCGGTCACTCCAGAATCCGGTGTGTCAATGGTTGACACAGCAGACAACATTCCAGAATCTGGTGTTGAAGAGATTGAGCTGGCCGCTGACGGTGTCGATGGTGCGGCTGAGCCCACTGCCGATTTAATGGCCGAGCCTATGGCCGAGCCCATTGCCGACTTGATGGCCGAGCCCATTGCCGAGCCGCCAGATATCGACATACCGGAAGTAACAACCCCCCCCGGTATCGGCATCATTGAGGACGCTGAGCTGCGGGAGATCTATCGCACCACCAGTGAAGAACGGCTGCAGCGCTTAGAAGCTAGTTTGTTGCACTTAGAGCAACATCCCAAGGACGATGCTACCCTGTCTACGCTGCTGCGAGAGGCCCACAGCCTTAAGGGCGATGCCAGAAGTGCGGGAGT
>JBCAWO010000079.1:0-20427 GCA_038534515.1 Cyanobacteria bacterium J06554_1
CTGGAGAATCAGCAGGCACTCCAGTTTTTTGAAACCCGGGCGGACTGGCTGGCCCACCATCAGGAGAGCGGTCGCTTGACCAATCACCAGGCGCTGATTGTGCTGTGTTTGGAGATTAGTCAAGCGACCGCTCTCTTGATGGTGGGCCAGCCAGTCTGCCCGAGTTTCAAAAAACGTCAGTGCCTGCTGATTCTCCAGCTTTAGCAAGCGATAGCTTTCTAAACAGGCCAGCAATGAAAACGCCGCTGCCCCACCCGCCCGCTCAAACGGAAAGTAATCATCACAGGACCCATCGGGGTGAGAGCTTTTGGCCGCAAATGTGATCCCCGCTTCTACCCAAGCCTTAATATTAGACTGCTGATAGTAAGGATTATCCGGCAGCGGCATGTCATACACCAGGGCCAGGGGCCAGACAAACTCCTGGGACATGCCGCTGGGAAAGTCAATGATTTTGTACTGCCAAAAGTTGCGATCAAAACAGCCGTAGTTAGGACTGTGGGGATTCCGATCCTGCAACGTCAGAATCTTAGGAATTTGATCGAGGGCGGCGTTAGCAAATAAGTCTTTCATATAAGCGGGAGAATAAACGTAGGTTGAGGTTGAGGTACGAAGCCCAATGAATCAGGGGAAACACGGGAATCACGAAACCCAACGAAAGAGAGTGAGCACCGCCCGCCAAAGGGCGTTATGGTTTACCTCATCTCTTTCTCTCGATTCTTTTTCATATGCTCCTCAATATCTGAGCGCCGCAGACGTAGCTGGATGTCTTCTAACAACTTTCGATTGGCCGACATCAAATCGGCAATCAGACCAAAAATCCAGCACTGCACCCCAATCAAAATCAAAATAGCTGAAAAGATCAGACTGGGGATGTGGCTACGACCCGTTTGCTCAAAGGTGGTGAGAAACAGCCAGACCCAACGGACACTGAGCAAAAAGCCCAGCCCAAATGGAATCGCCCCCAGAATTGTAAAAAACGACAGGGGGCGATAGGTAATAAAAATGCGCAGGATGGTAAACAGGGACCGCTGCACATAGGACGCAATGCTTTTGACCAGCCGCGACGGTCGCAGATAGCCATTGGTGCGAATGGGGACCGAGGCCACTGCCATACCCTTTTGTCCGGCCTGGATGATGGTTTCCAGGGTGTAGGTGTATTCATTAAATACATTTAGCTGCATGGCCGCATTGCGACTGATGGCCCGAAAGCCGCTGGGGGCATCGGCAACGGGGGTATTACTGGCCACACGCACGGCCCAGCTGCCCAGACGCTGCAAAATCTTTTTAACCGGGGAAAAGTGCTGGATTTCCATAATGGGGCGTTCCCCCACGACAATTTCAGCCTCGCCGCGGACGATGGGCTCAACCAGCTTGGGAATATCGGCGGCGCAATACTGGTTGTCGGCATCGGTATTGACAATGACATCAGCTCCAGCCTTGAGACAGGCGTCTAACCCGGCCATAAACCCTCGGGCCAGACCCTGGTTATGGTCAAAGTTAACCACATGATCCACGCCCCATTCTTTGGCCACATCTACGGTGCGGTCAACGCTGCCGTCGTTGATGATCAGCCATTCAACCTGGTCTATACCGGGCACCTGTCGTGGTAGCTCTGAAAGCGTTACCCCTAGAGTGTTTTCTTCGTTGTAACAGGGAATTTGAATAATAAGCTTCATAAGCAGATGCCATTAGGGCTGGAATGTAGTCAGACAGGCTAAAAATACAGATAGCTTTGAAGTTTGGGCGCTGATCTTATTCAAGGTCAACACTGAAAACGGCCCTAAAAGGGGATTTTGCTCGATTGTAGCCGAAGGGGTGGTTTCAGCCCGGTCAACCAGCTCAGGCGCAACAGCCAGAGACCGAGGCTAACCAGGGTAAGTGCGATCGCAACTCCCACCCAAGTAGGAATACCTGCCGCCGGTAGGAACCACCACCACACCGCCACAATCCTCAGCAGCTCAGCTTTAGACTGCTCACCCGGCGGCGGTGGCGCACCCACATTACTAATAATCTCTTGAACCGGAGTACTAAACGCATCGGCCAGCTGCCGACCAGCGGCGGCCCAAATATTAAAAATGGGTGCCTGGGACGGATCGCTCCACAAGGATAAGGTTTGCATCAGCTGCACCGTGTCGCGATCAGCCACCTCGGCAAAGTAGCGCTGATAGAAGGTCAACAGAGTGGGGGCATTGACCAAAAAACCCAGCACAATCAGCCCCACAATCGGCATGCGCCAACGCTTCCTCAATAGCCCCACCGTCACCATCAGAGCAGGGAGAATTGGCATCAAAAACCGAGGTCCCCAGTTCCAACCGTTAAAGTCCCAACCGCTGTGCAGTAGCCAAAAGCTAGCCACAATACCAAACAGGGCCACAAACTCTAGCTGGCGCTGCCGCCATAGCACCCACAGCCCCACCAACGCCAAAATCGTCGGCGGACAGTACCAAAACATACCGCCACCGCTGCCGGGGCTAATCCACTGCCCTAAGGCCCGCATAAAAAAGCCATCAAACCCCAACTGCGAGGTGTCTTGCCCCGCTGAGGTAATGCTGCCAAACCGGACATAGTTATAGGCCAAATAGAGACCCACCCCGGCAACCGTACCGATACAGGGAGCCAAAATGCGGTCCCAGCTACAGCGCCGCAGCAAAAAATAGAGCGCGAGAACTGGCCCCAGCAAAATGCCCGCTGGCTTAGCGGCAATGGCCAGGGCGGCCAGCAGACCAGCACCCCAATGGCCCCATCGCGACTGACCAAAGGCCAGATATAACGCCAGGGTAATAATAAACCCCAAAAGCGGTTCGGCAAAGAATTCGCGGGCATAAACCAGGGCCGCCGTACCAAAGGCATAGCCAATGGCGGCAATAAATGCCCCACGGCGCTGCCCCCCTAACCGCAGGGTTAGCCCATAAACCAATACCGCTGTTGCTGCTGTCAGCACAATATTTAGCAGCAGACCGCAGGCCGCAGCGGTATATTGCACCGGCAAATTGAGCATTTCGCCCAGGGTCATGCCGACCCAGACAAATGGCACCGCAAACAGCGGCAGTAGCGGGTAGCGAATGGAGTAAAACTGACCGTCTGGCCCCTGGATGCCTCCGGCTCCGGCCGGAATCGAGAAATTACCTTTCTCAATCAGCGACTGGGACATATGGAGCATGTCATTGCCATCCACCCCCCAAATGCCCGGTTTGAGGAAGGCTGAATAAATTAAACAAATAGCAAAAAATAAAGCAATGGTCGGCCATCCAAAGATCTGACGGTGCTCTTCAGATGGGTCCTGTACCTGGCCAATCATAGTTAACTTTGATTATGGGTCAGATTATGGGTCGGCTATTTATAGCATTGAGCACATAGCATTGAGCACACAGCGCTGGGCACATTGGTTAGAACCCTGTATGTTCCTGCTGCACCAGTGAGAGGGGCAACTATCTCCATAGACTAAGAGGACATTTGCCCCAGACCTTGGCACAGCAACTGTGCCTTTAAACGCACCAAAACTTCTTTACCTATCATGCCCGCTGTACCAGTGCGAGCCAGCAGACGAGAGCCCCTTTCTCATTAAACCGAATAGTTTATAAACGGGCTGATTGATTCTTCTAGTCCTGCCATAGAGCGATCCCCCCCAGCAGCCCCAGGACATTGGGCACAATTTCAATGTTAGACGCTAGTTTGAGGGTAATATTCTTGGTTTCTCCGCCACCAATGTAAAGCCGATCGTAGTTAAACAGATGCTCAAGGGCGTCTATGGCTTTCTTCAAGCGGCGATTCCATTTTTCCTTACCTACTTTTTCTAGGGCAGCGCGTCCTAGCTGATCTTCGTAGGATTCAGTTTTACGAAAACGATGGTGAGCCATTTCTAAATTGGGCACCAGGTGACCGTTGACAAATAGGGCCGAGCCAAACCCGGTGCCAAGGGTGATCACCAGCTCCACACCTTTGCCTGAAATTGCCCCAAACCCCTGGATATCGGCATCGTTAGCCACCTTGACCGGACGTTTTAGCTGCTGGGTTAATCGTTCGGCCAGGGGAAACCCCACCCAGGCGCGGTCAAGGTTGACGGCGGTGTAGGTAACCCCCTGGCGCACTACCCCTGGAAACCCCACCGATACCCGGTCAAAGGCGGGTTGGTCAGCCGCTAGTGTTGCGATCGCACCCAGCACCGCATCAGGTGTAGCCGGAGCGGGCGTTTTAAGTCGCGCCCGCTCCCCCAAGGTCTGCCCCGTCGCATCTAGCAAAATCACCTTGATGCCGCTACCACCAATATCAACGGCTAATGTGGTCGCCGCGTTAGCCTCCACTGGGGATTCAAATGCGTTAGTGACGGTCTGTGGTTCTGTCAGCATGGAGTATTTTTTCGGTTTGGAATAAAAATTGGAACAAAAAACCAGATTCGGTGTTTCCTATTCTGCCTTCTGATTAATCCCCCCAGCGCTGAGGTGGTTCGAACCGATAAATTTCTTCCAAAACCGTTACCCAACCCATCGCCACATCCGCCAAAATTTGTTGCCCCTTTTCGGCTGTGGCCGCCGTAGCATCTCCCACCACACCACTTTTAGAAATATCGCGGGTGGTCCAACTCATGGGCAGTGCCCCCTCCAAACTCAAAAGCCCCTCAAACGCCGGGGGGTACTCCGTCACCGCTCGCTCCATATCAACCTGGTCGGGCAAAATAGCCAGCATCAGACTGGTTTCAGCGTCGCCCGCATGGATACCTTCCTGGCGTTCCTTAGGGCTAAGCAGCTCACCCACCCGGTGGGGCACCTGCCAAACAAAGTGGGGAAATAGCCAAAAATCAGGCTGACGCTGATGGACGTCACGGGCCACAATGTCTAGCACCTGAGGCTGCCCGCCGTGGGAATTGAGCAGGATTAGCTTACGAAACCCAGCCCGATAGACACTCTCCGCCACATCGGTCAACACCGCCATCAGCGTAGACGCCGACAATGTAACCGTACCGGGAAACCCCCAATGCTCATTGGATTTGCCATAGCACAGGGGAGGCAGACAGTAGACCGGTACCGAGGCATCTAACTGCTCTAGCGCTCGCCCAATAATCGCCATCCCCAAGGCCGTATCCACCGCCAGGGGAAGATGGGGACCATGTTGCTCAATCGCCCCCACCGGTTGAATAATCACCACCTGATCTTTATCAGGCATCTGGTCAACGTCTTGCCAGGTCAAATAAGGATAAAAACGCTCAGGTGGAATCGTTTGATGCATCGGGATATATGACGTAGGGCCATGAAGAGGGGCACGCCCCGCTGGGTCATGGGTTCCCCTCCTACTCCCCGAAGCATAAGCCAATACGCTTAGAAATCCGGAAAAAAATAAAACCCTATTGACAACTTGATTTTTGTTTCTGTATATTTGAATACAGAAACAAAAACGTTCATTCCTTTTCGGATTAATTGCATCTACCCGTTGCCGTTGGTCCAGTCAGGAACGGAAGTAGGAAAGATAGCTAAGCTATCTCACCGAAGGAACGCGCCTCATCTTAACTCTCTACGTCTAATTTAAGGAGGCGAAATCCATGCAACTGTCTTATCGTGGCGTCAAGTACACTGCTCCCCAATCTACCGTCGCTGTTGAAGATGGCGATGTTGTTCGTTATCGCGGTGCATCGTATCGGATGAAGAAAGCTGTGGGTAATGTCCATGGCTTTGTTAGCGGTCTTAAGTATCGCGGCGCTCAGGTACGCTAGCGTTTCCCTGTTAAACAGGGCGTTAGATTACTCTGACTTAATTCATTCACGTTGACTTTTATGTCATTGGGGTTTCTTCACTGGAGGGCCCCTTTTTTTGTGGCGTTGCTAATCCCCGCCATGAGTTTATCTGGTTAACAGCGGCACATCGCTGATCTCACAGAGCGGGTCATACTCTAAATCAGCAACGGCTTTTTTGTGGCTGGCGGCGGCATGACTCCGCTAACAGCCGCTGACTCGCCTGGGGTATTCTGGGGGCAGTGATTGGCGTGTGCCGTGCTCCCTTTCCTAGCAGGTTTATCCATAGGATTTTTGTTTTTCTTGGTTTCCCGGAAACGTTCTGGTGCCAGGCGCAAAGCGTTGTTTGAGCGCATTAGCATTCAGCCTGAGGCGCAGTTCTTTTCCTATGAAGCTCAAATTGCTAGCGCCATTGCCAACCAAAGCACGGTGGTCAGTGATTTGCAGGCGGAAGTGGATGAGGTTAACCGAGTGCTGCAGCGCTCACCCCTGGGTTACTTAAAGGTTGATCAAGAAAACCGTCTGCTTTGGTGTAACGCTAAGGCTAAACAGCTTCTGGGGATTGAGCAGACCGACGATTACGCATCACCGAAGCTTTTGCTGGCCATTGCTCGGTCCTATGAGCTAGATCAGCTGGTGGAGCAAACGCGCACCACCCAGGTTGAATGCCAAAAAGAATGGACCTTTCGCTCAATTTCTCCCGATCCGGCCAATGTATCGGAGCGACCGGCCTATCCCCTGCGCGGTCATGGCATTCCGCTAGCCCAGGGCAATGTAGGTGTGTTTTTAGAGAATCGCCAGCAGGAGGTGCTGCTAGCTCAGCAGCGCGATCGCTGGACCTCGGATGTTGCCCATGAGTTAAAGACACCGCTAACATCTATCCGTCTGGTGGGGGAAACCTTACGCAATCGGATTGATCCAGCCCTGGTTACCTGGGCCGATCGGCTGCTGCGGGAGGTCAATCGCCTCAGCGCCCTGGTGGACGATATGCTCAGTCTCAATCATTTGGAGCAGCAACAGCCGCAGCGTTTGGAGGAAACCGACCTGGTGAAGCTGCTTTATCAGGCGTGGCAGAGCCTGGAACCCCAGGCCAAGCTACAGGATAAAACCCTTGATTATCAGGGGCCTGACTGTGCGATCGCATCGGTTAACAGCGGTCTGGTCTATCGCATGATGCTAAATTTGCTAGACAATGCGCTGAAGTACAGCCCGTGCGGCCAGGCTATTCATGCCCATGTTCAACGGTCTGATGTGGGCGCCACACCGGGCCTGCTGTTGGATGTATTTGACTGTGGTGAAGGGTTTTTAGAAAAAGACCTGGCCCATGTGTTTGAGCGCTTTTATCGGTCTGATACCTCGCGTACCCGATCGGGGGACCCTGCGATCGCAAACGGGACCGGACTGGGGCTATCAATTGTGCAAAAAATTGTGGAATCTCATCAGGGAAGAGTTCAGGCCAAAAACCATCCTGATACTGGCGGAGCATGGCTCCAGGTTTGGTTACCCACGTCCCTGGTGGTGGCAGATCCAAACTATTCAATACCTAGATAGCGGCCGTCTGAGTAAAACCACTGAGCTACACTAGAAGCAGAGCCTTATTTCAGGGTTTAAGCAGCACGGACTGTAGTCCGCAGGGGGCAGCCACGGAAAAGTGCTGTACTATTCACCCAGGGTTTGTTTTCGAGGAGTTGCATCTGCTAAAGGATTTGTCTAACCAGCCATTGCCCCAGCCACTATCGTCCGACGAAAAATTGCAGAAGCTGCTCTCGCAGTGGGGGGTGGCCTCACGCCGTCAGTCAGAGATGCTGATTTCCACGGGTCATATTACGGTTAACGGTGTAAAGGCCCACATTGGTCAGCGGGCTAACCCGGCAGTCGATGATATTCGCATTGATGGTCGACCGCTCAATCCAGACAACCGACCAGACAAGCGGTATATATTACTCAACAAACCGCGCGGGGTGGTGTCCACCTGTGATGACCCCCAGGGACGAAAAACCGTTATTGACCTGCTCCCCACAGAGCTGCGCCAGGGGGATATTCGCTTACACCCCGTAGGTCGGCTGGACACTGACTCCACCGGGGCATTGCTGTTAACTAACCACGGTCAGCTCACCCAAGTCTTGACCCATCCACGCCACCATATCGCCAAGACCTATCGGGTCAGGGTAGAGGGCTCTCCTAAGGGCAACACCCTAGAGAAATGGCGTCGCGGCATCAGTCTGGCAGGACAGATGACCGCACCGGCTGAGGTCAGCGTATTGCACCCCAAACCGCCAGCATTACTAAAGGTCATTCTCCATGAAGGACGTAACCGCCAAATCCGACGGGTGGCCGAACAGCTGGGGCACCCCGTCCTTAGTTTGCACCGTAGCTCCATCGGCAGCATTAGTTTGGGCGAGCTCGCCCTGGGGCAATGCCGTGAATTAACCCCCCAGGAGGTAAAAAAACTCCTGGATCTTCTCTGACAGGGGCTTTCAAGCCGCGTATGCTTGAACCACACCACCGATGTGCTTAAATTGTTAAGAAACATTTTTATCCTATGAAACGCCAAGGCTACACCAGTACTCAGCAACGGGAGCAGTTATTAGCTCTGGGCTCTGTGCTGCGTGATGCCCGCGAGGCCAGCGGTCAGACCCTAGAGGAAGTGGCGGGCAAGGTTTTAGTCCGCTCTAGGCTACTGATTGCAATTGAGGAAGCTCGGACGACCGAGCTGCCCGAGCCCATCTATGTGCGTGGTCTAATCAGACGCTACGGCGATGTCCTGGGGTTAGATGGCCAGACCCTAGCCAATCGCTATGGAGAAATTCCTGCACCCAAGGGAGAAGGACGCAGCTGGGCCAGGGACTCTGTTCAGCTCCGGCCCTACCATTTATATGGGGCCTACGTGGTCCTAATTGCCATTTCGGTCAGCGGCCTGTCCTATCTGATGCAGCGGGCGATTCCCCAGAATGCGGCTGAGCCAATTGTGGACCCGGCGGTTGTGGAACAGCTAACCCCGGGCGGAACAGCCCCGGCCACCTCGGCCACCCAGCCAACAACTACCGAGACTGAAACAGCGCCAGCCGTTCCCGAGGAGCCCATCGTGGTGAATGTTGAGTTTGTTCAACAGTCCTGGGTGCGGGTCACCGCCGACGGCGACCAGGCCTATGAGGGTATTTTGCAAGAAGGGACCGAGCGCTCCTGGACCGCCCAGGAGTCCCTGACCATTCGAGCTGGCAATGCGGGTGGGGTGGTGCTGGCCTATAACCAAGGCCAAGCCAAGCCCATGGGCAAACCCGGTACGGTAGTGGAGCAGACATTTACACCAGGAACAGGGGAGCTGGCGAGCTTGGCTCAGTAGACGATAAAGGCCACAACAGGCCTCACACGTCGCTTGTTTTGATGGGCAATATGGGCAGTGTGGCCGTTACCGTTGTTCCCTGGCCCACCTGACTGTCTAGCTGAATGTGGCCCTGGTGGTTATTGATGATGGCTTTTGCGATCGCAAGCCCCAGCCCCGACCCCGTGCCATCGCGACGACTGCGGGCCTTATCCACCCGGTAAAACCGATCAAACACCTGGGATTGCAGTTCCTTAGAGATGCCAATACCGGTATCGCATACGGTTACCTGGTAAGCGTCCCGTCCCTGCCAGTGGGTGCTGTCCAAATCAACCGTCACACTGCCCTCGGGGGTGTATTGAATGGCGTTACTAATCAGGTTAGTAAACAGCCGCAGCAGCTGGTCGCGATCGCCGGTTATGGTGAGCGGCGGGGAATCTGCCCCTTGATAAATCAGCGTTAGCCCCTGGCCCTGGGCTATTAGCGCCTGTTCTTCCACCACTTCCGACAGCAGCTTATGCAGATCCAGCTCCTCCCACTGCATGGGAATGAGGCCCCCATCCTGGCGGGCCAGAAATAAAAGATTATCCACCAGCCGCCCCAGACGACGGGTTAGCCGCTCCACCACCTGTAGCTGGCTGTGCTGAAAGACCGCGTCGGGTTCAGGATCGGCCAGGGCCACCTGAACATTGGTTTGGATCACGGCAATGGGGTTACGCAGCTCGTGGGATGCGTCGGCAGTAAACTGCTTGAGCTGCTGATAGGACTGACGCACCGGAGCCATAGCCAGCCCCGACAGCAGCCAGCCAATGGTGCCCGTGGCCACAATAATCAGCCCAGACCAAATGCTCAGGTCAATCACTAGCTGACGACTGGGCTTGCTAACTTCAAACCAGGGATGACTGACGCGGAGATACCCCAGAATCTGATTGTTGATCTGCACGCGGCGGCTAATTTGCCGCAGCACCTGATCCTTGCCCTGATCGCTTTTTAGATGTACCGTTTCCCCGGCGGCATTGAGCTGCAGCGGTAAGCCAATGGGCACCGATAGGGTACTCCACTGGAGCTGACCGGTCGGCCCAAACCATTCAATGTCGATGTGGTCGTCCTCCAGGGTTTGGGCGTTGTCACGAAAACTATCGTCCACATTCACCTGGAGCGGGGCCTGCCCTTTTACCCCCGCTGCCGTCAACACCCGCCCCGTAGAGGGAGCCGCCGCCTCAATTACCAAAGAACGCTGGACCACCTCCACCACATGGTTGAGGGTGTCATCCACCCGCTCCACCAGGGTATTGCGCACGTAGAAATATACACCGCTGGCAAAAATCAGCAGCAAAATAGCCGTGACGCTGGTATACCAAAAGGCCAGGCGACGGCGGGTGGTTTGGAACATGGGTGACTGGGTCACAACTAGTCAGATCCGTTAGTTCGAGACATCATAGAGTATGTAGCACCCGATTAATCTATCCCCGACGCATCCAACTATGACAGCTCAGCTGACTAAACCTTCCCCCATTCCCGAGGCCCTGGAGCAACAGCGGCTGTTCTTTGCGTCAGACCAGACCAAACCCCTGGACTTTCGTCTGGCTCAGTTAGCCAAGCTAAAACAGGCCATCATTGACCGCCAGGCTGATATTGTAGCGGCGGCCAAGGCTGATTTGGGCAGACCTGAGTTTGAAGCCTATTTTGAAATTGCCACCCTGTCAGAAATTAATTTGGCGATTAAAAAGCTCAAAACGTGGATGAAGCCCAAGCGCGTCAAGTCCACCTTAGAAAATTTCCCGTCCTCGGCCTGGATCCAGCCCGATCCCCTGGGGGTGGTGCTAATCATTGGTCCTTGGAACTATCCGTTTCAGCTGATGGTGTCGCCATTGGTGGGTGCGATCGCAGCCGGGAACTGTGCCATGCTCAAACCCTCAGAACACGCACCCCACACCGCTAACGTTGTCGCTGACCTGATCGCCAACACCTTTGACCCTAGCTATATCACCGTATTTGAAGGAGACGCCAGCATCAGTCAACAGCTATTAGCTGAAAAGTTTGACCACATCTTCTTTACCGGGGGCACCGCCATTGGTCGCATCGTTATGGCAGCCGCTGCCAAGCACCTCACCCCCGTCACCCTAGAACTGGGCGGCAAAAGCCCCTGCATCATTGACGCTGACGTTAATCTAGACCATGCGGCCAGACGCATTGCCTGGGGCAAGTTTATCAATGCGGGCCAAACCTGTATTGCCCCCGACTATGTACTCATCGACCGCACCATCAAAGCTGACTTTCTAACCAAGCTAACCGCCGCCATCCACGACTTCTTTGGAGACGATCCGTCCCAAAGTGCTGACCTCAGCCGCATCATTAACCAGCGGCAGTTTGAGCGCCTAACCAGCCTGCTCGATAGCGACACGGTACTCATTGGTGGCGAGACCGATGCTAGCACCCGCTACATTGCCCCCACGGTGCTAGACAACATCACCTGGGACTCCTCCGTCATGCAGGACGAAATATTTGGGCCAATTTTGCCCATATTGACCTACGACCGCTTTGACCAGGCCCTAAGCCAAATTAATGCCCGTCCCAAACCGCTGGCGCTGTATCTTTTTTCGCGAGATAAAACCAAACAGCAGCGGGTCTTAACAGAGACCTCCTCTGGGGGGGTGTGCCTAAACGATACAGTGCTACATATTGGCGTGCCCGATCTGCCCTTTGGTGGTGTGGGGCAAAGCGGCATGGGTAGCTACCATGGCAAGGCCTCATTCGACACCTTTTCCCATTACAAGAGCGTTCTCAAAAAGACCTTTTGGTTTGATCTAGACTGGCGTTATGCCCCCTACAAGCCGTCTAAGCTAGCCCAAATCAAAAAACTTGTCACCCGCTAACCGTCACTGGTTTGACAGGTGTAGCCCAGACGCGGTCGAAGCGCTACAAGAGATAGGATAGATTGGCTTGGCTACGGCACGGCCACAACCTAACAGGCAACCCACTAGGGAAAGAGGAGACATACACAATGGCCTACGATTTTGACCTGTTTGTTATTGGTGCTGGTTCGGGTGGAATTGCCACCGCAAGACGGGCTGCCCAGTATGGAGCAAAGGTGGCTGTGGCCGAATTTGATCGGCTGGGGGGTACCTGCGTAAATCGTGGCTGCGTACCCAAAAAACTTATGGTCTACGCGTCTCATTTTGCTAGCCACGTGCAAGAAGCTGCCGGGTACGGCTGGACATTTGAACCAGGCAACTTTGACTGGGGTCATATGATCAAAGCCGTCAACGATGAAGTGACACGACTAAATGCCATCTACCAGCGCATGATCGACAATGCAGAAGTGGCTTTATACAAAGGTCATGCCCGGATCGTCGACTTTCACACCATTGAAGTCGACAACCAGACCGTTACCGCCGAGAAGATTTTAATTGCCGTCGGGGGCAAACCCAGTAGACCTAATATTCCAGGAATTGACCTGGCCATCACCTCCGATGAGATTTTTAGTTTGGCCCAGCAGCCCAAACGTATGGTTATTTTTGGCGGCGGCTACATTGGCTGTGAGTTTGCCTGTGTGCTCAATGCCCTGGGAACAGAAGTCACCCAAATTATTCGTCGCGACAAGATCCTAAGGGGCTTTGATGAAGATATTCGCACTGAAGTGCAAGACGCCATGCTACGCCACGGCATCCGCATCGTTAATGACGAGCTGATTAGTCTTGAAAAGCACACAGACGGTCTGCAGGTTAACTTAAAAAACAACAATATGGTAGTAACCGATGTTGTTGGCCTATCTGCCCTGGGACGCACTCCTAGACTTGAGAATCTTGGGTTAGAAAATACTCGGATTGAAGTGGAAAAAGGAGCCATTGTAGTAGATGCCCACAGCCAGACCGCAGAATCCAATATTTACGCGGTAGGAGACTGTACCGACCGGATTAACCTTACCCCAGTAGCCATCAACGAAGGCCGCACATTTGCCGACACCCACTACGGCGGCAAGCGCCGGATCATGGGCCATGAGAATGTTCCCTCAGCGGTGTTTACTACCCCAGAAGTAGCTACGGTTGGCATGACCGAAATCCAGGCGATCGAAAAATATGGTGAAGCAGGCATTAAGGTCTACCGTTCCCGATTTAGACCGATGTACTACACCCTACCTAAGCTGGAAGAAAAAACGCTAATGAAACTAATTGTGCACGTACAGACTGATAAAATTCTCGGTGCACACATGGTGGGTGATTCTGCGGCTGAGATTATTCAGGGTATAGCCATTGCCGTAAAAATGGGCGCTACTAAAGCGAACTTCGACGCCACCGTTGGTATACATCCCAGCTCTGCAGAAGAGTTTGTCACCATGAGGTAAGAGAACCTGACGCAATTTCACCAGTAGTGTACCCAATAGAATTCGTCTGGAAGACAACTGACCCCATATCTCTACTAAAGTAGGGTAGCAGCTGTGGTCGTCCATCACAGCCATATAATTTAGGGCGTTGCTGATCTTCGGGATGATTTTATCTGTAAGGTGCTGCCCTACGGCATATTTAACCGTTCGGTTCATCCTCTAAATCAGCAACGGCTAATTTAGAGATTAAGCTGAATATCTAAAAAAGTGTTTTAGGCTAAAAATACTCGTATGGTCAACATAAGCCCTTGAAATCATTGACTTTGCTGATGTCATATTAAGTTCCGACTAAAGTACTATTGGAAAATTGTTGTAGCAACGGCAACCATGTAGGTGACAAGTTTTTGTCTGCTTAACAACAAATAAAACTATGACACCATTCAATGCCTACCTCCATCGGCTCCAGTCCGATGATAGTGCCCTCAGTGACTTTCTTACTGATCCTATTAGTGAGGGCGAGGCAAACGGTCTAACAAAAGCAGAGCGTTCAGTGCTCCGTCGAGTCCTTGTTTCTGCAAGCAACAACTCCACTAATGGGTATGCCATAGTTCGTCCACTCCAGGCATATCGTCAGGGTGTACGGCTGCTGCAAAACACGATGCATCGCAATATGGGCGCTGCTGCCGCTGCTGTTGCGTCGGATGCCACCGCGGACGGCACAAGTACACTGTTGGTATACTACGGTCCCGATCCATCTAAGCCCACTGATCAGCCCTATGCTAATGGAGTACACTTCACAGGCACCGGTAAGACCATAGGAAAGCTGATAGACAACGTTGTCGCCAATAACCCAACGCTGAGCTACGAAAACTCCACACTAAAATACCCTGATCCCGGTCCGTTCATTGGCAGTTTCACAATTAATGGAAAGACCTATAATGCACCACCACCGACAACGGGTGAGCAAGCAGGTATTCCTTTCTGGTTCTACTCTATCAACGGTAAACCCGGTCCTAACACCCTAGGCACAGGTGCGCGCAAATCATACCTCAATCAACCCATTGAGCCTCACTCTGTGGTCTTCTGGCAGGTAATTGCGCCAGGGACTGACTATGGATTCCAAGCTTGCGGACCGGCTCCCAAACTTAGCCTAGTTAGTAGCTAAGAACCATCGTCAATGGGAGAGTTTAACCGCAGGACTATTCTCTCCCATTGACTAATGGAATCCTATTTTAAGAAGTTGTGGGAGAGTCATTTCGATCTTCTTGATCTTTTAGGGTGCCACTTTTTAGAGTGTCAGTCACTCCAAGTCCTATGCTTTGACAAGTTTTTCAATCGCGTCTGCGTTTGTTGGCAACGCTGCTGTCAGCACCTCACAGCCATCCTCTGTAATCAACACATCATCCTCAATACGAATTCCTCGCACATCTGCAAACTGCTCTAATCGCTGCCAGTTAACAATCTCACCATAGGTCTTTCGCATAGTCACATCATCTAAAATGCCGGGCACCTGATAAAAACCGGGTTCGATTGTCACTACCATGCCTGTCTGTAGGGGGCGGTCCAAACGCAAAAATCCTAACCCAAAGCGTTTGCTACGTTCTCGCCCCGATGCATAGCCAGCAAGATCACCCAGATCTTCCATATCATGAACGTCTAGGCCCAACAGATGCCCCACACCATGGGGAAAGAACAACGCATGGGCATCTTGTTCTACCAAGCTGTCGGGCTGGCCAATGAGAATACCTAGATCTACTAGACCGGCTGCCAGGGTACGACAGGCCAGCAAATGCAACTCTCGATACTCCACCCCAGGTTTAGCCATCTCAATACAAGCGTCATGGGCGGCAAGCACGACATCGTAAAGGTCTCGCTGTGTGGAGGAGAATTTACCGCTTACAGGCCAGGTGCGGGTAATATCTGAAGCCCAGCCGGTATCAGTTTCTGCGCCTACATCAGCCAAGATTAGATCGTTTTCTTTGAGGGGATGATGGTAGTGATTGTTATGGAGCACTTCACCATGGACAGTAACAATACTGTTGTAAGCGCAAGTCATCCCTTGGGCCATGATGACCTGTTCCATGGCCGCTCGAATGTGCGCTTCCGTTAGCTCTCGCCCCAACGCTGTAGCCGCCATGCCAGTTTTGTGGGCAGCAACTGAAACCCCAGCCGCACGACGGATTTCGGTAATGGCGTGGTCGTCGTGGCACATCCGCAGCTGCACAATGGCCTGGAGTAGGGCCAGGTCTTGAGCTTGAGAGAGTTTTGCAGCGGGGATTGAACGGTCTAGTAAATGCTCTTGTTGAGCAGCCGTGACGCTGTCTTGCACCCTCAGCGTCGCCACTTGATCACCGACAAAGTGTTTTAAGTCTTCTAAGGGTAGCGCTTTGCTAGCACCGATCTTATGGGCCAGTTCAGTACGCGTTGGGCTAGGGCCATGCCATAGGGCCTGAGCGGGTGTCGCTTCATCCATAAACAGGGTGAGGTGTCCATCTGCTAAATGAACCACGGCATTTTCTAAGGGCAGTCCCGCAAAGTAGAGAAAATGACTGCTGGGCCGAAATGGGTGGGTATTGGCTGGAAAATTGCGGGGGGTGGAGCGCCCCGACCAGAGCAATACCGGAGTGTCCAGGTGCTTGGCTAGCTGTCGGCGACGGGTTTTGAGGGTAGCGGCGAGGGTGGTCATGGTTTGAAAATGAAGAGCCGTGGAGCGAGTGGGCCATACCCACCCTCTTATCGTAACTGGAGCCTTTGATATGGTTAGGGGTGGCTGATACTGAATTGAATCTAAACCTAACCGAGCCTATGGTGCCTGCCAACGATGCGGAACAGTTGATTTTAGACCTGGTCACCCCCGTTGATAATCTGGAGACAGTGTCTGTGGAGAATAGTCTGGGCCGGGTGCTGGGCCAGACTATCAGTAGCCAGCTGGATTTTCCCCATTGGGATAATTCGGCGATGGATGGCTATGCGGTGCGCCATGCAGATATAACCACAGCCCCTGCAACCTTAACCGTTGTGGAGGAAATTCCGGCGGGGCAAATGCCTCAACACACACTCCAACCGGGGGAAACGGCCCGTATTTTTACAGGTGGGATGCTCCCCGTTGGAGCCGATACCATTGTGATTCAGGAAAATACCCGACGTGAGGGTGAGCGGGTGACGGTGTTAGAGTCCCCTGCGGCTGAGGCATTTGTGCGTAAGCAGGGCAGTTTTTATCGAGCAGGGGCAGACCTGCTGAGGTCTGGCACCCGAATTGGGGCCGCAGAAATAGCGGTACTAGCAGCGGCGCAGTGTGTGCCCGTACCGGTCTATCGACGGCCTCGGGTGGCCATTTTATCGACGGGGGATGAGCTGGTAGATGTCAAACAGCCCCTGGGTCCCGGTCAGATTGTGGATTCTAATCGTTATGCATTAGCGGCGCTGGTGACCCAGACCGGTGCGGTGCCGATACCCCTGGGAATTGTGCCAGACCAACGGACAGCCACGCGGCAGGCCATTGCTGATGCGCTGACTCGGGCAGATATGGTGATTTCCTCCGGTGGTGTGTCGGTGGGTGATTATGATTATGTGGATCAGATTTTGGCAGAGCTGGGGGCCACCATCCACATTCGCTCGGTAGCAGTTAAACCGGGAAAGCCCCTAACGGTGGCTACGTTTGATGGTACTGATGGTGGCGGTGGACAGCACCAGCTCTATTTTGGTTTGCCGGGTAACCCGGTTTCATCGTTGGTGAGCTTTTGGCGGTTTGTGCAACCGGCCCTAAACAAGCTCTCGGGACTGAGCGATGGCTGGTCACCTACGTTTGTATGGGCGACAACCGACAACGAGCTTAGGGCCAGCGGTAAACGGGAAACCTATTTGTGGGGGCAGTTATCGTTAAGGGAAGCTGGCTATGGTTTTAGATTGGCCAGCGGCAGTCACAGTTCTGGTAATTTGGTGAATCTTAGCCGTACCAATGGACTGGCCAGGGTGCCGTTGGGGGAAACCAGGATTGAAGCGGGTAGTGAAATTAAAGTTTTGAAATTAAAGGTTTGAAATTAAAGGTTTGACGCTGGGTCAGACTTAACGTGGGCTGTAATTTCTGGTCTATCGTCTTGGTATTATGCTGATGGGACGAACTATATAGAAGGGGACGACGCTGCTCCTCAAACAGCAGCTAATCTGATTTGCCATCGACGTTGGAGTAGCCTCTCCTTTGGAGGTATGCATCCGTCAATTGCTACACCCTGTAATGATAATTGATCCACTTTAACGAATTGCAGGTATACATTATCGGTTAGTGCGCTAAAGTAATCGCCATATTCAGCATCAATTTTCCTCTGGCTGATACGTATATGAGTCCCAAACGAGATCCTCGTCACAAGCCTATTTCTGTTCCCCGTAGTCGGCCTCGGAGCCAGGGGATACCTCAGCATCCCGCCCCATCGCCTTCCTACGCTGGTGTGGTGTCTGGTAACGTGGCCCCGGCCAATGTAGCTTCTGCCGTTGAAGAGACGCCAGCTCATGGGCCCGGATTTAGGGGGCTAGCATTTTTTCGATGGATTGGTAGCTGGCAGTTTTTACTGCTGACAACGTTAGCGCTGTTGACAGGCATCCTTGCCTTTGCGGTAACTAGCTTGTTTCGGATGCCTAACTTGCCTAACTGTCGGGCAATTTTTTGGCCAACGGCATCGGCAGCTATGCGGCTACAGTGTGCTGAATCCTATGCGGATCAGGGCAGTGTTGACTTTTTATTGGAAGCGATTGGGCTGGTTGAAAAGCTGCCCGATGACCATCCACTGCGGGCTGAGATTGATGCCAAGGTGGAAACCTGGTCTAGTGAAATTCTGGAGATGGCGGATGAGCAGTTCCATCTGGGTGAGCTTGAAAGTGCGATCGCAACCGCCCAAAAAATCCCTGTTAAAACGGCCGCCGCTGACAAGGTAGAAACTAATATTCGCCGTTGGCAGCGAATCTGGGGTGAGGGGTCAGAAATATTTGAAACGGCAAAGCAGCAGCTAGTTGATGGCAACTTTAAAGATGCCTTTGGTTTATCGGTGCGGTTACTGGATGTCAGCAATGATTACTGGTCTGAAACCAAGTACACCGAACTCACCAAGCTGATTAGCCTAGCCCGAGAAGATAGCCGAAAACTTAGCAAAGTAAAGCGTTTGATGGATCGAGGCACCGTCAGCAGCTTTAAAGAAGCCCTCAAGCTGCTGAGCTCGATCAAACCTGAAAGTGTGCTCCATAGCGAAGCCAAAGACCTCAAAAAAACCATCGCCAAAGACATGTTACGGGTGGCCGAAGATTCTCTGGCCCGACAGCAGCTGGCCCAGGCGGAAGAAATCTTAGCAGCCGTCCCTAGAAATGAGGGGTTAGACCAGGAAATTGCTGACTTCCAGGTATTTACAGAGGCCTATCGACGGGCCTGGAGCGGAGACGCCCTGGGACTGGACTCTGCCATTACCCGACTACAAAGCCTGGGACGCGATCGTCCTCTATATAACCGCGCCCAGACCCTGATTGGCCAGTGGCGGGCTGAGATTAGAGCGCTGGCTCAGCTAGATGTCGCTCGTCAGATTGCAGCTCCAGGCAATATTAACGATCTGCGGACGGCAATTCTTCAAGCTCGGCAAGTAGAGAGCGATAATCCACGCTGGCAAGAAGTGTCTACCCAAATTGACCAGTGGGAAAATCGGGTACAAACCACCGAAGATCAGCCAATTTTGGCCCAGGCGGATCAGTTAGCCAATGTGGGTACCCCCCAGGCGCTACGCCAGGCAATTCAGGAAGCACGCAGAATTAGTGCTGAGAGAGCCCTGGCCGATGTTGCCCAAAAACGCATTGAGCGCTGGCAAGCACGCATTGAAGCCATTGAAGACCGGCCGCTGGTGGAGGAAGCTCGACAGCTGGCGGCTAGGGGAGATTTGGCAGGTGCGATCGCAACCGCCTCCCGCATTTCCCCCGAGCGCTCCCTCTACGAAGAAATCCAAAACGACCTAGCCAGCTGGCGCGACCAGCAGCAAAACCAAACCCTGCTACAAGAAGCCAACAACATTGCCCGCTCTGGTACAGCCAATGATTTGGCCAGGGCTATCGTCACCGCAAACCAAATCCCAGCAAGCAGCGGCCAGCACAAAAACGCCCTACAGCAAATCAACCGCTGGAGTTGGGACCTGCTCAGTTTGGCAGAAAGTGAATCCCGCAGCAGCCCAGACCGAGCCATTCGATTAGCCAACCAAATTCCAACAGCAGCGGCAGCTTATTCCAATGCCCAAAGCCGTATTCAATCCTGGCAAGTAGCTACTCAGCGGCAAGACGGTGACATCGTAGAGTTCACACAAACAGAACCTGTACCATTGGACGTGCCTACAGGGAATGAATAATTCTTGGATTATTACGGTCCAACGGAGAGGGTGGGATTCGAACCCACGGTACCTTTCGGTACACTCGATTTCAAGTCGAGCGCATTCGACCACTCTGCCACCTCTCCAGGTGAAACTGCTTCTATGCCATTAGTCAGAAGCATCAGTTATGCTAGCCCAAATTTACCCACGCGTCTAGTAGTGTGTTGAGTTTTTGTGGCACAGCGATAGAGGTATTCCTCGGCCACAATGTTGGCTGTGTCATTGATCCAAACCAAACGCACGGCTTGAACCCTGCCCGCCTGTAGCGTAACCAATGTAAAGCTATGCTGCCTGCCTGCCTCGGTTTCAATAACGCGGGGAACCTGGGCTCCATTGACGTAGACCGTGCCGTAGTCATCTACCACCAGACGCTGTCGCAGACGGGTTTTGTCATGTCTGAGCTCATGGTGCATGTGACCAAAGACCACGAGGGCAACCTGTTTGCCTGAGCGTTGGGTATGTGCGATCGCATCCGCAAAATCTGGGTCTCCATAGTCACCGCCGTTACGCTTCCAGTCTCGACCGCAAATATCATGCCCCTGACCTCCCAAACCAGCCGGACCGTTGTGCCCTAGAAAAATCAGAGTATCTTGCTCAGCAGTTTTCGCCACCCTACAGATTTTGGCAGCTGACTCCTCAAAACTACCCACATGGCAGCGCTCTTGAT
>JBCAWO010000080.1:0-20312 GCA_038534515.1 Cyanobacteria bacterium J06554_1
TGGCATAAATGATATCGTCGGCGGTTCCTTCAAAGTTCCACAGAGGGGCAATTTCACCAATCAAGGTAAGCGATTGTCCGTCACCCAGCTGAATCGATTGCATGGCGGCTACCAAAAACCCGTTTTCATCGGCTACGTCCCCCTCGCCTGCGGCCTCGTGTATATATGCCAGCCTGTAGGTGAAGCCGGGTAGCCGATTAATTTCGTTGCCTTCAATCGCAACCGTAAAAGATTCTAATGAATCGGTGTTGCTGGCACCACCATCGGCCAGCCGATTGCGACCACGCCGTCCACCCAGATCGAGGGAATCGGATAGAAAACTGGTATCGTCAAAGAAAGTACTGGCACTGAGGGTGTGCTGTCCAGAGGCTCCAGCATCAAATGTATATTCGGCCCCAAAGCCAATGCGTTCGATTAGCTCGATTTCCCTATTGTAACTGTTGCCGTACATTCCCGGCGTGACCAGGGATGCAAATGCAAACGTTGGGGTGAATTTGCCCGCCTGGAGTGATAGGCGGTCATTGATGTCATAGTTCAGAAATAACTTGCGGACGAAGAGTGTCTCATCCTCGAAATAGCGATCTTCCGTTGGCGGACCAGCGTTCTCTATTCGAATTTCTGCGTTGATTGAAAACTTCCTTGTAAGCTGAAATTCAGGCGAGGCAATCATTTCGAGAAACAGATCATTGCTCTCAGTGCGCGGCGTTTCGGCATCATAGTCCCCATGCAATCACTTCAGTTGGATAACAAACAATCGCTGACCTTGATTGGTGAAATTGCCCCTCTGTGGAACTTTGAAGGAACCGCCGACAATATCATTTATGCCAGTGCAGGGGTGGTTTACCAGACCGCCCCGTGGACCGTGACACTTTCCGGAACGGGTAGATGGAGAGATCTCGCAAGCGGGGGTACCTTTGACGATTATTCTGTGCAAACAGCGGTTGGATACGATCTCGGTCGTGGCACTACAGTCGAAATAGCCCACGAGTTCAGTCGCGATCAAAATGCGAATAGCAGTCAAATTGGATTCCGATTCATTCAGGTATTGGATTTTGATTAAAAACCCTCGGCATTGCTGATCCTCGGGATGATTTTAGCTGTGAGATACCGTCAAATAGCCATAGTGCTAGACCGGTTCATCCCCTAAATCAGCAATCGCAAAAACTCTGCTGGAGTGCTCTCAGTTCAACGCTTAAAAGCCCGTCGAAAAGCTCTATTATTCAAACACCACAGGAAGGATTAAAGAGGATAAAATCAGGAAGAAATTGTCTGGTGCACATTGAGGTAGAAATGATGGGGATTTCTGTCTTAAAAGACGACATTGATTCCTACGGTCTTCACCTTCAGGAAGACGAATGGACCTGTATTAAAAAAATTGCATCGGAATTTGCCTTGGTTAAAAAAAGTGTGATTTTTAGTCAAGCATTTGTTTGCGATAAAATTTTCTTCATTACAGATGGAATCGCCGCATCCGAACAAACGTTAGCAGAAGGGGTTTCGCCGATTGCGCGCTTCTTTAGTAGAGGGCAGTTCTGCTCAAATATTACCAGTGCTCTAACGCAAGCGTATGCTAACGACACACTGATTGCAATCACGGATGTTAAGGGTATTTCGATGCCCATGGAATTCTTTCTCACCGAATATCACCAAGGGAATGCATTTGGTGAGTATTTGCGCAAAAAGATACTTGAAACGCTTCTGTTTGATAAGGAGATCATATGCGCAAAAACCGTGCTGAACACTGAGTATCGTTATCAATTTCTGGAAGAGTGCCAGCCAGAAGTAATTCAGCTGGTGCCAGACAAAGATATCGCCCGCTTTATGGGGATTACTCCCCAGGGGCTGTGCCGCTTTCTCAAAAAGCGACACCAGAAGAGTTAACCCAGGTTAATTACATTGGACTTTATTTGGTCTAGTATCCTCCTTGAACAGCCAATATTGCTCTCAAGAAAGCATCCTGGTGATCGAATGGAGTTGATTGGATTTCCAGTTAGCTCTGCGATGTAGTGAAAATGAACAAAGACCTGTTAAATACAGTTCGAGCCCTGGCTCCGATTGTCACGAATGCTCTCAAAAGTGGTCAGTTATTTAGCCCCCACTGTGAACTGACTGAGCCTGACCCAGATATTTTGTGCGAATACGATGTTGAAATCCCCATGAGTGAAGGGTTTTGCTTAACGGCTAATGTCTACCGCTCAAAACGGGCAGCTGCGCAGAGCGAACCTGTGCCCGTTGTTATGTGTGCCCATCCCTATGACAATCACATCACTCCAGCTTTGAGTAAAACACCGTTCGGCGGTGCCCCGCAGCAATATCGTCTGATTCCTCAAGCTGGGAGGCCTAAATTTTCTAAGTTGACCAGTTGGGAGTCCCCTGACCCTAATTTTTGGGTGCCTGCAGGCTATGCCGTCGTCAATATGAATCTGCCGGGGTATGCCAATAGCGGTGGTCACCCCTCCGTGTTTTCTGAACATCAGGGCATGTGCTACTACGAGGCGATTGAATGGGTGGCCCAGCAACCCTGGTGTACCGGCAAAGTGGGTCTGAATGGTGTCAGCTTTCTGGCAATTACTCAATACCATGTGGCGGCTTGCCAAGCCTATGGCGGGCCACCGCCATCCTTGTGCTGTATCTCTCCTTGGGAAGGGTTAACAGACCCCTATCAGGATCTTTTTACCCGCAGTGGTCTAACTGAGCTGGGTTTTCCAGCTTTTTGGTGGAGCACTGAAGTCAAAACTGCAATTAATGGCACGCCAGAAGACTTTATAAATGTTGAAGGCACAATCCCCACTGATTTTGTAGAAAAGCATCCTTTTTATAATGATTTCTGGAAGGAGAAGGCAGCCAAGCTTGAAGAAATCACTGTCCCGATGTTGGTTTGTGGTTCTTTTTCAGATCATGGACTACATACTATGGGCAGCTTTCGAGCCTTTATAAAGGCTCAATCAGAGTATAAATGGATCTACACTCACCGCAGTGGCAAGTGGGACGCTTACTACTCCCCCGAGGTGCAAGAACTGACCCGATGTTTTATGGATTGCTTTCTCAAAGGGGATACTTCAAGTGGATTTCTGGACACACCGCCTGTCCGGCTTGAGGTCCGCAGTAGCCGAGAGCAAATTCATGAGATTCGCTACGAGCAGGAATGGCCGCTTGCTCGCACAAACTACCAGAAGCTCCATCTCTCAGATCAACAGTCGTTGTCTCTGGAGATACCGTCAGCTTCAAAAAAATTGGCCTATTCAGCAACAACGGGAAAGGTGACCTTCCTATATTCATTTGCCGAAGATACCGAGCTAACTGGCTATATGAAACTGCGACTATGGTTAGAGGCGCGCCCCAAGGCTAACGGTGAAGAGTCTCCTGACGATATTGGTATTTATGTTGCGATTGATAAGTGCGATCGCAATCAAAAGTCAGTTCCCTTCTATGGTTCCGTTGGGAACAAAAAGGACATGGTCACCAGGGGTTGGGGCCGAGCATCTCGGCGCGAACTGGACCCAATAGAATCCACTACATGGAATCCTGTTCTCAAAGCAGATAGAGAAGAAAGGTTGAAACCAGGACAGACTATCCAGCTGGAGATAGCCCTTTACCCCAGCAGTACTTTCTTTGCAGCGGGTGAATCCCTACAGTTAATTATCAGTTCTCAGGAAATCATTCCTTCGCCTCCCTATTTCAAAGATGTTGCCTTTAACCATGGTATTCACGTTATTCACTACGGTGGCGACTTTGATTCGCATCTGCTCGTTCCCAAAATCCAACCATCATAGAATCAGTCAAACCTATTCTTCTGAGAAAACAAATGAGTAATTCAAAGATTTCTTTAGCAGGTATTTGTCTTTCATTCTTTATGCTTTGGGCACCCCTAGGACAATATAATTTTCTAGTAGAGAATTGGATGAAGCTTGGTATTTATGGTGCCCCATTCCTCCTTTTTATGTTCTTTGCATCCAGGACACAAGAAACAGAATCAGTTCTCTCCGATATAAAATTGATGTCTGTCCTAATGCTAATAGCCTATATCGTTCATCAATATGAGGAGCATTGGATCGATCTCCTAGGTAATCAGTATGCGTTTTACGGATACATCAACGAGTTAATCTTAAGTGCCTTAAATACCCAAAATTTAAGTGCAATGCCGCTAAGCCCTGAGGCAATTTTTGTCATCAATACATCTCTTGTTTGGCTGATCGGTGTCATTGCCATCTGGCGCAGCCCAAACCATTTGTTCCCAGCGCTTTCAATGGCTGGGATAGTGCTTGTCAATGCAGCTAGCCATATTATGGCTGGAATAGTTAAGCAGTCGTATAATCCTGGCCTGCTGACAGCAGTCGTTATTTTTGTTCCTTTAGCAATTGCTTTTTATAGACATATACTCATAACTACCCCCACTGCTAGCGTACAAGTGAAAGTAAGTATTGTCTGGGCTGTTCTTGCCCATGTAATTATGATTGGTGGGCTGCTGGCGGCTAACTGGTTTAAGCTATTTCCTGAGTATGTTTATTTTGTTATGCTAATTTTATGGTCTATTATTCCAGCATTTTCGTTTAATTCGCCCGCTAAATTAGCCCAGCAGGCTTAATGAGGGCAATTCCCCACGTTAAATGGTGTCAGGATTTGGTTGTTCTTTATTTGAGCATTGGATTTGGTAATTCAACCAACAGCATTGTCAAATCAGAATTCTTGTTTATTAGCTTCTTCCTGCAGAAAGTTAAGAAAGGCTTGCACTTTAGCTGTTCGATGTAAATCCGCATGGGTAATTAGCCAGAACGGCACATCCCATTCGTCTTGATGTGGTGAAATCTCAATTAAATCAGGATGCTGTTTAGCTTTTGCAGCGGGAAAGAAGCCGATTCCCATACCCGATAGGATTGCGTGCTCTATCACCGTCACATCGGTGCCCCGCAGAACAATATTTTTCTCAGGAATATTTTCGCGCATCCAGATATTGATATTAAAGGGGGGACCAGACTTTAGGTTGTCTAAACCTACAAAACAGTGATTTGTAAAATCCTCAGACGTTTGTGGAATACCATAGCGAGAAATGTAATCAGCGCTGGCGTAAAGTCCTACCCTTGTTTTTATGAAAGGCTGGACGATATGGTCTGGCAGATCCGGCTTAAGACCGGCCCGTACAGCGACGTGGGCTTCCCCATAGTCTAATCGAAAGAGCCGTTCGCCGGTCAGATATCGGACAATGACTTTTGGATGGCTAGATTGAAAGGACTTCAGTATCGGGATCACTAGCGGTGCAAGGATATACAATGATGTCAAAATAAACTCACCGGATAATTCCGCTGGATCTGTCGTTGCTCGTTCCACCAATTGGTTAAATTGTTCATCTGTGGCTCTTGCCACCCGCATCAAGTCAAATCCCAAATCTGTCGGCGTGTATCCACGCGAATGACGCAGAAATATCTTGGCCCCTAAAACAGCTTCTAATGTATCGATATGTCGAATAACGGTTGAACGGTGCACATCTAGAGCCTCTGCAGCAGCACTAATGGTGCCTAAACGTGCGACTTGATAAGCCGTTCTGATCTCGTTCCAGTTATCCATTAAGCTGCCTTAGCAAAAACACACATCTGATGTACAGATTACAAGAACCTGTGATGATTTCATAGCATGTCTTTAAGGCTGCTAAAACCTTTAATCTGTCTAAAATTGCTTATCAACGCTATCTCGCAAAAATGCACATCAGATGTGCATTTAAATGTAATTGTGCATAGTCTTTGAGCGTGCTAAAAGTATTTTCAATACTTCAGTCAGCAGAGAAGATATCAGCTTAACCACACAATACGGCCCAGCATTGTTGTAGTTATTGCGACAATATACGAATAGCAACAATATTCGAATAAGGAATATCAAAGAACACGCATTAGGATTAATGTTCAAATCAGCCTATTAAATATTTATTGGGCTTCTCTTAAAACAGCTGTATCCGTTTCTTCTATATCAATGTTTTGTTGGTTGTTTGTGTTTATTAGTTTTTTCCAATTTAGAAAACTGATTTCTCACTGAACCTTTACAAAAGTAGTTGTCTCGAGGCTCTTTATTCTCTAAGGAGTTACGCGATGAAAACAAACGATTCGAGTTCATATCCTTCTGCTTCATCAGATGCTCATCCATCTCCAGATTCCACAGATGGGTTACAGCCAAATAACAACTTAAACCAAAGGGAGATTACATCTAGGCAACGCTCTTTTTTTAGATCCAGAGCCGTCTGGCCTATTGCTACCTTGGCAATGATAGCTATTGTTTTCGGAGTCGGGGCAAAAGCCTATCAGAGCCTGAATTCAGAAGACGTCGTTGCTGAGGGGGAAACTGAGTCTCCTGCAAGACTTCCAGTGCGAGTGGCTCGGGCTGAGATTGGTTTGTCTCAACAATGGGTTTTTGATGAAGGTTTTGTTAGGGCAGTGCGGCAACGAGTGCTGAACTTTGAGGCAGACGGGGATGTTGAGTTTATTGCCAAAGTGGATGGGCGCGATTTACGGGCAGGGGACGATGTATCGCAGGGACAGCTCCTGGCCACCATCGATGATCGAAAGCAACTCTCCTCTATCGATACTGACGAAGCTGATTTGGAGGTGTCGATTCAAGAACGGAATCAAGCTGAATCAGCCTTGCTTCAGGCTAAGGCTGATTTTGACAAGGCTCAGTCCGATCTGAGACTTGCTGAGGCTGAACTGATACGCTATCAGAGCTTATTTGAGGAAGGGGCGGTTTCGGAGAGTACTCGAGATGTTTATATTAATGATGAAGATCAGGCCAGGGCAGCTTTAAGAGTAGCTGAGCAAGACATCCGGGCGGCAGAGGATGGAGTCAGATCGGCCCAGGCGTCGATTGAAGCCTCCCAATCTCGATTGCGACAGTCGAATGTGGATTTGGAAGATACTCAACTGGTTTCTCCCATTGATGGCATTGTGGCCTATATCAATATCCGAGAAGGTGAATATTGGAGTTCACAACGGTTTAACTCTAACATTGCTCAGGATATTGTTGAGACTGCTCCCATTGTGGTTGTAAAACCTCAGAGCTTTGAAATAGAGCTAGAGCTACAGGCTGATGAGGCTCAAGAAATTCGACCGGGACAGAAAGCTTATGTGGTACTTGAAGAAGATGTGAGTGCAGCTGAAGCGGCTGGAGTGACCAATAGTAACTTGCTTGAAATTGCGAGACAACGGGGTAGCCAGGGGCAGGTATTTTCTGTAAGTCCAACTCAAACACCCGGTGGACGGGGTGTTGAAGTAAGTATTCGTGATTTTCAGTTAGTTCGTAATTTACAGGTGGGTGGTCGTGTCTATGTGTGGATCGAAGCGGCGGCTAATCCAAATGCCGTAATGCTGCCCTTGGGAGCACTCCTACCAGGAGAGCAGACCTCCTATGCCTTTGTGGTAGATGAATCCAGTGGCATAGTAGAGCGTCGCCAAATAGAGCTAGGGATTGAAGGGCTGACGGGTGTGGAAATTCTCAGCGGCATTGAACCAGGCGAGCTGGTGGTAACAGAAGGTATCAATCGATTAGTGGATGGAACGCTGGTCGAGATTGTGTCACAGGAGGCAAGGCTATGAAAATAGAAGAGCGTCCCCCATCCGATTTAAACTCGGCAGAAGCCGCCTCACCTTCAAAGGCCGCTCAAAGTGCATCTCCAATGATGCAGTTCTTTTTTACCCGGCAAATTTTTGGCACGCTGCTGTGTTTTTTGCTTTTGATGGGGGGATTGATGGGATATCTCTCCATGGTAAAAGAGGGCGATCCCGACATTAATATTGCCCGAGCCATGATCACCACAGGCTGGCCAGGCACGGATGCGGAAACCATTGAAACCCAGGTCACAGACAAAATTGAAGAGGAGATTAAAAGCCTTCAAGGTTTGGACGACTTTACCAGCGCCACCTTCAATTCGTTTTCCATTATCAATATTTCTTTTAGAGCCGAAGAGCCTGTAGCACCTGCCATTCAGGAGCTGCGAGCTAAAGTAGACGATGCGGACTCGGAGCTTCCCTCAGAATCTACCGGACGGGAAGAACCTGATTTTGAACAACTCTCGCAACAAGATGATCCCGTAGTAACTATGGCGATCACGGGGGAAGGCTTGGACGTTGCCACGCTTAGCCAGGCAGCTGAGGATTTGCAGGAGCGTTTAGAAGCAGTCAAAAATGTCCGCGAAGTGGATCTCCTAGGATGGCGAGAGGATGTGATCCATGTGCAAATGGTGCCAAGTCGCCTCACAAGTCTGGGAATTTCTGCTACTCAAGTGAGCGATGCTATCCAGGGCAGTAACATCGATCGATCGTGGGATCTGCTGCGCGATCAGGCGATCGGAGCTCAAGTGCGATTTTATGGCCGCCCCCGCAGCTTAGACGATCTCAAAAGGGTGCCTGTTGCGCGATTGGATGACAATCGAGTGGTACGGTTGGCGGAAGTTGCTGATGTGTATCAGGGGCTAGAGCGCGAGGAATCTCGGGCCTTTGTGAGTTTACAAGGAGAGAATTTTACACCAACAATTACCTTAGAGGTGGTGAAGGTGTCTGGCAGTGACACAATTCAGGTGGTAGAAGATGCGTTAGCAGCTATGGAAGCAGCGACGCAGGATCCAGGCATCTGGCCCTTTGGCATGGAGTATGAGGTGCTCACCAATGATGCTGACACCATCCGCAGTGATTTGTTTGATCTTGGCAGCAATGTTCTGCAGGCCTCTGTTTGTGTTTTTGCTATTCTCTTAGTTGCACTTACCTGGCGCGAAGCTTTAATTGCAGGTTTGGCTATTCCCGTTACCTTTGCTGGGGCTATTTTTGTGCTTTGGCTCGGTGGGTACACCTTGAATACCATGGTAATGATCGGGATGATCCTAGCATTGGGGCTGCTGGTGGATGTCTTTATCCTCATGTTAGAGGGGATGCACGATGGCATTTTTGTCAAAGGACTTTCCTTCCCAGATGCAGCGATAACAACGGTCCAGACCTATGCGGGATCAGCATTCGCCGGGCAGCTCACAACTATTTTGGCCATGGCACCTCTGATGGCAATTTCTGGCACCATGGGAAAGTTCACCCGACTTATTCCCATTAGCGCCATTACCTGCCTGGTGCTGAGCTATACGCTTGCCCTCCTGGCCGTGGTGCCACTTTCAAAATTTCTGTTGGGAAACGCCAAAGGAACCCATTCCCAAACATTTGTAGATCGTCTCACTGAAAAGGCATCGACGCGGTTTACTGCCTGGAGTCTGAAGTTTACGGTACCTAATCGCAGCGTTGCTCGCCTGTGGACGCTAGTCACCATGGGTCTTTTTGTGTTTGCAACCGTGTTGTTTACAACACTGCCGTTTTCCCTATTTCCCCAACAGGAAGGAACCAAGCTAAGTGTCAATGTGGAGCTACCGCCGACATCTACCTTGGACCTGTCTCAAGAGGTCGCCGATCGCATTGGTGAGTTTCTTCGCACCTACACCGATGCAGATACCACCCTCGTATTTGACAACATTACCAAACTAGTGGGGCAGCGTAGCGGTCTGGTGTCGTCCAGCGAGCTCAAGCCAGATAGTTCAGATTATTTTGTGGGTCTCTCTGCGGTGATGGTAGAGCGCCCAGAACGTCAGCAAGATTCTTTTGTCTACGTTCCTGAATTTCGAGAAACCATTGAAACAGAGATTCTGAGAGACTATCCGGGCTCCATCCTAGTGCTCCAGTATGAACGGGCTGCAGATGGTGAAGATGCTATCCAGCTTGAGCTTTTTGGTGAAGATATGCAGACATTGCGACAGATTTCCATACAGACTCAGGAAATTTTGCGCAACATCCCTGGCACTATGGATGTACGCGATGATTTGGGTAATCTACGCACGGATTATAAGATTGTCCCTCGACGAGAGGCCCTTGACTTTTATGGGATTAGCCAGAACGATCTGAGCCTGCAGGGGCGCTATTTAATGATCGATAACGACATCGGTGATTATCCCGTCGGCAGTGGCGAAGAAGATTTGGAAATTCGCCTCAGTACCCGTTGGCCTTCCCAGGATGGAGACATTGGTGGGCCCTCCCGACTAGATGAGTTTGCTACCATTCGCTTTATTAACGACGAGGGAGATGCAGTCTCTGCTGATGCCGTTATCGAACGAGTTGAGGGGGCCGTACCTCTATCGATTACCCATCGAGATACGGCTCGGAGCGTTACAGTACTGGCAAAAACGATCCCTACAGGGGATTACTACGACACTGAAATTCTGGCTGACATTGCGCCTAAACTCGACGCTCTGCTGTACGACCCGGCTTTGAGTGATGAAGAGAATCTAGCTGCAGGTCACTGGCCCCGAGGCTATCGCTATCAGTTTGGAGGCGATGCGGAAACCAGCGGTGAAACGTTTGCATCGGCGGGGCAAATGCTGATTGTGGCTGTTTTTCTTATCTTTGCTCTCCTGGTGTTGCAGTTTGGCTCCTATACCCAGCCAGTGATCATTATTCTCACCATCGTGTTTGCTCTGATTGGCACGTTTATTGGCTTTTTTGTATTGGGTCTCTCGATCTCGTTTCCCGCTGCCATTGGCATGATTTCTCTAACCGGGATTGTGGTGAATGATGCCATTGTGATGATAGACACCATGAATGAAAAGCGTAAGCAAGGGTTGGATGTACGCCATGCTGCCGCCCACGGTGCGAGTGAGCGCCTCCGACCTATTCTCACGACGAGTACGACAACAGTGATCGGGTTATTACCCCTCGCCTTTAGTGAGGCTAAATGGTTTCCCCTCTGTATGGCAATCATTTTCGGTTTGATGTCTGCCACCTTGATTGCACTGTTGGTGGTACCAGGATTGTATCTACAGCTTACTCCCAATACCCCGGTAGCCAATGAAGGATAATACAGGTGTGCTAAACCGAACGGTCGATCTACCTAATTACAAATAGCTTCTGACTGTAATCGTGCTCAGGCTATTGATTATTCCATTTATGGGTGGGAGTTTTGGAGAGATTGTAGCTTCGTTTCTGTTTTTTCACATTACATTTCTGATTGTTCAGTCTTTCCAACTAAAGCGAGCATTTTTTGTATTGTTTGTTGCGATCGCAACCCTGGCTTTCCTGCTTAATATCATCTTAATTGTGGGCTGGATCCCCAATACGATTGCTTCCATTCTCACATAATGAGGTTGCATCTGTACTCACCATTTTAGAAGCCTTGGTTGGCCAAATATATCCCACCATATTTATCGCATTACTTGTCAATGGATGTTTTGCCCATCAACAGTTACCAACAGAATAAAGAAAAAAGTGTTGCACTCAATTTTTTGCCCCATCACCCAAACCTTAGAAATCATGTCGACAGAGCGTTTCAGCAATCATTTCCCCAAGTTAATTCAACGAATTCTACAAACTACGGCACTTAGTTTTTTATCTGGAATAATCACGTCTTCTTTACCAGCACGTGCAGCAGATAAGATTTATTTAGACTACGGTCCTTTTGGACGAGTGATCCCTGCTTCATCAATAGAAGCATTTGCCAAAGACGGGACTATAGACGATGAACTAGCCCCGTTTATAAATGCCATACCAGAAGAAAAACAGCCAGATTTTCAGCAAGTTTTGAGCACCCCGCTAGAATTACTGAGTTCAGGTATTCCTGAAGAGATAGGTGATCCCTTTATTCTCTCCCAGTGGCTATACTCACCCATTGGCGAATCCGTCTTGGCTAGGATTGGGCGGTTAATTCAAACCGAAGGTCGCCAAAATGGTCAGCGAGCCATTCGAGCCGCTATCATTTTGGCCGCTGCCGATCCGGCTGGTCTATCACCTATCAACCTTATTCGCCATTATCCAACCGGCGGTGTACGATTAGATCTACAACAGATTCTAACCTTAGCGAAGGCTGCCAAAACCAACTTAGAGATCACTGATCAGTTGATCAACAGCGCAATCCAACTTTCTGAAGCAGCAGCAGCCGCTGATCCGCTCCTTGACTACAGCGCTCTGCCCAGATTGGCAGAATTTAACCAGTTTAATGTAGTGAAGCAATTGCTGGTGCTAGAAGATCGCCAACGGAATCGTATCTATCCGGCTAACCTCTACATGCCTAAAGATCTTAGCGCCATCCAGGGACCCATTCCAGTCATGGTCCTCTCTCACGGTTATGGTGATACCAAAGACAATCCAGAGGCTGTAGCTGCGGCTCGTAAGCTTGCCGCCAATGGGTTTGTAGTTGCCATGCCAGAGCATATCGGCAGTAATAAGACCTATCAGAATAATTTACTCGCAGGCCTTGCCCAGGAATCATTTGAGGCGATGGAGTTTGTTAATCGTCCTTTAGATATTCGGTTTCTTCTAGATACTCTAGAGCGAAGAAATGATACTGAATTTCAAGGACGTCTTCAACTCGATCGAGTAGGGCTTATCGGCCATTCCTTTGGTGGGTATACCGTTCTAGCAGCAGGAGGTGCTACCGTTGATATTAAGCGTCTACAACGACAATGCGATCTTGACGCAGATATTACACCTGAAAATGTTAATATTGCGCTTCTACTTGAGTGCAGATTATTAGAACTGGACGAGTCATCTATTCAACAACTAACAGATGGTAGCCTGGCCGATGAACGAGTGGGGCATGTGTTTGCCTTAGCGCCTGTGAGTAATCTGTTTGGAGAGAGTGGCATGGGAAAAATTCAGGTTCCAGTTGTAATTCTAGGCGGCGCTACTGATGTGGCTAGCCCCATTGCCCTAGAACAGCTGGTTGCTTTTCAAGGGTTAACCACCCCCCAAAAGTATTTCTACTTGGGAGAGAACCTTTCCCATACCCCTGGGCTAACTCGTGTTGTCTTGAGTGTCACTAACCCCAATAGTGATGTTATTGAGAACTTTAATGCAGCAGAAGAATTATTTTCTAATTTACTTGTGTCCCTGACCATTGCCCACGCACGGGTTCACTTATTAGACGATGACTCGTATCGTCCTTACCTTACCTCGGCCTATGTCAGAGCTGTCAGTATAGACCCAACCAAGCTTCATTTGTTGCGGGAGGCTCCAGATAAACTTTAAATCGGACAATACCCATGTCCTTATCCTCGCAGAAGTAATTGAGTTGACCCATGTAAACACTCTTATGAGGATTTCGCCCCCCGCAAATGTACCTGAGCAGACCAAATTAGGCCAGCGTAACCTGCCACTTGTCCGACCTAAATTTGGATACTTACTCATCCACATAAAAGCGATAAAATAAGTAGTCATTCTTAAAATCTTGTTCATCAACAACATGATGAATAACGCCTCGCTTCAGCAAACGCTGTCCCACACGTACAGCTTCATTTAGAGTCAGACCAAGGTTGCTCATAAACCACCGAACAGCTTCAGAGCCAACGAAGCAGTTTGGATAAATCTTCAAGTTATATAGACGGTCCTGAATGATAACCCCATCTGCACCTCGCATCTGAATAACAAGTTGTTCCAAGTCCTCTGGAGTAGTGTAGGAGGCTAACTTAAGTTGACCGTCAATATAGTTCACATCACCGTTTAAAATCCACTCAGCTAAAGCTTGATAATCGTATCGAGAATAGTGTTCATGCCATTCTGAAACCAACGCTTCAGCTTGACTGTAGGGAATCTTAAGATTCAAATATGCAACCGCAATGACTTCAACTTTTTTCATTGTTACCATATACCGGAATCTCTTTAAATAAAAAACTTATAAAATTCAATCTGACAACAGTTTCTCACAGCAGAAACCACCTCTCTCTGTTGCACTAGATAACCTATCGAAATGTCAGGAGTATGTATGTGCAACCATCGAGACTATCCACACTACAAGAATGCCAGCAGCAACTGAACGCTATCTGACTACGAACTGAAAATCATTTAAACCGTTTCTGAGAATCCCTGAGAAAATTAGGTGACAATGATCACAAAGATCAGGCTCTTAGAAATTTAGCCGTCGGGTAGTGTGATCGCGCCAGCGCTAACTGGTCAGTTCGCAATAATTCCACACCTTCGCCTGTCCATACTGTACCTGCCATTATCAATTAGGTTAATTACACCAACTCTGATAAGCCAGCATCGCCACCTCACTTAGCCACTGTTGCCATCGTTGTACAACCACTTCTGAGACGTATCAAATAGCACAGAGCTGTTTTTTTTAGTCTTTTTTAAAATACAAAATTTTGCTACAACTTATCTAAACCAGACAACAACTCCGTCATAGAGTTAGCTTCTGAATAATTCACATCTACAGGCTCTTCAGCACAATGTGCCAGCTATCTTGGGTCGAGAGCTAGCACATCATCCTCGTGCACAGTTTTAGGAATAAGTCTGCACTATGCAATCATAGAGACCCAAACTAAACCTGCCCAGTTTTCAGCGCTTAAGGCTGTTAACTGAGCAGGTCGACGTGAGATTATAATGTAAACGTAGATGTCTAGAAGCAACAGCGTGGAAGATTAGTATGACCTAACGTCTAAACCTTCTTACTCGCCAAGACTTTAATCTTAGTAATTAATGTATTTTTGAGTTTTTCGTAGTCCATCGCTGTGCCAGATGTGGGTTTTGGGAAAAAGTCTAAGGCACCAGCCTGCATCAGATTAAAAATATTATCCACATCGGCGGGGTGTACCGTATTACTTACCACTAAAATAGGGCGTGGAAATTCAGACATGACCTTTTCGGTGAATTCCAGACCGTCCATTTTGGGCATTTGTAGATCAGTGCAGATGACATCTGGCATGGTTTGGGCAATCACCCTTAACCCATCAGCACCATCCTGGGCCGTACCAACAACATTCACCTCAGGAGACGAATCGATCAACCGTTGTAAAATTTGCAACGCAATGGCGGAATCTTCAACAAGAACAACTTTGATTGGGGTAGACATGGTTAAATTAATCTCCTTAGGGTATCAATCAGTAAGCTTTGGTCAAAATCACCTTTGGTGATGTAGGCATTAGCTCCAGCCTCTGCGCCACAGCGCTTGTCATCATCTTGGGCCAAGGTGGTTACTAAAATGATGGGTAGATTTTCGTATTTTGTCTCTTCTCGAATGTGGCGGGTTAACCCTAGACCGTCCAGGTTGGGCATTTCCACATCGGAGACCACTGCGTCAAACGCCCCTTCTTGCTCCAGTTTATCCAGCCCGTCCAGCCCATCTACCGCCGTGGTCACCTGATACCCGGCCCCTTCCAAAATCCGTCGTACCTGGGTACGAATGGGAACAGAATCTTCTACCAACAACACCTTTGGTTGGGTAATGGTGAGTTCCCAGCTGGTATCGATATTTTTGGCGATGGGTTCTCGCGCGCTCCCTCGAACAGATTTAATCAGATCCTGGGGGCTGAGCACCATACAAACTTCCCCTGCGCCCAGAATGGTGGCTCCTGAGATATTACGCACACGCTTAAGTAACTTGCTATGGGGTTTTAATACAATGTCTTGCTGATCAATTAATTCGTCAACAAACAATCCCAGACGTTCTGAGCCAGCTTTAAGAACAATGCAGGGAATAGTCTGTTTAGGAATAGTCGTCGTCTGGGCAGCAGCCGAAACAGGCATTTCTAGAAGATCGCTCAGCCAGGCAATGGATAGGGGTTGCTTCTGAAAGTTAATGGTGGGTCTGCCTTCCAGGGTGAAAATGTCTTTGCGATCAACCCGCATCATGACATCGACAAATTCAACCGGAATAGCATAGGGGGTTTGATTAATAGCCACAATCAGAGCGGACGCTGTAGCTAAACTGGTGTTGAGGGTAAATCGAAAGGTGCACCCTTGGGCCGGGCTAGACTGTACATAAATGGCCCCTTTTAGGTGTTCAACGTTGACCCGCACCACATCTAATCCCACCCCCCTACCCGAAATCTCAGTTACGGTGGTGCGGGTGGAAAACCCAGGCATAAAAATTAGGTTCTGGATTTGTTCAACACTCATCTTTGCCAGATCGGCGTCGGTATGGATCCCTTGACGTACAGCGGTTCGCTTAATACTTTCTAAGCTCAGACCGCGACCGTCATCGACAACTTCAATGTCGATATGGCTACCCCGCTGATGGGCTTTGAGCCAGATGGTTGCCGTAGGTGGTTTACCCATGGCAATGCGCTCACTGGGGGATTCAATCCCATGGTCAATAGCATTGCGGATCAGGTGGGTAAGGGGGGCCTTCATCTCTTCTAAGATGCGTTTATCTGTCTGGGTATCCCCTCCTTCAACAACAAGGTTAATAGTCTTCTCCTGTTGTTTTGCCAGGTCACGAACCATCCGTGGGAACAGGCTAAACAGACTAGATAATGGCAGCTGGCGTAGTTTCAGAATACCTGATTCGAGATCGTCGGAGAGGGTTTCCAACTGAGCAGAATCTTCGTAGGCAGTTGTACGCAGCTGTTTTAGCAAGGCACCCAGCTGATCAAGGCGATCTTCGGTACCCTGTTGAAGGGTTTGTAAAGGAACCAGGGCGTCAGTTCCCTGGGAGGCTGGCTCATCAAATGTTAAACGGTTGGCCAAACTATCTCGGACCCAGTCTTCCCAAAAGAAAAGAACGGTGTCAATGTCATCCATCCGACGGGTAATCCGCCGTTTGGTGACGGCTAGCTCACTTGCTTGAGTGATCAGGGTATCCAGTCTAGTAGCCTCAACCCTGACGGTGTCTATCTGGTATGGCTCAGACGCTGTCTCTGCTGCTAGTTTAGCCGGGGATATTTCTGCCACCGGCAGCGTCTGAGCCGTATCATCAGAGGTCTCTAGCCTACGCTCTAATTCTTCTACCGCTGACAACGTCACCCCAGGGTTGGCATCAGTCTGATCTCCTTGATGGCTAACAACCAACTCAGCCTCTGCCAGGGTTTGTTGTTGCCGCTCCATCGGGGCCGAGGCATCCCCAGCATTCATAAGCTGGGCTAACACATGAAACACGCTGACATTAGCCGGATCCCCAGTGATGGCTTCATGGGCTATTTTGCGGATGGCATCTAGCCCCTGGTAGAGACAGTCGCAGAATTCAGAGGTCACATGCCGCTGTCCCTGTTCCACACTGCTCAACAAATTTTCTAGTTGGTGGGTCAATTTTTCTACATCTTGCACCCCCAGCATGCGAGAGTCTCCTTTGAGGGAGTGGGTGGCCCGCAACATTTCCTTGAGTTTAGCTGGGTCATCCGGATGTTTCTCCAAATGGAGAAATCCTGCCTCTAATTTGCTCAGATGATCGTTGCTAGCATCGCGATAGAGTGTGCGCAGCTCTTCGTCTTCGATATACATGGTGTGGGAGGGTTAGGATAGGCAGAAGACTAAACGGCAACTTTCAGCTCTCGGGCAATGGTTTTGAGTTCTTCGGTGGAGTTTTGGACCTGGCTGACTGCGGTCACGGTCTCTTTGGCTCCGAGGTTAATGGCGTTCATAGCGGAGACCGCTTGCTGTACACCAACGGCCTGTTGCTTGGCACTTTGGGCAATCTGTTGAGAGTTTGCATAGACTTCATTAATGGCGGTGGCAATGCGGCTAAAGACGTCTGCGGTACTTCTGGCCACTTCAATACCGGCCTTTGCGGTTTTGTTACCTTCGTCGGTCACCATCACAGTGCTGTTAATAGAGGACTGAATGGCGTCAACCAGAATGTTAATTTTGCCCGCTGAGTCGCGGCTTTGGTCAGCTAGCTTACGAATCTCACCGGCCACTACGGCAAAGCCTTTACCCTGCTCGCCAGCTCGGGCGGCTTCTACAGCTGCATTGAGGGCCAGCATGTTGGTTTGGTCGGCCACATCGGCCACTAGACCAGAAATGGTTGAAATCTGCTCAGTTTGCTCACTCAGCTGCATAATCTGATCTGCGATCGCACTTACCTTATTGTTCAAATCCTCAATTCCCTGCACCGTATCCTCCACCGCCTGGCTACCCGTTTCAGATAGGTTCAGAGCCTCTTTCGCACCTGTCGCTGAAGAATTTGCCTGCTGAGCAGCCTGTAGTGACGCCGCACCCAGCTCTTCAATCGTAGAGGTGGTCACCGTCACAGAAGCGGTCTGATCCGCAACGAGGCGTTCCTGCGCTTCCACCGTGGCCGCAATTTCTGAGGAACTGTCGGTCACCGTTGTGACCGATTGCTGGAGTACGTCAGACGCCCGCTGAATTGTCCAAAATACAAAGGCAAATACAATCAGGTCAAGAAATACAATTGCTAGCTCAAGCAGCTCAACGTTCTTAAATCGATTAAATGCAATCGCCTCCGCTGCAAATACAGCGTCATTAGTGAGTTCAAAGTAGGCCTCACTATCCTCAATCAATTTAGCTTTTAGATTAGGATTCTGACGATATTGAGCCACTGTTGCTTTCAGCTGTTGCCAGTCACTTTCCACTTCCTGGATCCTAGCCAGATAGTCGGCATTCGTTGCCTTAGGCAGTTGTAACGACTCATCACCATTGATCAAGCCATTGATCAACTGATCGATTGTTTGAATCAATGCATCATCAGGTTGGCCATTCGTTTCCAACTTAACCAGTCGCTGAGAAGCGCCTCGAACAATACCAGACTTGTTAACAACACTGGCATCTAATTCGCCCTGTCGTGTACCCAAGTAGGCCCAAGAGGCGGTACCTATAGTAAAGATAGCCAGTCCGGCAACAGTTAGTTTTAGCTGGGTGGTAATTTTCATACAATCACTCCTGTGTTATTTTTGAGAATTGAGCTTTGGAGAAGGCTGGGGCAATAACTAAGCTGCCTGATCTACAATTAGGCCCCCTTGGGCAAGAAGTTTAGGGAGATCCAGAACACTCAATGTGTTTTGATAATAATGGGTAGCTCCCTGAAAGAACGCCTGGCAACGTTTAGACACTGCCGCAGGCATTGAGGAAATATCTGAAGGGGGCAAATAAACCACATCTAAAACCTGATCAACCGTAATCCCAGCAACAATATTATCAGCCTCGACAATAACGGCTTTAGTTGCTTTGTTATCAGATTCTGGCAAATTTAACGCCTTACGAATATCAATTAACGTCATGACTTCTCCCCGTAGATTCATATTGCCCAGAATGTGTGTGGGGCAACAGGGCACTGGCATGATCTGCCGGGTACTAATAAATTCTCTTACCTGCTGTAGTTCTATACCAAAGTATTCTTCCCCTAGCTCAATGACGGCCAACGCCTTTAAGCTACTTAAATCCGACGTCTCTAAAGGATTTTTTAGATCCATTGCCCGCTGTCGAAAAACCTGTTTTTCGATGGGTGTCGCCTGGGGGCAGTAACGCGAAAAAAAGTTAGTCAGCGATAGGCCAGCCTCAAATATCTGCTCCCTGGGATAGGCTGTAGTATCAGTGCAGACAGTTTCTTCACTAATGGGAGCAACGTCATCGTTCAGGTTATTGAGCCTTGCTTCCCAGGTCATCATCGTCACCTCATCGGTTTGACGGATCAGAGTTTCTGGATTTAACAACATGATCAAACTGTCATTGGCCTTGGCAATTCCTTTGGCAAAGGCAGTATGGCTATGCTTTCTCAGCTCATAGGTAGGCACAGACTCGATACTTAAACTAGGGAAAGATTGCACATCGTGGACTTTATTCACCACCATGCCCACCTGCAAGCCTTGCCAGTCAACCACGACAATACTGTCACTTAGCTGACAGGGAGGACAGTCCTGTCCCAAACGTTTGGCTAAATGCATAATGGGTAAAACCGCACCGCGAAAGTTGAGGATACCAATAATATCGCCAGGGGCATCGGCAATGGGCGTCAGTTCTGGCAGCTCAAAAATCTCACGAACCTGGGTTATCTCAATGCCATATTGTAAATCGTTGAGATCAAACAGAAGGTAGACTTGGGTTTCCATAATGAATCGGTAAACAATAGAACGTTTATGGCGTTGCGGATTCAAACTAACAGTGCATCTGTCAAATCCAGATAAATCGGCAACAAATCGTTATGACATCACTTTACTAGGAACATATTTATCCAGAATCTCTAGCAGTTTTGAGCGCTCAACAGGCTTAGTTAAATAGTGGGTTGAGCCAACAATTTGCCCCCTAATTTTGTTAAACACTCCATCTTTAGCCGTCAGCATAATGATAGGAAGATCTCGAAATCGACCAATACCCCGGATGGTTCGACACAGTTCCAAGCCATCAATGTCTGGCATCGTGACATCTAGCAGTAGTAGCTCAATTTTTTCCGTATTCAATAAACTGAGCGCATCCATCGCGTTACTTGCCAGTAGCACATGATAGTGGTCGCCAATGATCCGTTTGATCATAGCCTGGACAACAGGGCTATCATCAACACTCAGAATGGTCGGCAAGGTGCCAGCCCTAGCATCCGTAATCGATACCTTGTAAAGTGATGTCATAACGATTTGTTGCCGATTTATC
>JBCAWO010000081.1:0-20065 GCA_038534515.1 Cyanobacteria bacterium J06554_1
GAATTGGGGGTTGGGGGCCTTTTCAAGAGTGTCATCTTTGAAAAGTTCTTGTGTAATTTATTTTGCCTACCTACTTATGCTGTTGGATAGTATCTTTCAGATAAAATTATCTCGAGGATCAGCAACGTCCTGTATTTTTGCCTGCTTTGCTCAATTTTGGTGGCGTTGAGTCTAGGCACCCCAAGAATTGGGAAAAGCGGGTTTCGAGGTTTGATAGCTGGGGCTGTCTGCTCACCATCTCAACCTGAAATTTTTTTCAGCTTAGATTCAGCCTGGGAGCATGGGAAATTGCGATACTAAGAACCATTCACCCACTGATGACAACAAACCCATGCAATCCCACCCAAATCCTCCAAGAGTTGTGGTTGTCGGGGCTGGCTTCGGCGGTATGCAAACGGCCCAATCTCTGGCTAACACAGGAGCTGAGGTCCTGCTGATTGACCGCAATAATTACAACACCTTTGTGCCCTTACTCTATCAGGTAGCAGCGGCCCAAATTGAACCCGAAAGCATTGCCTACCCGATTCGAACCGTGCTGCGTCGCGCCACCAATACTCAATTTCTCATGGCAGATGTGCAGCGGCTCGATTTTGATCACCAGCTGATTGAAACAGACAGCGCTGTTATTCCCTATGACTATCTAGTCCTCGCCACAGGTAGCCAGACCCAGTTTCTCGGTGTACCCGGAGCGGCCGATTATGCTTTTCCCCTTAGGACCCTACCCCAGGCCGTAGCCCTGCGTCACCATATCCTGCATCAGTTTGAGCAGGCGGTAAGGGAGCCTGATCCTACGCGTCGACATCGGCTCCTTAGTTTTGTAATTGTTGGCGGCGGTCCAACGGGGGTGGAGATGGCTGGGACACTGGTTGAACTCAAGCAATCTCTCCGTCGCGACTATCCCGGTCTTAACTGGCAAGATATGCAGATTGTGTTGGTGCAATCGGGGGACAATTTGCTGGCCAATTTGCCAGCCCGTTTAGGGCGCTACACGACTCGAAAACTACGCCGACTTGGGGTTAAGCTCTATTTTGAGGTGAGGGTAAGCCAGGTGACAGACCAAACGGTGGAATTGTCCGACGGATCTGTTATTTCTGCTGGAACAGTTGTGTGGGCGGCTGGTCTAGAAGCGGCTATGCCAGAAACGGTTGTTGCCCCCCAGACCGCACGGAAACAAAAGCTAAAAGTACGGTCGACGCTGCAGCTGACAGACTATGCCAATGTGTATGCGATTGGTGACCTGGCTCATGCGGAACAGCAGGGTAAGCCCCTGGCCGGAGTCGCCCCAGAGGCCCTACAGCAGGGGGTTGCAGTGGCACGCAACATTCGTCGACAGCTGCTAGGAAAACAACCTAAACCATTTCGCTATCTTAATAAAGGACGGTTAGCCATCATTGGTGGCTATGCCGGTGCGGGCAAAATTGGTCCCTTTTTACTCACAGGGTTTTTGCCCTGGTTGATGTGGCTTAGCGTTCATCTGGTGTATCTGCCAGGATTTCGCAATCGGCTAATAGTTTTGCTGAATTGGCTACACGGCTATGGTCGCGGCGATCGTGCCATTCGTCTGATTCTATCGCCTCAACCATCTGTCCCTTGCCCTTTGCCCTCTCCAAAAGCTGTTCCCTGAGGCTTGAGTCGTAGACCGTAGCAACAGTGCTTTTTAGTTAATCATCTTTGACATTTTGACATTAGGAGAAATATTCCATGACGGCTCAAAAATATAGTTCACTCATTGCTCGAAGTGCGATCGCAATCATCTTTCTCCACAGTGGTATTGGCAAACTTTCCAATTTTGGTGGCACCGTGGAACAGATTGCCGGTGCTGGCCTGCCGCTGGCTGGCTTAGTGGCCATCTTTACCATTGCCTTTCAACTGCTGGGCGGAGCCTCCCTGGTTGTGGGGTACAAAGCCCGCATTGGTAGCGGGCTGCTGCTGGCGTTTCTAGTGCCTGCCACCCTTGTGTTTCACAACCCCATTGCCGACCCCACCCAGATGATTCAGTTTTTGAAAAATCTAGCTATCATTGGTGGACTGCTGATGGTGATTGCCCATGGGTCTGGCCCCATCAGCCTAGATAACCGTCTAGGCTCTGATAATCTCGTCCCCCGCCCTGAGGACTCGTTACAATGAAGCGAATCCCAGACTGGTTTATGCATTTTCGCAATTTTCGCACCCGGCTCTTAGTTTGGTATTTCTTGCTCGCTGTCTCCACCACCGGCATGGCGGTTTGGGTAACCCGCCAAATCTACTGTAATCGTTTGTATGAGCAGGCTGAGGTGGCGTTGGCAGAAGAGGTGGAGCGGTTCCAGCGCACCGCTGAGCCATTGCTCAACCGCCAGCTTACCGGTTTCGAGACGGCGGCCCTGTTTGATCAGGTTTTTGCCAACTATGTACCGACCGACAATGAGTTAATTGTTACCTTTGTCGGGGGGGAATTTTATCAGGCAAGCCGCCTGTTGCCTGGGTGGCTGCAGCGTAATCCTAACCTGATGACCCAGTGGGCCAACCTGGAAAGACCCAACCGCCAGCTACTAGACGGCACAGACCAAACCATCTTTTATATGGCAGAACCTCTGGTGGTGGGAAACACGGTTGCGGGCGTTTTTGTTGCGATTGAAGATAAAACCATTGCATACCAGTCTGGGACCAGTGCAATTAGATTAGTCTTTAAGGTGTCGGTGGCGGTGCTGGGGCTGTTCTTTGTTGTTGCTTGGATTACATCCGGGCGGATTCTCAGACCGCTGCGGTTAATGAATCAAACGGCTCGTCAAATTACCGAGTCTGACATGACCCAGCGAATTCCCATCCAGGGGACTGACGAAATTACCGCCGTAGCAGCCACCTTTAATCAAATGTTGGACCGACTCCAGGCCGCCTTTGATGGTCAGCAAGAGTTTCTCAAAGATATTAGCCATGAGCTGCGCACCCCCATTACCGTGATTCAAGGGCAGCTTGATATTCTTGCCTATCGCCCTGAAAAACAGTCAGAAACCATCGCGTTGATTACTAACGAGCTACAGCAGATGAATCGGCTGGTGAACGATTTGCTGCTGCTGACCAAGGCTGAACGCCCTGATTTTTTGATTCTTAAACCCGAAGATCTAGACTGGCTGACGGAAGAGCTTTACCTCAAGGCGCGTTCCTTTACCCCAGATCGACAATGGCGTCTGGAGGCAAAGGGGCTGTATCCTGCCACGATAGACCGACAGCGGTTTTCCCAGGCCGTGATGAATCTGGTGCAGAATGCGGTTCGTCATACTCAGTCTGGGGATATCATTGCCTTAGGTTCAGCTGTTACCGACGACATTCTGCGGTTTTGGGTGCGAGATACGGGGGAGGGCATTGCCGCGGCGGATCAGGCTAAAATATTTGAGCGCTTTGCCCGGGCAACTAACAATAACCGCCAGTTTGAAGGGGCTGGGTTAGGACTCTCGATTGTCAATGCGATCGCACAGGCCCACGGTGGGCACATAGAGCTCTCCAGTCAGCCAGGTGAGGGGGCCACCTTTACCCTGATCATTCCTTTAGATCCCCTAGTCAATCGGTCGGAAGCCCATGAATCGGATTCTAATCGCCGAAGACAACCCGCACATCGTTGACTTTCTCAGAGCCGGACTCAAGGCCCACGGGTTTACCATCCTGGTGGTTGAGGATGGCCGCCACGTTACGGCCCTCGCCCACAGCGAAGATTTTGACCTATTAATTCTAGACCTGGGTCTGCCAGGCAAAGATGGCCTATTAATCTTAAGAGAGATCCGAGGCCAGGGTGAACTGTTACCCATAATTGTGTTGACGGCCCGTGATGGTGTGGATGATACGGTCACAGCCCTGGAGGGAGGGGCCAATGACTATGTTAAAAAACCGTTTCGGTTTGAAGAGTTACTGGCTCGGATTAAGGTCCAACTTCGCGATCGCAACAGCCAATATCGACCCCCATCAGAGACCGTATTGAGGGTCGGTGATTTATCGTTAGATTTGCTAACACGACAGGCCCAGGTGGGCGATCGCATCGTCGAGCTATCCGCCCGTGAGTTTGTGTTAGCAGAGGTGTTGCTCAGACATCCGATGCAGGTGATGAGTAAAGAACAACTTTTAAACCGAGTTTGGGGATACGACTATGATCCAGGCTCTAACATTATTGAAGTTTACATTCGCCATCTACGCAAAAAGCTTGGCAGCGATTGTATTGAAACCGTTAGGGGTATGGGCTATCGGCTCAAAAGTCGTCGCCCTGGGTAGCAGATTGCCCCATAGAAACTATTGGCACACGGAGGTGCCAAAGTCCGTCTGTTGATACTGCACCCGCTCGGTTTTGGCCGCCGTCAGTAGTGCCGGCAGGGTAAACAGATAGTCGCGATTAGGGCACCAGCACCATAGAATGAGCCCCGCGGGTCACTGGCACAGAATAACGAGTCTGTACCAACATGGGCTGAGGATTTAATGGGTCTACGGCAATCCGCCAAAAGTCAATGGAACCGCCAGGCATGCGATCGTCAAAGTGATCATAATTGGCAATGGCCAGAAACTCACCAGAAGCATCAAAGGCTGCCGCCTCTGGCAAGATCCCATCGTAGGGATAGTCGCCGATGCGATTAAGCTGACCAGTTTCAGGATCGAGGGTAATCAACGTTAGGGATGAAAACCAGGTGATGCGTTCATCATCGTAGGGAAGATAGCTGCGCTCCAGATTTGTTGTCACCACATAGCGATCGTTGGGGCTAATGGCTAACCCCTCTGGACTCACCCCTGTGATGGCCCGCGAAACAAGCGCATGGCGGGGTGATCCATCTGCCTGAGTTCCAGCCTCTAAACGAATACTGACAAGGCTGCCCCTAGGGGCTTCACTCCAGCGACCTTCTACATCTGCGCCCCAATATAGACCGTTGACAATTACATGGCGACCGTCGGCAGTAAATCGTGCCATAAAGGGAGCTTTCTCTGCTTGCACAACATTTCCCCAAGGCTGGAGACTGATATTGTTCCCTTGGCCATTCACTTGGATAAATGAGACTTCAGCCTTGGGTTCATTGACCAGCACTAGAACATTTTGGGTAGGATGCCATTCGGCGTGGATAATTCGGTCGTCTGTTTCAAACCGGGGCACCGTTGGAAAAACCGGTTCTCCCAGCTCACCATTATTAAATGGAATCAGTGCTAGCGGTGTCTCTTGGCCAATGCCATTGGGGTGAAAGGAAACAGCAATCAGGGTTCCATCCCGGTTGATGCTAACCGAGTCGGGGCGCTCTCCAATGGCAACATTTTGCACCAGTCGAGGCTGGGTTGGGTCAGATAAGTCAAATATCTGCAGCCGATTACTGTGTCTGAGATCGGCAAAGGTTTGGTCCGCTGCTGCTCCATCGGGACGGGGAGTAAAGGTTTCAATCACTACGGCATGGCGACCATCAGGTGTCACGGCTACGGCTACCGGAGGACCTGCCACAGAATTCCCGGCATTTGTTTCATAGGCTGTCAAGTCTCGTACATGGCCCCCCAGGGGAATAACACTTAATGCATCCTGGCCTTCCCGTGGTCCTAGCTGACCATCAACATAGGCCGAGGCCACCATGTCTGCATCTGAAATAGATACCAAGTATCGCCCTTGAAACACCATGGGGGCGGCCCGGTCTTGGGCAAAACTGGGGAATACACGAACAATGGGTAACAGAATCAGACCAATCACTACAGAATGAGCGAGAGATTTGAAGATCATGCTGGTAATGGAGAAACTAGCCCCACGATAGAAAGTCTGACTATAATTTGTCCAATAGATTTGTAGCTAGCTTCTAATAGTTAGAAGCTATTAATGATGATTGATTTGACAACAGCTGCTGTGGAGCTGCGACACCTGCGTTATTTTGTCGCAGTGGCCCAAGCATTACACTTTGGCAGAGCTGCGGAGCATGTGGGTATTACCCAGCCGGTGCTGAGCGATCAAATTCGTCGTCTAGAGGATCTGCTGGGGGTACAGCTGCTGTACCGGACAAAGCGGGTGGTGAAGCTAACTGAGCCAGGCCGTATTTTTCTGGCTGATGCGCTCCAGGTGCTGGGGCAGACTGACGCTGCGATCGCAACCGTACGGCGGGCGGCTCAAGGTAAGTTTGGTAAGCTGGCCATTGGCTATACTGGCCCGGCGCTATACACAGTGCTGCCTGAGATTGTGCGGATGTTTCGCGATCGCAACCCCCAGGTTGAACTCACCCTTCACGAAAATTGCACTCCCCAGCAAGAGGCCGCGCTGCAAACCAACGCAATCCAGGTAGGATTTTTACACCCACCGATTGATGCCCCTGTAAACCTGAAAACTGTATTGCAAGAGACCATGGTGGTCGCCCTGCCAGAGCATCATCCCCTCCTTAACCAGTCCCATCTCTCAGTCAAAGATCTCGCTAACGAATCATTTATTCTCTTTCCTCGCACGGTGGGACCTTATCTCTACAGTCAGATTCTGTCCCTATGTACCCAGGCTGGGTTTAACCCAACGGTTGTTCAAGAGGTTACGCCTCAACCTACCATGATTGGTTTGGTGGCAGCGGGTCTTGGGGTGGCCTTTGTGTCGGCTTCGATGCAAAATATCAGTCGACCGGGCGTAGTGTATCGTCAGCTTCAAGAAGAAACACCCAGCCTACAGCTAGCGATGGCTTGGAAAGATGAGCAAAAATCGCCCGTTTTACAGTCCTTTTTGACAGTTGTAAATGATTGGTTAAAAAGTTACTCACCCAATAATCTCTACCCAATGCACTGATGCCGATGGAAAAGGCCCAGGCAAAGGGCTATACTACACCAACAATTTTATATGGGCTGTGTATGATGGGGTTTATTGGTGCCTTTCTCTAGCGACCAATTCCTTAACGCCCACTATCCCATCTAGCCCCATGAACGTGTCTCGTCAGTCTCATCTATTCAAAGCGGCTGATATCTCTTTAGCTTACCTGCTGCTGCGGATTGTCGTCGGTGTTAACTACTTTAACCATGGTTTTACCCGCCTGGGGAATATTCCTGGTTTTGCCGCGTCCATGGTTGAATCCATGGACGGTGCCTGGATGCCAGACGGTTTAGTCAGGTTAACGGCTTATTTCGTCTCTCCAGTAGAATTAATTTTTGGTCTATTTCTAATCTTAGGCCTGTTTACTCGACTGTCTTTGGTGGCGATCTTTATTTTGATGGTGATTTTAATGTACGGGGTCACCGTTGTGCAGAACTGGGGAGCTGCCTCCAGTCAGCTGATCTACAACATAGTGCTGTTTATTTTGTTGGCTGGCTTAGGATACAACCGGTTCTCTGTTGATACTTTTTGGGCCGGTCGCAAGCGTAAGTTTACATCCTAGGCTTACCAAGCCAGGTCGCAGGTTTCTACACTCTGCGAGGACACTCAGCCCTGGGTTGCGAACTGACGTGCGATCGCAACCCACAAATGGGATAACGTAGTACGGGCCATAGCACTGGTCTGACCCTGGTGCTCCAGACATAGCTAGTATCACGGTTAGCCGAGCAACTTAAACTCTCATCACAAAAGCTGGAATCTGGTCAGCCATTGCTCTAGGCTAAATCATAGTCGTCCGTGACTGTGATCATCTGGGATGCTGCCTCTACCATGACCGAACTCTATGATGCTTTTATTTCCTATGGTCGTGCCGATAGTAAAGCCTTTGCCGCCCAGCTATGCCAGTATTTAACCAATCAAGGCTATCGGATCTGGTATGACTTTAACGATATTCCCCTCGGGGTCGACTTTCAAAATCAGATCAATGATGGCATCGAGAAGGCCCACAATTTTCTCTATGTTATTGCCCCCCATTCAGTAAACTCGGTCTACTGCGCCAAGGAAGTAGAGCGAGCGCTGATGCGAGGTAAGCGCATTATTCCTCTGCTGCATGTAGAACACATCCATCGAGAGACCTGGCAACAGCGCTACCCGACGGGCACCGATGCCCAATGGGCCGATTACCAGGCCCAGGGTCTACATTCCAGTTTCACCAACATGCACCCAGAGATTAGCAAGATCAACTGGGTCTACATGCGTGAAGGCCAAGATAATCTGAGTACGTCTGTGGCTGGATTAATCGATATCTTTGAGCGCCATCGTGACCATGTCCATAGCCATACCCGATTATTGGTCAAGGCCCTGGAATGGGAGCAGCAGCACAGACGCTCGAGCCATCTTTTAGTGGCAGAAGAACGACAGCAGGCAGAAGACTGGCTTTTAACCCGGTTTCATCATGAACAACCGCCCTGCCGCCCCACGGATTTGCACTGTGAGTTCATCACAGAGAGCCTAAAGAACGCCCGTAACCTGATGACTCAGGTGTTCTTGACCCATGCTGATGAAGATAAAGACAGTGTCCAACAGATGCGTCGGAGTCTGATGCGAGCCGGGCTGACGGTCTGGGCCAGTACATCAGATATTCAGACCGGGGCCGATTTTCAGACGGCCATTAACCAGGGAATTGAAGAAGCAGATAATCTGGTCTATCTTCTGTCTCCTGACTCACTTCGGTCCAACTACTGTCACCAGGAACTGGACTATGCCCTATTGTTAAACAAACGGGTGATTCCGGTTTTGGTGAAACCCATTGATGGCATTCCCATACCCGATGCGCTCAAAACCCTGCAGTACATCGACCTGACGGATAACCTGGGTGCTGAAGACTACCAAAAAGATGAAAGCGACCTGCTGCGAATTCTACGGCAGGACGCTGACTATTATGACAACCATAAGCAGCTGCTGGTCAAGGCACTGAAGTGGAAACAACAGGAGGGCAATGCCAGTATTCTCCTACGGGGGTATAATCTGCACCATGGAGAGAAATGGCTGCAGTTAGCCAAGCAGCGCCCCCAGCATGGTCCCACCTCCTTACACGAGGAGTTTATTGAAGCAAGTTTGAGACAGCCCCCGGCCACATCGTTGGATGTGTTTGTGTCCTATTCCCGCGCCGATGCTGATTTTGCCCGCAAGCTAAACGACACCTTGCAGATTCAGGGCAAGACCACCTGGTTTGACCAAGAAAGTATTGCTGCTGGAACATCGGACTTTCAGCAAGAGATTTATCGGGGCATTGAAGTATCGGATAATTTTCTGTTTATTCTCTCTCCTAACGCTGTTCAATCGCCCTACTGCAACGATGAAGTAGAGTATGCGGTCAAGTTAAACCGACGGATTGTGACGGTGTTGTATCGGCCCGTTGCCACCGCTGACCTGCATCCAGAATTAGCAAAGGTGCAGTGGCTTGACTTTAGCCAACACAACGAAGAATTTAACCATCAGTTTAATCGCTTGATCCGTACCCTGGAGACCGATCGAGAGCATGTCCATAGCCATACTAAATGGTCTCAGCGGGCTTTGGAATGGGACCAGAAAGGACGAGAGGAGGATTTGTTATTGCGGGGTAATGAATTGGCCATTGCCCAAGACTGGCTAAAGCGGACCCATGAGCAACAGAAACGTCCCGATGCCACAGAATTGCAAAAGGCTCTGATCGAGTTTAGTCAGGCCAGTGTAGATGCGGCTATCCAGCGAGAAATTCGTCAGGCTAAGCGATTGAAGCGGTTGTTGGTAGGTGTCAGTACGGCACTGGTTGTGGCTGTGGGGGCCAGCATTGTTGCCTTCCAACAATCTCAGCGTGCGGTTAAGAGTCAGATTGATGCTTTAACACAAGCTTCCCAAGCCTCGTTTACCTTAAATCGCAATTCATTTGAGGCGCTTATGCAGGCCCTGGAGGCTGGAACACTCCTGAAGAAAACAAGATGGGCTAAAAACGATCCTGTGCTTCGAACAAAAGTTATGGATGCCTTAACCCAAGCAAACTATTGGGTTAAAGAACGTAATCGTTTAGAGGGGCATACGGACTATGTGCAAGCCGTCAGTTTTAGCCCTGATGGCACCATCATAGCAACGGCTAGCTTTGATCAAACCGTAAGACTCTGGAACGAAGATGGTAGCCTATTGCGAACGCTTACTGGCCATGAAGACACTGTCAATGACGTCAGCGTTAGCCCTGATGGCACCATGATTGCAACGGCTAGCCACGATTACACCGTCAAGCTATGGACGATGGATGGACAGGAGATTATCACCCTAGACAGCCATGAAGACTTAGTCAACGGGGTAAGTTTTAGCCCGACCGGTGAGATCATGGCCACCGCCAGTGACGATCAGACAGTTAAATTGTGGACCCAGACCGGTGAGGAGCTAGCAACCCTAACCGGCCATGGAGATTGGATCAATCAGGTGAGTTTTAGCCCTGATGGTCAGACCTTGGCCACCGCCAGTGGTGACACAACAGTCAAGCTGTGGACAGTTGAGGGGCAACTGTTACATACCTTTGAAGGGCATCAAGACGGTGTTTTGGATGTCAGCTTTAGCCCCGATGGTCAAACCTTGGCAACAACCAGTTTGGACCATACTGTTATCCTTTGGAATATCCCCCAACGAGTTCGTCAGCTAACCCTTAAAGAGCACCAAGATCCAGTTAGTAGCGTTGATTTTAGCCCCGATGGTCAAACCATTGCCACGAGCAGTCGGGATGAAACCATTAAGCTCTGGACCTATGATGGGCAGCTGGTGACCACATTGCCGGGCCACCATGGGCCAGTGACAAATGTGGCGTTTAGTCCCGATGGGCGTACGCTTGTATCTGCCAGTGATGACAAAACAGTTAAGCGTTGGCAGCTAGATTCTCCAAACCTAATCCAGATTGAGCGGGGCCACGATGATTCTGTTTATGGTGTCGATTTTAGCCCCGACGGACAGATGATTGCGACCACTAGCGAAGATGGTAGTGCTAAACTCTGGACGGCTGATGGTCAGCCTCTTCAAACGTTGACTGGACATTTAGATGCTGTGACCAGCGTGCATTTTAGTCCAGATAGTCAGACGATTGCCACAGCTAGTAGAGATGAGACCGTCAAACTTTGGGGACAAGATGGACAGGAAAAAAGTAGCTTCTCTGGTCACCAAGATAATATTGTTAGCGTCCGCTTTAGCCCTAATGGTGAGCTGATTGTTACCGCTAGCTTTGACCAAACGGCAAAACTGTGGCAATCAGATGGCACATTGGTGCACACATTAGAAGGACACGATGATCGGCTCTACGGTGTTGGTTTTAGTCCCGATGGTCAGATGATTGCAACCACCAGTGCCGACAACACCATAAAGCTCTGGACAAAGGATGGCGATGAGCTACAGACATTGATAGGCCATGCCGGACAAGTTTATCAGGCGCACTTTGGCCCCGATGGTGAGGTGCTGGCTTCGGTGAGTGAAGACAATATGGGCAAGCTCTGGACTGTAGACGGCAAGGAAATTCTCTCGCTTGATTCCCATTCAGCCGGGGTTTGGGCCGTCGACGTTAGTTCGTCGGGGCAGATGATCGCCACCGGAAGTGATGACAACACTGTAAAAGTGTGGCGTCGAGACGGTACTTTAATCACGACCCTAATTGGGCATCAGGGGCCTGTTAATGGTGTTAGTTTTAGCCCCGATGGCAATACGCTAGTTTCTGTTGATACAGATGGACAAATGCTGATATGGAATGTGCAAGATTTGACACTGGAGGGGCTACTTGAGTATGGCTGTGGCTGGGTTAAAAACTATTTGAATACCAATACTAATGTGTCTAGCGATGTATCTAGCGATGTATCTAGCGATGTTTGTGACCGGACCAGCCAGCGCTATCTGAGCACAGCAGATCATATTCCATGAGTTGCTTGGGCATAACGTGTTCTGAGAGAAACTAACGAGTTGTGTCATCAACAGTGTTAGAAGAAAACAATATTAAGCAAACGTTCGTTCATTAGCTATTAGAGGTGGCATCATGACTAAGAGAGGAACCGGTTGGGTACCAGACTTCCCTGACGTAAAAGATTACACCCTGAGCGGTCAGCGAGCTCAAGCATTAACCAGTCATTTACAAGTAGATGAAGGGATGAAATCCCATGAAGAGACTGCGGGACAGCTTGCCACGGCTTTAAAGTTGCTACGGTCGCAGACCCAAACTGCTAACGACGAGCCGACCGGCAAAGAGACCTCGAAAAAAATTGAGAGTTTAATCAAGCAGCTTGACCAAAAAGCAGGGGGAGGCGCGTTCTTTGCCAAAATCAAACTCCACAAAGTTTTTCAACAGGGGATGTCTGACCCGGAAGTTCTGAGGATCAAGCACTATTTATACGCTATTTATACAGATTTCCTAGAGCTTAAACGCCATTCATTCAATGTGTTTGACTCAACATTTGATGAATTAACCAAGTCTTTAGTCGAAGACTTCCAATCTAATAGAGATCTTTCGCCAGCAGATGGTAGAGTTGACGCTTCTACAATGGTAGCGCTTGAGTGGGCTAGCTCTTCTAAAGAAGCGCTACTAAGAGGACGCTGGCCTGACTATCATTACTATGTAACGGCCGATGAGCTACAGCAAATCTACGATGAACTCCAATTACTTCGAGAGTCTAAGAAAGACATTTATCTTTGGCAGTCTGAGGAGCAGATTTCTAACCAGGGAAAGACTGCTGAGAAAGTAAAACAAATACTAAAAAGCACCATTTCCCGAATAAAAAATATTCGAGAGATGATAATAAAGGCTTTAAGCAGCAATAGTATAAATGTTACACCTGTTGTAGAGACCTGGCTGAAGCATTCATATGAAGCTTCTATAGAAGAAAAACTAGCCCATTTAGAAACTATAAATCATGGGGATGATAGCCATATAAACTCAGCAGTGAGTATCTTATCTGATGTAGGTCCTGTCATTGAGCAGCTAATTAACAATATATATGCCATACCAGGCTCTCTGCCGTTGCCAGATATATTTGAGACTGAAAAAAGGACGGAAAATATTAAGGCGCTCTTACCGGATCAGCTGCTAGAAAGTATTCTTAAAAACCTATTCCCGAGCCAGGATATTATTCAAATACAGCAGCTTACGGTGCCGTTAACCTGGTCAGAGTTTCACGTTATTCCATCCGGTCAAGGTCTCGGCTATTTAGATAAATCCTCATACGTCTTTAAACAACGCCAAAAGGCAGCCGAGAAGTTAAATGCTCAGCTGGATGTGTTGGGCATTAACCTGGACTCTAACGACAACCAGCTGGCAGATGATGACCCCTGGTATAGAGCGTACAGAAGAGCTGAAATATTTAAAGAGACCAACAACCTTACCGAAGCTGTTCATGATTTTGTCTATGAACAAACTGGCCTTCATTGGGATAAAATTCATGAAGACAATAAAAGAAATACTGCTTCTCCCCATTACTATAAACTTCTCTTTAAAGAAATCGCGGCGGCTGTTCAACACAAAATTGATCAATTTGTCACTCCTGTCGTTACCGCTGTATTTCGCATCATTGCACCGCTTGGTATGCAGACTAACTTTGACGCAGCGGTAAAACAAGGGATAGAAACGTTTGAGATGTTGCTCAGCGTCCAAACGATATTGCTGTCTCTATCGGGTGACGGTTTTGATTTTTCATCATTTGATTTAATGTCCCTTGCAGAATCTGCTAAATCTGCCACCCAACTCCTCCAAAAAGAAGCATTTGATGAAACCAAGATTTTAGAGAAGATGAAAACGGTTGATACGGTTGATACCTATGACTATTTGACCCGTGTTTCTATAGATGCCGCTAAAGATCTTTGCGACATGCTGGACTCGGAGCCCCAAAGTCCGATAAAAACCATGATGCAGCGTATATTTGATCGATATCAGCTGACATCAACGGACCTTGAAAAAATAAAAGCAAGGTTGACGACAGGGGAATCTTCTGAACAAAAACAACTATTGGAACTCTTAGATGCGAATAATAAGCGAAATGTTCAAGTTGACTTGAAAATACCCATCGATTGGGAGCTACATCAGCGGATTAAGCAGGGGAGTGAAAAAAAGGCGGCTGACAATACAAACAAGGGGGTATTGGACGAGGGTAAACACGTCTCACTATATCTGCGCCTACCCGACTTTGTTGATCTGAGCATATGGTGTTCACCGATTGAAAATCAAGGGGCGATAAATTCCTGTACTGCCCATGCGGGTGTGGCCCTGACCGAGTATTTTGCTAAAAAGGCATTTGGTAAGTATACCGATGTTTCTCCGTTATTCCTATATAAAACTGCGCGTAACTTGATGCAGCGTGTAGGAGATTCTGGGGCCTCTGTGCGAGAAACAATGAAGGCAATGGTGCTATTTGGCATTCCTCCCGAAGAACACTGGCCCTACAACGAAGAATACTACGACGAAGAACCAACAACGTTCTGCTATTCGTTTGCTCAAAATTATCAGGCGCTTAAATATTTCCGATTAGACTATGCGGGCATTGCCGAAGACGCACTTCTGATTCAGATCAAAGCGGTGTTACTGGCGGGTTTTCCCTGCATGTTTGGCTTTACTCTATATACCTCTATTCATGATGAGGCCAATGTTGAAAAAGGCTATATCCCGTACCCTAGCAAACTGGACAAAATGGAAGGGGGACATGCGGTTGTTGCTGTCGGGTACGACGATAATCGAATTATCCCCAACGCTGATGGCAAACGTTCTAAGGGGGCTGTTTTAATCCGTAACTCCTGGGGGACTGATTGGGGGAATGGCGGCTATGGCTGGCTTCCCTATGATTATATTTTGGCTGGTCTTACGGCTGATTGGTGGTCCCTATTAAAGTCTGAATGGTTTGAATCGGGCAAGTTTGGCATTGGGGCCAGCCATTGGAAGTCTGGTATGGGTGGACGAGATAGAGGCGGAAAGAAATAGGGTAGCTGACGATAGCAAGAATGGCGGGGGTGCGATTTCAGCCTAACAACTGTGGGGATTTGCGATCGCACCCCCGCCGCTCCTACTCTTGTACATCTGCTTTTTCCAAAGATAAAAATTTTCCTTGCACCCACCCTTCCGTATAGGGCTCATTATCCAAACGGATATGATTCCAGGTAGTGCTTGGGTCTGCCTCTGGTAAAAAACTGGCCATCTGCTCCGTTACAGTAACAGCATCGCCATTGATGCCATAGCCAACATTTGGCTGGTTAGGTGCAGGGCGCAAATATATGGGAATGGGTGATTTTTCCCTTGGCCCCACCAGTGTGGCAGCCTGATTTATCGATTGATTGGCTTGTAGAGCCAGTGCCCAGCTTGGCACCAGACCCACAGCGGTCAGTAAACACATGGCCGCAATCGCCAGCTTTAGACATGTCTGCTCGAAAACCCTAGACTCTAAACGCATGCAACCTAACCGCTATCGACAAATGCTGGAAATGGCTGTCATAGTCATGACCAAAAATATAGTCTCACAATAACCTGGCAATCAACATACCCCCAGGTAGGCAAAACCCCTAAATTATCTATCATGTCGCTGTTAACGACGTTGGCCACCGCCCATAGTTACCCTGGTTGCTGGCTGGTTAACAGCTGGTCGCTCCTATAGGGTGTAGATGTTAGGCAAGTTGTTGCCAAATCTTGTTTCGCCCGCTCACCCTATGACAGATGTCCTGTTTTAACATAAATCAGACAGCCTGCTTCACTAAAGGGTGTGTGCACACTGCCGGGGGGATTACGTAGCCAGGTACCCTTGGGATAGATGCCCTGCTCATCGGCAAAGGTGCCTTCGAGAACAAAAATCTCTTCTCCACCCCAGTGGCGATGGGTTTGAAACTTTGTGCCGGGAGCCCATTTCACCAGGGCCACTTGCTCGGTACCGTAGCTGTGTAGCGGCAAAACCTGTAGCCCTGGCACTAACCCAGGAGCCCAGCCTGACCCACGGGTGTCGATGGTAACCTGCTGCTGATCGTCTGGGTCCATTTGTCGTAGTTTAACCAGGATAGTTGCCCCGTCTTTGCTATGGGGCGTGTGGCTAGATCCCACCGGATTGCGCACATAGGTGCCTGGGCCAAAGTCTCCGTGCTCGTCTGAGAATACACCTTCTAAGACAAGAAACTCTTCTCCACCTCCGTGGGTATGGGCCGAGAAATAACTGCCGGGAGCATAGCGAACAAGAGAGGTGGCGCGGGCGACTTCTTCTCCGTTGCGGTCAAGCATGCGCCGTTGTACACCAGCCATGGGAGAGTCTACCCAGGGTAGATCTTTGGTATAGACAACGGCACGTTCTGTTAGGTCTGCATTAATTTTCATGATTAGCCAAAGAACCGATACTGAAAATCTGATTCAGTTAACTTAAAAAAACTCTAGCCCATGCAAAAGAAGTTGAGCTTGTTCCCATCAGGATCACGGAAATAGCCCGCATAAAAGTTCAACGTAAGATTAGTGCGCGGGCCGGGGGTGCCTTCATCGGTAGCACCCAGTGCTAACGCTCTGGCATGTAAGCGGTTCACGTCTTCAGGGTTCTTTGCCCCTAAAGACACCATGGAACCATTCCCGATGGTAGCTGGTTCGCTATTGGCGGGCTGGGCAATACCAAAAAATGGAGTACCTTCAGCACCTGCATAAAGGATGACGCGATCAAGCTTCGCTGCCTGTTTTCCTCCTATCTCTGCCAGCAAAGCATCATAGAATGCGGCTGACTTTTCGAGATCATTGGTGCCGACCAAAGTATAAGCAATCATTGTCAGTCTCCTCATTTTGATTAGGTTATGGCCGTGTTGTTCGCCATGCCTGAGTATCTACCATCTAGTAGGTAGATGTCAAATAAAAAATCTGGCATTGCTGATCCTTGGGATGACTTTAGCTGTGGGATGCCGTCAAATAACCATGACTCTAGACCAGTTCATCCCAAGGATCAGCGATCGCAAAAACCTTTAGTGCAGCATCAATTCAATATCCGCCATAGCCTTTGGGGCATTCGATGGATTTTAAGTCTGGCTGTACGCTAAAAACAGGGGCTTGGGTAGTGGTGGGTTCATTGCTTTTACAGAGAGTTGTGCATCCATCCACAGGTTCATCAATACAGTTTTGCCAGACCAAGCCTGTGAAAGAAGTAAGATTTTTGCTCTTGGCAATAGCAAATTGCTGTGACGAATTTTGATCGGGGGCAAGTGCGATCGCATATCGATAATAGCGATTTGTCTCAATCTCATCATCAATCCCCCCGCCTAGTGCAAGTGTCTCAATAGAGTCTGAGAAATGTCCCTTCTCTAGATAATGGGCCTGCTGCACCCGATTTAATATCGACACATGTAACCGTGCCTCATGCCATGCTTGTGTTTCAGGTGTGCGATTTGGGCGAGATGTAAAGACAATTGGCCATGTTATGGCCACAATAAGAACCAGACTAGCAGGTATGCCGATGCCATATAAAACCACTTTCCGAAGAATTAGTTTTAGAGTCATTTCGTTGTAAAACTTGTTCTCAAACCATGTCTACGTCTCTAACGTTACCCACATAAACCACGTTCAAGTTGAATCTGTAGTTTCCTCTAATGCCAGGGCGTAACTTAGCTATATTTCTTTGAAGCTTAAACTTATACGCTTGTGTTGCCGTTGCTAATTTAGAGGATGAACCGCTCGGTTAGACATGCGACAAGACAACATCGTGCAGATGAAATCATCCCCTAAATCAGCAATCGCAGTTACTAATTGCGACCGGCCATTACGCCAACGCCAATATCCCAGGCAGCTCCTGTTACCCAGCCTGCTTTATCTGAGAGTAAAGATGCGATCGCATCTGCTACATTTTCAGGGGTACCAATGTGACCAATGGGATGAAAGCTGTTAAACCCTTGCAGTGTTCCATGTACGTCTTCTTTCAGGATAAGGCCTTCGTAAATGGGCGTTTCTACCACAGCAAGATAGATTAATTCACACTAAGATTCAGCATTAGTCCTTGGAAAATTTGGCTTGAAGCAGTGGATAAACAACCTGCTCAAAAGTGGCGATGCTATCAGCTGACGCACGAGCTAACAGCTGGGCCCCTTGAAGCATGGCTATCAAACCTTTGGCTTCTTGTGTGGGCTGACAGTCCCAAATGCCGGTCTCACATCCTTGTTGGAGTAGGGTGGTGAGCCAGGCTTCAGTATCGCGAAAGAAGATTTGAATCTCTTCGTGAACGGCCTCAGGTAAAACCTCAAAATCTGCGGCTAACATAGCACACAGACAAATTTGACCATCTTCTAGACCATCCCGGTAGAGATGGGAAAATTGGATGATCTGTTGATCAAGACTGATGGCGGACTGGGCGATGCGATCGCAAGCCCTCACCATCCCCTCTCGATATCGCTTTACCAGTTCCCTCACCAGCTCATCCTTTGACGGAAAGTGGTAGTGGATGCTCGCTTTGCGAATGCCAACCTGCTTTGAGATATCGGCGTAACTAAAGGCACTATAGCCCCGGTTACGCACCATATCCTGGGCCACATCTAATATGTGTTTAGCTGTGCTGCTTTCCATGACATCAGTATCTACCAACTAGTAGATAAATGTCAAATAAAACGCAATCAATTTACCTGAAATACTTTATGTCTGTGGGGATAGCCTGCGGCTAAACGCTATGTTGAAGCTGTTCTACGAGTTCAGGACTCGACTTCGCCTTGATAAACAGCTGTTTCATTGCGTTCATATAGGGGGCTACAAGGGGGACATGTGTTGCATCCAGGCGTTTTTGGATGCACGTAGTCATCAACTCCACCGCAACTTCGACCATCTTCCAGTCTACAGAGATGGCAGGAAATACCATCAGACATAGGGGCAGAAGTTCATTCTCAACCGATGACATATTACCTTCTAACACACATAGCCAAAGATAAGCTTGAAACATACTCATATCTCTGATGGATGAGGCGGCTACATCTGGCTGAGTGAGCAAGCCGCGACGGCTGCGATGGGAGGGAAAAAGCGTCAATGCCTGACTGTAGATATCACTGGAAATCTCTTCGCTTTGGGGCAGCATTAACTTAACCGCTGTAATGACTGCAGAACTGGAAAAATGGCGGTTAGCGGCAGCACAAATTCGCTGCCAGGGAATACAAACTTGTTCTTCAACAAACTGTAGATAGGGCTTAAGTAGCAATTGTTCGATCGGCTGTAAATGGCTGAGCAAGAGCTGTGTACTAAAATGGAACTGAGTGCTCATAAAACCAATCGTGCGGCGGTCTTGGCAGGCCAAATGTTTATTTTGAAGCGCCAGGATTAAAGGCTCTACCTTAACTGCAACTTGTTCAATGGCTAACAGATCAATAGAGCTAGCTTTCTCTAATCTTTCAATTACACTATTTGAATTGTTTAATGAGTCGATCAGGGCCATCCACTCTGGTGATATCTGCTGCTGTTGATACACATCTAACAGCTTGGTATAGATCTTTTCGACAAAGCCAGCGATTTGTCTCGCTTCTTCTAAGCTAACCACGTTAGGAACATAGGAGAATAAGCTATTTGTCTTTAGTCCAGCAAATTCGCTGCTTATTTTGATCCATTTATGGGCTTTTTCAACAGTCTTTTTACGACCTTTTTCCTCAATAGCATTGATTAGCTCATTGCTTGTGCAGCCGCTTATGAGCATAAATGCATCAAGCTTATAGCGATCTACCCAAATCTCTAGTAGAGAACGAGTTGAGAGACGTTTAGAAAGAACAGCAGGTTTTAGCATAGTTTGGGCCGGTAAACTATATTGTTATGCTGACCTTATGGTCCAACGAACATAAGGTTAGTATTTTTAAAGTGCCGCTAGCTAACGACAAAGGCACAATTGTCTTCTAGATTGAGAATTAAAACTGTTTTACAGCTGATTAATCTCCCAGCTATAAAACAGATTGAGAAATACAAACTTTTGGGCGATAATCCTTTTTCTATGAGAAGAAGCTAACTTTTCTCCCCCTTGAGAATAAGTAATGTGAATTCAACTATAGTGATGATGACCCCAGGGAATTGCGCAGAAAGGCTCTAGATTTTTTTCTGAAGATATCAGTATATATGCGCTATTCTTTGCTCAACTATATGTCAGAAAAAAAAATCTAAGAAAACGCTTAATATAACAAGTTAAAAACTTTAACTACTGCGAATAGTCCCTAAGTATTGTGTAAATTATTTCGAATACTTCCTGAACAGTTGAATGGGACTTATCGACGGATTTTAGCCTAAGAGAACTCATTAGATGCCGTACTGGGTCTGAGTATTTTGCACCTGTTGGAGAATAAAGAAGAGGC
>JBCAWO010000082.1:0-19630 GCA_038534515.1 Cyanobacteria bacterium J06554_1
ATGATAAATGCCCAAGAGGGTCAGTTAGCCACTTATTTACTGGCCTTTTGCCTGCTTTGGTTTTGTTTAGGTGGGTGGTTGGCCATGGCTCCTATCATCACACTCCGCTTTTTTAACCCCGATCAGTATGCTCAAAATTACGGCATTGTGTTTACAGCCTATGGTGTTGGTGCCCTAGCCGGAACCCTGGCCATCGGGCAACTTCGAGATTGGTTTGGCACCTATACCTATGCGTTTTATCCTATGGCTCTATGCGCCATAGTCGGTATTGTGGTTGCCAGCTGCATGCTTAAACGTGAGCGAGCGGCATAGCATTTGCACGGCTGATACTGGGGCTTCACCATGGAGAATCGCATAGGGGGAAGCGACCTCTGCTCTACTAACAGATGGATTATAAACTCCGTCACTAGAAAGATCGTCTTGAAAGATGCTTGTGTCAACATAAGTGGGTGAACTCAATCTTTTATAAGACATAAAAAAACCGGTTTGACTTCGCAGATTTTGCCCCCAAACCCCCAATTCTGGGGGCTTTGAGTCTAGCCTCCCCCAGAATTGGGGGACGGGAGGGGGCTTCGATATCTAATAGCTAATTGGATCCACCTACCTAACAAATAAACGAAATTAATCCTAGCAGCCTACAAATTTCGATATGCCCGCAGTTCTCCATAGTCACGCTGGAGAGTAAACTCAAGTTTCTGACAGAGCCGTTGCATGGCCTTATTTTCTGGCAGGATATCGGCAGAAATCCGGGTTAAGGCTTCCGCTTTGGCAACCGCAACTAGCGATCGCAATAGTTCTGTTCCCAATCCCTGCCCCTGGTACTGATCGTTAATCAACATGCCAAATTCTGCCTCATCGAGACCGTGGAGACGGCTGAGTCTGGCCACTCCTAAAATTGAACGTTCGTCTGTCTCTGGATCCTGATATTCAGCAACCAGAGCCATTTCCCGGTCGTAGTCAATAAAACAGATCCGAGTAAGACGCTCATGGGCCACCCTGGCCTGCAGCTTTATTAGATGAAAGTATCGAAAATAGATACTCTCCTCAGACAGCGTCTGATGAAAAGTAACAATCAGGGGTTCATCTTCAGGTCGAATCGGGCGAATTGTTACTGGCCTGCCATCAGATAGGGTCCAGGGTCTGACATATTGAGTAGGATAGGGTCGAATGGCAGGCTTGGGTAAACAGTCTGCTGCCACCTCAGAGCCATGGAGAACGACCCGTGCATCCAGGGCCACCAGCTGCTCAGCTGAGGCCAGCAAAGGATTTATTTCAATTTCCTTAATTTGTGGATAGGTAACCACCAGCTGACTAAATCTCACCAGCAGCTGTTCGAGGGCAGCCAGGTCCACGCTTGTTCGTCCCCTCACACCCTGTAGCGCCTTATATATTTGGGTTTGTTCCATCAACCGACGGGCCAGGGTGGTGTTGAGGGGGGGTAACCCCAGGGCGCGATCGCGATAGACCTCCACCAGCTGACCGCCGCTGCCAAACAACAGAACCGGCCCTAACTGGGCATCGATGCTGCTACCAATAATTAGCTCATAGCCAGTAAGAGAGACCATGGGTTGTACCGTCACCCCTAGACAATCTCCCGGTTGACCAATGGCCATAATCTCGGCATGGGCGGATCTTACCGCTGCCTCATCCACCAGTTTTAGCTTGACACCACCCACATCTGTTTTGTGGGTAATGGTATGGGAATGGAGCTTAAGCACCACCGGATAGCCAATACGCTGGGCCAGTGACACCGCTTCATCAGCGGACGTCGCCAGTTCAGTCACCACCGTCGGAATACCATGGGCAGTCAATAACTGTTTTGACTCCCATTCACTCAGCAGCTGTCGATTTTCCGCCCTAGCACGGGTCAGAAGCTCGGTGATTGAACCATCCTCAATGGCTGAGGTGGAGGTGAGGCTTGGCGTCTCATAAAGGGCATGGAGATTATCACTGTAGCGAGCCATCAGGGTAAAAACCTGAGCCGCCGCATCGGGGTAGGGCAGGGTAAAGATACTACTTTTGTTAAGTTGAGCTTCCCCTGCTGCCACCCCCTCCGTGCCCATCCAGCTGGCCAACAGGGGTTTATTTTTCCACTGATTCACCCGTGTTTGTAGCTGTGTCGCCGTTTCAGTGGGCTGGGTCATGGCCTGGGGCGTTAAAACTACCAAAAGACCATCGCTGTTTTTCTCTTGGGCTAACACATCCAGCGCAGCTCCATAGCGCTCCGGTGTAGCATCACCCAAAATGTCGATGGGGTTTTGGCGACTCCAATGGGGAGGTAATAATTCATCTAGCCGATTTACGGTCTCAGGACTCAGGGTGGCCAACTCTCCACCACTGCGAATCAGGGCATCTGTGGCCAACACCCCCGGCCCCCCGGCATTGGTGAGAATTGTCAGGCGTTTGCCGCCAGGACGAGGCTGTTTCCCCAATACTTCGGCTAAATTAAACAACTCGTCAATGGTGTTCACCCGTAACACCCCGCAGCGCCGAAATGCAGCATCTAGTACCTCATCACTGCCTGCCATTGCCCCAGTGTGGGAAGCGGCAGCCTGGGCCGCCAGCTGGGTGCGCCCTGACTTAATAACAATGATAGGCTTACTCAGGGCTACTTCTCGAGCCGCCGAGAGAAATGACCGGGCATTGCCAATGGTTTCCATATAAATAACAATGCTGTGGGTGGCCGGATCATCTCCCAGGTAATAGATCAAATCGCCCCAATCAATATCCAACATGGAGCCAATGGATATAAAAGCACTGAAGCCTACGTTTTCACGTAGGCTCCAGTCTAGAATTGAGGTACATAGCGCCCCGCTTTGACTAATAAACCCGACACTGCCGGGCCGAGCCATTGCCCCAGCAAAGGTGGCATTTAAGCCGCTGGTGGGGCACATCAGCCCCAAACAATTAGGGCCCAGCACCCGTATTTGATAGTGGCGTGCCGTGGCTAATACGGCCTCTTCTAGCGCTACACCAGCTGACCCAATCTCCCTGAATCCAGCTGAGAGAATAATCACCCCTTTCACACCGGCTTTTCCACACTGGTCAATGACGTCCGGAACTCCCTGGGCAGGAATGGCGATAATGGCCAGGTCAATAGCCGCAGGCACAACACCAATTGCAGGATAAGCTTTGATCCCAAGCACATTAGTCCGGGTAGGATGAACTGGAAAAACAGTCCCCCCAAATGAATTACTAATGAGATTCCATAGCAGGGTGCGGCCAACACTACCAGGGCGCTCAGTGGCACCAATAACGGCTACAGTTTGCGGTGAAAAGAAGGGGGAAAGAGGCTGATAATCGTAGCGCAGAATGTCATGGGCGGGACAATGACCTAGATTTTTGGAAGAATTTGTTGTGGGGTCATGGGATGTGACGTCATCCAAGGCCTTGTCTATAGATTTACTAACGTTAAACGCAGTCATAAATAATGCCCCAAATACATCTAAGTTTCAGATACGTGAAGGGTGAAACTTACTCGTTGTTTTTAGTTAACGTCTACGGACTAAAAATGGCACCTGTTGCTGGATCGCTATAGCCGCTCATTGACAATGTAAAATCCCTGACTCATCTTAGCTTCTAGAGATTAAAACTGTCGATCTGATGGCAACCTGATTACACCTTAAAGTGTATCTCGAAAGATTTGAATAGATAGCATTAATTTTCTATTCCTTTTACAGAGGTAATTGCCAATACGTAACTCTCTTCGGCGCTGTAGTTTCTATGACAATTTAATTTTTAGTTTAGGAGTTTTGAAACATTGAGGTTGCTTAACTGTTGCCATCTAGTTTTTTAGAGGTGGCTTTTAGAAACTGCGTATAAACCTAAGCTATGCGTTAAGAATATTTCGATACGTGAGTGTGTTTTTAGAAACGTAACAGAACCGTACTAAATAGATCTCTGTCTTCAAAAATTTCTGCTATATTAAGCCCATAGGCAAGATTACTTAGTCAAGTTCTGTTGGAGGTTTCTAGATTCTGTCAGGCTTTAAGGGCGCTCATTGATATGAGACTATACCCAAGATTCATAAACTCTATGATCTAAGCCTGTTTTTAGAATCAGTTCAGACGTGGATGTTCTTGCATATCGGCTGGGTGAGATTTGCAACACAACCAGGGATAGTTTGTCTGAGATTTTTTGAAATTCAAAAGCTCCATAAAATTCGTCTGGCATCGCTGATACTCGAGATGGCTTTAGCTACAAACTTTTCTACAGGATGCTGGCGTCTGGCATTTACAACAGAGCGGCACATCTCCTAAGTCAGCAACAGTATCGCATTAGAAAAGACAGGTTTTAGCAGGCTGATTACAAAATGCTGCTTTTAGCGTTAGTTTTGCTGCTTTAGGTGAACTGGATGTTGTTTATCGATATTTCACCCGCAACGGCAACGGGGTATTGGGGTTGCTGTTGCATAATTCTTTTGTCAGGAGAGTATGACTATGAACGTATCAGATGTAGTTAGCACAAGAACAAGTAATTCCATCTCAGTTCAGACTCCTCCGATTCAGGCTTGGCATCAGTTCTTGGCAGGCTCTTGGATCAATGAGATTAACGTTCGAGATTTTATTCAGAAAAACTATTCTCCCTATGACGGCAATGGTGATTTTTTGGCCGGCATTAGCGATCGCACCCAGCAGCTATGGCGTCAGGTTACGGAGCTAATGCAGCAAGAGCGGGAGCGCGGTATTTTGGATGCTGACGATCGCCTGCCCACCGGAATTACGGCCCATGCCCCCGGCTATATAGATCAGAGGCTGGAGCAAATTGTTGGCCTGCAAACCGATAAACCCCTAAAGCGGGCGATTATGCCCCTGGGCGGGATTCGGGTCGTCAAGAAATCTTTAGAGGCCTATGACTATCAGCTGGCCCCCCAAACATTAGAGATATTTACCAAGTATCGAAAAACTCACAATGACGGTGTGTTTGATGCCTACACCAGTGAAATGAAACGGGCGCGGCATTCAGGCATTATCACCGGACTGCCCGATGCCTACGGTCGGGGGCGCATTATTGGAGACTACCGTCGGGTGGCTCTGTATGGTTGCGATCGCTTAATTCTGGATAAACAACAGCAGCTGCAATCCCTGGAGCTAGATACCCTGGATGAGGCCGTCATTGGTCAGCGCGAAGAAATTGCCGAGCAGATTCGCGCCCTCCAGGAACTCAAACAAATGGCTGAGGCCTACGGCTGCGATATTGGGAAACCAGCAGCGACAGCCCAAGAAGCGGTGCAATGGACCTACTTTGGCTATCTTGGGGCCATTAAGGAACAGAATGGGGCCGCCATGTCCCTGGGGCGAGTTTCAACATTCTTAGACATCTATATTCAGCGGGATCTTGCCAGCGGCACCCTGGGCGAATTAGACGCCCAGGAACTGATCGATCAGTTTGTCATGAAGCTGCGGATGGTGCGATTTCTGCGGGCTCCGGCTTACAATCAGCTGTTTTCTGGCGATCCGGTGTGGGTGACCGAATCCATTGGGGGAATGGGGTTAGATGGTCGTCCGCTGGTGACCAAAACCAGCTTCCGGTGTTTGCAGACCCTCTATAATTTAGGGCCAGCCCCAGAGCCCAATCTGACCGTGCTGTGGTCCGAGCAGCTACCCAGAGCCTTTAAACAGTTCTGTGCCAGAGTCTCTAAGGACACCAGCTCGATTCAATATGAAAACGATGACCTGATGCGCTCTGAGTACGGCGATGATTACGGTATTGCCTGCTGTGTGTCGGCTATGCCCATTGGTAAACAAATGCAGTTCTTTGGGGCGCGGGTAAATCTGGCTAAGGCCCTACTCTATGCCATCAATGGGGGTAAAGATGAAAAGTCAGGGGAACAGGTAGCTCCCGCCTATGCGCCGGTTACGGGAGACTGGCTAAACTACGATGAGGTGATGGTTAAGTTTGATGTCCTGATGTCCTGGCTGGCCAAGCTCTATGTGAACACCCTCAACGTGATTCACTACATGCATGACAAATATTGCTATGAGCGTCTAGAGATGGCTCTCCACGACCGCGATGTCTATCGCACCATGGCCTGTGGCATTGCCGGTCTATCGGTGGTGGCTGATTCTCTCTCAGCCATCAAGTATGGCCAGGTAAAAGTGATTCGTAATGACGGTGGACTGGTGGTGGACTATAAGGTCTATGGCGACTACCCTGCATTTGGCAACAATGATGAGCGGGTAGATGAGATTGCCTCGGATCTGGTGAAACGATTTATGAATCATATTCGTCAGCACAAAACCTACCGCAATGCGGTGCCCACCCAGTCGATTCTCACCATCACCTCCAACGTGGTCTATGGTAAAAAGACTGGCAGTACCCCCGATGGTCGCAAGGCAGGGGAGCCCTTTGCCCCCGGTGCTAACCCCATGCACGGTCGTGATACGAAGGGTGCGATCGCAGCTTGTGAATCCGTAGCCCAGCTACCTTACCAGCACGCCCAGGATGGCATTTCCTACACCTTCTCCATCGTGCCGGAGGCCCTGGGTAAAACCGAGGCCGATCAGGTCAACAACCTGGTGGGATTGTTGGATGGCTACTTTCACAACACAGGGCAGCACATCAATGTAAATGTGCTCAACCGAGAAACATTGCTCGATGCCATGGATCATCCTGAAAAGTATCCCCAGCTCACGATTCGGGTTTCGGGCTATGCGGTGAACTTTATCAAGCTCACCCGTGAACAACAGATGGATGTGGTCAATCGCACCTTCCACAGTCGGTTCTGACCCCCTCTAACTCCCCCTTCGTAAGGGGGAGAACAGTATTTTCTCTCTTACCAAGATACTGGTGGCAAATTTGATGTTTAGAAATATTGGCGATGAAGCAAACGTTATTCAGGCCCCCAAACCCCCAAATCTGGGGGCTTCAGAAATTAGTTCTCAAAAAGAATTGTGGCAAAGCATGAACTCAAAGTCCCCCAGGATTGGGGGATTTAGGGGGCCTCCGGCAGGCTCGCTAGGTAATGTGCACACGTCATCGTCCAGGATTGTTTTCTCTTATGTTGACGCTTCCTTTAACCTCGCCCACCACAGGTCGAATCCATTCTGTTGAGACCTGTGGCACTGTGGATGGTCCCGGTATTCGGTATGTGGTGTTTACCCAGGGGTGCCCACTGCGGTGCTTATACTGTCACAACCCTGACTGTCGCACGGTGGAGGGAGGACGCGAGGTGACGGCAGCTGAAATGATGGCTGATATTCTGCGCTACCGAGCCTATCTAGAGGCTTCCCATGGCGGGGTAACCGTTACCGGTGGGGAACCGCTAATGCAGCCTGAGTTTGTTGCCGAGTTAATGCGGTATTGCCAGGCCGCAGGTCTGCACACGGCCCTGGATACCTCAGGATTTTCTGACCTGGAGGCCGCTCAACAGGTGTTGCCCTATGCCGATCTGGTGTTGCTCGACATCAAATCCTTTGATCGAGATCTCTATCAGCGGGTCACCCATGTGTCTCAAGAACCCACCCTAAGGCTGGCCAACTATCTTAAAGAGATTAACAAACCTGCCTGGATTCGGTTTGTTTTAGTGCCCGGACTCACCGATCCCGAAAACAATGTGGAAGGACTGGCAAAGTTTGTTTCGACATTGACTAATGTGGAGTGGGTGGAAGTTCTACCCTTTCATCAAATGGGGGCTTATAAATGGGAAGCCCTGGGCTATGACTATCGGCTCAAAGAAACCACACCTCCCAGTCAAGATCAAATTAAACACGTTAAAGCGCTATTTCAACAGTACGGCTTGAATGTTCGCTAAAGGATTGTTGAATGATGACATTACTCTCGTCTCCCACTGATGCTCGCGTCAATACTCTAGAGAGCTTAGAGGAGCTAATTTCACAGGTAAAAAAAGCCCAGGAGATCTATGCTGGCTTTGATCAGACCCAGGTAGACGCTATTTTTAAGCAGGCTGCGATCGCAGCTAATAATGCCCGTCTTCCGTTGGCCAAACAGGCCGTTGCTGAAACCAGCATGGGGGTAATCGAAGACAAGGTAATTAAAAACCACTTCGCCTCAGAATATATTTACAACAAATATAAGCATGAAAAGACCTGCGGGATAATCTACTCCGATGTCCACTACGGCATCCAAAAAGTGGCCGAACCCATTGGCCTGATTGCGGGGATTGTGCCCACCACCAACCCCACTGCCACCGCTATTTTTAAGGCGTTGCTTTGTCTCAAGACTCGCAACGCCATTATTTTTTCTCCCCATCCCCGCGCCAAGGCCTGCACCATTGCCGCCGCCAAAGTCATCCGCGATGCCGCCGTTAAAGCCGGTGCGCCAGCCGGGCTGATTGGCTGGATCGATGAACCCACCCTAGAACTCTCCCAGGCACTAATGCAGCACCCCGACATCAAGCTGATTCTCGCCACGGGCGGCCCTGGCATGGTCAAGGCTGCCTATTCCTCTGGCCATCCGTCGTTGGGGGTGGGGGCCGGTAATACCCCAGCCCTGATCGATGAGACTGCCGATATTCAAATGGCGGTGAGTTCGATCTTGCTGAGTAAAACCTTTGACAACGGCATGATCTGCGCGTCAGAACAGTCTGCCGTGGTGGCCGATGAGATCTACGATGACGTCAAACAAGAATTTATCAAACGGGGAGCCTATTTTCTCACCCCACAAGAACAGACACGGGTGGCCCAACTTTTGCTCAAGAATGGGCGGCTAAATGCGGAGATTGTGGGCCAATCCATTACCCAGCTAGCGCAGCTGGCCGATTTGAAGGTACCTGAGGGCACCAAACTCCTCATTGGTGAGGTCAGTGTCATTGGTCCAGAAGAACCCTTCTCCTATGAAAAGCTCTCGCTGATTTTGGCCCTGTACCGGGCGTCGGATTTTGCCACGGGAGTGGAGCAGGCGAAACAGCTGGTAAATTTTGCTGGCCGGGGCCACACATCGGTACTGTACACCCACCCTGACAATCGCGATCGCATCGTTCAATTTGAGAATGAACTGGCCACCTCTCGGGTATTAATCAATACCCCGTCTTCCCAGGGGGCCATAGGCGATCTGTATAACTTTAAGCTCGATCCGTCTTTAACTCTGGGCTGCGGTACCTGGGGTGGTAACTCTGTATCTGAAAATGTCGGCGTACACCATTTACTCAATGTCAAAACGGTGACCGAGCGGCGAGAGAACATGCTGTGGTTCCGCGTCCCCCCCAAGGTTTATTTCAAATCGGGGTGTATTCCAGTGGCACTGGGGGATCTAGCCCATAAAAAGCGCGCCTTTATTGTCACCGACCGCCCATTGTTTGACATGGGCTTTACCAAGGAGATTACCGACACCCTGGAAACCCTGGGTATTGAGCACCACACCTTTTTTGATGTGGAGCCCGATCCGTCTCTCTCGACGGTACAGCGGGGGTTAGCTGTCATCAATACCTTCCAGCCCGATGTGATTATTGCCCTGGGTGGGGGGTCTCCCATGGATGCGGCCAAGGTGATGTGGCTGATGTATGAGCACCCGGAGGTGGAGTTTGAAGGGCTGGCCATGCGGTTTATGGACATTCGCAAACGGGTGTATGAGCTGCCGCCCCTGGGAGAAAAAGCCATCCTCGTCGCGATTCCCACCACCTCGGGCACCGGTTCTGAAGTGACGCCCTTTGCCGTGGTTACCGACGACAGAGAGGGCATCAAATACCCGCTGGCGGACTACGCCCTCACCCCCACCATGGCCATCATTGATCCAGAGCTGGTGCGGCACATGCCCAAAAGACTGACCGCCTATGGGGGTATCGATGCCCTCACCCACGCCCTGGAGGCCTATGTTTCTGTACTCGCCACTGAGTTTACCGATGGGTTAGCCCTCGAAGCCATTGGGCTGTTGGTGAAATACCTCCCCCGGGCCTATCAAAATGGTCCCAACGACCCGGAAGCCCGCGAGAAAGTTCACTATGCTGCCACCATCGCCGGCATGGCCTTTGCCAATGCGTTTCTCGGTATCTGTCACTCCCTGGCTCACAAGCTGGGGTCCACGTTCCACGTGCCCCACGGCCTGGCCAATGCCCTAATGATTTCCCATGTGATTCGCTACAACGCTACGGATGCCCCGTTTAAGCAAGCGATTTTCCCCCAGTATGAGTACCCTCAAGCTAAGGCGCGGTACGCTGCGATCGCAAACTCACTCCAGCTAGGGGGCAACACCGATGAAGAGAAAGTAGATCGATTAATCGAGGCCATTGAATCCCTTAAACAACAGGTGGATATCCCCAGCAGTCTGCGAGAGGTGCTGAGCGAGGATGAACATATATTCTTTGAACACCTGGATCTGATGGCCGAGCAAGCCTTTGACGATCAGTGTACGGGAGCCAATCCTCGCTATCCGCTAATTCAGGATCTCAAGACGCTCTACATTGCCGCCTATCGTGACGGTCTTGTTGTTCCCCTATCAGCGGCAGCCATGGAGGAAGTCGCCCGCTAATGTATAGCAAATGTCCTGATGCATTAGGACATTTGCGCGTCAGGTTAGCCGTTGAAACTAAAGGCTTTCAGGGACACCCGTTGTCTTGACTAACCTGACAGATGCGATAATAGGAAATCTCAAAATGCCATGGTATTAACAAACGCCACCATCGCTGTGCAACCCGGTGATAGTTATCCCCTAGGTGCCATGGTCCGCGATGGTGGCGTTAACTTTTGTCTGTATACCCAAGGGGCCAGAAGAGTAGAGCTGCTGCTCTTTGAAACACCGGAGTCGCCTCAGCCCCATCGGGTGGTTCAGCTAGATCCTGACATCCACCAGACATTTCATTACTGGCATGTGTTTGTGATGGGGTTGGGGGCCGGGCAGGTCTATGGGTATCGTGTGGACGGTCCCTACAATCCAGACAACGGTCAATGGTTTAATCCCAACAAGGTGTTGCTCGATCCCTATGCCCGCTCAGTTGTCGGCTGGCAAACCTATGCCCGTCAGGCGGCCATTGACAGCTCCGACAACTGTGCCCAGGCACTGCGAGGCGTTGTTGTGGACCCACTGCAATACGATTGGGAAGGCGATAGCCATCCGAAAACGCCCTATGCCGCCACCGTGATTTACGAACTGCACGTAGGCGGATTTACACAACATCCTAATTCTGGCGTTGCCGATAAAAAACGGGGCACCTACGCCGGGCTAATTGAAAAAATTCCATACCTGAAATCGTTAGGGATTACGGCGGTAGAGCTAATGCCGGTACAACAGTTTGACCCTAACGATGCGCCATCTGGAAAAACCAACTACTGGGGCTATAGCCCGGTGGCCTTTTTTGCCCCCCACCAACAGTACAGTTCCAGACAAGACCGTATGGGGCCAGTGGATGAATTTAGAGATTTAGTCAAAGCGCTACATCGAGCTGATATTGAAGTCATTTTAGATGTGGTGTTTAACCATACGGCTGAAGGTAATCATGGAGGCCCAACCCTGTCGCTACGGGGGTTAAGTAATGAGTCGTATTATATTCTTGAAGATGACAGGCGATACTACAAAAACTACAGCGGCTGCGGTAATACCCTCAAAACCAGCGCTATTACCGCCTATCTCGTCTTAGACTGTCTCCGCTACTGGGTCTCAGAAATGCATGTGGATGGCTTTCGCTTTGATTTAGCCTCTGTCCTGTCCCGCAGCACCACCGGAGAACCCCTCACCAATCCACCCATTTTATGGATGATCAATACCGATCCGGCCCTAGCCGGGACAAAAATCATTGCTGAGGCCTGGGATGCCGCAGGTCTCTACCAGGTTGGACATTTTGCGGGGGAGCGTTTTGCTGAGTGGAACGGCCCCTATCGAGATCAGGTGAGACAGTTTGTCCGAGGTGATAACGGCATGGCCCGTAGCCTGGCCGATAGAATTGTCGGTAGCCCCGATCTCTATGCCCAATCACAGCGAGGTGCCAACTACAGCATTCATTTTGTCACCTGTCACGATGGCTTTACCCTTTATGACCTGGTTAGCTATAACGGCAAACATAACCTGGCCAATGGTGAAGATAACCGTGACGGTGCCGACACCAATTGGAGCTGGAACTGTGGTGTAGAAGGGATGACCCAGGACCCGGCGGTTCAAGCCCTACGGCTCAAACAAGCCAAAAATCTATTGGTTCTGTGGGCCATGTCCCAGGGCACGCCCATGATGCTGATGGGGGATGAGGTGTTGCGATCGCAACAGGGCAACAACAACGCCTACTGTCAAAATAATGAACTCAGCTGGTTCGACTGGGATGCCGTCACCACCCAAAACAAATTCCTCAGATTTGTAAAAGAAATCATTGCCTTTATCCAGTCCCTAAAGGTGTTTAAGCACGACTACCCGCTCATTGTTACCCCTCAGCCAATCCTAGAGCCAGCCATTGTCTGGCACGGCGTTAGGCTAGGAAACCCCGACTGGAGCCACTATTCCCACAGTCTGGCCTACACATTATCCTATCGAAAGCATAATGAATTGCTCCACATCATGCTCAACGCCTTCCATAATCCCCTCACATTTGAACTCCCCTCACTGCCTGCGGGTCAACATTGGCGACGCATCGTCGATACCGCTTTAGCAGCTCCAGAAGACTTTTGTCCAGTCGAGGCTGCCCCTAAGATTGATTCGAATATCTACCAGGTCGAGCCTCGCGCTTCAGTCATTTTGATGGCTAGATAATCTGACAGAACCTGCTCCTTTATTCTGGTACCCCTCCGCACCTTTTTTGGTTGCACCAGGCATTAAACCTGGACTCTCTCCATCGTGAGGTCGGCCGTCAGCGGACAGGCACAACTATCTTGCTTTAGCCACTGTTGCCCCACCTGATGCAGCGCCGTAACCACAGGCTGTAGCTCTTTACCCTTATCCGTGATGGCATACTCCACCCGTGGAGGCACCTCCGCATAGGCCCGTCGCACAATTAAACCATGCTCCTCTAAACTGCGCAGTCTTACCGTGAGTGTTTTAGAACTAATACCAGGCAGAGCTTTTAGCAACTCATTAGTGCGGCGATCCTGGTCCCAAAGTTCTCGCAAAATTAAAATTGACCACTTACTGCCCAGGATATCCACTACAAACTGAATCGGGCAGATTGAGGTTAGACAATCATCGATACTGGGCATAGACTACGCTCTACATGCAGAGGGGACTGCCCCGATTATGCTCAATTCTTGAGTCTTTGCACCCTAGAAAAGCTGAAATAGCAAAAAATTAAGATCTTCTTAAGACACTTCCCCCAGGCCTTGGAAGCACGCATTTTTTTACCCCAGGTAAGCCTAACTTTTTCCTCGGCGTTCCTAGGCTTCCGGCTAGAAACAGTCTTGTAATCTTAGAGAAACATAGGAAGATAACAGTAACCCAGCCAAGAGAACATCAACAGACGCCGTTAGTGCTTAAATTAAGCACCCCCTATGCCATCCTACAAACCACATGAGTATAGGCACACTGATTAAAGCGTAGCTGCTTACTCAAAGGAGATTTCTCAAATGAAAGTAGTTCTTCAAGGCAAAAACATTGAGATTACCGATTCTATTCGTGATTATGCCCACCAAAAAATTGGTAAAGCAATACGTCATTTTGAGAACTTGGTAACCGAGGTTGACATTAACCTATCGGTTCATCACAGCACGCGAAAACAAGGTGTACAGATGGCTGAAGTGACCACCTATGCAAAAGGTACGATCATTCGAGCGATGGAAAAGCATGGGGATCTCTACAGCAGTATTGATCTAGTGGCAGATAAAATTACCCGACAGTTGAAAAAATATAAAGAAAAACAGCAGCAGCGAGGACAGGCTCAAATCAGCCAGGATAACAGCTTTGAGCTATCTATCAATCCGACCGCCATTATCACCAGCCACAGACCTGTACTGCCCGCCACAGTCGTGCGGAATAAGTTCTTTGCCATGCCGCCCCTATCTGTTCAAGAGGCTTTGGAAAAGCTACAGCTTATCGACCATGACTTTTACATGTTCCAAAATTCCAGCACCGACGACATTAATGTTATCTACGAGCGTAACCATGGTGGTTATGGCCTAATTCAGCCTCACCAAACGGCTGAGACCACAGTTGTTAGCAGCCGTAAAAGATATCTCTTACATGCATAGCCGGGTAAATGGATGCCCGGCGATACCGGGCACCATTAGCCAAGATTTCGGATAATAAGTTAATTCTGGCTAGCAGGGCAAGACATTCACTCAGTTACGCATTACAAAAAATGCATAGCTAAAGTAGTCAGCATACCTGCGAAAAGTTGAGATCTCGTTTCTCGCCTCTTTTAGAACAGCCTCTGCCTCTGGTATGCCGCTCCACTCTGGGGTTTTCTCAGCGATGCGCTGCTCCATTGGATTGTAGTACTGCTCAGTCCATGCAGCAGGGGGCAAGATAAAATACCCGACGGACTCGTACCCAACATGATCAATGACGTCAAGTTTTGCAGCCACGGTGTCAATCTCGGGATAATCTTTCCAGAATTCAACAGCCCCAGGCGGTGGGTTAGGCTTTAACCACACTGCTTCACTGACCGCTACATAACCACCTGGCTTCACAAAAGTCTTGACTTTCCTGAGACCAGCTTCAAAGCCTAAGAAATAGATCGCGCCCTCAGACCAAACAACATCGAAGCTCGACTCTGGGAAAGCCATCTTCGTCATATCTTGCTCTAACGTTTCGAGGCGATCAGAGACTCCAGCACGTTCTGCGCTGGCCCTTACCTGGCTAATCATCTCTGGGAAGAGGTCAAGGGCAACAGCTGTACCCGATGTGAGTCTCAAAAGCTCAACTGTCTGCATACCGGGACCGCAGCCAATATCCAGAATGCGAGGTGACTCAGGAACATCCGACATCATTTCGAATGCTCTCCGGGTCAATTCGTTCGAGCCAGGGCCAGCCCGCGGTAAGGTCCCATAAATTTGGAGAAAGTAGTCCATCAGAGTCTTTGCTTAAAACCTCAGCTCATGCTCTCGTCAAATCATACTTAAGCCGTTGTCAGCGACACAATCTCTTTAAAAATTACGTCTAGCGTACGCCATTAATGTCACCACTTTTTCCATATCATCCATATCAACTGTCTCGCAGTACATCAGATGATGACACCCCCAACTCATAAAGATACATCATTAAAGAACTTCCTTTCTCCTCTGAAAAGGTACCGCTTTCTTGCCAAAGGATTTCTCCTTCGGCAGACACTAGCAAGACTTGAATCTCTTGAACACTGTCAACGCTAATACGCTCGTTAAAAGCATCGACATCCAAATAAAGTGTGATCGTTCGAGAACGGGTATCATCATCCGGAATGCCTGCAATCATCCAACCATCAATCTGGGCTCGAAATACTGGATTATAGGATGGCAATGTGGGCAATTCATAATAGCGAAACTCAGAGTAAGCAGCCTCTATGTCGGCAAGTATCGGCAACCAGGTATAAACATCGGATTGATGCTCCTGCGTATAAGCAATCACCACAATATTATATAAATCAGAAAAGTCTTCTGGAAGGTTAAATTGTTCTCCTAGCAGATTCAACCCTGATACCACTGGGAACCGATTACTCGCATTTTGGTCGTCAGCCGCTAACACAATTGCACGATTGGTACTGGGAGAAAGGTATTTGGCGACTCGTTTGAAAGGTTTTGAAAATGCAAATAGTAACCCAATCGTAGCAAGTGCCCCAATCAATAATGCTTTCCTTTTCATCACTTACATTCCTTTTTGACACATCAAAACAAAACACTCAACTTCAAACGCCTTGAACTTTAAAACCAACATGTTTGTTGGTTTTAAAGACAAAAAATAATTAGACAGTGGCCTACGATTGCATTCTCTTAATAAAAACCTCAATAATGTTATCAGCCATCGTCTGACGGCCTTCTTCTAAGTGCGCCTCAGGAACAGCGGGCAAACTTTCAAAAGACGAAAAAACCGTACCTGCAATGTGATCAAGATTGGCATAGTCTATTTCACCCATATTTTTAGCAGTCTCAAGTACCTCAAAAATGGGCAGGATAGTAGCTTCAAAAGCCAAATCGCTCGGGAACATGGTGAATCTCTGCTGCCCTAGCAATATCCTTCACCGTAACCACTTCATACCCGCGTTCAACAAAAGCTTTTAGGCTACTGCCAAAACGCGCTCACGTGCCTTTGAATTCATTTATTAACCAACATGTTTGTTGGTATTTTAATTCGCTAAAATTAGCGTGTCAAGTTTATCCTTCAGTCAATCAGGGCAAACGCATGAGGTCAGGGGCTTACGAAAAGAGTGGGCCGCCTACTGCTCCGGTGCAACGCTTTATCATGCTCACGATTTCAGAAGTGACTTTCAAATACTTGATCGGACCACGGTTTTCCCCATGGACCATCCTTGATCAACTCTCTGCTGTAGGTTTTCCTTGAGGCCAAAATAATACACCCCACTGGGACACCATCTTTGGCTAGTGCAACCGATTGCCCATCATGAGACCAGATAATCTGCCAGTTGTGGGCTTGTGGTGCTTCGCAGAGGGCAGTGTCAGAAGCATACCCAATTGCCGCTGGCGGAGGATTACCAGGATACGACTTGATTTCCGAAGTTGGAGGTGCATCAAAACGATTGTAAATCCAAACGTCCGCAGCGATTTTTTGACTACCAGGTTCCGTCAGGTAAAGCCACGCTGACGTACCATCATCCTCAAAGACTGCAAACCGGTCCGAGTCTGGATGATGGGAGTCGATAAACAGGTTATTGTGTGGTGCTGTTTCTGCATCAGACATTGGTGGCGGTCAAATTGGTACGCTGGGCATTGACGTCTGTTATAAATGTGCGCCAGTATCAGACGACGACTTAACCTGGATATGAGTGTTCTACCCAGAATACAGCAAAATCATTTGCCAATTTCAACCCCCTGAATACATCACTATGCTTCAGTCGCTCTATCAGACTAGACGTTGCGATCGCATAGGCAGTATTTGGAGCGTGGCCATCTTCAGAATCCATTGCCTCATAATAATGCTCATTATAAAGTTGACTATCGAAGCCGTTGCCATCGTTTAAGTTTGCAAAACCTTGATAAGCCCAGTCTCCCGTATTGTCACGAAGGATACGAATGCCCTCCTCTGTATGATATTCGCATCCTTTAGCTCGTTGACGGGTACGACGTTTATTAATAACCTCTAAAGCCTTTTTCTCATTGCTTCTATTTAAGCCACTATATTTTTCAGCAACATTCAATGCAAATTTGTCATAAAACCAGTCTTCTTCAGTCATCTCAGTGAGGGCCTTGATCGGTCGTGTTTCATGCTCCCAACAAGATTGATAGTTCAGAAGAGTTTGTTCAAATTGTTCAATCGAGTTGAAACATAGCATTGATGCATCAATGGCAAAAGCGTAAAAGATTTCATCAGAGTGTTTCTGTACAAAATGCTCGATTTTAGAATGACTGTTAACAAATAATTTATCAATATTGAATGGCATTGAGATTATTTTTTAGCTGCATAACAGCAGAGTTGTGTGGCGGTCGTGTTTTTGCATCAATGCCTACTATGTAAATTCCGCCCGCTCCTGCGCATGGTTAGGTGGCAAGGTCAGGGGCTTTGCTCATATCCTTCTCAGAAAGGATGTTAGATCCCAACATGTTACTTCAAGGAATTTATGAATGAATTGAGTTGTGTTCAAGAACGTACCTTAGAGCTTGTTTGCTCGATAGACATCGTCTGCTTCATTGGCTGATAGGACATACGTAGTGGAATTTCTTGATGATCTTGTGGCAACCCCCAAAAATCTCTTAATGTCGGTCCATTTTTTATTCGAGAGTCGTGAAATAGAAAGTTCCAAAATTCATGGAATATAACCCGTCGCCCCATGCGGGTAAACCAATTCATGCCATGCCGTGCAGCTCGATCTGGCTGCAGAAACGATCTCCATAACGCTTTAGGGCGGGCCTGCAAAACTATCTCAATAAATTTTACCCACAGAAAGATACGCCAAGGAGGCATGTAGCGAGTTTCCAATACCTGATGTTTATAGTCCCACTTACGTTGATCTGGTTGGATGATTTGCCTATCAGAAGCTATTCGATAATATCCAGTCCAGCGATGAGGGGTAACATACAGCGACATAAGTTGGTCAGGATCGTACCAGAGTAGCTGTTTGAGTGAACGAATAAAGTCATAGTCAGTAACCTCTTCAAAATCAGTCACCCATGTAGCTAGAGAAAGAATGCCATGCTGTCGAAGGAGGCGAATGGCTTCACGATCAGTGCTAGTTTTACTGCCTTTACGAATTGCCTTGAGTGTGATTTCATCGGTATTTTCCATGCCCAGGAGAAATCGCTCAACGCCTGCCTGACGATACAAATGCAGGATATCTGCATCTCGTACAATATCGTCTGCGCGGGTCGAGCCGATAATACTAATTTGTAGATTTTCAGCGATAATAGCTTCACACAGTTCACGCCAAATGGCTTTATTTACTGTTGGGTTTTCGTCGGCCAAGTTAAATAGTTCTACGCCATGGGTTCGATGAAGCCATGCAATTTCTTTTGCAAATTTCTTTGGATTACGATGTCGCCAACGAGCCCAGAAGCCTCTCTGTCCACAGTAGTTACATAGGTGTGGACAGCCTCGGGAAAACTGTATGACAACAGCTTGCTTACCGCCATAGTAGCTATAGTCCTTTAGGTCAACTAATTCCCAGCCGATGCGATAGGCATCAAGATCTTTGATCATAGGAGCAGGGAGTGTTTCAACGACCTGATTATTACGACGAAAGGCAATACCTTCTACGTTAGCAAGCTCCTCCTCCTCTTCAATAGCTGCCATCAGCTTAGGAACAGTAGCTTCACCCTCACCTCGAACAATCACGTTAATTTGGGATTCTTGAGTGAGTATGTCGTGGAAGTGATAGGTGGGAAAGACCCCGCCGTAAACTATCGTAAGATGGGGCAGCTCTTGCCGAAAGCGAAGAGTCAGTTCAACAACAATTGGGTGGGCTGAGGTTGAGCCTGAGTGACCGATAAGTAGTACCTGTGGACTTTGCGCAACAACTTTCTGAACGATTTCATCATAGGAAAGTGGTCCAAGTTCAGCGTCAAGTAGCTTAACGTCATGGCCAGCGTCCAGTAATGCCCCACCAACACATAACAGACCTAAAGGGGGTAGTTGCTCCTGTGGAATACGGCTACCAATAGATGGGTGCGGTGGATTTACGATGAGAATACGCATAAATTGTGCACTGTGGCTGCCCCGGAATTATAGCGATTGGTCGGACAGCAAAGTGCAGCAGATGCAGCTAACGTAGAGCTAAGCGGCGGGCAGAAGCTTTGCATCACCACCTCAATTTTACAATCCGTCCGCTCCTGCATTATGTTAGACCAGTCTGTAGTAATAAACTTATAATTACTTTGCCAAATTTAGCTGAGTTAACTAGAAACTTTTTTAAGTTTCACTAATAAAGTAAGACCTGTAAAATCTCTTTCGATATTCAGGTCTATTTTGCCTAAATCACATGAATTATCAACTATACGTTCAATATCGGCTTCGTTGCGCTCAGTGATATGCCAGTCAGCGATATACTCCATAAATATCCTATCTGGGTTGCCATTTCCAATATTTGTGAAACACATAACTCCATCAACATGTAGTAAATCAATGAGCGCAACGAAGCCGATATTGAACGTATAGTTGATAATTCATGTGATTTAGGCAAAAT
>JBCAWO010000083.1:0-19267 GCA_038534515.1 Cyanobacteria bacterium J06554_1
AGGTTCTTCGAGGCGGCACAGTGGGATAGCTGTGCCGCCTCGGCTTATGCCCTTATAAGCTTGGGCGATTGGTTGAGGCTAATGGTCGTGGTTTGTGGCAGGCTGAGGAGGAGACTGTGGAGAGGTTGCAGGCTCTCTATGATGTGGCGGATCAGGCGTTGGAGGGGGTGGGAATGTAGGGTAGCCCTACTTTTAGCAAGGTCGTTTGTAAAATTGGGTGAAGGGTAGTTGCTAGGGTCGGTAGGGAGTTTGAATGTGTTGCTTGGGGTCCCTTCGAGTTCCCCAAACCCCCTGATTAGGGCGGGATGCCGCCCTAAAACCCTCATACTGGGTTATCTCTGATGGCATTGGGTTGGGGTTACGGCGAGGTTGATTATATAGGGGTTGGGGTCTTTTGTTGAGGAAAATTTGGGGTGTAAAACATATTGGTGGTGGGGGTTATGAAACAAAATTTTTGGGGTCGAAATTTTGGGTTGGGGGTGTTGTTTTTTGTGGGGTTGGGGGTATTGGGGCCGATGATGGTGCCTGCGCCTGCTGAGGCTTGTTTTTTTTGGCAGGCTTGTGCTCGACGGCGAGGGCAGGCGTCTAATACGCGGGTGGGGGGAAAGCGGACTGGTTTTATTCGGGGTGGGAATAATGCGGCTGTGCCCTATGTGATTACGCCTCGGAATACTTGGGTGGGTGAACCGCCGGATAAGGTGCGGTGGAATGGGGTGGCGGGGGCTAGTGGCTATACTGTTCGGTTATGGCATTGGGCCTATGGTCGCAATTCTCCTAGCTTGGTGCTTTGGGAAACTGTGGTTGAGGGGGCTGATGAAATCGCGTTTCCTGATATCTCTCTAGAGCTGGGCGATTACTACTCGATTGAGGTGATTACGGAGGATGGGATATCGTCTAATTTGGATGAGGGGGCCTATTATGCTGGGTTTCAATTGCTGGCACCAGAAGATTATGGGCTGTTGCGATCGCATCTGAACCAAGTTAATGCGGCTAATGAAAACAGTTCACCAGAAGACACAGCCCTCGCCCAGGCTGGCGTCTATTTCTTAGACGAACTGTATGCCGACGCGCTGCGAGTTTTAGAGCCTTTGCTCCTGGGTTCAGACGTCTCCGATCTGGTCTACATCGCTCTGGGTGACATCTATACCGAAACTGGTCTAAATCAGCTGTCACTGCGGGCCTATGAACAAGCGCTGAGAACTGCCATCAGCGATGGTGATCGCCTTAGCGAGGCGACCATTCGAGTCAAATTGGCCGATGTGTATGGTGGCTTAAACGACGTTGACCAGGCCCAAGCGTTGTTGCTTGAGGCTCGGCAGCTCTACGCTCAGCTGGGGGAGTCGTTGGAAGTGGCTATCTTGGAGCGGCGGATTAGGGCGTTATCGGCTCTCTAGTTTTCTGTTAATGTCATTTACCTTCAATAAGACCACAGCTGCGGAACCACTTGACTCACCACCTGTCGCACTGTCTGATTAACCGTCCGTGCCGCCTGAATGTGGGGCTCATCTGGCACGATGGGGATAATGTCTGCTGCTGTGCCCGTTCCCAGTAAGCTCACAACTCGATTGGCTGCCTCCAGACCGGTTACATAGGCTTTTTCCTGGGACCAGGAGCCGTGGCGGGTGACAATCCAATCGCCACTCATAAATACATTTTTCAGACTGGTTGTCCCAGGTAGCAAATAGCGATAGCTGCCGGGGGCAAAGTGGGTCACGCCCTGGGAAATTCTCACTACGGCTTGGTCCACCACCTGGGCTTCTCCAAAGGCAGGAATACAGCCTGCGAGATCTTTTTGGGTAAGGCTGACAACCTGCCCATCGCTAAGGGGTAAGAGCTGATTGGCGTGGTAGTAGTCCACCTCAATCACACTGCCGGGCTCGTCCCTATACTCATCGTGCAGCGCATTCAGGTCAAAGAACGTCCAGCCTGTGGTCTGATGAAAACCAAAGCAGGCATTGGAAGGCAGCGGTACGTCCACCTTGCGGTCAAACCAAAGCCGCGTGGCCAGCACATCCACCCCACCCAGGTTTTGTAGATCTCTAAACTCGGTGCGATCGCGTAAATTATGGCTCCCCGCCACAATCTTTTTCATACCGGTAATGCCCACCGAGAAAATGACGGCATCGGCGGCAAAGGTTTCATCCCCACCTACCCCCGAGCACACCACCCCGGTGACGCAGTTGTCCTCCACCTGCACATCACTCACCCGCTTATTGGCCAGTACCTTGCCCCCCAGTGTTTCAATCCGTTCCACCCAGGGTCGAAAGATCATCTCCCCCACGGTGCCCCGACACCAGCGCACGTCAAAGTCAGGCTGGTGAGCCAAAATAAAGTAGTACAGCATACCGATGGCCGCCGCCGCTGAGCATTGCTCACCAGGGGCAAACAGCCCCACCAATAACATTGGTTCAAAGGCATCTCTGTATAGCCGTTCCGAGACGCCATATTGCTTAAACAGCTCCCGAGCACTCATGCCGTCATAGCGTTTCCAGGCATCGTCAGAGTTGTCAAAGTCCACCACCGCATAGAGCAGCGGCAGGGCCGATAGCCGATCCGCCAGGGGCAGACGCTTAAACTGGGTGTAAATAAAGGTACCCAGCGGACTAGGCAGGTAGGGCATCGCCTGAAATAAGGGCGACTCCACCTCCAGACCCGCTGGCGAATACTGGGACGAGCGGGTGTAGGGGGTAAATGGCTGAATGCCTAACTCATCCACCAGGGAAAAAATATTGTTGTAGGGATACCAAAAGCCGTGGATACCGGCTTCGACAGAACGGCCTCCGGGTGTTTTCCAGCCAGCCACCAACCCCCCTGGCTGTGGCCCTGCCTCCAGCAGCGTTACCTCATAGCCCTGCTTGGCTAACTGATACGTGGCCCCGAGTCCGGCCCAGCCGGCACCAACGACAATTACTTTTTTCTGGGGGGCAGCTGGGCTCATAGAATTACTCTCTGGTTTAGATGGATGCGGATAATAGCTCCGGATAATCTATATAGTACTTAAAAAAATCACCCTAACAGGTACTGCCAATGACTGCCCCATAGCCCACATTGGAAAAAAGGGAGGGCGCATATTATGTTGTCAAAAATTTCAGAACAGCGGATGCATGTTGTTCGATGGGTCTTGGTTATTGGCTGGGGTCTATTAATTCTGTCTTTATTTTATGATCCGATCTCTCATGGGCTAACGGACCCGGCCAATGGCTGGAGTTTGTTGAGTGATCGCACCCTATGGCTGGACCACGACCCGAGCCGCTGTGTCAAGGTGCAGGGTGATTGCGTTCCGCTGGAGCCCTATGCCATTGGGGCTCGGATCTTTTGGGGCATGGTAGTGCCCTGTGGCATCTTTATTGTCTTTGTGTTTGGTCATGAAACCTGGCGGCGCATCTGTCCTCTATATTTCTTTTCTCAAATTCCACGGGCCCTGGGCATCCCGCCTCGCTCATCGATTAAATCCTTCCCTTGGCTGGAGCGCAATCATTTTTACCTACAGTTTGGTCTCTTCTTTTTGGGGCTAAATGGACGGATCCTGTTGGTAAATTCTGTTCGGCCTATTTTGGGTGCGTTTTTGTTGCTTACCCTGCTGAGCTCAGCCGGGGTGGTGTGGTTATTGGGGGGGCGCAGCTGGTGCCACTATGTGTGTCCCTTTGGTATGGTGCAAACAGTGTTTACCGGTCCCCGTGGACTGTTAGATAGTCAGGCCCATACGTCAGCACCTAGGAGTTTAAACCAGTCTATGTGCCGCACAGCAGAGGCTATCGGCAATGAGAAAAGTGCCTGCATCTCTTGCAAAACGTCCTGTATGGATATTGATAGTGAGAAGGCCTACTGGGACCATCTTCAGAAACCGGGACGCCGCCTGGTGCAGTATGGCTATTTGGGGCTGGTGGTGGGCTACTTTCTGTATTATTGGTTCTATGCGGGTAATTTTGATTACTACTTTTCCGGTGTTTGGAGCCATGAGTCTGCCACGCTAGATAATTTGTGGAAGCCTGGGTTGTATTGGTTTGGGTCAGCTGTGCCGATACCTAAGCTGGTGGCATCTCCGCTGGTGTTGGCAGGGTTTGCGATCGCAACTTTTTATGTCGGCATCCAGTTAGAAAAACGCTACCGAGGTTTCCTTAAGCAAGACTTTCCCCACCTGGGGCCAGAACAAAGCCAGCATCGACTCTTCTCCATTTGTACCTTTCTGGCTTTCAACATTTTCTTTATCTATGGCGGTCGGCCAGAGATCAACAACTGGCCCCTAGCCTTACAATTTGGCTTTCAGGCAACTGTCGCCTGTCTGAGCGCCATATGGCTCTATAGAACCTGGAAACGCAGCCCCGAGCAGTATCTGCGGGAGAGCTTAGCTGACAAATTAAAACGGCAGCTGGTAAAACTACCGACAGAGTTGTTAACTCCCTTAGTCAGCTGCTCCATCGATCAGCTTAGTGCCGATGAAATCTACGTGCTGGCAAAAACCTTGCCCCATACAGCCCAGTATGATCGCAAGAAGCTCTACAAAGGGGTGCTCCAGGAGACTCTTGACACGGAGCAGGTGAATTCGTCCAACAGCCTCATGCGGCTGCATTACTTGCAACAGCAGCTAGAGATTACGCCGCAACAGCATTATGACTTACTAGCAGAGCTTAATACTGCCACGGTTATACAGCAGCCCATTCACCCGATTGCTCCGCCTTTACCTCGCACGCTGTTGAGGCAGGGGTCTACTCATCAGCGGACAATGATGCGTGGGGATAGGGATACTGGTTGATATTGTGAGGTAAAACCATTGCGTGAGGGGCGTGGGGGGAGTTCAGACCACCACGAACAGTTTTTCTCATTCCTGTAGATCTACCACTTATTGTCATGTTAAAAGTCAAGGTCATCAACCAATCTACTAATGAATTCTATGAAAGTTGCTTGGAGCCAAGACAAACTGATGCTCTGGAATGTTTGATTGGGCGTCATCCTAGCTGCGATCTGGTGTTGGATGGTCCAACGGTTAGTCGGGTCCATGGACGCATCTTGTTTCAGGGGCAACGCTGTTACTTTTCTGACTTGGGTAGCACTGATGGTTCTCGTCTTAATAATGAAACGGTGGCTGTCACCCAGTCCTATGCCCTAGCAACTGATGATGTTATTCGACTAGGGGAGTTTGCCTTATTGGTTGAGTCGATTGAGCAAACGACCCAGGCAACGCCGACTGTTACGGCCCCACCTACAGACAACATAACCCTGCGGTGTGTGCAAATCATTCAAGAAACTAGCGATGTCAAAACCTTTCGCTTTCGGGCAGAACCGGCTAGGTTGTTTGATTATAAGCCAGGACAGTTTATCACCCTCAAGCTCAACATTGATGGGAAACCGGTCAATCGTTCCTATTCAATCTCGTCTAGCCCCTCTCGACCCCACATGCTAGAGATTACTGTTAAGCGTGTGCCCGCTGCCCAGGAGGGTGTGGCCCCTGGGTTGGTCTCTAACTGGCTGCACGATCATTTCTCAGTGGGCAATATAGTCGATAGTCAAGGTCCTTTTGGTCATTTTAACTGTATCGATCATCCGGCAGATAAGTATTTATTGGTGTCAGCAGGCAGTGGCATCACGCCAATGATGTCCATGGCCCAATGGCTATGGGACACTGGTTCCACATCTAAGATTGTCTTTATCCACAGTGCCCGCACCCCGGCAGATATTATTTGTCGACAGCGGCTTGAGTTAATGGCCAGTCAAAATCCCAATCTGGAGCTGGCTTGGACCCTTACCCGCCCCACTACAGGCGTACCCTGGAGCGGCTATCGTGGTCGTTTAGGAGAGATCTTGCTAAAGGCGATTGTGCCAGATTATGAACATTTCACCGCCTTTGTCTGTGGCCCCCAAGGGTTTATGGATAGTACAAAATCTCTGTTCGAGAGTCTAGACTTTCCAATGAAAAATTATTTTGAGGAGAGTTTTGGCGGAGCTAAATCGACTAGGAAATCGGCACCCAAAGCTACCTCCAAAATAGAGGCAGCGCCAGCCCCAACGGCCATGGACACTCAGGAACCAGGCAATTCAGCTGAGCCAGTGGTCGTCTTTGCTAAGTCAAATAAGGAGGTAAGCTGCGATGGAGACGACTGTTTGCTGGATGTGGCAGAACAGGTGGGAATTGAGATGGCCAGTGGCTGTCGCATGGGCAGCTGCGGAGTGTGTAAGCATCAGCTCATAGAGGGCAATGTGGCCTATGATGACGAGCCGGGTGGACTGTCTGAGAGCGATAGAGCCAGTGGTCAGGTGTTGGTATGTGTGGCCCGCCCTGTCGGTCGAGTGGTCCTATCGGCCTAATCAGCCATCGGGCAACCACAGCCATCGGTTGTATGCGATAGCTTGACAGCGACCTTAGCAAGCCTAGATAGGACAAGGGTTTGATTGCTCTTGTCCTATCTAGGCTTTCAGCTAGCGCCAGGGCCTGATTGAGGGTTGTCTGAGCAGCTATTTCATTGACGTGATCAATGTGGATACTTGCGATCGCACCCAAAATCATCGCCTGTCTTTAGGTGTTTGAATACAACGGGTACGCTAAGAATGCGGCGTTGCTGCTCCTTGACCAGATGATGCCTATTAGCAGCGGTACCGTTGTCTTAAACCAAGTATCACAAAAACGGAACTTGTACTACTCCAGACAGTCTGGAAAAAATTTAGAAAAAACTTGCTAGAAATCTAATCAGAAAACATCTGACTCATACGAAACTTCATACGAAACATCTGACATTAGCGCTGGCACAGCGTAAATAGCAATAGATGTACCCATACAAATCAAACGTGTGAACTTTATTGGATAATCGCTAGACAAAAAATCTTATTTCGGACAGGCCTCTCTTTTAATTGGGCTCTATGTATTTTTTCTTTAACATCTGTAGTGAGATTTTTTAGCTCCCATAGTTTTTTTCTTATATTGACAAACCTGTAATATGGTACAGAATACTCAAACCACACCAAATGATATCCGCCGTAAACCACAGGATATCCAGAAGCCTATTCCCGATTTACTCCATCAGCTTCATGGGGCTGCACCAAACACGGATGTTCTGGTAGATTTTGACGAAACATTATTGCTGCGCAATTCCACAGAGGAATATCTAGACACGCTACACCCCAAGGCTGTCGGCGTCGTTTTTCTTAGCGGACTAGACTTTCTAAAGCCTTGGAATTGGCTACCGGGAAAGCTACGGGGCGAAATCTCTCGAGACTGGGTCCGCGTAATGCTGGCAACAATTTTATTTCCATGGACGCTATTGATTTGGCCCTGGCAAGCTAAAAAACTGGCTCAGACCCAACAAAATCAAATATTGGTACAGGCCCTAAGCAGCAATCCTAATCTAAATATTCTAGTTGCGACCGATGGCTTTCGACCCATTGTGGCACCAATTTTGCGTCATATAGACATAGCAGACGCGGAACTTTATGCCTGTCGACTGTGGCTAGGTCTTGTTGATCGCCTAGCAGGTAAGTTTAACCGCTTAAACAAGGCCCTGGGAGCTGACACGATCGCTAATTCCATCGTCATCACGGACTCCCTTAACGATATAGAGCTGCTTCAAGCGACCCATCAGCCGTTTTTGATTCAATGGCCCCAAGCCCAATATATTCAGGCTATGACCGCAACCTATGCCCCCTTGCTTTACACAAGCAGGTTTAAGCATAGTCCCCTTTACTTGCTCCATGGCATCTTGATGGATCAGTGGCTAATGTTAGTGCTGGCCTTGAGCTGGATTGCCCCAAGACCCGTTCTACATGCGGTTGGGCTACTGTTCCTAGTCATATCGTTCTGGTGTGTTTATGAGCTTGGCTACTATGAAAACGACTATGTTGCTGAGCATTATGAAAAACAGCCCAATGTTAAAGAAACTATATTTACTCGGCCAGAGGCTCCCTTAATTCAGCCATGGATCTGGGCTGGGTTGTTTGCTGCCCCCGGTTTGTTTTTACTGAACTGGGCAACAGCGCCAGATTTAACCATCAGTAGCGACATCTTTAAACAGACCGGATGGTTAGGATTACGCTGGGTTCTTCTTTTAGCAATAACGCGTTTGGTTTATCGGGTATTTAACTACGTTGATAAACGGTCTCGCGTTTGGCCCTATCTGCTGTTGCAGTACAGTCGTTTGCCAGCATTTGCCGTCCTCACCGCCATCAGTCCTATTGGAGGGATACTGTTATCGGCTCAAACCCTTACTAGCTGGATTCGCTATTTGATATATCGCTACCAGGGTAAGATGAACGAGGCTCCCCATGCAATTTTGCGGCTGGTAACGCTCAGCTTTTTAATTGCCATGCTAGCTATTACGGATGGTGTCTCAGCCATACTGACCTGGCAAATGGCGGTGATTTTTGGCTTCTGTCTAGTGAGGTCATTGAGCACGCTGCCAGGGTTAATCCGTCAAATGAGCCTGGTGACCGATGATGAGTGGTGTGCATCAGCCATAGAAACATAACGCTGCTGTTGGGGGCATCAGGTGGAGACCGTTGCCTACGTCTCCACCTGATGCCCCGTCTCTATGGGTTCCACCGCACCCACCAACCCCAACAACGGCCCCATTTGTTCCTGACCGTTCAGCGCTAGCTCACTGTGGCACAGATAAAGTCTCTCCGTTGTCCGCCCTAATAGGTCTCGTAAAATTCTCTCTAATCTTGCCTCATGCATTATTTCTGTATCTAGTGCCGTCACCGGTCGTTCGGGCCAGTCGCTTAAAAATACCTCCGCCCCAAACAGCTCATCGCGCCCCGTTAGCCAGCGAGGAGAGCCCGCATCTAACCAAAACTGCCAGCGATGGTTAAGCCGCTGAGCCCGATACTGAAATACTGTTGCCAGCGTCACCCCTTGACGCTCTCCATCCAGGGATCTAGCCGGATATGGATTGGCTGATACCGTACCCTGCTGCAGCAGCTGAATAAACCGCCCTACATCACTCAAAGAATCGTCTCCTGGTAGACCACCATAGAGGGCTAATCGCTGCTCTACCTCCCAGAAGTACTGGGCTGTCTCCATTAACTCTCTTAGAGCCGATAGCTGATCGCTGGGCAAATAGTTACCACGCCACAAAAAGTCCTGCACCGCCCGGTCTAGCATAATCACCGGGCTCGCTGGGTAGCGCTGTTGCTGCTGTTTCTTTTGCTCGCTGAGCCAGTCCAAAATGTGATTGTAGGCTTTTGTTGCTTCATAGCCTAGGCGGTCCCAACGGGGAAAATTCTCCACCGGTAGCAGCCGTGGATGCTGAATGTCAGGCACAAAACAGTGGTCGGCAATTAGCTCTGAGCGCACCGGGTCAATGCGCGTCAGGTCAAACCAGGGCAGACTAGCCTCGGTGTCTGGGGTTTGGCTCAGCACCACTAGCATTTCAGCCACCGCATCGCGATTGACCAAACGTCCTAACCCTGGATAGATCAGCGATAGCAGGGTGAGTAGAGAGCGGACAAAGGGTGAGCTATTTAGGGGGCGCTGATCTTTGAGGGAATCAACAACAATGCCCCGCTTACTTAAAATCTCGATCAGACTATAGCGGGCAATGGCGTCTAAACCAGGACCAATCACCGCAATGTCTGAAGGGGCGACGACATCGCGATGGACAACGTCAGCGATAAAATCAGCCGTCTGTCGCAGCATTTTGCCTCGGGTGGTGGCGGTAATTAGCTGCACCTGTTGGGGTAGTTCGGGTACGGCTAGCGGGTCTTGCACCCACTGCACTACATCATCGGCCATGGCATAGCCCAGGCTGTCGACATCGGGGTGCAAAAGCTGTACCCGTTCACATCCCTCGGCTAATGCTAACGTGGCAGCCGGATCGGCTCCGACACCCAGACGCACCTGACCGCTGGGATTATAGGTAAAGGCTTGAAGACGACCGGCGGTTTTGAAAATTTGTAATAGGGGAGTTGCGATCTCACTATATTCATCCACATCATCCGCCGCCGTCCCGGCAAACCGGTCTAGCAAACGGGTCTGATATTGGGGCAAGGGCAGCAAATACCGCCAATATAATTCTGTCATCAACCCATAAGTCAGCAAACCGCGCTCCAAGCACCAGGTTCGCCACTGCAACAGGGCCTCACCTACCACCTCCCAGGTCTCAGCCGCCACCCGCACCATCCCCTGCCGCAGCCGCCGCGGGATATCCTCAGCAGCAATCCCTGCCGAAGCCGCTAGCTGCAAGAGGTCTAACGTCCGCCTCACCATTTGAGGCTCTTGCCAACCGTCCACCTGTAGCTCCCCCGCCAGTAGCGGCTCCCACAGCTGGAGCGCTAGCAGCTGCTCATTTTCCGGGCGCAGCTTGAGGGGAAACTGCGCCTTCAGCCCCAGCGCCTCTATCAATAGCGGCCAAAAAAGAATAACTTCGCTCTGAATAAACCCCGCTGGAGTTGTGGTGCTGTAAGGAACTCGATCTTGAACCGTGGCAGCCAAACGCTGGGCCAGCACCATACGATTATCCCCATTGGCCGCAAACACAAGCCAGGGACGCTCAGCCTCAGCCACCTGATGCTGCAACCAGGTAATTAACTGTTCAGTTTTGCCACTGCGGGTGGGCCCTGTGATCCACATCGACGTCATAGCCACTTCATCTATTCGGCAGCAACACCTGATAGTAACCCAGACCCTAAAGCATCATTACTTTTTGTTGCAAAGAAAACGGTGTGTACGGTCTTATCACTTAGATAATCAGCCCACTGGGTTGCATGTGGAACCAAAAAAAATTTATAGCAGTCTAAAAATATACCCCCGTGTCGTTCTACCCTGTGGAAAAATCAATATGCAAACTACAGCCATACGTCGCTCTGTCCGTAATGTAGTCTCCAAACTACCTGAGCCCCTACGTATCTCATTGCGAGAAGCCAAAGAATCTTCAAAACTACTTCGCTGGCGTCTTTCTGGCCAACCTTGGGGGTATCCCCTTCCGTCGGGAGGGCTAATCAATGAAACCGAACTTCGACAGCACTTTCGCGATGCACTGCGCCAGCTCCAAGCTACGTTAGGTCCTGAAGGGATTGGTGATTACATCGAGTTTGGTGTATATCGCGGGGGTTCCTTGCTACTCATGTTTGATGAGCTGCTACGGGCTGAGCTTAACCAGGTTCGCCTCTTCGGTTTTGACTCATTTGAGGGATTTCCACAAGATAATGAGGGCTATTGGCAAGAAGGAGATTTCTCTGCTGACTATGACGGGGTTGTGCGATCGCTTAACCAGCGTGACATCGATTGGAATCGTGTTTCACTAACCCGTGGCTTTTTCTCTGATACGCTCAACAACGAGCTGATAGCCAAACATGATCTCCAGCGAGTTAGTTTGATCATGATTGATTGTGATTTGTACTCGGCAGCCAAGGAAGCACTAGAATTTTGCGGCCCTCTCATCCGTGACGAAGCGATCATCTTCTTCGATGACTGGAATCCGTTAGCCAAAGAGAACAAAGGCGAGAAGCGAGCTTTTGATGAGTATCTTCAGACAAACCCTGATTTGCAAGCTGAGGCCATTGGTGAATATAGCTGGAAACCAGGTGATCTATTTGGCAAAGTCTTCCGAGTACGACGCACTCTTCCATAGTTTGAACAGTCTCAAATCGAGTGTTTAAGAAATCTCAATCAGGCAACAAATTCCATAGCAACTGACAAAAATCACATTTGTCAGTTACAGACTAGCTATTGCAGCTTCGCTTTTTAGCATGTTCGCTGATAACTAAGGTATCTTCAGCTAAGTGGAATTAATAGAAACTAAACTCAAAATGTTTCCGTCTCTGCGTGTAAACCCATAGTTTCTTACTCGAGCAGTAGAACTAATAGAAGCAAATCATTCTTCAGAGGTGCAATGGATCCTAATTTTTGGAGAGAAAAGCGCATACTACTAACAGGACACACAGGATTTAAGGGAAGCTGGCTGTCGCTTTGGCTGCAACTAGTGGGTGCCGAAGTCGTTGGGTATGCGCTTCAACCACCGACCAATCCCAGTCTATTTGAGGTGGCCAATGTCGCCCATGGCATGAGATCTATCATTGGCGATATCTGTGACGGTAAAACATTTCATCAGGTTGTTGCTGACTTCCAGCCAGAAATAGTGATTCATATGGCAGCTCAATCTGTTGTCCATACATCCTATGAGGATCCCGTATCGACTTACCAAACCAATGTTATGGGTACGGTTAATCTTTTAGAGGCCATACGAAAGGTGGGTGGTGTGCGCGCGTTGGTAAATATCACTTCAGATAAGTGCTACGAAAATAAGGAATGGATATGGGGATATCGTGAGCTGGATCAGCTGGGGGGCTATGACCCCTATAGCAACAGTAAAGCTTGCTCAGAGTTGGTAACGGAGTCCTACCGCAATTCTTTCTTTAATGCGAGTAACTATTCAGAGCATGGTGTAGCGATTGCCACAGCCCGAGCCGGAAATGTAATCGCTGGCGGCGATTGGACCCACAACGGACTAGTGGCCGATATTGTTCAATCCCTATTGGAACAGCGTCCCGTCCTCATTCGTAATCCCTATGCCACCCGCCCCTGGCAACACGTATTAGATGCGCTCAATGGCTACCTGACGCTGGCAGAAAATCTTTATAACAAGGGACCTGCCTTTGCCGAAGCTTGGAATTTTGGCCCCTATGCGTCGGATGTTAAACCCGTTGGCTGGTTAGTTGATAAACTCTTATCGGGTTGGGGGAACAATGCCACCTGGCAACAAGACCAAGCCTACCACCCCCATGAGGCCCATTCCCTAAGCTTAGACTGTGCTAAAGCACGGCTTAAGTTAGATTGGAGTCCCAGCATTTCCCTAGATCAAGGATTGGAACAAATCATCACCTGGACCCAAGCCTATCAAGCTGGAGCTGATATGCGACAAGTCACCGAAACTGCCATTGCGCAGTTAATGTAAGTCTTTCCGCCGTTTTAGTTTTTATCCCCGCATCACTGTCCCTCTATCAACTTAAAAAATAGACCATGACTCAGCAAGCCGAAATGACACGGACCATGGAAAAATCTCTTCAGAACGTACCAAACTGTCTTTTTTGTGGCACACCGTTAGAACACACCCTGGTTGATTTAGGCATGTCACCATTATGTGAAAGCATCTTAAGTGCTGACAAGGTCAACCAAATGGAGGCATTTTACCCCCTACATGTGCGCGTGTGTAGCAACTGTTTTCTCGCACAGTTAGAAGCCTATGTAAGTGCAGAAGATATTTTTACTGAATATGCCTACTTTTCGTCCTACAGCGATACCTGGCTAGCGCAATGTAAAGCCTATACGGAGCAGGTCATTGAACGATTTAACCTGAATGAACAAAGCCACGTTGTTGAACTGGCCAGTAATGACGGCTATCTATTGCAGTACTTTGTAGAAAAGAATATTCCAGTACTAGGCATTGAGCCTGCCACTAACATTGCCAAGGTTGCCGTTGAGAAAGGGATTCCTACACTCAATGAGTTTTTTGGGCAAGACTGTGCTCAAAAGCTAGTGCAGGAAGGCAAACAAGGCGATCTAATTGCAGCAAATAATGTTATTGCCCACGTACCAAATTTGAATGATTTTGTCGCTGGCATCAAAACCTTACTCAAGCCCCACGGAGTATTCACAGGAGAAATCCAGCATTTGATGCGGCTAATGGAGTCCAATCAATTTGACACCATTTATCACGAGCATTTTTTCTATCACACCTTGACTACGCTAGAAGAAATCTTTGCTGCCCATGGCATGACAATTTTTGATGTGGAAGAGCTGCCTACCCATGGTGGATCATTACGTGTTTATGCATGCCATACAGATGATAGCTCTAAGCCAGTGGGCGAGCGCGTGCTTGATCTGAGACGGCGTGAAACAGAGGCAGGGCTGAGATCCCTAGAAAGTTACACCCACTTTGATGAACAAGTGCGAGAAACTAAGCGTAAGCTTCTAGACTTTTTAATTAAAACAAAGCGAGAAGGAAAGACCATTGTGGGCTATGGAGCACCTGGCAAAGGAAATACCTTACTAAACTATTGTGGCATCCGCACAGATTTTCTTGACTATACGGTAGATAGAAACCCCTATAAACATGGAAAGTTTCTACCAGGCACCCATATTCCTGTTCATCATCCAGACAAAATCCAAGAAACAAAACCCGACTATGTGTTGATTCTGCCTTGGAACGTTAAGGATGAAATTATGCAGCAAATGAGCATGATTCGTGAATGGGGTGGGAAATTTGTTGTGCCGATTCCTGAAGTAAAAATCTACCCTTAGACATGAAATTTAATCCTACTAAATTAAAGGATGCGTACATCATAGAACCGGAAAGGTTCGAGGATGAGCGTGGCTTCTTTGCAAGAACTTGGTGTAAGGAAGAGTTTTCAATAAATGGCTTAGATGCAAACCTCTTGCAGTGCAGTATCTCCTTCAATATTAAGAGGGGTACTTTGCGTGGTATGCATCTTCAGCTTCCGCCATTTGCAGAGACAAAATTGGTGAGGTGTACCAAAGGCGCAATATATGATGTCATCATTGATTTGCGCCCAGGCTCTGACACTTATCTTCAGTGGGCTTTTGCTGAACTAACGTCTGAAAATCGGAAGAGTCTATATATTCCAAAAGGGTTTGCCCATGGGTTTCAGACGTTAGAGAATAAAACAGAAGTTTTCTATCAAATTTCAGACGCCTATGCTCCAGATTGTGCTCGGGGACTTCGTTGGAATGATACTACGTTCAATATTGATTGGCCCGAGTCAGTCAGTGTGATGTCCAAACGCGATCAGGACTATGGGGACTTTCTCCCTGATGCGTTTTCAGCCTTAGATATTTTTTAACTAAAACTTGCGATCGCACACACTAAAAGTATTCCAGGATCATGACTATAAATACGGATCTTGATACGCAATCCATTGATACAGAAAGCTTAGGATTGGAGATGTACAACCTCATCGCTGAGCTATATCCAATTTGCCGTAGCATCACCGGTGATGGTGTACGAAAATCTCTACAGATTGTCCAAAAATATATTCCCCTGAAGATTCACGAAGTCCCTACTGATACACCAGTATTTGATTGGACAGTTCCTAAAGAATGGAATATTCGAGATGCCTATATCAAGGATGAAACGGGTAAAAAAATTGTTGATTTTCAAGAATCAAACTTACATGTATTAAGCTACAGCATTCCAATCCACAAAAAGATGTCCCTTTCTAAATTAAAAGAACATCTTTTTTCAATGCCAGATCGACCAGATTGGATTCCTTACCGCACCTCATACTATAAAGAAATGTGGGGGTTCTGTCTGACAGATAGAACACTACAGTCTCTGCCAGAAGGTGACTATGAAGTCTATATCGACTCCTCTTTAGAGCATGGTTCCCTCACCTATGGTGAGCTACTTTTGCCAGGGCAAACATCCGATGAGGTCCTATTGTGTTGCCATAGCTGTCACCCGTCGCTCTGCAACGACAATCTTTCAGGCATAGCACTCGTAACGTTTCTGGCAAAATATCTTAGCCATTACGCGTTACGTTACTCCTATCGTTTTCTATTTATACCAGGAACCATTGGCTCTATAACCTGGTTGAGTTTAAACGAGAGTCAAGCTTCATCCATCAAGCATGGTTTAACGGTTTCTAACGTTGGTGACCCAGGTCATTTAGCCTACAAAAAAAGCCGTCGTGGAAATGCAGAAATTGATAGAGTCGTTCACCATACCCTTAAACGCTCAGCCCAGGAATATACAATTTCTAATTTCTCACCCTATGGGTATGATGAACGACAATTTTGCTCACCTGGTTTCAATTTGCCCGTTGGCAGCCTCACAAGAAGTCAATTTGGCACCTATCTCGAGTATCACACCTCCGCTGACAATTTAGACTTTGTGCAAATTTCGGCTTTAGGGAATTCTTTTGAGACCTATCTAAATGTCATTGATGTTTTAGAAAACAACCAGACATACTTGAATACCAACCCAAAATGTGAGCCCCAACTGGGTAAGCGTGGCCTCTACAGCACGATGGGAGGAAAACAAACAACGCCTGATGATCGCATGGCCATGTTGTGGGTATTAAATCTCTCAGATGGAGAACATACATTGCTTGATATTGCTGAGCAATCTGATTTGAACTTTTCAACCATCAAAAATGCGGTATCTAATCTTGTCGACAGTGGCTTGTTAGAAGTTTGTTCAAGTTCAGTTGATAAGCCAGTCCCAGTCAGGTCCAGGTGAACCATAAATTCCATGATTGATTTAAGCTTCCCCTAGATCTTTAGCAAAAGAAAATACAAAATATAGAGAGGCTAACAAAAATAAAATGAAAGTTGTTCTGTTCTGCGGTGGATTAGGAACTCGGCTAAGGGAATATTCTGAAACTATTCCTAAACCAATGGTTGAGATTGGCTATCGTCCAATCATTTGGCATTTAATGAGGTATTACGCCCATTTTGGACATAAGGATTTTATCTTGTGCCTTGGATACAAGGGAGACTACATCAAGAACTATTTTCTTAACTACAACGAATGCTTGTCAAACAATTTCACCCTATCTAATGGTGGAAAAAATGTTGAGCTACACACCACTGATATCGATGACTGGAAAATCACGTTTGTAGATACTGGCCTGAATGTAAACATTGGAGAGCGACTCGTCGCAGTCAAGCCATATCTAGAAGGAGAGGAGGTTTTTCTGGCCAATTATTCAGATGGCCTCAGCGATCTAGATCTAAATGTGTACCTTGAGCATTTCCATCAGCAAGATAAGATTGCTAGTTTTTTAGCGGTGCAGCCCTCACAATCATTCCATGTTGTTTCTTTAGAAAATGAAGATGGAATTGTTAAAAATATACAATCTGTGAAACATTCAGATTTATGGATTAATGGAGGATTCTTTGCGCTTCGGCAAGAAATATTTGAATATATCACTCCAGGTGAAGAGTTGGTTCTTGAGCCTTTCCAGCGACTGATTCAACAAAAGCAGCTCACCGCCTACAGAAATCCGGGTTTTTGGGCATGTATGGACACCCTAAAGGAAAAGATGCTGTTTGACAATATGTATGCAAAGGGCAATACTCCCTGGACCCTATGGGAGTCCTACCCAGAACCATCGAAACGTAGCGGAAAGCCTGAGATAGAAAATCTCATGAATTCTCAAAAATCGCACGATACATTAAAGCCCGTGGCTAGCTAAGGAGAAAACTGTGGGGGCCACTTGGAAAAGGTCCCCATCAGTTAACCATAGCAAACTGCTGAATGCATATTTCCAAAGGAAAGGCTGCACCAATAGCGGTTTGCTACGCACATAGTCGTTGCTACTTATAGCTTTCAACAATCATGTATGGCCTGAACTATGTGCACCAAGCTATATTTCAGGATGATTAAAAGGGTGGCTATTCTCAAAACTTGCCACAATAACCTGATTTGCAACTGACACCGTACCCGTGGTGTTGCCATGAAATAGGCAATCACCAGATTCATCTACTCTGTTGCTTTAAAGCTAGTCATGCAAAAACTAATCTGTAATCCTCAAGATAAAAATTCATTTCGCCGCATCCTTTGCTTAGGGGCCCATAGTGACGACATTGAGATTGGTTGCGGTGGAACTATCTTAAAATTGCTTGAACAATTTCAAGATATTGATGTGTATTGGGTTGTTTTTTCAGCCACTGGTCACCGGCAAGAAGAAGCCTTAGCAAGTGCACATAACTTCCTAAAAAACGCAAGTCAAAAGAATATCATCATCAAAGATTTTAGGGAGCGATTTTTCCCCTATATCGGGATAAAGATCAAAGAATTTTTTGATCAGCTTAGTAAAGAAGTATCTCCTGATTTAGTCCTGACACACTATCGCAATGATCTACACCAAGACCATAAATTAATCTCTGAACTGACGCTCAATGCATTTCGTAATCATATGATTCTGGAGTATGAGATCCCCAAATATGATGGGGATTTAGGAAATCCTAATTTCTTTGTACATCTTGATCAGTCGCTCTATCAGCGAAAGCTGTCTTATCTAATACAGCACTTTCAAACCCAGACCAATAAACAGTGGTTTGACGAAGAAACGTTTTCATCAATTCTTAGACTGCGGGGCATTGAATCAAACGCACCAGATAAATATGCAGAAGCATTTTATTGTCGCAAAGCCATCTTTATCTAATCAGGTAGCGTTGCTGATCCTCGAAGTAAATTAAAAGGTCCTAAATCACAACGACTAACTTGCGAATGTCCTAATGCATCAGGACATTTGCTGTATCTGGTTTATATCCCCAAAATAACCAGGATGCCTACATCATAGGTCTAGTATGCCAAAGACATATCGGTAGACTTAACACTGTGGGCACGTTCTTGTAGGCGCTTTTCTCTTTCAATAACAGCTCGACTTGGCTCTAGATCAAAGGTAGCTAACACCTGCCGCCAACGATAGACCCAGTCATGCTTGAGTAAGGTATTAACCACGTTCCGACGCCTAATGCTTTCAACCTTGTCAGGTTGCGCATCAAGCTCTTGAATCACCTCAAGAACATCTTGCTCAAACAGATCTACCTTAACAATAGGATCTTCCCAATCAAAATAATGGGGAAACACATTACCCATGGGAGGCATCCCCACTAAAACCGTACCTGCAGCTACTGCTTCAAAATAACGGCTCCCAATCTCTTGGTATCCACCTGTCTCGCTCAGAGCATCAAACCTGGCATGAGCGGCGATATTATAGCGACTTCTCTGTAGCAGCTTTGCCAACTTAGCACGATGCTCTCGAGGGTTACCAACGTGTAATTTTTTATTATTGACAGTGTCGTAATAATAGAAGAAATTCTCGTCTGCTTGGGAACGCTGAAACAGTGATTGGTGAGTGCCTTCAGGACGACGCCCAACACAACAAACATCAATCAGTCGCTGGGGTGGATTCGGATAGGGACAAAACTTCAGGGCATCAATCCCTGGTGCAAGGTAACTGGCAGGAAGCCCCGTAACCTCTGAATACGTTTCAACACAGTGAGCTGTACCAGCAAAAATATGATCAAAATTCTTAAATGGCTCGTGGGCTAAACGCCAGTCATCAAAATTTAGCTTCCACGTTTCCATCACGTAACACGCTTTATGGCGACATTTATCACGCCAATTTTTGACAGTTTCTAGCAAATGCAGTTGCCAAGGATTGTCACAAACGACAAACAGCAAGTCGTATTCGTTTTCCAATAAAACTTCAGCTGGGAATGGGGCAATAGAACTCGCAATATTAGCGGAACCGGTCGTATATTTAGCCAGGCGATATAGTCTTCTCGCCAGGTTAAATTCCTGTGTAGGGGCGT
>JBCAWO010000084.1:0-18928 GCA_038534515.1 Cyanobacteria bacterium J06554_1
AGAGTAGCTTCGAACCGATCTTGGTGCCCAAACATCACCGTCCTATCGGGGTCTAGCATTAATGATGAGAGCTTTATTGACTTTTTAGAGGAGCAGTTAAAAAAGGCAATAATTTTCTCATCGAGGCCTGCGATACGACGGTGATGTTTGGGCACCAAGATCGGTTCGAAGCTACTCTTACGGTCACGGGGTATCGAAAGCTCTAGATCGCCATGCTCCGATTGAATCGTCTTTTTGGAGCTGCCATTGCGGCTATTTCCTCGCTCCGCTGGAGATTTGAGATGGTGGGTCAGTTCTCCGGCTAACGCTCGTTCGACCACGCGTTGAGTCAGTTGCTGAATCAAGCCTGATTCACCCAAAATATCTTCTGGGCTTGAGCAACCTTCAAGCATTTCATCGATGAGTTCATCGGCTCGATTCGGTTCTTTTTTCTTGCGTGCCATAAGGCGGTCTCCTGATGTACGTTGATTTTAGACCGCTTACACAAAATTCTGGGTAGTCTCAGGGCTCATTAACGACGACAAGCGATATCCTACCTCGTAGGTTGGGTTCCACCCCATCAAAATCTCTCGCCCATCAACAACACCTCCGTCAACCCAACATTGCCAACACCCCAAAATACGTGGCAATCATCATGGGGTAAAAATATAAAACTGTTGAAATTGTTGGGTTTCGATGGGCTCAACCCAACCTACGCGTTTCCCCAACCCTTTCAAAATCCGTGACATATTCCAAAGCGCATTCCCTGGATTCACCACCAAAAGTTTGCGTTAGTTCATGTAACGTTATGTCCTAGACAGTATTGGCTTAAGACCTAGCATACAGCCGCCTCAGCGCCCATACGTCTGTTGTCACTGATCGCTCCCCTGAGTTATCAATTTCTGCTTAGGGTATGTTCTATGTTGACTGTTGCAATGTGGATATGTGCAGCTCTATGGTCAACCTGCGTAATTATGTAAATCGAATTACGGGTCTAGCCGTTGTTATCGCTTGCTGTGCCGGTTTACCAGCCACACGTTCTGCCAGGGCAGACACTGCGGAAATTGTAGTAGACGATTTAACTCGAAATGGCACCCAACCCCTAACTCAAGTACTCGAAGCAACAACAGCGGTACGAGAACTCTATGCTCAAGAGCAGCGATCGCAAATCCATCCCAAAAACTATAGCCTCAGCCGCTACCCCTTTACAGCCGAGCACCAGACCCACTGGCAAACCCTCCTCTGGTCCACCGGGGTCGTAGAACCTCGGGCCCCCTACATCGATCAGTCTGTTGCCTATCTGATTGCCCAGTCGGGCTCAAGCCACCTATCGTCCGCCCAGCGCCACACCGTCGAGATGGCGCTGCAAGTGGGTACCCAGCTTTACCTCAGCGACCCCGCTGCCCAGCCCACCATCAAACAAGCCTTTTTAGACACCCTTGACCAGACCCATTCTACTAAATGGGTGGCCATGGCATTCTCGGCGTTGGCCCAGGTCAACACCCCCGAACAAAGACAGAGACTGAGCGATCGCATCCGCCAACGCTTTCCAAACTGGCATCAAGATCTGTATCTAAAAACCACCCTCCACGACATTGCTGCCCTGGATCGCCCCCCAGCAACCCCGTCCGTAGATGAGCTGTTAGCCTGGACCATTGCCCCCGAGCAGCTGCATATGTACGTCCTTTGTTCCGCTGACCGGGGTGAGCTGTGCCAGGCAGTATTAAAGGATCGCTCCGGTCAGTTTGTGCGCGAAGCCGATGGTCAACTTTGGTCGGTGCCCCTGGGGTTGCGATCGCTCCACAGCGGTCTGTCCTGGAACTTTACCCGAGGCGAAACCCCCCAGGGTATCTACCGCATTGAGGGCACCATTCCCCAGCCCGACACCGACTATTTCCGACCCTACGGGCAATTTGCCCTGGTGCAGCTGTTTGTGCCCCACGAGCCAGGGACAAAAGCCTTTTTGCCAGGGAGAACTGACCTAAAAGTAGACGCTCCCTGGTCTGGAGGGTTAGCCGCCTACCAGACATTGCTGCCGCCCAGCTGGCGCAATTATTTACCCATTCAGCAAACCTACTGGGCGGGAAAGGCGGGGCGTAACTATTTTCGCATCCATGGCACGGGCGAAGCCCCAGACTTTTTTAGCAACAGTCGCCGCTACCCCGCCAGCGAAGGCTGGAATCCCACCATTGGCTGTCTGTCCGCTATTGAAATCTACGATGACGCCGGCCGATTACAACGGGCGGATATGCCCAAAATTTTAGGGGCCCTCACCGCCATTGGCGGCAATGAGTTTTCTGGATACCTGGTCGTTGTTGAGGTACCAGAAACTGACGTGCTTAACTTGAACGAATACCTGGATAGTTTTTAAGGTTGAGTTCTGAATTTTACCCATGCCGCAGCGTTACGGTTAGGAAAAACCGATGACTTTCTAGGTCCGTCGTCCTGTCCACATTCTCTATTGTCCAATGTTCCATCGTCTGTCGCTGCTACTTGCCCTAAGCTTTATGACGTTGCCTGCTGCTGCTCAACCCAATCCATCCCAGCCTACCTGGCAAAATCCGCCGGAGCCAATTGCGTCGATGCTAGATGCAGACCGACTGCCGGCTGTGTCGATTTCACCGGATAACCAGTGGCTGGTGGAGTTTGAACGACGGTCGCTACCGCCGATTGCGGAGCTGGCGGAACCGTGGGTTGCGATCGCAGGTATCAAACTCAACCCCACTACCTGGGGACCTGCCCAAGAAGCCTCCTACAAGGGCATCACCGTCCGTCCCCTAGGAGCATTAGACAGTACACCCATTCATCTGCCAGCCGGTGCCCGCATCCGTAACCTGCGCTGGTCCTACGACAGCCGCTACCTGGCATTTACCCTGACCCAAGACGATGGCATTGAGCCCTGGGTATTAGATTTAGCGCAGGCAAAAGCCAAACCCCTGGCGGGCCCTATTCTCAACGGTGTGTACAACAATCCCTGCCATTGGCTGCCAGGGGACGCCGGTTTAATTTGTAAAGTGCGTCCCCAAGGCCTGGGCGCACCGCCCGCAGAGTCTACGGTACCAGCGGGGCCTGTAGTTGAAAGCAGTCAGGGACGCGTAGCCGCCACCCGTACCTACACCAACCTGTTGCAAAGCCCCTACGATGAGGCCCTGTTTGAGTACTATTTTTCGGCTCAGCTAGCCCACATTACCCTAGACGGAGAGATTACCCTGCTGGATGAACCAAGTCTGATTCGGAATGTAACCGTGTCTCCAGACGGTAACTGGCTGCTGCGATCCACCATCCATCGTCCTTTCTCCTATCAGGTTCCCCTAGGGCGCTTTCCGGTTCGCTATGAGGTGCTCAACCGCCAGGGCAACGTTATTCACAAACTGGCAGATTTGCCCCTCGCCGATAACATTCCCCTCGCCTTTGACTCCGTCCGCCAGGGCAAACGCAGCATCGGCTGGCGCGCCGATCAGCCCGCTACCCTCTACTGGGTAGAAGCATTAGACGGCGGTGATGCCAGTGTAACCGCTGACTACCGTGATAGTCTGCACACCCTGACCGCTCCCTTTGACGGTGAGCCCACCGAACTATGGCGCTCCACCCTGCGATTCCGTGGAGTCACCTGGAGTCACGATGAATTGGCCCTAGTAACAGAAGCTTGGTATGACAGCCGTCAGCTAAAAACATGGAGCATTAATCCGCAAAAACCTGATACAGAGGACGTTCTAATCGATGAACGAGATTTTCAGAATGCCTATGCCAATCCCGGCAGCCCGATCACAACGCCCGGTCCCTATGGTCGTTCAGTACTCATGCTGAGTGACGATGGTAAAAGTCTCTACCTAAATGGGGGTGGGGCATCTCCGGAGGGCGTTTTCCCCTTTTTAGATCGCCTTGATCTGACCAGTCTAGAAACAGAGCGCCTGTGGCAGTCCCAAGGAGAAATCTTTAGTCGAGTTACCCGACTGCTGGATAACAATGCCGAGACATTAATTGTTCGAAGCGAGTCCCAGACCACCCCTGGCAACTACCGTCAGCTTACTCTTGCCAATGATGACGAAACCCCGCTGACAAATTTTTCTGATCCGCTGGCCTGGTATGCCGATGTGCAAAAAGAGATTGTGCGCTATCCCCGTGCTGATGGGGTGATGCTTACGGCCACCCTATATCTGCCACCGGGTTACAACGCTGCCAGCGACGGCCCTCTGCCCACTATTTTGTGGGTCTATCCAAGAGAGTTTAAAGATCGTGACGTAGCCAGCCAAAATACTCGCTCAGAATATACGTTTACTCGACCGGCACGGGGGTCAGTTTTGTTCTTGTTAACCCAAGGGTATGCTGTGCTAAGCGGTCCTACCATGCCCATTATCGGCGAGGGAGAAACCGAACCCAATGACACCTATATTGAACAATTGGTATCCAGCGCTGAAGCAGCAGTCAATCACTTGGTGGAACGCGGCGTCAGTGATGGCAGCCGTTTGGCCATTGGCGGTCATTCCTATGGTGCATTTACTGCGGCAAATCTGTTAGCCCACAGCGATCTGTTTCAGGCCGGTATTGCCCGCAGCGGTGCCTACAACCGTACATTAACACCCTTTGGTTTTCAGGGAGAACAACGCACGTTTTGGGAGACTCCAGAAACGTACCTGACCATGTCACCATTTATTTCTGCTGAGAAGATTAATCAGCCGTTACTGTTGATCCATGGTGCTGAAGATAATAATGCGGGTACCTATCCGCTCCAGTCGGAACGTCTTTTTGAAGCTATGAAAGGGCTTGGCGGCACAGTGCGCTATGTGTCGCTACCGGCAGAGGGCCATGCCTATCGCTCACGGGAGGCTGTCGGCCATGTGTTATGGGAAATGGTGGAGTGGTTAGATCAGCATGTAAAAGCCCAGCCCAATTGAATGAAACTCTTGAGGCATTGCTATTCTTTTAGCTATTGGAAAGGAAAATCATTCAGTATTCCCTGAAGTACATGCTGCCAAAGGAAACCCATCAGCACATAAGGGGCATAGCGCATCAATGGAAAGTTATAGCTCATAAGTCTCTCTACAAATAGATATTCTATGAAAGGTTGACCCAAACAACTTAGACCATACGCGATGATCAGAGTCTGCAAAATCGGAAAACTGACATCCATACTAACAGGACTAAAAGAAATGCCAGCAAAGATAGATATGATGATCAAAAGTTGCTCAAATATGAACAAGAGCGATGAATGGGACTTATCTTCACCGTCCCACGCCGTTTGTTGACCCAACAAAACTAGCCAAGTAAGAGGTCCACAGATACCATCAGGATGTAAACCGTATCGTCTCTGAAAGCGTTTGAGCGCACGCTCTGTTCGTGCACCAAATACACCATCTACTCTAACATGCAGTCTTTCTTGGTGCAGCAAACGCTCCTGTAGGTGTCGAACTTTTACCTCTAACTCTGGAGATAGGAGAATTGTTCGAGATAAGGTTGGATAAAATAGTGCAGCCCAGGTTAGGGGGCCTACAATTCCGTCTACCTTCAAATTGCTATCTCGTTGAAATGCCTCTACTGCCAATCTTGTTTCCCGATCAAATAGTCCATTGCGTGATAGCTGAAATCCTTTTTCTACTAGCGTAGTTTGCAGATCATTGATAGAGGCCTGCAATCGTTCTTGGGTAAAGTTTTCATGCAGTACAGGCCGAAGGCTCAGGGGTGAGCCTCGATTGGGGCTAGCGGAAGGCGTTTTCTCAAACCATTTTTGAATCAGTTGGTAGGTCCGTCGTACTTTTTTGAATACCATATCAATTTCCTGTTACGCTCATGCTGGTTGTGTAGGTCGGATTAAACGAGATTCTCAAATGAGCTCTCTAAAGATATTGCAAACAAATGTAGGGATCGCCGTGCTGTGATTAAAACCCTTTGTCCTTTATAAATGGCGGTTTCTCCGTCGCAGTAAGCTTGCCAAGAGCAACCATTAAAGAAAACCCTACCCTTTTGCCCTGGAAGAATGTCGGATTCAGCTCGACCAAACCTGGAACCTCCTACAAGTGGGTATGCCGTTTGCAGTTTCTGAATGGTTACTGGATTGCCGTTTTTGTCATACTGAATGATCAAACACTCATCTTGTTTTAACCGATTGGTGTCAATCAGCAGATGTCGATTCTCAAATGAGAACTGGAGTGGGCTTTGTCGGTTGAATATGCGAAACATAGTAGACCTCTAAAATTCTGAAAACACACTTGTACACTTACGCGGAACTCACACCGTTGAACTCAAAGCTGTCTCGGCCCATAAGAGAATGTCGTTAGCTTTAAGAGGCTCCTGTTAAACGACTAAGTCACTACGGTTAGGCCAGAAGAGTAGTGACGTCCCTCGGTTAAGGATTAGGTCTATCAAAATGCAAGATAATAATCCTCTTGCTGTCTAAATTTAAAATGCTTGATGCGTGAGTCAGCACAGTAAGGTGCTGTCCCAACTCTCGTTTGCTGAGTATTTAACTAAAAAGAACCCAAACAATATGGAGATGTAACTCTCATATGCTTCAGCCAGCAGCTTTATTTTTATTAATTGGAGAAGAGAAGAGACTCTATCTCCGATATCAATATTTATTCTCCAAGGAACCAACATTGATATCGCAACAAACAAATCTCTAAATATGTCCGATACAATCAATGTTATTCATATTTCTGAATCTGTCAATCTAAAAAATGGGGTTTACTTTTATTTGTCAAAATAAATGACGTAAATGCAGAATAATCCTAAAAATGTAATTTATTCAGACAATAAAATCAAGAAGCTTAGATGACAGCTAAAAATATGTCGGAAATATTTCACTTAGGAGTAGGTTAAATTGACGAAACTATATTTATGGCTTATTATTTTTTAGACAGATATGTTGAGGCGAGTGTATTTAAATGACGCATTAATGACACATTAGTTTTTTAAGGGGGCTGAGGATTTTTTTGTTACATGAGGACGTGTATCAGTCTCCAGTAGCAGAGGGGTTAATTTAATTGCTCTGAGTCAACGTTTATATGCAGTTCAAGGAAAATCGTCTATGCCTGGTCGTAAGACATCTAAGACACTTAAGGAATATGAGGAGAGTTATAAGCAGCAGCGTTCCCTACTTTGGGGAGATTTTAATGAGCAGCTCAATCGTCTTCAACATAACTATGGTGTCACTGTTACCGAGCTAGCAGAAGGCTTGGGAATTAGTCGGCAGAAATTTTACGATTTTAGGGCATCCCCTGAGAAAGGGTTGGCAATTGATCGGACCGCCCTGATGATTCTCTGGGGCTGGCTGACCGATCCTGACATTCTCGATGACAAGCGGATGTCAGCAGAGACCCGCAAACAACGGGATGACCTTCGGCAAGAAGGACCCAATGCCTTGCTAATATCGGCAGGTTTTCTTCCCATATCGGGTGAGTCAGAGGCCGGGGATAGTACAAGTATCCCTAGATTAGATTCTAGTCTGAAGCGAGTTGAGGCCAGGCTAAATAGCCCCTGGATTGAAGATGGTATTCGTCGGGCTCAGATTATTGATTCTATTTTAGATGAGGTCAAAGCCCGGGGGCGTTTAGACAAGGCATTTCATACCCAACCCATGAGTGCAGCAGCTGCATTAACTTGGCTCAAAGGTGCTCCTCTCTATATTACCAGTCCAAAAATTATTCACGAGTATCAAAGAAAAATCCGTAGACTAGCGCGCTCAGGTAAAAGTCAATTTGTAGGAGTTGAGCTGTTTGAGCTATATCAAAACATCCTCGAGTATCAAACAATTGATAGCTATGCTGGTTCGGGGGTAAGTGTTGTTGATTGTCAGTTTCCAATTCTTTCGGCACCACTTCCTGCTTCAGTGCAGGAGATATTTGAGCCATTCAGCTCAATTTATCGAGATGCAGAAATCGCATTGCTCACATTATTGTGTGATCTTCAAGATTTTGCTCCTACTGAGTTAACCTCCTCTGATCTATTTACCCCGGTGGTTAGAGCCTTGATTAAAAGCCAGTTTGATATTGGAGAAAAGCCGGTCGTTTGGCGATATAGCTCTACGGGAACCCATTTTGAAAACATGCTATCTGCCCTTAAGTTTGGGTTAGGCCATTCCCTAGATATGACCGGGTTTTCCATACAGGCAACAGGAACGACTTCAAAAAGTTTGGCTCGTGTTTCCGTTGGGTTAGCTGAGTGTGATGAGGCCGGTAAAATCAGCAGAGTTTACCAGGGGTGGTGGGTAGATTCGAACGCAGTTACGGCTGTTTTAGTGGCCAATGTAATTGCCACTAAGGATTGGCTTTCTAGTCAAGGGGCTGACTTATCGGAATATTTTGATATTTGCAGTAAATTGGGGGATATTGACAACAGGCTTTATCTAATTCGTGAAAATGTTCAGGAGTATTTTTTCCGAAATGCTAATGGATATTTTGAAAGTCCTGAAGGTTCAGATGACGATAGTACGTTTGATACTATAAAAGCTAAACTTTCTGAGATTGAGCAGACGTTATCCTCAGAGCAACTTTCTCGACCTTACTATCGAACTCAGCATCAGGCGGTGAAAAATAGACTGACCAGAACTAACTTAACGCAGATGCGTTTGGCCCTGAAAAACTCTGAGCTTGGTAAAGCTAATCAAACTATTGATGAGGCTAAAGAATATCTTTCTCACTACGAGAATGCTAATTTATCTGAGATGAATGAAGAGTCTGATGAAAACGCCTATCGGCATCTTCTTTTCCTGCAAGCATCTGAATGTGTCATGCTATACAACTTTTATGCAGGGGATAGGGAGTTTCTCTCTGGAAAGCTGTGGCGATATCGCCCTCGATACAAATTAGACGAAGGGCTTAAAAAACTAGGCAAATATCTCAAAGTGGTAGGTTCTCTTAACTTTGATGCATTTTCTTGTGCCTCTCAGATGTTTGGTACGGCCGGCCTTTTAGAGTTATATATGGCAGAAGAGAAAGACGCTGCCTTCTTACAGCAGGCAGCAAAGCACCTGCTGTGGGCAGCACATTATTCACAACGAATTGGTTATGTCAGACGAGCAACTTACTGGCTGACCCATGCTAGTCGGGTTTATTGTCGTTTAGGAGATCTAGATAGCTCTGAGCGCCTCTCTCAAATCGCCCAAGTGGCGGCGGATTCAGTCCATCAGAATAATCAAGAAGAACTGGAGTACGATTCAAAATTTAAAGTTTTGATTGCAGCCATTACACACTTAGCTGAGGGCGAACGATTACTTGTTAAAGAAGAACCTGAACAAGCTCATTTATTTTTCTTCAGAGCACTGAAACTGTTTATGGATACCCACTTCACAGATCGCCTGATGGCAGATGCACTTTATGGTCTCTATCAAGCATCTCGCTACATTGAGGGTGAGGTTGGCGATGTCTTTACTGTCTTGAGCGATGAGGGCGAACATACCCAGTTTAATCAAGGAATGGGAGCTGTACTCCAGAATATTACTCGCTCCTTAAAACAGATCAAATCTCAGAGTTCTTGGAAATCAGAGGCTCATACATTCAAAGAGCTGGCCAAAACTGTCTGGCGTTATTGGGTTCAGGTTGGGAATGAAACAGCAGACGTTCATCCAATTGAAGAGGCCATCGACAGAGATCGGTTTTTGACCCTCGTCAAATCTTCCTAATGTAATGATGCAAGCCATTGCACCGCATTGCATCATTGTTGACTTTAAAGTTTTTCAGCTGCTTGGAGACATAACATGCCTTATAAAAGCCAAGTCCAATGTGCATCCGTTTCTCTGCTAAGAGATGTGGAGAATACAACATATCTTTCGTTGCCCCATCATCGACGTCTACGAGAAATAACGCCAGTAATGTCGGTGGATAAAAAAACGTTTGCTCAAGATATAGATAGGAACAAAAATTTGGCTCCCCGGCTCCTTGAGCAGGCAGCTAGGCGGATTAGCTGGGTTAATACCCCTGTAATTTTGGCTGGTGATGGTGTTACTCAAACAAGAGTTGGAGATGAACTCATTGACTTTGCTACACGGTTGAGGATTCCGATTGCTAATACGTTAATGGCTAAGGGAAGTATTCCTGATTCTCATCCATTATTTTTAGGGACTGTAAATTCCCCTCAAACCCATAGCCGTTTTGGTTTTGATTGGGCTGACCTTGTTATTGCAGTCGGCTGCGATGCTGTCGAGTGTGCCCCTCACTATTGGAATCCCGATGGTGATATTCCTATACTGCATATTGACAATTCATCTGCCAAGCTCAGTCACTACTATCAACCAAACTTGGAACTTATAGGTAATCTCTCAAATCTTTTGGCTAAGCTTTCAACGTTGGCAAACCGTGATGGCAAACAGGATTCTTATTTCCTTGAGTTATGCGCCTCGAATTCAGACAAACCCTGACAAATAAGTGTCTAATGAGATCCACATTGGCTAAAAGCCAAGTCGGAAAGCATTTGTTACTGGTTATTTCCGAATGGCCTGCTAGGGCATTAACTGTAGAGTTCTTTTTTAGGATCTTCTACCAATCTATTCTTTATACATTTGTAATAGTGTTTAGAGGCATAGTGTTATGAGTCAAATTGATCAGGTTACGATTCATTCCTTGCCTTTAAAGAATTCAGATCGCTTCCAGCTATGTGAACTGCCGCAAAATGCCAATACTATTTTGTTGGAGGTTGGTGCAAGAGTTGTTGGAGACCTGTGCGTACATCATTATCAAACAAATCAAATACTTGCTGTGACGGGTAGTTTAGTGGTGGTGACACTACAAGATAAACAATATGACTACATTTTTCTGGGAACACATAACTCTAATGTCCTAACAATTCCGTCTGGTATCCCATACGGCTTCATTAACCTGGGTTCTACTCCTTGTTGGGCAATAAATGATGCTATTTATCATGGGCCTGAACATAAGATGTCTTTACATGAATCGGGTTATTGTTCTTTAAAGCTACCTTTTCCCTACGATATAGCGAAGGTAATTCAGCTATGGCAGGATAATGACGAGAAAGAACATCACTACCCTATGCTTAGAGCTGTGTAGAATGCCTCTGCTAGCCGCTATAGCAGCGAGCCGACTAACAGTTTTTGTAGCATCCAAACCAAGCTAACGGCTAGGGATGCACTCCAGATGATGGCGGCTAGGGTGAGCTGACCGTTGAGGACACACAGACTGCCGCTGATGAGTAATGCGATCGCAACTCCCCCAGAAACCCGCACCAATATCTGCACTGCCTCAGTCAGTTTCCGTAACCGAGTCGCCACATCGTCGGTGGATACGGGGGAAATCGCTGACTCTATCAGGGTTTGAAAGCTGTCGTACTGTTTTGGGTCGATATGGTAGTAGGTGCCCAGGTCCGTATCGCGTAGGGCCGGGTTGGAGCGCAGACCAAATTGTTTGGCAGTTGCGATCGCAGCCCTAACCTGGCGCTTACTCGCCACACCGCTGAATGTATCAAACAGCGACTCTCGATATACCCCCGCCGTTGCCATTTCTAAAATCCGCTGGCTGAGTTCCACCTCATGGATCTGGGCTGGGTTAGACACTTGAGTCACCGGCTTATTCCAATTACGAACTAAGTAACTATGTACTATCTAAATTATGGTTGATCGCTATCTCTGCGTCAATCATTAAAAACCCCGTGGGGGCGTTCCATGGAACGCCCCCACGGGGTTTTGGATTCGGAAGATGGATGATGTTACATCATACCGGGCATGCCCATGCCGCCCATACCACCCATGCCGCCCATGCCGCCCATACCACCCATGCCGCCCATGGGATCGCCACCGCCGGCAGCTTCAGGCTCAGGCTTCTCAACCACAAGGGCTTCGGTGGTCAGTACCATGCCAGCAATAGATGCCGCATCTTGCAGAGCAGAACGAACAACCTTCGCTGGATCCACAATGCCGCTAGCCATCAGGTCTTCGTAGGCACTTGTGAGGGCGTTATAGCCTTCGTTAAAGGGCAGAGAACGGACCTTCTCAACCACAACATAGCCTTCGTCACCCGCATTATCAGCAATCTGACGCAGGGGAGCTTCCACCGCCCGCATGACGATTTCCACACCAGTTTGCTCTTCAGCAGTTAGCTCTGCTTTGAGAGCATCTAGCTTTTGAGCCAGGTGCAGTAGCGTGATGCCACCACCAGGCACAATTCCTTCATCTACTGCAGCTTTAGTTGCACTGAGGGCATCTTCGATGCGCAGTTTGCGATCTTTCAGCTCAGTTTCAGTGGCTGCACCGACCTTAATGACGGCGACACCACCCGCCAGTTTCGCCAAGCGCTCAGATAGCTTCTCTTTGTCATAGTCAGAGTCTGTCGCATCCAGCTCTCTGCGGATTTGGCTGATGCGCTCGTCAATGTCGGGCTTATTACCACTTTCAGACACGATGGTGGTGGTGTCCTTGGTAATGGTGATTTTATCGGCTGTACCCAGCATGTCGATGGTGGCCATCTCTAAACTGAGGCCAACTTCTTCAGAAATTACCTGGCCACCTGTGAGGACGGCAATGTCCTGCAGCATGGCCTTACGACGCTCACCAAAACCAGGAGCCTTAACGGCAGCAACGTTTAGTACACCCCGGGCTTTGTTGACCACCAATGTAGCCAGTGCTTCACCATCTACATCTTCAGCAATGATGACGAGGGGCTTACCCGCACGGGCAATATTTTCTAGCACGCCGACTAGATCCTGCATAGAGCTGATCTTTTTGTCGGTAATCAGAACCAGGGCACCCTCTAGGTCGGCGATCATCCGTTCCTGATCGGTCACAAAGTAGGGAGACAGGTAGCCACGGTCAATCTGCATCCCTTCAACCACGTCTAACTCAGTGTGGAGGGATTTGGACTCCTCAACGGTAATCACACCGTCTTTGGTAACCTTGTCCATCGCCTCGGAGATCATGTTGCCAATGGCTTCATCGCTACCGGCGGATACGGTGGCTACCTGGGCAATTTCCTTCCCTTCCACGGGCTTGGCAACGGCCGCGATTTCATCCACCAGCTTAGCGACGGCCTTTTCAATACCGCGACGTAGGCTAACTGGGTTGGCTCCGGCAGCTACGTTTTTTAAGCCTTCACGGATAATCGCCTGGGCTAGCACGGTGGCCGTGGTAGTGCCATCACCCGCCAAATCTTTAGTTTTGGAGGCAACTTCTTGGATTAGCCTTGCCCCAGTGTTTTCATAGGGATCGGACAGCTCAATTTCCTTGGCGATGGTAATCCCATCGTTCACGATTTGAGGTGCGCCGAATTTCTTTTCAAGAACAACGTTACGGCCCTTGGGGCCTAAGGTAATTTTGACCGCATCGGCCAGGGCGTTAACCCCTTGTTCTAAAGCCTGGCGGGACTTTTCGTCAAATAGTACCAGTTTCGCCATAGTCAGCTCGTTTCGCTCTGCAATGAAAGACTTTAGCACTCTCTGAGGAAGAGTGCTAACTAAGCGTATATCACGACATGGGGTTACTTAATTCCGGATAACCGATCCTTGTAATTGACCGGTCAATTTCGTTGCTATCGAGGTATTCCTAACGGTGGCCAGACCAGGGATCTCAATGGTTATTTGCCATCGCTATGACCTGGTATCAATTTTTATTGAGTACCTATGCCTCTATTTAATGCGAAGGCTTCTAGTATGTCTTTATTACGCAATTCTTCTAGATATTACGAGTTATTTTTGGGGAAGTATGACCGTAGCGCGGTGCTGTTCCCTAGATTTTTACTAATCGTATTGGCTAAAACCATAGACTTCTCTCCGGAATCCTACGAGTATCCGGAAACCTGAAAGGGAGATGCGTATCCTGCATCAGATATCTAAAAATGTCATGTTGGTCACACACAAAGTGAAATCTATCTCCTAGCATTTAGCTAGATTAAAACTAACTTGAAATTATCTACTTTTTATACTTTTTTTGGCTTTATTGGAGCTTTAGCAAACTTTCGTCAGGGTTATTGTTCTCTTTACCTAGGCAACAGTTTGATTGCTTAACGTAGAGGGGATTTATAAATTACTTAGCTCACTCTTCGAGTTCTTATAAGCCCTTTATCGACACAGTTAACGCTTCAAATAATTTATTTTCCTGAAATACTACGTCTTTCTAGCTAAATCATGTCTTCTGCCACTGCATTTCTGAAGAATCATGTCTTCCATGGCGTCAAAATTCAGTTTAAGCCTCTAAAACCTATTAGACGTTGGATTGACTCCTTAACGATTGATGAGCCTGGGTTGGCTCGTCGCATTGCCCGCTTTGTGCCTGCTCAATGCCCGTTCGAACGGGATGTTGTACTGTTTGGCCGCACCATCGCCCATATCCCGCCGATGTGTAAGCTCAACCCTCTCTATGATGAGGTGGTCGGGCTGCGTTTCCGAGCCCTGTGCTTCTTGGCCGATGAATGTGGTGAGGATATTTCCGCCTTTGTTTAGGTGGTGTATGTCCTCTATATCTCTATATATTTTTTGTAGATATTCGTAGGGACGTTCCATAGAACGTTCCTACGAATATCTAGGGTGTTTGGCCAACCTCTTTTAACAACGTCATGGGTCCGATTTGTTTAAGGTGGTCCATCTGGGTTTGATTTTTAACCAATAACGAACCGGCGAATCCTAAGGAATTAACTGAGATGCCCAGATAGCCATCCTGGCGTCTTGGTACCACCATTAACCAGTGGCGGGTGCCCAGTAAGTTGTAGGGGTGGCGCTGGGGGTGGTGCCATTGGTCGCCAGGAGCGCCGATACTCAGGTGGCTGAGCAATTGACGATAGCGCTGCAGCCACTGTTCTGCGGTATCGTCAGGGGATAGTTGGGCGATACGGTGAGCATAGGGCAGCATTGGCGATTGCCCAATCCCATCAATAAATTTGGTAGTCCGGATAGCGGCTTCAACGGGCAGCTCCATGGACTGTTGGGGGATGATTTGCAGATGTTTGTGGGGTTGGCTGGCTCCAGCGGCTTGCCCTCCGTTGAAGAAAAATAGGCCCGTCGCCTCTTCTAGACAGCGGTAGAGGGCTTGAAAATCTTCTAGGGTCAGCCAGTTAAGCTGAGGTTCGAATTGCCGGGTGACAATTAGAAAATGGTGCTCAACGACGTTGAACTTATTGAGCAGACAGACATGGGTATCGGAGATGTCTGTAACGTAGAGGTTTGGGTCGTAGGGCAAAAAAGGGTTGGTCTTCTCTTTGGCCTGGACCTTACGGGCCTGGGCTTTGCGGTTCAGGTTGGTTAAAATCCTTACAATAAAAGCTACCCCCGTGTCAGGGACAATTTCGTACCGAGTGTCAATGGGTCTGAGGGCTCCTGTGGCTAGGCCATGTTGGGTCTGGGTTTGGAGCTTAGACCATAGGGTACGGGACTGCCAGGGTTTGCGGGGGGCTGTGCGATCGCACATATATCTATCCTGATAAACCACTACTGCTGCTATGCAGTTCTAACATAGCTTTGGGGGGAAATCCGCTGGGGTAGCCATGTGGTCCATGGCTTTGCAGATTTTATGCCATTACAGATTCATGGCGCGATCAGGAACGTTCGAGTTATTTATCTGCTCTACAATTAAGGTCGTCCCGATTACTACTATATGAGCATGGGTAGGAACCCTTTCGAAATACTCAAATTCCGCACCCATGTACTGGTTACATTTATTGTTAGCAATTTGCTGGTAGGCACGGTTTATGCTGTCCTCGAATACCAGCAGCTACTGCCCTGGCCCTTACATGACAGGCTGTGGATGCCCGTGCAGTTCATGATGATTTTTGGTCTGGTGTGTGTCGTTTTGCTGGCCACCGGTCGTCGTGCGGGGCTAAGGTTAACCCGTCTATTTGGTCCTCCACCGCGTTTTCCTTGGGCCTACGGACTATTGCTAATTTCTAGCATGCTGATTTTCTCATTCAGCAGTTTTTTATTATTGTTCTATCCGGTTTCGCTCTTTGCCCCTGGTTTTGTAGAAGAGCGTCTGACTGAGCAGCTATTAAGTGTCGAAACAGCGGCCCCCGACCTGTATCGCTACCTGATGCTGTTTGTCGTGATTGTTTTTGCCCCCATCGCCGAAGAATTTGTGTTTCGAGGTGTGTTGCTACAGCGCTGGGCCGTGCGTTGGAACCTGCCCGCTGGTGTGGTTATGTCATCTGTACTATTTGGCATACTGCACGTTAATAACCCCCTAGGCCTCACCATGTTTGGTGTGATTATGGCACTGCTATATATTCGCACCCGTAGTCTGTGGGCACCGATTATTGCCCATGCCCTCAACAACATTGTCTCTGTAACGCCAGAACTGTTGTCGTCTACTCCCCAAACATTTGATATTGGAGACTTTCAACAAACCTGGTGGGTAGGGCTGGTGGGTTTATGTCTGGCTGCGCCTACGCTGGGGCATTTTATCTATAGGAGCTGGCCCCAGAAGACAATGCAGCCACCGTATTTTGGCGAGTAGGCTCAATGTGGAGACGTTCCATGGAACGTCTCCACATTGAGCCTACTCACGAGACGCTTTTCCCCTAAATCTCTCCTTTGCTGTCTCAAATGCCTGCTTCATTGCTGTCTGAATCCTCTCGGGGTCAGGCTTTTTGCCACCCATGAGATCGCCAAAGTAAACACAGGCTCCTTCGCCCAAAGCCCAGGTATAGGCAGCGGCCCAAGATGCGGCAATAACGCTGCCAAACCCAGGCACAAGTTTGATTAACTCTCGACCCACAGCCTGGGCCAAAAAGCCTCCAGCGATAGTACTGGCGACACCGCCTGCTTGGGAAAAGCTCAGACGTTGACCGTAGAGCTGACCAAGGGCCACAATCATAGAGACCTGTAGGACGGTGATGGCCGGCATGGTAGCAAAGGGCAGTGGTACGGCGGCCAGGGTGGCGGCGATGACTGCAAAAGCAGAAATGTAGCGACGAGCAACGTCTCGGTAAATTGCCCCCAGCTGCGTTGTGGCATCATCAGTCTGATCCAGCAGCTGGTAGATGGCGTTGGATTCTGCTTCGGGTAGCTGCTCGGATAGGATAGTCAGCAGAGCATCAATTCCATAGAAAACCGGGGCATAGCCATCTTCTTCGAGGGTGAAATCAATCATGACGGCATCGTCGTAGAGACCGTTAAAGCTACGTTTTAGTTCGCCAAAGGCCCGCTGCACAGCCGTTTGTGTAGGCGGATAGGGCCCATGGCCATCTTCGATAGAGTAAAGCTCGTGCAGGCAGGTGACCACTAGCAATACCGGGATAGTCGGATGCTGCTCCCTGACTTGCGTCAGGATCTGGTGCAGACTGCCCACAGCAAAGTCGTTGACCTTCACTGTTACCAGCAGGATGCGTGCCCCACGAGCCGGATGGGCCAGGTCCGCTTGCAGTTCTTGAATGATACCCTGCACATCACGCTCAACATCGCCTAAACCTATGGTGTCAGTAAACAGCAGCAGCGGCAGCTCGGCTGAAGGGTAGGCATAGCGCTCGGTGTGCTGAGTGTGGGGTCGAAATCCCTGGCCAATAATATCGGCTGATACTCCGGTTAAGCCACGCACAATGGAGCTTTTTCCTGACTGGGGTTTACCGATCAGCCAGGCTTCGGTGGTGGGTAACTCTGCCCGAATGTTTTCTAGGATGTCGGCTACTTGGTGATCATCAATGGCGAACCACTTAAGTGCCCTCTGGGTGACCTGATCTACGGGAAAACCGGAGCCAATTGCCTGCCAGCGCGGCAGCCAGCGACGCGTATTGGGGGGATTGGGAGTGGATGCAGCCATGGCATCTCCTTGAGCCTTCACACCTATTGTAACGACTGGTTTATGGCTGTCTGTGGGGACTTCACCCAGCTTAGGGTACTGATTTTACTACCCGATGTTGTTCGATACCAGGGACGCCCATTGCAGGTTATTGTGAAATATTTCAGCTTTGACAAATAAGTACACCAAACTTTGCTATGCTGGCATTTAACGGTGCCGTAAGAGTTTATACCTATGCCATACACCACTGAAGAAGGTGGACGCCTTAACAACTATGCTACTGAGCCTAAGATGTATGAGGCTGAGCCGCCCACGGTAGATGAAAAGCGCAACTATGTGATCTTTGGTGTTATTGGAGCTGCCCTTGTGGTTGGTCTGATTGCGCTGACTACTGTTATTTCATAGCTATCAGTTACTGAAGTTTGATGGTACCTAGCTCTGGTTGCTATAGAGCGTCATTTGAACGTCATTCTCCACTAGATAGTGAGGAGGCTTATCAGTGATGGGCCTCCTCACGGCATGTGAGAGGTGATTTAGTTATTTGTAAGATGGAAAATGGAGAATTAGCATCTTTGAGGACACCTCTAGGTCCTTAATTCTGGGCGCTTTGAGTCTGGCCTTCTCCATGATTGGGGGCATAAGGGGGTTACGGTACCCGAAGCATAATTTGGGGAGCTTACCATGGTTGCGCTCTGTTAGCCGAAATCCTAAATGGCGTGAATTGCAGTGGCGCAAAGCGTTTTCCATTAAGAGAGCGTTCGAAGCATCTGTTTTCGACAGTTTATTTGAAAAATTTAAAAAGCGAAGGTGATTGAGTCAATCGTCTGCTGTGGCTGATAGCGTCGAGGATAAGCTTGGTTGCGACCTTAAAAGTGCCTTCGTGAGATATAGCAAATCGCTGAATGCATATTTCCAAATGAAAGGCTGCGCCAACAACGGCTTGCTACGCCCATAGCCTTTGCTACTTATGGCTTTCAACGATCATGTGCGGCCTGAACTATGTGCGCCAAGCTATATTTGAGGATGTTCTTTTAGAAGTCTTAGAAAAAGCTCATTCTAAAACTGTGTTGATTATCAACGGAAATAGGCGGTTAGCCAAGAACCGATTTTGGTGTAAATCTCCTCATTTTAAGTACATCGTTACTTAGTTAGCCCAATCCTTACATTAGGACTTTTACAGAGCTATTCAATTTCTGTTCAATAGTCTGACACCCATAGTTGAAGCTGTACGTAATCGCTGAAAGCTCTAGAAAACATTGGCTACAGGGGTCGGTTTAAATTTTAAGACTT
>JBCAWO010000085.1:0-18872 GCA_038534515.1 Cyanobacteria bacterium J06554_1
GCTAATATGGCGTCAGCTGTTGCTCGTCGACGAGATTTTAGAAAATTTAGGAAATCAAGTACCACCACCAAAAGCGAATCTGGTGTTGTTTCAATCGCTTTCAATAGTTGCTCTTTCGGAGTCATACTAGATTGTTGTGAGCGCTACAAGCAGTCTACTTCTTGCCCCTGGTTACAGCAATGTTTCCATCGTCTGTTCTCTCACAGTTCTTTGCTCTCTTCAATATACTCCCTGAAGTAATCAATCAGGACCTTATAACGTCAAAGAGCGATTAGCCATGCTTATAACTAACTCAATGTACGTAAACACAGAAATTAACATATGCTTAACATTGAGTTAAAATTGGCAACCAAGCTGTGAAATTCATCAAAAAAAGTTGATTTTCTGATTTATCAGCAACCGATTTTGACGGTTTCTTGGCTTGTAGGCAGCTTGAGGCCATGTGCTTGCATGGCGGCTGGGCAGCGTGTTTGTGCTTCAACGATTGATTCAGACGCCTGCAGAGGGGTGCCCTATGTCAATAAGTAAAAAATGCGATCGCATCGGTGCTAACGTACGCCAACGGTCGCGGTCCGTTACTAATGAGCGCTGGCAGATTGCCAGCAAGCTAATTTTTCTAAATGTTCTTCTAATCGGTCTACCGACCATTGTTTGCTACTACTGTCTAAAACTAGGCAACATTTCCCTAAAGTGGCTGCATGTCTCCCTGGTTGTTTTGTATTTGACCAGTGCCGCCATGCTAATGGCCGAATCCACATCGGCCGTGACGCGACGCTTTGCCAGTCAGGCCTGGTTTCCCCTGTCTTGGTCCGATACCCTTAAGCATCAGCTAAAGAAAGTCCTAGGTATGCGGGGGGCCGCTCTGCCAGACCAGGGGCAGCCATTGCCGCGCTGCTCTTTTATTGTGGCGGCCTATTTGCCCAATGAGCAGAGCATCATTCTAGAAACCCTTGACCATCTGCTCAATCGGGTCCATCAGCCTGACGCTGGCCTAGAGGTGATCCTGGCCTACAACACGCCCGTGGCTTTGCCCATAGAGCATACCCTGACCCGGTTAGCCCGAAAATATCCTAACTTTCGCCCCTATCGAGTGGAGGGCAGCCACTCTAAAGCTGAGAACATTAATGCTGCGCTAAATATCGTTACTGGCGACATTACCTGCATTTTAGATGCGGACCACCACCCGGCTCCAGACTGTTTTGAGCGGGCCGGGCGCTGGATTGCCAATGGCTACGATGTGGTGCAAGGGCGCAACATGATTCGAAACCGGGACGAAAATCTGCTGACCCGTCTGGTGGCGGTTGAATTTGAGTCTATCTATGGGGTGAGCCATTCTGCCAAGTCGCTGATGGTGGATACGGCGTTGTTTGGCGGCTCCAATGGCTACTGGCGCACATCGGTGCTCCAGCAGATCCGGTTTAACCCCACCATGCTGACCGAAGACATTGATGCGTCGATCCGTACGTTGCTCCAGGGCTACCGAATTGTCCACGACCGCAGCATTACGGTGACAGAGCTAGCCCCTAACCACATCAGTGCCTTTTGGTCCCAGCGCAAACGCTGGTCCCAGGGGTGGCTAGAGGTGAGTCTGCGCTACCAAAAGCGGTTTTGGAAATCATCCCAGCTCACCGTTGGTCAAAAGCTGGTGTGGACCCACTTACTCTATTATCGAGAGCTGTTTCCGATTTTGTCGGTGCAGATCTTGCCGATTGTTTTTAGCAGCTGGCTCCTGACCGGAACCGTTAAGTTTACGGACAATGCATTTCTGTTGCTGGCAACCGTGATTACCTTTTTTAGCAGTCTCTATAAGCTGGTGGTAACCGCCAAAGTTGGGTATCGCCACTATCCGCGCTACTACTTTGTGCAATATGCCCTGTTAACCCCGTTTTATGCGTTGTTTAAGAACATGATTGCGGTGGTTGCCCTTTATGATCACCTCCATGGTAAAGCTGACTGGGTGGTGACCCCAAGGGATACGGCCCCCGCCGCCGCTAATTTTGAAAATGTTTATGGACTACCTGAAGCGGCGAGACTGTAAGACAGCTTGTTGTGTTGGCCTGTAGAAAGTATCGGCACTCTCTTTTAGAAAACAAAATTTACCCCTACATCTGCTATGACTCGTCGTTTTGACCGTTCAGCCGCGGTACCACGTCTGGCGTGGTTAGACGGATTGCGCATTTTTGCCGCCGTTATGATCTTGCTTTACCATGCCCAGCTGCTGTTTACCCAATATCGCTACACGCCACAGCCCACAGGGTTAGTTGACAATTTACAACAGCTAATTCCTGAGGCAAGTTCTCTCACAACGCTTTCTGGATGGGTACATCTGTTAGGTATTCCCACTTTGTTTGGGTTTCAGTTTGTGGATGTGTTTGTCTTGTTAAGCGGGTTTAGCCTGATGCTAACTACCCGGCAGTGCTCTTTTGACTGGCTAGCCTTTTGGCAAAAACGACTGTCGCGGCTGCTGTGGCCGTTTTGGACGGTGACTTTACTGTCGTACCCTATTTTGTGGGTGGTGGGTGCCGCTACCCAAAGCTACATTCCCTCTGCTTGGCATCTGTTTGCGGCCTCGACGTTGCCGCTGTTTGACTATCGCGGTAGTCTTTTGTGGCCCATCAGCGGCAGCTGGTGGTTTATCTCGCTAATTTTGGGGTTTACCCTGTGTTTTCCTTTGCTGCATCGGCTGATGTATCGCTGGGGCGAGCGGAACCTGGTGGCGATGAGTCTGATTGTTACCCTGACCTATCGGGCATTGGCCATCTATGGCTTTGGCGGACAGCCCACCTACACTATTCTCGACACTCCCAGTGGCCCCCTGCCGTTTTATGTGCTGCTGGCCAAGTTAAGCACGTTTGTTATTGGTATGGCCGTTGCCCGCACCCACGGTCGCGGTGTATTCCTTTGGCCCCAGACAACGGCGTTGCCAGTGGGTATGTTGCTCTACGGTGTGGGGTTTGTCTGTCAGTTTTATCGGCTAGGGTGGGTGCTGTGCGATGTGCTCATGCCCCTGGGGTTAGCGCTGGTGTGGATGGTGGTCTGTCGTTGGCTGACGGCGGGGCAAGTGGGCCGCTATCTGGCGCTGAGGCTGGGTAGATACAGCTACAGCTTCTTCTTGATCCATAACTTTGTGGTAGATCGGACGTTGGGATTGATTGTTAAGGGGGATGGGGTGATGTATGCGATCGCAATTCCCCTCATGATTCTAAGCACCCTGATCCTTGCCGCCATCGCCGATACGGTTACTCCGCTGCTAAAAAGAGCCCTAAAGCGTCTGTGGCAGGACATTGACTACTTGCTAGCGCGTCAACCGACTGTTACCACCCCCAGATGGATCCCTGTTGTTGGCGACACTGTCCGTTATCTTGACCAGCGGTGGGTTGTTCAGGCGGTTGAAGTCTTGCTCGATGACGGTAACTATTATCTGTGCAAAATTGCCTACAATCGGCAGACCCGTTGGGTCAGCCAGGAGCAGCTACAGCTAATGGCTCCGACGATTATGGCTGAACGCTAGGGGGCGATGGCACCATTGGTCAGGTTATTTAACGCTCCCGAAATTGTTTTGATTGCCTCTACACCACAGCCATCCAGGCGATGACGTCCCCCTAGATACTGCGGGTCATTGTAGGCTAGCTGCACCTGACCCTGCTCATCTTCCCAAATCAGCACCTTTTGTGGCAGGTCAATGGCAATGGTTTGCTGACACTGCATCAGGGGTGTGCCCACTTTAGGGTTTCCAAAAATGACCACGCGGGTAGGCCGCAGCTCTAGACCGGCACCCGAGGCATTTTGGGTATGGTCAACGGTGGCAAACAGGTTTAGCCCCTTGTTTTCTAAGATTTGCTTAAACCGGGTTTCTGTTTCTTCAACGCTGTAGGGGCTAGGCTTCACAATCAGTCCGGTGGGGGCTGTCGCTTGGGCAACGGCCTGCTGTCGAGAAAAATAAGCAACGGTTAGACCTGCGAGTAGGGTCATCAACCCAAGGCCAACGGCGGTAAGATTGCGCATAGTTTTGGGATGGAGAGCTGAACGGCATTTTCAGCCTACAACGATGCCTTGGGGCTGGCAAAAATAGATTTTAAGGAATGAGGGGTTCATCACTTCCGTGATTTTGCTTTAGGCGAAGTAGAATACGCTTTCCCCCCCTGGGAGCTATCCCCTATGCAAAGATATGCCTATCCCTTACAGGATAGATATGTCATAGAAACTCTGCTACAGTCTGAGGTATAGATATTAATGTACTCAAAGAATTTGCCATGAGCCATTGGATGGCACTGGTTTCGTGCAATGGGAAAAATGGCTGAAGTGCCTACAGAGTCAGGATTTTAACGATCTTTCTCTAAAATGGCTATATTCCTTCTGTCACAAGCGTTTTGGCCGAATCCTGCCATCAGGCGGAACCAGTGCCCGATAGAACCACTAGAGCGAAAGATAAGCATCGATTAAGCATCGATACGGTTCAAATGCTTTACCAGCATGTCGATAACTTTATAACAAGACAAACATCGTCATGAAGACTATTCAACTAACTGCTAACCCACTGAATATTGACGCATTTCGTCCGTTTGGGCAGGTACTAGGTCCTCAACATGATGGCAAAGCCTATGACACCGAGGATGCTCAGCTCAAACTAGATGGCGGCATTCCACGTTTTTACATCATGCGGCTAGAACGTAAGGGAACGCAGTTTGATCGGATTACGCGGCATTTGGCCTGCACGCAGTGTTTGGGGTCACTAGAAGGCAAAGAATGGCTGATGGCGGTGGCTCCTCCCTGTGAGGGCAGTGTGCCAGATCCACAACAGATTCAGGCATTTAAGATTCCTGGCGATTGTTTTATTAAGCTGGAAGTAGGCACCTGGCATGCGGGGCCTTACTTTGAGACAGATGTGATTAATTTCTATAACTTAGAGCTGAGTGATACGAATGTGGTGGATCACGATACATGCAATCTAGGTAAGACCTATGGTTTGACTTTCGATATCGTTTGCTCAATGGGGTAGCCCCTAACTTGTAAGGATAGTCAGTCGGACAGTAGATGCCATGTCCCATTCCATCAGTCAGGATAGGGAAGTGTTGTCTCCTAAACTTTCTGTGTTGGCTGCTTTATCACCCTGTCCTCGTTGCGATCCTGCAAACGTCGTCAAGGGCAGTAAAGAAGAGACTTTTATCTACATCAACAAAAAGTCTCCACATCCTTCCTCAGAGAAAGATATGGAGACTTTTATGGCATTCGTTATTGAAATCAGGAAGAACCGCGTTAGGGGTTAAGAAATTAGAAACGCTTAAGCCCCAAACGTCCCAGACCAATCATCCCTAGCCCAACTGCAATCAGATTTCCCATGCTGGCCACACCGGCTTTGGTGATGCCCTGACGAGCATCTGCCTTGAGGGCTGATACCTGGTTAGATAGCTGCTGAGAAGCCTGCTGTAACTGTTCGGGGGTGACTGATGCGGGTAAATTTAATTCATCACCTCGACCATCTTTAATTTGAGATTGGACCTGCTGCTCTCGGTTACTGATATTTTGTAGGGTCTCTTTTTGTAAAATTAGGCTGTCACGAATGACTAAGACACAGGAGAGCATAAAGGCTACACCTAACACCAGACAAACAAATCCTAGCGGTCGCTTTAGCCGGTTTTGATCAAAGAAGGCATACATCAGCAGGGCAACTGAAAACAGCAGAACAATACTGCGGTCACCTATTTGTTGAAGTAAGTTAACACGCCACTCTAGGGCAAATGGGTTGGGCGGTGTAGTTAACACCAATGTATCAACCAGAAAACCCAGTAGGCAGGTGAAGCCAACAATTAGGCAAATGTTTTTACCTGCGGAAGGTTGTATGCCCTGATCTTTGAACGGTTGACCAGCTTTAGCAGGGAACGGTCTAGGAAGGCTTGTCATAACAAAGGAGATAGATGGCAATTATGCAGGAACGTTGTTTAACTGGCCGTTTAACTGTTTAAAATGTCAACAAATCATACATTTTGTTATTTGAATAATCAGGCTGAGACTGTAGAAAGATATCGTTGATACCCCTACAGGACGTCTACTAGTAAGCGCCTTGTTTACCCAGAACAACAAAGATGGTCTTGAGCAGTAGAAATAGGTCATAGCCTATTGACCACTTTCGCTGATAGTCCAGATCCATCCGTACAATTTCATCAAAATTTTCTACGTTAGAACGTCCGTATACCTGCCACTCTCCAGTGATGCCAGGTTTTACATTTAGGCGCTGAAAATGTTGGCTCGAGTAGTGAACAACTTCATCAGAGGTGGGGGGACGAGTGCCCACCAGGCTCATTTCTCCTTTTAATACATTTAAAAACTGGGGGAGTTCATCTAAGCTCGTTTTTCTTAGAAACTGTCCTACGCGGGTAATTCTAGGATCGTTTCGGTTTTTAAAGATGTGTCCGTCCGCTTCATTTTTTACCAGGTGCTTTAGCTTTTCAGCATTGGTCACCATGGAACGAAACTTTAAAATGCTAAACTGTTTGCCCTGTAACCCACAGCGCTTTTGGGTGTAGAAGATCGGGCCAGGGGAATCTAGCTTGATGGCCAGTACTATGGGAAAAAATAAAATAGTGGTAATCGATAGACCCAACAAAGCACCCAGTATGTCAATACATCGCTTACGCGCACTGTGCGCAGAACGGTGTGTTCCAGGTGAAATCGCCTGTGGGATGGGAGAGTATGTCGAGAGTCGCATAGCGCAAAAGTTATTTGAGAGCAAGGTAGAGAGGTAGCTGTACCCTTGCAAAAATCAACTGACTTCTGTCTCAATGACTTCTGTCTAATCAAACGTTTTAAGCAATAACAGGGGCCTGTAATACAGCTAATAAGCGAATAACTTGTTGCGTGCTATATCTCGTATTCAGTCCATTATTGCTAGTTACGGCTTCATAATCTGGAAAGAAACAGCTGGTTTTACATAAGCTTTATCAACTTTATTAGCTGCTCACATTCGGTATAACGTTTTTATACTGAGCGTTAAGGTGACGTTTTAGGGGCAACAGTTTTTCTAGCTTTTTGTCCTGAAACCCCTCATATACAACGTTAGGCCCTACGCTCAGAACAGAAACAACAGGGTAAGCATTTGATTTTTGCCTTATTGGTCAAGAGGATGAACCGGGCGTTAGGCCATATGACAGCATCTTTCAGGGATACCACTGTTCGCTTTGTAGACTACTGGGAAGCGTTGCATTGATTATTTACGGTAAATACCCGGACACTTTCTAAAATATGTGTAGACCTGTATAAGCCAAGTCACGTTGTTTCTGTCTTCGTCGGTATGACTTTCTCTTCTGATACTGATAATTCTCTTAAATCTTGGCAGTGGCTACTAGCTAACTGCATGGATAATCAGCCGCTCTACCAGCGTCAAGAAGACGATTTGGATTCTAAACGTACACCGTCTGATGATAATTACTGGGCAGATGGCCTGTCGGTGCCGTCCGCACCGTCTGCTGTCTGGCAGTACCATACCGCTTTGGCCATCGGTGCAACGGTGGTTTGCTCGGCTGGGGCTTTGATGCAGCATACCGAGACAGGGCTTTGGCAACCCACCGATGGAACGGCTCCAGACGCTGTTAATACAGCTAGGGCCAAACGGGCAGCGGCTGAGGTTGAGGTGGCAACACCTCCGGTTGTGATGAGCCCACAGACCCAGGCGACTGGCGTGTTTAGTTCGGCGACTGAAGGGCGTGATAGTACTTGTAAGGATAGTACCTGTAAAGGTCTGGAATTTATTGACCAGCAGCTGCCTGAGATTCAAGAGCAGGTGCGTCAGCTAAGGTCAGAAATGCAGATGTTTCAGGCAAAGCATACGACCCAAAATCTGCAAACCCATCGTACGATTTTGGCCTACCGAAGCAGTAGTTTGGCTAGTCGACAGGCTGAGTTGATGGTGCGATCGCAACAGCTAAGTCAGCAACTTGCTAACACCACCTCCATCTTGGCCCTACAGCCCGACGAGGTTGACCAGATCAGCAACTTGCTGCTGACAGACGCCAACTATCAAAATCAGCTGCAAGAGCTGCATGCCCTAGAAAATGCCATTGCCGCTGAATTTAGCAATCCTGACATGGATAATACCCAGATTGGGGAGCTGTATGCGGCCTACTATCAAATTGAAAGCCAGCTTCGACAAACGGCTCAAAACGTACTTGCAGACTATATGTATGTCGCTAGTCTCGAATCTCCCGATCCGCTATGGCAGGAAGCCAGCTATCATGAGCCTCTACAGGAGCTAATAGATCTGGCTCACCAGCGTCAGATGCTAGTCATAGAGCAACGTACGCTAGACCAAATTGCCATCACACTGACTGAACGACGTACAGAGCTCGCCAGTCTCTTAAGACAGTATGCTGTAATGCAACGCGAGTTAGATGGACACAACCAGGTTTTGCAACAGTATGTTGCAGAACGTCAGGCGTTGAACAGTGAGTTAACCTAAGAAGAGTCTTTAGGTGGCTGATTCAAGGATCTCTTAACATCGAAAATTACGACAAAAAACAAAAAGACGACGCTTCAATTGATTGAAGCGTCGTCTTTTTATATAGCAAACCGATGAATGCATCATCGGTTTGCTGCGCACGTAGCTGTGCTATAGCTTTCAGCGAGCACACATAACTTGAACTATGGGTACCAAGCTGTATTTAGAAATAATCTCCATCAATTCTAATAACATCACTCTTGTTCATTCTCTTATTCATTTAAATAGAAAAATATTAATAGACATAAACCTGAGTTAAGTAACGAAAATAGGAGTATAAGCTAGCTCATATACAATGTCCTCATAGAATTCTGTAAAGACCTTTGTTAGGAAGAAATAAGCGCCAGAACAAGAAACTAAAAGCAGATTGTTTTATAGAGTAAAGATCCCTTGAACAAACCACATCAGTCTTCCAGACACTTGAACCACTCTGCTATACCGGTCTAAGACATCACAAAAATAACCATTGCTGGCTTAAGGAGATACACCAACCTGTACACGGCACTTCTAACAGAGCATCTTATTTTCTAAATTTGTAGCAGCTGATGTTCAACTCTGTTGAATAGTACACTAAGTTCTCATTATCAAACAGTGTTTTGTTTTTTATTTTTCTGAAACTTAGGCAAGATTTTGAATAAGGACACAGGCACTAGTCCTTGGTCGGTCCAGTTCCTCCCTTAGTTTTAAGAAATCGCACGCTTTCAATGTCTAGCTTTTGTTAGGGTCTATTTTTCCAAGCCGTCTGCCATTCAAAAGTCTTATCAAGTTCATGGTTTTGTTGTTCTTTTTTGCTTGAGATTATGTTCAAAAAAATTTCCTGTGTTGTTTTAGGGGCGGTGGCGACGTCCTTAATCTCGGCGGTTGAGCCAGCCCAAGCCTTTAGCTTCCACTCAAGTGGCTATGGTAGCTCGCCTACGTCAGGTTCCGTAAGTTCCTTTAGCGGTCAGTCTACTGGCTTTGGCCAGTCCTCTGTTGGCAGCAGTTCTTCACCGTTGCTTTCTCAGTCGTCAGGCACAGGCTCCACCAGCGTTGGCAACACCACTGGCGTGGTTGATATGGCGATCATTGTATTGGCGTTATGGGCCATGTTTGAGGGGTTGGATACTACCAGTGATGGTGGGAACAAGAATGTTGTTGGAATAGGTGACGGGTTTGTTAACCCTCCTGGCATCCCTGGTGGCGGCGAAAACGGCGGTGGCGGTATTGGTGGCGGCGGCGATCAGCCCCCTGCCACTGTACCCTCACCTGCCCTCTTGCCAGGTCTCTTTGGGATGGGCATGGCAGCTGTCCGTAAACGTAACAACAACCTGGCGCAGGCTGACCAGGCCTGATTAGGCTTGCCCAGTGCAGTGAGGAGTATTTGAGGCCGACCATCCCACTACCTGGAGTACAGATTAAACGCTTGTGTTAGAAGCTTTTCAAGGCTTCATGGATTATGTCTCTATAGAAAAACGAGATCCGTCTTTTTGTCGGAATCTCGTTTTCTGTAGCAAACCGTTGAATGCATTCAGCGGTTTGCTGCGCACATAGTCGTTACTTAAGCATTCGATAGGATTGAGCTTAAATCAGTCGCTGACGAATCTTGGATGACGCCGTATCGATTAGACCGACAGCCAATATCAAAATAATCAAAATGGCAGAGACTTTGCCATATTTGAAGGCGCGAAAACTTTGATAGAGGGACACACCGATGCCACCGGCACCAACAATGCCCAGTACAGAAGCAGCTCGAACATTGGCTTCAAACCGATAGAGGGTAAAGGATGTCCATAGGGGAATAACCTGGGGAATGACACCAAAAATAATCTCCTGAAGCTTGGATGCTCCCGTCGATCGAATGCCTTCGACCGGCCCCGGATCAATGGCCTCGATCGCCTCGGAAAACAACTTGCCCAGGGTGCCTGCGGTGTGGACAAACAAGGCCAACACTCCGGCAAACGGGCCTAACCCCACGGCAACTACAAAAATCAGGGCAAAGACTACCTCGTTAATGGCTCGCATGGCGTCTAGAAAGCGGCGAGTGATAAAGACTATCCATACAGGAGCCACGTTCTCAGCCGCTAATACTGCCAGGGGAACAGCGACAATTGCGGCAACTAAGGTTCCCCAGATTCCCATGCCAATGGTTTCTAGAATGTCAGACAGGTAAAATTTCCAGTCGGTAAAGTCGGGGGGAAAGTAACGACTGATGTATTCAGCCATATTGCCACCGCCCTGGACCAGTTCTACAAAGCTGAGATCACTCTTTTGACCGGCATAGATTAGAATTGCGATCGCAACCAGCAACCATACAATCCGCATCGGCGTGACCAGCTTTTTTTCCTGGGCCAGTACCTGCATGACCTCGGCTGAAACGACACCGCTGTCATAGGTTTGGGAAGTAACAACCGACTTAGCCATAGGGTTGAGATTTGGAAAAATAAGGGCAAACAATGAACGTAAAAAACACGGGCAGCCCGAAGGCTGCCTGTGTCGCACAAGTTAAGTAATAGAGACTTACTTCAGTGCGTCAAGCTTCTTGTTAAGCTCATCTAGCTTAGTCTGCTTGTCGCTATCGCTAAGGTTCTCGTCATTTTGAACTTCTAGCAAGTCCTTAGCAATTTGCAGCTCGCGGATAGTGTTCCAGTCTTCATCCTTAGCAGAATCTAGACCAGACCACTGTAGACCTTCTAGAACCTCTTGGTTGTCATAGCCAATAAAGAAGTCCTTCATGGAATCCTTTAGACAATCGGGCAGGTCCTTACGGTATGCAAGCGGATCGCTAGGGATAACAGGAGAAGTCCAGATGATCTCAATCTTCTCAAGGGCATCGGGAGCAGTTTCTTCTAGACGAGCCAGGTTTTCGTTGTTGTTAGTGGCAACGTCTACCTGATTCTCAGATACAGCCAGGGCAGTGGCTTCATGACTACCAGCAAAGACAAGCTCACTAAAGATTTTGTCAGCATTAGCGCCCTGCTGCGCAAAGACATAGTAAGTGGGAACCAAGAAACCAGAGGTGGAGTTGGGGTCGTTGAAGGCAAATGTCAGATCAGCCGCATTCTCAACCACATACTTGTCGCCATCACCCGCCTCAAGGTCAATTTCACCAACGATGGGGTTCTCTTTGTTAGTGATTAGGTGAGAGTAGTAACCTTTGGACCCATCGAGAGCCACAGTCTGCACAAAGGCTTCAGCCTCAGAACGCTCAGCTGCTTCAATGTAGGACTTACCACCGTACCAAGCAACCTGTACTTTCCCCGCACCCATGCCTTCGATTACACCGGCGTAGTCAGTAGCATAGAAACCTTTTACAGGACGACCGATAGCCTCAGACATATCAGCCAGGAGAGGCTCCCATTGGGGTTTAAGGTTGTCAGCAGACTCAGTGGAGAGAATACCAAACTCAATTTCTTTAATATCAGCTGCACAGGTGCCACCTTCAGTGACAGAAGTAGCTGCATCTTCAACAGCGTCAGTCGTCGTATCAACAACATCACCAGCACCGCTACAAGCAGCCAAAGAGCTGACCATTAGGGTAGAAGCCGCTAGCAACGATGCGCATCGACGCAAGGAGATAATAGACATAATTAATGTTCCTTTGATCCTATCCGTGTTTGTGTAACCGGGCGTGTGTGCGGGGGAGAACCCCAGGTAATGAGAGACATTTAGCTTGCAAATACCTCGCTGTGTCCACTCATTACCAGCTCTTCAGCGGCTGAACCGTAGATGCTGTTGAGGCGAGTCGCATCTAGATCAACCGTAAACCCGTCAAAGCAAACCTTACCCTGACGCAAGGCCACGGAACGCTTGAAATAGCGTTGCACCACCTGCACCTGGTGCAGCGACGTAACCACCGTAATCCCTTGCTCTTCATTTAAAACAGTCAACAGCTCCATCACCTTACGAGCAGAATCTGGGTCTAGGGAGGCAATGGGTTCATCGGCCAGAATAATCTTGGCTCCCTGCATCAGACAGCGGGCAATGGCAACCCGCTGTTGCTGACCGCCAGAAAGGGCCGATGCTCGCTTGTGGGCCTGTTCTAAAATACCAACACGTTCTAGGGCCGAAAGCGCCTGGAGCTTCTCTGCTTTAGTAAAGTTACGCACCAAGGAGCGCCACATGGAGACCTGGGACAGATTCCCCACCAACACGTTCTCAAGGGCTGTTAGCCGATTGACCAGATTGAACTGCTGAAAGATAAACCCAACCTGACTGCGGAGCTGTCGTGCTTTAGAGTGCAGCTCCCCTTCTAATTGCAGCACATTACCAAATATCTCTACCCGCCCCGAGTCAGCCTGCTGTAGACCGTTAAGATTGCGCAGCAGCGTAGACTTACCAGAGCCCGATGCCCCCACCAAAGCGACCATCTCACCCGCAGCCACCTGCATACTGACGGTCTGCAAGGCGGGTAGGCCCTTAAACGATTTTGACAGATTCATCACCCTGATAGCAGGCTGAATCGATGCCATCTCTAAATTATTCGGGGCAGCTGATTGCATAATTCTCCAGGGGATGATCGGAATCAACGAGATAAAGACACATTTGCATCAGATGCCGATTCTTAGTCACTCAAAAAAACACAGATGTATAGACATCTGTAACTTGAATTATTTAATGATATTTTCGATGGTAATGGCTTAAGAGATAAACCAAGACAGGTTAACTTTAAAATAAGCTCAGGTTAAGAATTAGGGTCTTCAGTATCTATTAACAACTACCCGGTTCTTTGATTGAGAAAGATTTTGATGCAATACGGCGTCTTAATCTGAAAAATAGGCTGTTCATACCAAGGGTTGTCGACTCATCGTCCTTATACTGGCTGCTCCATCACCAGTTCCATGCGATCGCCTCGAAAACGGGTGACGCCATATTCAATCACAGTGCCGGTTTGATCAACATTGATGGATTCTGACAACAAAATCGGGCTGTTAGCGGGCATCTTGAGCAGGCGGGCATCGCGAGGACGGGCCACCCGGGCTGAAATGCGCGTAGACCGGCGGAGGTGATCGCAGTCATATTCGTTGAGCAGCATCTTGGAAACGGAGTGATAGGTCTCACAGTGGGCCATCAGCCCTGGAAACCGCTGGCCAGGGAAATGACTGCTGCTGATATCAATGGGAAGGTCGTCAACTAGATAAAGTCGCTCAAATAGGATGACTGAGCTGCCCAAATCAATCTCCAGACGTTGGGCTAGCTTTGGATCCGCGTTGAGGTTGACGATTCTAAGGACCTGCCAGGTGGGGCTTAAGGACTGGGCCTTGAGGGCTTCGTTAAAGCGCACACGCTTGCCAATGGGCAGGGCAATGGGAGCAACAACAAAGGTACCCCTACCTCGCTCCACATCCACAATGCCTTCTTGACGTAGCACATCCACCGCCCGTCTCAGGGTGTGACGATGCACCCCAAAACGTTTGCTCAATTCCAATTCCGTGGGGAGCTGATCGCCCACATTAAAAACGGCTTCCTCAATATTCCGCCGCAGTTCGTCGGCAATCTGAAGATAGAGGGGTAAGGCGTCTTGGCGCATCGTTTCTCTTGTTATTACCCACAGTTTAACGCGCTTTTAACCTATCTGATGGGGCTCTGTATTACTGCTATTGGGCAGTTCTGTCCCGCACATTATCTCAGAGTAAACCCTGGGGAACGGATGTCAAGTCCCACAGCAGTCCATGAAACATTGTAGTCTGCGAGACATTATATTTGTCGTGAACTGTAGGCACAAAGCTATATGTCATTATCTTGAACTGCATTAGTACAAATGATACGGTTTAAAGCCTATTTTCAAACTTGATTGTTCTAAATTTCGATCACCTCAAATTTAGAAGGAGAACCATGAAGTTGATCCGAGTTTTACTCGCCACAATCAGTATCCTTTTTCTACTTCAGGCTGAAACACCTCTTAGAGTGATAGCTCTGCGGATGACCAAAAATTGCCCCGGTTGTCGATTGAAGGGAGTAGCCATCCGGAATGCTAATTTGGCAGGTGCAGATTTGAGTAATGCCGATCTTAGGTGGGCTCAGTTAGACACTGTTAATCTCAATGGGGCCAATCTACAAGGGGCAAATTTACGTCACGCCCGTCTCTACAATGTGACGACTAAAAATACAAATTTCTGTGGGGCAATCCTGATGGATGCGGTCAAAGGTTACTGCAACTGATAACCATAGCGGCAGAAATAAAAAAGCTAGCATTCTGGTCCAATCTGCGGTGATAACAGATGCTATCAGGGGTGAGATACTCAAGCCCTCTGCATAATTTGTCACTCTTTCAAGTGAGGGGCAAAGGAACGATAATCTTCGGGATCCTCGCTAGTATCGCTAACAAACGAAAAGGACAGGATAACGGCCCGAAAATACAAGCAAAGCCAGATTAGCTATCGGTGTATGGGGGACTGAGTCCGATTCCGGTGAATCGCTATGAATTATCAATGGTTACGGGCAGGATGTTGCTCTAACACATGCTTTAGATAGTGGCCAGTGTAGGAATTCTCTACCTGGGCTACCTCTTCTGGGGTGCCTTCTGCAATAATCTGCCCACCGCGATCTCCCCCCTCAGGCCCCAAATCAATAATCCAATCACAGCAGCGAATCACATCCAGGTTGTGCTCAATCATCACCACCGAATTTCCCTTATCCACTAAACGTTGCACCACATCCAATAGCTTATGAACGTCATAGAAAGAGAGTCCGGTTGTTGGCTCATCAATTAAATACATGGTCTTACCCGTAGACCGCCGGGCTAGTTCGGACGCGAGCTTCATCCGTTGAGCTTCACCACCAGACAGGGTGGGGGCCGTCTGCCCCAGACGAATATAGCCCAGACCGACATCTACCATGGTCTGCAGTCGTGTAGCCGCTTTGTGAATATTCTCAAAGAAGTGAAGGGCCTCTTCGGCGGTCATATTAAGCACGTCGGAGATAGTCTTCCCTTTGTACTTCACCTGAAGAGTCTCGCGGTTATAGCGCGCCCCTTTACACACCTCGCACTGCACATACACATCAGGCAAGAAATTCATGGCAATGACATTCACACCCTGACCGCCGCAGGCCTCACAGCGGCCGCCTTTTACATTAAAAGAAAATTGACCACGCTTGTAGCCTCTTGCTTTAGCTTCGATAGTTTCAGAGAACAAATCACGGATAACGTCGAACACTCCGGTGTAGGTAGCCGGATTTGAACGGGGAGTGCGACCAATGGGGGACTGATCGATAACGATGGCCTTGTCTAATGCTTTGAGCCCCTTAATCGGTTCCATCTCATTGGGTTCAGGCACTTTGCTACCAAAGTTGTGCTGGAGTGCCGGGTATAGTAGCTCATTAATTAAAGTAGATTTACCCGAGCCAGATACCCCGGTAATGCAGACAAACTTGCCCAGGGGAATGTCTACATCAATATTCTGTAGGTTGTTGCGATGGGCATTGCGAATTAGGAGCTTACGCTTATTCCCCGGTCGGCGTTCGGCTGGTGTATCAATACCGATACGGCCTGAGAGATAGGCTCCGGTCAGCGATTCTTTATTCTTGAGTAGCGCTTTCAAATCGCCGTTGACTACAATATCACCGCCGTGGACACCTGCTCTGGGGCCAATATCCACAATGTGGTCCGCCGCCCTGATGGTATCCTCATCATGTTCAACAACAATCAGGGTGTTCCCCAGGTTGCGCAGACGGTCCAGAGTTTTTAACAAGCGCTCATTGTCTCGCTGATGTAAGCCAATGCTGGGCTCATCTAGAACGTACAACACCCCTGTAAGACCGGCACCAATCTGAGTCGCAAGGCGGATACGCTGCGCCTCTCCACCAGACAGAGTCATCGCCGTACGGTCCAGGGTGAGATAATCCAGGCCAACATCTAACAAAAATGTCAGTCGGGCCTTAATTTCTTTGAGCACCAGTTCACCAATGGCTAGCTGCTTTTTGCTCAGAAGGGGTTCGCCACCATTGTCTCCCATGACGTCTTCGATGTTGTAGAGACAGTCACGAATGGAAACACTGGTAAAATCTAGAATGTTGTACGGTCCCATTCTGACAGCCAGAGACTCTGGCCGTAGCCGAGCACCATCGCAGGTTTCGCAGACCTGGTCGATTAGATATTTATCGAGTTTTTGTTTATATAGGTCAGACGTACTCTCACGATACTGTCGATCGAGAATGGGCAGCACCCCTTCATATTTGCGGTGATAGCCCTTTTTATCGCGATAGCGAGAATCCGTCTCGATGTAGATCTTGTCGGGAGAACCATGGAGAATAATGTCGCGCTGTTCGTCAGTAAGACTGGCCCAGGTGGACTGGATTTCAAACCCGTAGGCCTGGCCCACGCTGTAGAGCAGCGAGAAATAATAGGTGTTGTCCTTGTCGGACCAGGGTGCGATCGCAGCATATACCGGCAAGCTGGGGTCTGGCACCACCAGGTCCGCAGAAAACCGCCGATGGCTACCCAAACCATGGCAGTCGGGGCAGGCACCATAGGGCGAGTTAAACGAAAACAGGCGAGGCGACAGTTCATCCATCACCGCGCCATGCTCTGGGCAAGCAAAATTCTCTGAGAATACCAGTTCTGACGGCAGGCCAGAGCCATAGTCGCCATCCGCCTCAGCCGCCATTGGCACAGCATCGTTTTTTCCCTTACCGCCGCTTTTAGCCTTCAACGGCACCACATCCGCTTTCTTACGGTCTTCAAGGATGTCAATAATGGCAATACCTTCAGCCCGCTTCAGACAGGTGGCCAACGAATCCGCCAGACGTTCCTGAATATCGTCTTTTTTAACCAGGCGATCGACCACCACCTCAATATCGTGGCTCTTAGTCTTCGCCAGCTCAATATTGTCGCTCAGCTCACGGATTTCCCCATCCACCCGCACCCGCACAAACCCTTCTGCCGCCAGGCCTGACAGCAGTTTGGCATGGGTTCCCTTCTTGCCCCGCACCACCGGAGCCAAAATCTGAAATCGGGTGCGGTCCGGCAGCGCCATCACCTGGTCCAGCATTTGGTCAATGGCCTGGGGGGCAATGGAGCGATCGCAGTGGGGACAGTGGGGCTGCCCCGCCCGACCATACAGCAGTCGCAGGTAGTCATAGATTTCCGTCACCGTCCCCACCGTGGATCGGGGGTTGTGGGACGTGGACTTCTGGTCAATAGAAATCGCCGGACTCAACCCCTCGATGGAGTCCACATCAGGCTTATCCACCTGACCCAAAAACTGCCGAGCATAGGCACTCAGCGACTCTACATAGCGACGCTGCCCCTCGGCAAAAATAGTATCGAACGCCAGGGAGGATTTACCCGAGCCAGACACCCCAGTAAACACAATCATCTGGTTACGAGGCAGGTCCAGGTTGATGTCCTTGAGATTATGCTGACGGGCACCGCGAATGCGAATCAGGTCGTCGGACAAATTGGTAAGTTTGGTCTTCGCTACCCTACCGTTGCCACTCGCCTTACCATTGGCGGCTTTGCCATTGCTGCTCGATTTGCGTGTCTTGGCCGTTTTAGAGGTCTTTGACTGGGGCATGGGGCAAATGGGGTTGCAGGGCAGCTCGATCATAGCCAGACTAATAAATTAGTACTAGCATGAGCACAACATTTCTTTATAGTAAGTCATAGAGCTTAATCATGCGGTGTTGAAGATGGCAAAAACGTTCCATGGAACGTTTGTACGTTGGCATGGTGGGCGTTGCGTGCGATCGCACTAAGCAAAAAGGACAGCCACCCCACAGCTAAAGTCAGGCAGCAGGGGACTGCTTAAGGTGTCCCTGGTGTAGAGGGTAGCTGCTTTAGTAAGTACCCCATTATCACGACGAAAAATCTCAATCAGTTTCTGTTCACGATCCAGGATCCAGTACTCCTGAACACCTTCTACGGAATAAAGTTTGAGCTTGTACTTTCTGTCGCGGTCCTTATCTTTCGGGGTTTTGGACAGCACCTCAACCATTAACTCGGGGGCACCTGTCAGGTGACCAGCATCATCCAAAAAAGTGTCTATACGTTCACTACTGGCCCATACAACATCTGGGATAACGGCATCGCTGGGGGAAAAAATGATTCCTGGAGTCATTACAGGTTCTCCCAAACCTGATGACATAGACCAATTCAGTAGCTGAGCATAGACTCTACCTACAACGCTTTGATGCTTCCAATGGGGTGCTCGGGTCACATGCAAGTCTCCATCAATGATTTCAAAGCGATCGCTAGTCTCAGGCAGACTCTCTAGGTCATCTATCGTCCAGCGAACTTTATTGGCGGCTGTCATCGACCTGTCTCCATAAAATGGGTTCTTCCATAATAAACGCTAGGCCGGTAGGGGCGTTGCATGTAACGCCCCTACCGGCCCCCCACCTCTTGGTGCCATCGCACCTCAGGAGCAATTGTCTCCACCAGTAGCTGTCCCTGAGAATTTCTCAG
>JBCAWO010000086.1:0-18859 GCA_038534515.1 Cyanobacteria bacterium J06554_1
TATAGAGGCGATGCGACCGGTTATTCAGAGCCTCGTTAATGACCTAATTAACAAAGTAGTTCATCAAGGTGAGATGGATGTCATGGCTGATTTTGCCGGGCCGCTGCCAGCGATGACGATCACCAGTATTTTGGGGGTACCACGTGAAGATTTCCATAAGCTGATGCGATGGTCCCATGAACTGTTTTTTGTTTTTGACCAACCCATGTCAATGGAAGGGTATCAAAGACAAAATACCATGGCAATTGAAGCAAGAGAATATTTGCGTGATTTGATTGCTCGACAGGAAAAGCAACCTACAGATGGCCTCATTAGTAGACTCATCGCTGCTCGCGATCAGGGTAAAAAGCTCAGTCAGGATGAGATTTTGGGCTTTTGTATCATGCTCTTTATTGTAGGACAGGAAACAACAAAGAGTCTAATTGGCAATGGAATTTTAGCGTTGCTGCAGCAGCCTGAAAAAATGGATTTTGTGAGACAGAATCCTGAGCAAATCAAAACGGTTGTAGAAGAGTTACTGCGGTATGACAGCCCGGTGCAGGTGTTGGCTCGCTTGGCAACGGAAGATATAGAAATGGGGGATAAAACCATTCGAGCTGGAGACAAGGTAATTGTCTGCCTTGGAGCGGCTAACCGTGATCCGGCTCAGTTTGTTAATCCTGATGAACTGAATTGGAAACGTCAGCACACAAATCTACCCTTTGGTGGAGGGATGCATTATTGCCTAGGGGCTGCTCTTGCCAGGCTACAAGGACAAGTTACAATTCATACATTTGTTCAGCGCCTGCATAAACTTGCGTTAATGACAGATAAACCTGACTGGCGTAAAAGTATCACTCTGAGGGGGCTAACGTCTTTACCAGTGACGTTTGAGACTGGCGTTTAATTTCCTATTTGTATTCATCGCTCTATCCGGCACTAAGTAAAAATTCTAAAGGTATGCTTATATCTGAATTGTCTGCTGATCTTCAATGTCCTCAGCCATTAAAAGCAAGCTTTCTAACTCCAGATTGCCAATTACCACTGCTCCTCGAATGGGACACAGCAGTAGTGCAAAATATTGATTTTCAATGTCTACTAAACTGGCTAACAGAGCATCAAACGTGGTTAGAGGAGAGGTTGCTAACGTACGGAGGAATTCTTTTTCGCGGGTTTCCTGTTGCTACAGCTGAAGATTTTGAGCTATTTGTCAAAACACTTAAGCTTACATGCGCTCCCTACACTCAGGGGCTTTCTCCTCGAAACCGAGTTCATAATCTGGTGTATACCTCTACTGAGTATCCAGCCTATAAGCCCATTACTCTCCACAATGAGCTTACTTATTCGAGCCATCCTCCCAAAAAAAAATTTTTCTTTTGTGAGACGCCACCTGAAGAAGGTGGCGAAACTCCTATTGTGGATAGTCGAGTCATTTATCAGAAAATGAAGCCATCTATTCGGAACCGGTTTATCGAAAAGCAGGTTTGCTATTTTAAGCGAATGCCTGATGGAGAAAAAAGGACGTTTGACATTCTTGGCAAGTCCTGGCAGCAGCAATTTGAAACCTCTGATCGCCAGGAAGTTGAGACCTATCTTATCAAAGAGAACATTGACTATGCTTGGCAAGAAGATGGTAGTCTCACTACGCGCCAATTCCAACCTGGTGTTACCGAGCATCCCGTAACCCATGAACCGATTTGGTCGAATCAGGTAAATCAATTTCACTACTCTACCTATGGTGAAACTGGAGAATTGCTACGCAAAATGGTAGGTGAAGAAGCACTTCCTATTAATGCATTCTATGGTGACGGGACAGCCATTTCTCCAGAAACGATTCAGACTATTCGTGAGCTCTTGCTAGATAAGGCTACACTTTTCCACTGGCAAAAAGGCGATGTTTTGATGCTAGACAATCTTTTGGTTGCTCATGGTCGTATGCCTTATGTAGGCGATCGCCGAATTTTAACCGCTATGGGAAATTAAGCTGTTTTTTTTAATCATCAACGAGATAACAAAATCATGAATCAAGTACCGATCGCAATTATTGGCATCGGCTGTCGATTTCCAGGAGCATCAACTCCAGAGGCGTTTTGGCAATTGCTACGCAACGGTATTGATGCAGTAACAGTACCCTCTAAGAACCGAGTGGGTATTGCCGATGAGAGTGGTTCTAGTAAATCGGAGACTGACAATACTCCTCAAGGAGGATTCTTAGATGCAATTGATCAGTTTGACCCTAGATTCTTTGGTATTTCTCCAGAAGAGGCCATGGTCATGGATCCGCAACAACGATTGTTGTTGGAGGTAACCTGGCAAGCCCTGGAAGATGCCGGACAGGTGCCAGCCCATTTAGCCGGAAGTCGCACAGGCGTTTTTGTCGGCATTGCGAGGAGTGTTTATGAGCAGCTAGTAGCTGCTAAATCTGAAGACAACAATTACTATATAACTGGCCAAAACACATCAATTGCTGCTAATCGGATTTCATTTCAGTTTAATTTTCAGGGTCCCAGTGTAGCCATTAACACGGCCTGTTCATCATCACTAGTAGCCGTCCACCAAGCCTGCCAAAGCCTGATGCTAGGCGAATCAACCCTTGCCGTTGTCGGTGGTGTCAATCTGATATTGTCTAGTCATAAAACAATTAAGTTGTCACAAGCTGGACTAATATCAACTACAGGCCGATGCAACAGTTTTGATGCCAGTGCAGATGGATATGTCCGTGGTGAAGGGGTGGGTGTTGTCATCTTAAAGCCCCTTGCTCAAGCTCAGGCAGATGAAAATCATGTCTATGCGGTTATTCGTGGCAGTGCAGTCAACCATAATGGTCGTGGCAATGGGTTAACGGCTCCCAATCCCAATGCTCAGAAAATATTGCTTCAGGATGCCTATCATCGAGGGGGGATTAACCTTGACCAGCTACAGTATGTTGAAGCCCATGGTTCAGGCACGGTGTTAGGGGATGCCTTAGAACTTAAAGCTCTGGGAGAATTCCTGGCAGAAAATCGATCTAAGGATGCGCTTTGCGCTGTAGGATGTGTCAAGACCAATCTGGGTAATGCAGAAGTTGCCTCAGGTATTGCTGGCCTGATCAAAGTAGCTTTAGCCTTAAAGCATAAGCAAATCCCACCCACCCTTCATTTTCAACAGCCAAACCCCAATGTTCCCTTTGAAAAGCTCCCCATCGAGATTCAAACGAACCTGACTGACTGGCCCCTATCTAATGCCCCTCTCATTGCTGGGGTGAGCGCATTGGGCTTAGGAGGCACCAATGCGCACGTTGTGATAGAAGGAATTACGGTTAAGTCAGAACCTGAGCCGATGCTTAGTTGCTCAGATATGCCTGAGCTTTTTGTTTTATCAGCAAAGAGTGAGAAGTCGTTGAAAACGCTGGCTCACAACTATCAACACTTACTTACTGATCAATCAGAGCTAAGTATAACTGATATTTGTTACACAGCTAGTACGAGGCGATCTCACTTTTCCTATAGATTGGCAATTGTAGCTCATTCTCTTCAAGACCTACAGCAACAGCTTCAATATCTACTGTCTCACGAACCATCTACCTTTAGGCATAAAACCAAGCGTCACCGCCAAAGCCAAACATTACCTACTCTCGTTTATCCTAGCTCTTCACTTTCAGTATCAGAACGAGAGATAGTACTTAATACTTTGGCTCACCAGTGGCTAAAAGGTATTGAAATTGACTGGTCTCAGATATATGACTCTACCTCTTATCAATTTATTTCAGTGCCTACCTATCCTTTTGATCGTCAATCCTATTGGGTGATGCCTTTAGAGATTGATCGATCATCCTCGCGCACCTTAGATGACAAATTAGACCGCCTAGCGTTAACTACGTCTGAAAACAGCTCATATACTCTTGATAATGCTTTTGTTGTACCCAGTACTCCTACTGAAAAGAAGCTGTGTCATATCTGGTGTGCAGTACTCCAACTAGAGCAAGTCGGTATCCATGATAATTTCTTTAAGCTTGGAGGTCATTCTCTACTGGCAACCCAGATCATTTCTCGAATACGAGAGACCTTTGCGATTGAACTATCCATATTAAGTTTATTTGAATCACCCACCATCCGGGGATTAGCCACAGAGATTGACCAAAAGGAGTTTACTACGGCCCAGGTAACGATTCCAGCAATTGCTCGCGATGGCTATCTGCCGCTCTCTTTCGCCCAACAGCGTCTGTGGTTCTTCGAACAGCTAGAAGGCCAAAGCGCCACGTACAACATTCCTCAGGCACTTCAGCTATCGGGTCCCTTAAATGTTAGTGCCCTCGAACAGGCCCTAGGCGAAATTGTTCGCCGCCATGAGAGCCTCAGAACCACATTTCAGGTGATTGATGATGAACCGGTTCAGGTGATTGCTCCCAATTCCCCGATTTCCTTGCCGGTGATTGACCTACAGTCCGTTCCTGATTCAGACCGACCTGTACAGGTGCAGCAGTTGGCCAATGAACTAGCATCTACACCGTTTGATATTAGTCAAGACCTACCGATTCGGACCAATCTTCTAAAACTAGCTCCTGAGAGCCATATGCTGGTGATAGTGATGCATCACATTGTCTCAGACGGTTGGTCCATGGGTATCTTTACACAAGAGCTATCGACACTCTATCGTGATTTCTCTCATGGGCACTCATCCTCCTTAGCTGAGTTACCCATTCAATATGTTGACTTTGCTCGCTGGCAGCGTCAATATTTGCATGATGAGGTATTAGACAATCAACTCACCTATTGGCAACACCAACTGGCAAATGCACCCACTGTTCTTGAACTACCCACCGATTATCCTCGTCCTCCTGTCCAAACCTTTCAAGGCAGTGTAGTCCCGTTTCAATTAGATGCAGAGCTGAGCCACAAGCTACAGACATTGTCTCAACAATCGGGCACGACTCTATTTGTTACCCTTCTGTCTGCCTTTGCTGTTTTACTGTATCGCTACAGTCAGACTGAGGACATCGTTATTGGCTCTCCCATTGCCAATCGTAATCGACGTGAGATAGAACCGCTGATTGGCTTCTTTGTCAATACACTGCTGTTGCGTACCAGGTTAGAGGGCAATCCCAGCTTTACTGAGTTATTAGACCAGGTCCAGCAAACGGCCCTGGATGCCTATGCCCACCAGGACCTGCCATTTGAAAAGCTAGTGGAAGTGTTAAATCCAGACCGGAATCTGAGCCATCATCCGCTGTTTCAGGTGCTGTTTGTGTTGCAAAATGCCCCAACAGACGTCCTGGAATTATCGGATATTCAACTAAGTCGAGTTCAGCTAGAACAACGTATTGCCAAATTTGACTTGACCCTATCGATGCGTGAAACAGCGACTGGATTGAGCGGGACATTTGAATACAATTGTGATTTGTTCAAGGCTGAAACAGTCCAACGTTTAGTCGGCCACTTTGAAACATTACTCCAGGGCATTGTTGAGAAACCAACAACAGCTTTGTCAAGTCTACCTATCCTAACAAGAGCAGAACAGCAGCTTTTGGTGGAGTGGAATAAAACTCAGACAGAGTATCCCCAAGATAAATGCATTCACCAGTTGTTTGAAGGACAGGTCAACTGTAGACCGGAAGCCGTTGCAGCCATGTTTGGCGAGCAGCAGATTACCTATCAAGATCTAAATCAACGTGCAAATAAACTAGCGCACTATTTACGAAGCTTAGGAGTTGGCCCTGATGTTTTAGTAGGCATCTGTGTCGAACGTTCCATTGAGATGATTATTGGGTTGCTTGGCATCCTGAAAGCTGGAGGAGCCTATGTTCCGCTTGATCCGACGTATCCTTCCGAGCGAATTGCTTTTATGCTGAAGGATGCTCACGTTTCTGTGGTGTTGAGTCAGCAATCGTTATCTCAGAGTTTATGTCAATATCCAGCGAAGATCATTGAGTTAGATGGTGATTGTGAACAGGTGGAGAATAATAGCTCAGCAAATCCTGAGAGTATAACAACCGCTGATAATCTTGCGTATGTGATCTACACCTCAGGCTCCACAGGCACACCAAAGGGAGTGACTGTTCCTCACCGTGCTGTAAATCGATTAGTTTGCAATACCAACTACATCACGATACAGTCCTCGGACCGGATTGCCCAAGCCTCCAATGCATCCTTTGATGCAGCCACATTTGAGATTTGGGGGGCATTACTCCATGGAGCACAGCTGGTTGGCATCACCAAAGACGTATTGCTGTCTCCACAACAGTTGGAGATACAGCTAAGCCAGCAGGCGATTACCATCTTATTCATAACGACAGCGCTGTTCAATCAATTCGCTAGCTCCTCACCGCAGGTATTTTCGTCGCTACGATATCTGTTATTTGGTGGAGAAGCGGTTGATCCTAAGTGGGTGAAGGTTGTTTTAGAACACGGAAAACCGGAGAATCTACTGCATGTGTATGGTCCAACCGAAAATACAACGTTTTCGTCATACTATCCAGTAGAAGCTGTATCAGACGATGCCACAACAGTTCCGATTGGTTATCCAATCGCCAACAGTCAAGCTTATCTGCTCGATAAGCATTTACAGTTAGTCCCTGTAGGGATTCCAGGAGAGCTGTTTTTAGGAGGAGATGGTCTAGCTCAAGGCTATCTCAATCGATCCGAGCTAACATCAGAACGCTTTATTCCAAATCCGTTCAGTGATGATCCTGAAGCCCGACTCTATAAGACTGGCGATCTGGCCCGTTATTTGCCAGATGGACAAATTGAATTTTTAGGTCGCATTGATTATCAGGTTAAGATTCGTGGCTTCCGAATTGAGTTGGGTGAAGTTGAGGCTGCCTTAGGAAAACATCCTGATGTCAAAGATGTGCTTGTGGTTGTCTGTGAAAAGCAACCAGGTGATAAACGGCTTATCGCTTATCTCACAATGCATAACTCAGAATCCAGCACCAGTGACCTATCCTCTTTCATGAAAGAACAGTTGCCGGACTATATGATTCCATCTGCGTTTGTTGTCTTAGAAACCTTTCCCCTCACCCCCAATGGGAAAGTAAACCGATGGTCTCTGCCAGAACCATCATGGCAACCATCTAACCAAAATGAGGAGCACATCGTCGTGCCACGCACAGTCACCGAAGAAATGCTGGCTCAAATCTGGAGCGATATCCTTAACCTTGAGCTTCTTTCATCAACACGGACGCAGATTGATATTCATGCCAGCTTTTTTGAAATGGGAGGTCACTCTTTGGCACTGGCTCGCTTAGTTGCTCAAATCCAAAGCATATTCCAGATAGAGTTGCCACTACAGGCACTATTTCAAGAGTCTAGTATTGCTGGTTTAGCTAAAGCCATTGAAGCAGAACGCCGCAATCAGCAATCAGAATCCTCGGCAACGACTGAAAAATGGTCATTCTTGGTACCTATGCAAAAAAGTGGCGATCAACCTCCCATGTTTCTAATGGCAGGGAGTGATGGCAGTGATTTTCAGTTAGCTACCCTGGCTAAACTGATTTATCACTTGGGTGTAGATCGCCCTGTGTATGGACTGCGCTCTCAAGCGTTTACAGGCAAGCATAAGCCCCATAGTAGCCTGAAGGCGATGGCCGCTGATTATGTTAAAGAAATTTGTGCTGTGTACCCTGAAGGTCCTTATCTTTTAGTCGGAGACTGTATAGGCGGTATCCTTGCCTTTGAAGTAGCTCAACAGCTCAAATCTCAGGGTAAAGAGGTTGCTCGCTTAGTGTTACTAGACGCCAAGCCAACTATGTCTAGGAAAACTCTTAAAAGAGTGTATAAAAAACGAAAACTGTCATCGCGAGTTAAGGACAATCTCAAGACTATCATAGGCTTGAAACCCCCTCAGTTTCTGCCTTATATCTTTGAAAAATGCAAAAATACAATTGCATTTTTTAAGCGTGATAGTTCAGGCTCAGCGACCCTTGAATATTCTGCCAGAGTAAAGCATAGGGAAAATGTTTATCGTTACCAGCCTAAAAACTACTGTGGCGATATGGTATTACTGGTAAGTGAAGACATGTATGACCAATATGGCACCCTAGGTTGGGAGCATATTGTTATTGGTAATTTAGATGTACGACGAGTGCCTGGAGACCATCAGTCTTACATCAGAGAACATGTTAGAGATACAGCGGCAATATTAAGGGCTTGTCTTGAAGAGAGCTAGTGCTGCATTAAAACCATTTTCTAGGTAATCCATTAGACTTAATCAGAAATAAGACTATTTGCTAGCATAATCGCTTGTCTCATGACTCAGGTTAGGTCAAATGAGCATGCAGTATGCAACTCTGAAAAATAAACCTCGTACGCTTCGCAGCTTAACGGGTTTCACCCCCTCTGAGTTTGAGGCATTGCTGCCTGGTTTTGGTATGGCCTGGGAGCGTTTTGTGTCAGAGACGTTTAAGCGTGAAGGCCGTCAACGTTCCTACGGAGCCGGTCGCAAAGCCCATCTGAAAGGGCTAGACGATAAGTTACTCTTCATCTTGGTGTACTTCCGGATATGGGGTGATTGTAGGGGTGCGATGTAGATAAGTCGAGTGTGGCAAGGAGGCAACAGCCAAATTAAGAGTGGAGATACTCTCCCAGCAGCACCTGTCCTGCTGTCCCCACGTAACAGAGTCACCGACTCTGGTCACACTGGTGTCAGTAATGAGACCAGTGGAATGCAGACCACGAAGGCATCCTGACCTGGTAGCCTCAACTGGGAAAGGGCCAGGGGAAGTCCGAAAGGGTTAACATGCGTGAACCGCTGACGAAACTTCGTCATTCGACCAATCAGTGAAATCAGGCTGGCACACTGAAACCAAAAGGTATGTGGGTAATTTAGCAGCTCCCTACTCTGCTAAGCGATAGGCCATAGTCCCACCGGAGTAAAGGCGGAACCCGACCCGGACGTATCTCACACATTCGGAACTACAGAAACCCGATGGATTCTCTGGTACTAAGTGACGTTCACTTCGGGCTCATGGCAACTTTTGGTGATCGCGCTACCCTCACTTGAACCATCACCTCAGGAGACTATCTATTCGTCAAAATCAGTCGGGCAGGATGGATAAAGACAGCGTGCATTACCACTAAATCAGATGACTGCTCTACGAGTGTGACATTCTCCCTTAGGTAAGATTGAACCAACAATCAGTCGTTAGAACCAACATAACGGTAGATTTACTATTTATTAATTGAGGAACTGAAGGATACTTATTGTTGATAATGCCTTGAAGGCTAGAGAAGAAGAAAAGTCTCCTATCCGTGTCGGTATGATTGGGGCAGGTGCCATGGCCTGAGGCATCGCCATGCAGATTATTCAATCGACGCCTGGGATGCGACTGAGTGCGATCGCAAACGTACCATTGAATCCGTCCAACGTGCTTATGCAGAATCAGGTCAACAGGACAGCATTATTGCCAATTCTCGGGCTGAACTGGAAACCGCTATCGCAAGTAGCAAGTATGCCATTGTCCAAAACCCACTGCTACTAGCAAAGACAGATGCAAGGATCTTGTCCACTTTTGGTGATCAGGTAATGGGGCCTTTTGTCAGCTGTTTAACACGTTTTCTTAAGCAGCCGTCAAAAACCGCCGTCTCAGGAGATCGAGACCAGCTCGACCGTACATCTGTCGCTTAATTGTTTTCAGACGATTGATTTGGCCTTCGACTTGACCATTACTAGTCTCCAGCGTAACACTTGCCTTGACCGCTTCGTAGTCTTCCTTGAGACTTTTAGCAAAATTCTGAAATACCTAAATTGAGCTGTTGATAGATTCTTCTAACCAACTGTTTAACTGGGTTGACAGACGCTCTCGGACAATCTTCGCAAATGACTGAGCCCAACAGATGGCTGTTAACAACTTAGGCTGGCGAGTCATAACGTTAATCAGATTGCGGTTGGCTTTGCTAAGTTTATGGGCCGGTTGCAAGACTAACCAGCTAGCACGTCGTGCGGTTAAAGGACGGTGTTTGGCTGAAATCAACAACGGCGACGACGGTATGCCTAACTGTTGTTTCACAGCCTGCTTATGCGTCAGAGCAAGCTGTTGCATAAATCGAGCAACTGTCTCATAAGTTCCTTCATACCCCTGTTCCTGGATCTCATAGAACAGCTGTTTGGCCATTCGTTTTCCAGCAGTCCAATGGCCAACAAGATACGGTTTATAGGGTTCAAGGATGCTGACCTTGTTGACTTGTTTGGGCTGTCGTTCACCGATACTGGGTAACGACAAATAGGTGTAGACCGTTCGTTTACCCATGACGAGGTGGTGGGCAATGTCGAGGACCGACATACCCTGCTGTCGTAGAGAGTGAACCTGCTGATGTTTTTCAAGGCAGCGTTGATGACACTGATCTGCAATCACCTGGCGAGACGGATTGGGCCTGGCTGGAACAATGAGCATTGCTCCAATCGATTGAGCATAATCCAATTCAGCTATTTTCAGTCCCTTGTGCTGTCGCCTGAAATACCGCTCTAGCACTTCGGATAGGTTTTGTAGTAAGTGAAAGCGATCTGCTACCTGTATTGCCTGGGGTGCACCTTGACTCATGCCTTGGCGGTAGGTTTTGGAACGGTCGCGTGACAACACTTCTATACTTGGGTAGGACTCTAACCAGTCAGCGAGGGTCTGGGCATTGCGGCCACCCAACAGTGCGACAGGACGGTGAGCTTCTAGGTCGACAATGATGGTGCCGTATCGCTGGCCTTTACGGAACGCAAAATCATCAACACCGAGCTGCTTCGGCATGGATACACAGGGCGTCGACAGCTTAGCCAGTAACCGTAAGAGGGTATTGCGGCTACTGATGTATCCCCATTGTCGGCCCAGTCGGACACCCGCATTTTCGCCCAATGACAGTGCAAGTGCTTGTAGATATTGAGCCAATCGGCAGGTCCGTCGTGCCCAGGGTGCCATCACCTGAGGCATCCGCTCAGTAAAGATGCGGCGCTTACATGCTGCATTTAGGCAGAAAAACTTCCTGGTCTGGAGCTGAAGGAAGGTTCCCGCCAAAAATCCTGACCTACTAACACCCTGCGGAATATGCACTGTAAAATTGGAAGCTGTCATGAGTAAGCTCCCCTCATGACCTTAATAGCCCTATGTCTGTCATTCATTAGACTCGAAAAAAGGCTACCTTAAGGGCTGCGAACAGCTGGCTAACTTATAGCTAGCTGTTCGCAGCTTAAGTTTCTCTAAAACTCTGCCCAGGTTAAACAACAATGCCCCGTTCGCTCAAAGCCCAGCAAGGTTTTTTGGACGCCCTCCGAATCGCTATTAAGCGCAATGGATTTGCAACTCAGCGTGCCTTATCTGAAAGCGCGGGCTATTCCCTGGCAACTGTTAAAAAATTCTTAAGTGGCAAACCCGTAGACTTTGCCACATTCATTGAGCTCTGCGCAACGCTCAATCTAAGATGGGAAGAAATCGCCGATTTAGACTCTGAACTACCAAAAAAAGCTGGTTTACTAATTGCTCAGGGAGAAAATGACTGCCCCGCCAAAGACAGTGTTAAAGAGGACTCTTCTCAGTACGATGCGGAGCAGGCTACACCCAAAGATAATCAGGATTGGAGTGAAGCGATTGATAGTTCTGTCTTCTTTGGTCGTGAGCAGGCGCTAGCTACCTTAGAAGGCTGGCTTGTTCAGGACCGGTGTCGTCTTGTGGCGATCTGTGGCATCGGTGGCATTGGGAAAACGACGCTGAGTGCAAAGCTAGCGCACCGAGTAGTCGCTCGTTTTGATTATCTAATATGGCGCAGTCTGAAAAATGCACCGCCAATTCAAGAGACACTGGCAAGCATGCTCAACTTTTTTGTAGAGCAGCCAGCGGTTCATCTAATTGGCGATAAAGCTACTGAAAGTTTAGACGCTCAGCTGCGACAGTTGATGAGCTGCCTGCGGAACCACCGCTGCTTAATTGTCCTCGATAATATTGATTCGTTGTTTGGGGCAGGCGATGGTGCAGGCACCTATCTTCAAGGCTACGAAGGCTATGGTCAGTTGCTTCAAACCCTGAGTGAAACCGACCACCATAGCAGTATTCTGCTTACCTCCCGTGAGCTCCCCAAAGAAGTCTCTGTTCAAGTTAGTGAAACATCGCCCACACGAAGCTTTCAGCTTTCAGGTCTTTCTACCGCTGAAGGTCAAGCACTGATACAGACCGCTGAGCAAATCAATCGCTCATTTACGGGCACCGAGACTGAGTGGGATCAGCTAGTTGAAGTTTACAGTGGCAATCCACTAGCGCTCAAGATTATCGCAGCGGCAGTCAGAGATTACTTCGACGGGAGCCTTGCTGCTTTTTTGGAGCTGGCCCAGCACGACTTGCTTATCTTCGGTGATATTAAACAGCTGCTAGCCCGGCAGATGAAGCGACTGACTGCTCTAGAGCAAGACATTATGTACTGGCTAGCGATCAACCGAGAGCCGTTGATGTGGCGAACGCTTCAAGTGGATATGGTTGAGACGGTGCCGCTCAATAAGCTTTTGCAGGCCATAGACTCTTTAGAGCGACGCTCTTTGCTCGAAAAAAATGGTTCTCGCATCACTCAGCAAGCGGTGATCATGGACTATTTTACTGGTCAGCTAATCGATCGAGTTTGTGAGGAGATTCGCAGTCAAACGCCTGAGCGACTGCGTTCTCACGGGCTGGTAAAGGCGAATAGCAGTGACTACATATACCAGGCTCAAATTCGACTGATCTTAGCTCCCATTGTGTCGCAGCTACAGACAGAATGGTCGTCTACAGAAGCCTTAACCTCAACACTAACTGCAAATCTTGAGTCAGTGCAAAGGCAGCCACCGCGCGATCGCAGCTATCTGGGCGGCAACGTCCTGACCCTTTTGCATCATCTAGGAATTGACCTGCAGGGCTACGACTTTTCAAACCTCACCATTCGTCAAACCTCGCTTCAGGGAATGCCCCTACACAATGTCAATTTTTCTGGGTCAGATCTGTCTGACTCGATTTTCAATCAGCCCTTCGGTAGCATTCGTGCAATGGCCTTCAGAGCAGAAGACAATGTACTGGCGACAGGCGATACTAACGGCGAAATCTGGCTTTGGCGATCGCAACTACCATCCGCTTCATCGCCAGTGTCTGCTGGCGATATTGGCTCGCACATTTTCACGTTTGAAGGACATGAGAACTGGGTTTGCTCAGTCGCGTTTAGTCCCGATGGAACGCAACTAGTCAGTGCAAGCGCTGATCGCACCGTGCGACTGTGGGATATCAGCACAGGTGAGTGCTTACACGTTTTAGAAGGTCACCAGAACTGGGTGATGTCAGTCGCGTTTAGTCCCAACGGAACACAGCTAGCCAGTGCGAGCGCTGATCGCACCGTGCGACTGTGGGATGTGAACACAGGTAAATGTCTACATGTTTTAGAAGGTCACGGTCATGGCATTTGGTCCGTCGCATTTGCCCCTGACGGAGACTACCTAGCTAGCGGCAGTGCGGATTGCACTATCAAGCTATGGGCATCGCGCACGGGGAAATGCCTGCAAACACTCACAGATCACAAACAGGGTGTGTGGTCCGTCGCATTTAGTCCCGATGGATGCCAGTTAGCCAGCGGTAGCGCGGACCAAACTATTCGCCTGTGGGATATGCCTTCAGGGCAGTGTTTGCATACGTTAGACGGTCATAGTAACTGGATTTGGATGGTGGCCTTTAGCCCCGATGGAACGCTGCTGGCCAGTGGCAGCGCGGACCAAACGGTTCGCCTGTGGGATGTGCAAACGCAACAGTGTCTGCGGGTTTTAACCGGACATAGCAATTGGGTGTGGTCGGTCGCCTTTAGTTCAGAGGGCGACTATTTGACCAGCGGCAGCGAAGATCGCACCCTGCGACTCTGGCATCTTGGCAGCGGCCAATGCCTGAAGTCGTTGCAGGGAAGCGGAAACTGGGTGTGGGCGCTGGCATTTAGTCCGGACGGCGGTAAGCTTGCGAGCGGACAGGGCGATCGCAACTTACATCTGTGGGATATGCACGCTGATACGACGCTAGAGAACCCATCAGAGATCCTCAGCGGCGTGCAAGAAGCACTCTGGTCTGTGGCCTTCAGCCTTAGCGGACAGCAATTGGCCAGTGGCAACGAGGAAGGGGGTGTGCACCTGTGGCGACTCAATAAAAAGCGATCGCACCGCCGCTTTTCAGGTCATACAAAATCTGTCTGGTCAGTCGCTTTCAACCCATCTGGCGCCCTCTTAGCCAGCGGCAGCGCCGATCAGACCATAAAACTATGGAACGTACGCACGGGCAAATGTCGGCAAACGCTGACTGGCCATCAGCATTGGGTCAGCTCAGTCGCCTTCCATCCTCGGAAAAATTTGCTGGCCAGCGGTTCCTACGATCGCGCCATCAAGCTATGGGACTTGAATACCTACCACTGCGTAGATACCTGGAAAGGCCATATCAGTGGAATCTGGTGCATTGCTTTTTCGCCCGAAGGAGACTTTTTAGTCAGTAGCAGCATGGACCAAACCATTAGGCTTTGGGATACCAGTACGGGAACCTGTGAACACATCTTCAAAGGCCATGAGAACTGGGTGATTTCTGTCGCGGTAAGCCCAGATGGAAAATGGATTGCCAGCGGTAGTGCGGACCGCACTGTCCGACTATGGAACACACAGACGGGTGAGCCTATTCATATCCTAAAAGGACATGCGAATACCATATGGTCTGTTGATTTTAGTCCTGACGGACAAACGCTTGCCAGCGGCAGCGATGATAAAACAATTCGTTTATGGTCAGTAAACACAGGCAAATGCCTGAAAGCCATCAAAAATAGAGAACCCTATGATGGGATGAACATTACAGGCGTTGAAGGACTCACAGAATCTGAAATATCGACATTGGAACAGCTGGGGGCTATCTACTCTCTAAGTGAAGAAACTGATTGAAGACAACAGTAAAAAGAGTTCTGTCACAACAATTTCAACTTAGGAGATGGCATTAGGAGATGGCAAGTAAATAGGACACTAGTGTGAAATGTGCCATATCACATCCTCCCCTTACCAAGATACTGCTGGCAAATTATTTTGTAACATAGCAAGTCTCTCGAAGGCCCCCTAAATTCCCCAAGTTTGGGGGCCTTTGAATCCATATCCTCCCACGAGTGTTTTTGGGAATTAATTTCTGAAGCCCGCAAAATTTGCGGTTTTTGGGGCCTGGATAGCGTTTGCATCATCACCACTGTTGCCAAATATTGAATTCGCCAGCAGTATCTGACCAAGGGGAGGTGCCGTAGGCGGAGGAGTGCAGAAAAACTACTCTTCGTCCCAGGAGCGCATGGAAGCAGCAGACCTTAGAATGGCACGATTTTCGTCAGTTGCGGGTGGCTCTGATTCGCCAAAAATTCCAGCTATCCAATGTCCATCCGTTGGATTGGGAAAAAGAACATACTTGTTGCCGTATAGTGAGTGATCTTCCTCCATCACCGCGATACGACCTTCTATATCACCCTTCACATAATACTTTCGACGAAAATCATTAAGGCTATCACCCAGGAAAACAGCAACGTCATAGTTTTCCATAATCTCGTTCTGGCGTGTTTCCTTATTCGATGTATCTGTCAGAACAGTAAGGTTACTTTCATCGTCTAATGGAAAACCGAGATAACGGATATGACCGAGAGCATAGTCAAATGTACCTTCACCTTGATTACGACTCGTGATGTAGAAGATTTCCACATTATTTTCTTTGCAGAACTCAAGAAATTCTTTTGCACCAGGGGATGCAATCACACCATTTGTTGGAATCCAAGCATCCCAAATCGGATCATCGAAGAAATCGATATTTTTATTAATTAATGTCCCCCAATATTCAAGGGGATGAATCAGGGTGTCATCAAGATCAGTAACAATGGCTAGGGGCTTATCCCCCTCTTGATGCTCCTCTAAGGCCTGCTCAACATGCATACGTGCAACATTGAAACCTTGATAATAAAGGGCACGATACTCTGCAGCTGTTTGCTTCCAGGCAACTGCATACATCAAAGAGTTACGGTCAGCTTCACTGTTTTGAGCATAGGCAATAGCTCCAGTTAAACATGTTGCAGCAGCTGAACCAGCAAGAAATGTTTTGAGGGACATGTACTTCTATTAACCTCTTTGTGACTTTGGATTCTGGGGGCAGTGGAAGAATATCATCTGTCGTGCTTGAGTGAAAAGTGATGAATACTACGTATTTATCTGATCCGTTGAGAGTATGTCATTATTCATCGAAGTCTCTACAGATATCCTCTTCACCTGAGAGAACCTTTTGTCGTTTGCTAACTCAGCCATAAGTTAGCCATAAGTTAGCCATAAGTTAGCCTTGTTCAGCCCGGAATTTAGCTATCCTATTAAGTTATTAAATTAGCAAGCGGCGGTTGACGCTCCGTCTTTAGCCGGCTGCCATGATAACTAGCTACATCGTTCAGTCTGGTTTACTTTGGGCAGTTAAATGTACGATTCTCCTCTGCACTTTAGACCGTCTAAGTAATCCTAGGAAGTTCTGATTTATCCACTACCCTTTTTACAGCTGTAATGTTTGTTGATAGAGTTTCTGAAAATTTTCGTCCAGGTCCACCTGGCAGGCGCCGCGATGGACAAGCTAAGCAAAACGTACATTCTGCCCAGCAAACAATTTATAACCATCTGCTGGAAATTGTTAAAAAATGGCATCCAGATGACGTCCTGGAAGAATTCAAGAATCTCTATTTTCACGATAGCGAAACAGTTAGCTCGGAAAAAGTTTCTGCGCTTTATGCAATTGTTCTCTCGAACAATGAAAAGGAGTTTCAGAACACCCTTAAGCGCTCTTGCTACATTCTGATTAACAACTGGGAAGTAGCCCGTAAGCACCAGCCGATTCAGAATTTGGTCCAGCTTTTTTCGGATTCTTCGATCCAAGAGCCAACGGCTTCACCAACCCTAGAGCGCCTGCGGCAGTGGCTGATTGATTTTGCAGAAAGTGATGATTTTAGGGATCTTGAGCTGTTTGTGGCTAGCCGGTTTGCTCCTCAAAAGGCTGTCGATGATCTAAATTGGCCGCTTCGGTATGCCTCGTATCTGTTGGTACCTCAGTATATCGACACGGCTAACCCATACGAGCAGCGGGAAGCAGCTCGGGCCATGTCGCGACGCCTCAAGGATAAATTCAAGTTTGATTTGGCGCTTTACACTGCCTATTCTCAGGAATGCCCAGAGGGTAAGCGCCAGCGCCCTAACCCAACCATTTTGGGGGATGGGGTGCTGCGGCTGATTAAGTCGATTGTGGCTAAGCGAGGGCAGTTTAGCTATCGTAATCTGGCCCACATTTTTCAGGAACAGACGGCTCAGATTACCTACCGTAGCTACAAGAGAAGTTTACTGGGCTACCTGATTTATTCGGTTGACGAGCCCAATTTGGTCAAGACGCTTAAAACCTGCCTTTATGAGCGTCTTGAGCCTTTGTATAGCAAACATGATGAACGCGTAGTTGATAACTCGCTGATTTTACGTACCTGTAATCGTGTCATCGATTATCTGATGACCGAGGATAAGGAAAAGCCCTCCGATTTATTTAAGATGCTGCTGTCCAAGGGGAATCCGCTTACCCTGGCGATTATGCTGTTGAAGCTGGTGCTGATTTTTCAGAATTCTCATCCCTACCTAGAGGCTCGAATTGCGGATTTAATCCATTACTATCGACAGTTTCCTCGCCATCAGTGTCAGTGGATTATTAACTTCCTCGAGATTTACAGTGTTACCTTTGCTATCTACAGCGGTGATGTGGAATATAACCTGGTGCGAATCGATGGTGAGGAAACGAATAATTCACCCGGCGCTGGTCAAGATTATCGTGTCTTTTCTCAGATGATGCACAGGGCAATGCCTCAGCCCGAGCCTCTGGTTGCTAAGGAGCTGGCTGATATTGATCATTACCTTGAGGGTCTTGATTTTGAGACTATTGATGGTTTGGATACTCACTTTTAGAGCGGCAAATCTAGGGTTCAAATCTTTTTGATGGTTGCTAACGAGAACTCAGCCTCGCTATTGCAACCTTAAATCAGCCATGGCTTACAGCTAACTTAGCCATAAGTTAGCCTTTCTCAGCCTTGAACATAGCCATCTGTAGAGTCTAATTAAATGACTCCCTTATTCAAAACGATGAAGTCAATCAATGAAAATTGAGTCAGTTGCCTATCGTGTTCCTTTGGGAAATTCGCGATTTGCAGGCGCTAGAATACATGTTTCCTATGTACACTATTGTTAAAGCAGCCACGGCAACAATTCTGACACCTAGTGAGAAAGATTGGGAATTTATCTACAACTCAAAACCTGAATTTTCTGATCTCTCTACCATTCCGTTACCGAGCCACGCCAATTTTGTTGAGCCCAGTCAAAGAGTCGTGCATAATGGCATTTATCGATTTGTTTCCTATGGTCGCGAAATCTTTGCAGCAGGCTCAGCGAGCCTCGGCGAACTCCTTTGAAAATATGTTGCTGCTCCGGTTCGCAACGTTTTGTATTTTCCCCATGCCTCCTCTAAAACAATCTACGAGGAGAGCCTAAGCCTATACAGTATTTCGGTTTCCCAAGTCTATCTCAATGTCTATCCTAAGTTTGGTAATTTGGTCTCCGCTAGCTTACCTGTTGGTTTGAGTTTGGCTCAGGCCGAAGGTGTGCTCAAGTCCGGCGACCCCATTGCCCTGATTCCAGTCAGTGCAGGGTTAGTTGCAGCATTGGTGCAGCTAACGTTTTGAAGTCTCACGCGGCTGTTTTGGCATTAACCCAAGTGCTTATCATAACTTTCGGTCAATTATTATGCCTTTGCTTGTTTGCCTCTGGGTATTGCCTAATGTTGCGATCGCTCTTATTTGATCTATCAGCTCATGATGCACTGCAAATGGTTGAAGATTGCTTTTGCTAAGAACATGATGATTTTCAC
>JBCAWO010000087.1:0-18639 GCA_038534515.1 Cyanobacteria bacterium J06554_1
AAAATCGCCCACCGCGACTGAAAGTGGAAAATCGCCCACCGCGAAGGTCACTTGCGGGACAAACCCGCCCGTGCCATCGCCCAACAGCACCGAGACCGTGTCATCTCTGAGGTTAGCCGTCACGAGGTCGGCGTGGCCATCACCATCAAAATCGCCCACGACGACTGAAGTTGGCAAATCGCCCACCGCGAAGGTTGTTTGCGGGACAAACCCGCCCGTGCCATCGCCCAACAGCACCGAGACATTGTCATCAAAGACGTTAGTCGTCACGAGGTCGGCATGGCCATCGCCATCAAAATCGCCCACCGCGACTGAACCTGGACTGTCTCCCACCGCGAAGGTGGCTTGCGGGTCAAACCCGCCCGTGCCATTGCCCAACCGCACCGAGACCGTGTCATCAAAGCCGTTAGTTGTCACGAGGTCGGCGTGGCCATCACCATCAAAATCGCCCACCGCGACTGAACCTGGACTGTCTCCCACCGCGAAGGTCACTTGCGGGTCAAACCCGCCCGTGCCATTGCCCAACCGCACCGAGACATTGTCATCATTTCTGTTAGCCGTGACGAGGTCGGCGTGGCCATCGCCATCAAAATCGCCCACCGCGACTGAATCTGGCACCGCTCCCACCGCGAAGTTACCGGCATTGCTAAAGGTCGTCATGATCGCTATCGGCTCCAAACTAAATGCGTGAATAACTCAAAATCCATCTGGTATCGCGTCTAGGGTCAATTCCCCCCGAACCGCATGGTAGCTGGCTACTCCCAGAGCCCCCTTGCTCAGTCCATTAAACCCGACCGAAGGCTACGTTTAGGGCTGCGAAACGGCTGACTTAGGGCTAACTTAGGGCTGAGTTAAGGGGGCAATGGAGAGATTAAAAACCAATGAGTAATGCTATCCCTTGCCAAACCGTGTCGCGGTTGTTGTTTGGGGAACCCCCTACAAAGATTGCCTCGGTCAGGTTTGCTAGGACAAGAGTGCTCCTGTTTCAAGCAACAACGGACAGAGACCATCCACTGAGCCATCGTCTGGGGGGGCGTGTTGATGAGGGGGTTGATGAACCAGGCCCGTAGCCACTGGCTGTGGCTACGGGCCGAGAGCGCATCTGAAATTTGCCCATCTGATGGCGGTGACACAGTGAGAGAGCTACAGCTGTCCCTCACTCCACAACCAGAGCATTTATTAGCTCGGTTCTACATCACCATGCGTAGTACGGTGATACATCAGAACGGGCACCCATGCCTTCTGTTGACTCTGGCAGTGTGGCATTCCATAGATCTGATAGCGACACATCGAAAGCCTTATAGCTGGTTCCTGTTTACGCACCAGTGCCCAGACTTAGAATATCTGCCTCTCATACAGCAAAATCAATTCGATATTCGTGATAATTTCAGGATTTAGGAGCCCATCCTTTCTCAAACTGTCAGGTACTTTGGTTAAGTCAAAATCAATCACCCAATCTCCGAACCAATCATTAGCAATCCTGGTGTTAATTGAATTACTATTTTCATTCATGATATTCGTTCCCCCAACTTTAATAGCAGCAAACTCCAAAGGCGACAACGTATCAGGGGCATCAACAAGTTTAAAGACAAACCCTGTAAGTTTTGCTTCTTTGGCATGAGGTGGAATAATCTCTTGTGAAATGTGAAAATTCAACTTTTGTGACTCTGGGTCTGTGCTCAAATTCATAAACGCATGCCACTCCCCTGGAAATGATTGTTTGAAATTGAAATAGTGAGCTTCAGAAGACGATTGGAGTGCGTCTAAGCTAGTGACATCTTGCCTAAACTTATCTCCGCCATCTAAAGCGGTGTAGCTCAAGGTGATAATCACATCGGAAATGGTGTCAAAGTCGATACGGTTGTTGTGTTTAGGCAGCCGAAGCTCCCAGCTAGACACCGCACCAGTGGCCTCAAAAGGAAGATAACGGGTATCCCTGAAGAAGTTCAGTTCAAACAGGCCATTGTCCGTGGCTCCCCTAGAAAGCGCAATTTTCTGATTTTGCCGCCAGTTTGAGCGCAACACAGCGCTCTCTGGTGGCGTCTCCCCACCCTCTAACAGGTACTCTACGGCACCAATGTCAGGCTTTAGCAAGGTTTTATTAGAGGTTTGAGTTAGGGTTGCGCTGATGTTTTGATAGGGACCAACAACTGCCGGGATAGCCACAGACATCGTTTTGATTTGACGCGCATAATGGCCCGGGAAGTCTAGGTCAAAGAGTTTCTCACTCAACTCAAATTCACAGGCTCCAGTCGCTTTTAACTGTTGAAAGGCTAGGGGATTTAGCTGTAGCAGCGAGATGGTTTTCTCGATCTCAAACCGGCGAACGTTACCCTCAATGTAGGTTTTTTCTAGCTGGTTCAAACTCAACATTAAGCTTTCTCCAGCAAGCAATCCTTTTTTCAGGCTGTCCCAATAGCTCAAGTTAATAAAGGTATCGTCTCTCGTCAGTTCGTACTGGTAAGCACTCTGAGCTGCCATGGCCATATCCAAAGCAATTTTGTAGGTTTGGAAGTAAAGGATAGAGAGGCGACCGACCATCCATTGATAAAGCTCTTTGTTCGTAAACTTGCCTTCGAGAAAATCTTCTATTTCCTGGGCTTGCTCAATATTTTTCTCGTGTACTAGCAGCTCTTGTCTAGCAATGGCTTGTCGAATTTTTTGAGCCTCGATCTGATGGTCGATTTGCCGAACCTCAATTTCAGCCAATTGTGCCTGGAATTCCCATTCTTCATCACGACGTTCATAGGTAGCCATCTTATCGGCTAAGGAAGAGCCCGTATTTAGCGAAAAAGCTCCACCTGCCACGGCACCGGATGAAGTAGAGATAGCACCTCCCTGGTTATGTCCTCCAGATGCAAGTCCGAATATTGTGGGCAACAGATAAGCAACAGAGGCCCCAGTCAATATGGTAGTAGCAGTAATTTGAAGGCCCAATGAACCGATCAACAAATCCTGACTCTCTTGTTCAAACTTGGATAGCCCATTGTTGAGAAGATTGCGATAGTAATCATGCCGATGTTTTGCCGAGGCAAGACTTTCATTGAGCGAACTGAGTGTTTCATTGGCTTCTTCAATTTGCTTTTCTTTGGTGGCCGTAATCAGTCGCAGGATGTTTTGCTCGTGGGTATTTCTCAGTAATGTGAGTTCCTCTGCGTCTTTTTTCTCCAAGGCACTTAATAAAGCAGTGCCTAGTTGAGTGAGCGTAGCGGTAAAGGACTTGGCTCGTTCTACGATGGTGTCAAACCGATAATTGGGTACCGCAGGGGATAACTGGGAAACCACACTTAAGGGTCTTAGTCCCCCGGCAACAGCCCTCACCAGTCGAGCTGGGTCAATAGGCGGTTGGAATAGGGCTAACTGCCGCATGATTCCTTCAATACTCATGGAGTGACGAATTTTATACAGCCGATCTTCTACGCGTTCCCAGTAGGCGATAAATTGTTCGTTCTCGGGCGCACAGAAAACGGTGTTCAGATTGTTAAAGGGTGTGTCAGTCATCGCTGAAGGCGAACTATGGCTCAGAGAATTTTCCAGGTCGATTAAAAACTGTGGAATGTCTTCTCCTTGCTGTTCTTTGATTTGTTGATATGTTTTTGGCGATGACGATTGCCTTTTTCCAAGGTTCTCTGGCTGGTCACCGAGCAAGTCGTACGCGAGGAAATAGAGTAGGGTGGCTTGGTTGATCGACTCTCGGTTATCTTGGGCAAATAATTGATCGCCCCAGTCGAGCAGGTTATCGATATATTTCATGACGATCGCCTTTTCGTAAGCACCAATTCTCAATCGGGCGATCGCATGGGGATCGAAAGCATTATTAGCATAGGCGTCGATGGCCTGATTGTTCGTTAAAACGGCCTGGATTTTTTGCAGCGTATTGCCTCGGAAGGGTAAGTAATTCCAGAAGCGATCGCTTGAGCGCCCCATCCCAGCATGGTGCAAGACTTCTTCTGCATCAATGGCAACATCCCAAATGCGAACGTCAGCCATCTGACCTTGGAAATAGGCCGTGTTGTTAGCGCGCTGAGCCAAGAAAACATCTGAGTTGATGTTAATGCCTGAATTTGTGCCACTGTAGCTAAATTGATCCGCTAAGACACCATCAAGATAGAGCTTTCCAGATTGCAAATCGTCACGGACCGCAACAACATGATGCCAATAACCATCATTCACCGTGGCCGACGAGCACCCATGATTACCCGAAAAACTACCCGCCTTAAAGCCAAACTTAACGCAGCCATCTTCCAGGTAAATCTGCCAATAATCATGATTAGGCGCGTTGCCCCCAATCATGAGTGTGCCGGACTCTGCCGTAGTTTTAAACCATAGCTGAATGCTAAAGTCACTCTCCTTAAAGTCACCCACACTGCGAGAAAATTGAACCCCATCATTTTTTCCGTCAAATGTCAGCACATTTCTGGCATCAGCACCCGGAAAGTCGCTCACAGTAGTCCATTGAGGTTTCCCTTGCAGCGTCCCATCAATCCGGCCAACAAGGTCGTTTAGTGTCGTTCCCTGTCCCTCATCAATGGCCCAAGCCCGCACCGGTGCTGATGACTCGAATTTAGGCGTTGTCGGGTTAAAAATGTAGTGATACCACTTCTGGGCATCTTCAAACCGATGATTGGCATTGAGGGTGTTGGCAACTAAAAAAGGAATATGGAAAAAGACTTCCCAGAAATAAATGCCTAAAGACCCCTCAAAATCTAATTTCCGACTGCTGGGCGATTTGACAACATCCGTAGGAGAGAAGCGATTGAAATTTAATTCAGGGGTGAGCTGTGAATCCAGTGTTAGTAAATGATCCAAGCCTCCCACTAACACCTTCTGACCTAACTGGCGAATCGTGGTGGTGTTGAGTCGAGTAAAGGTATATGTTAGTGGACCCGGATTAGAGGTATCAGTGTCGTCATAGGACAAGGTGATCTCACCCTCTTTTGTAACGGTGCTTAAGCGACTATCGATCTGACCCAAACCATTATCTTCTTGAGGAAAAGCCAGAAAAGCTTCTTCTCCATTATTGAAAGTGAACCATCCGGGTTGATTGTCGATGCCTTTAACTGAGACATGGGAACCCGAGATGGTTTGGGTCATTAAGGGCATGAGTGGAATGGACGCATTAAAGATTTGCTCTGCGCTAAGGGCTACATTCCAAATACTGACTTCAGCAATTTGGCCATTAAAATACCTGGGTTCATTCAATTCATCTTTGCCAATTAGTAAAGGACCGTCATCTCGATCAATTGGGGCGTTATTAACCTTACGACTGGCAACTTCTTGACCATCGATATATAAACGAATCGTGTTGCCGTCAAAACTACCTGCGTAATGGTGCCACTGCGTTAAGTCTATATCCGGCGTGAAGTCTACTACTTTAACTTCACCTTGGAAAATTCTAAACGAAATGGTTTTTTCGCCTTTTATTGGATGCAGAATATAAGCACTCCGTTTACTCATTAAAAAGCCAAAATCATTCCAATTGGCTGTGCTACTTTTTGCCCAAACCGCGATAGTAATGGCTTCTGTTGGGCCACGATGTGGTGAAATCTCTAGATAGTCACCCTTACCATCCAGCTGTAGTATCTTTCTGGAGCTAACACCAGGAAAGTCGTCAACTGTTACCAGTTTGGCATCCCCTTTGAAAGTCCCGTCTTTGGCACCTACCTGATTGCGGATAACATCTCCATGAGTCTCACTCATTGACCAGTAGGCGACCAAGCCTCTCTTTGGGTCGTCAACATAGTCAGCATAGTTATCATACAAAACATGTTCTGTTGGCAGTGCATTGAGCTGACGACTGTTAGAGATGACGGGTAATACGTTTTGAAAGCGGGTAGAGGACTGATTGTCCAAGGTTACATTTACATTCTCTTGCAGTAAATCAACGGTTAGGCAGATACCCTGGTTTTGATCTTGGGTTGCATAGGAGCCACCTTCCTGCTGAAGATCGCCAAACAAGGTTAGAACTTTTTCTGGTTCTGAACCATTTGCAGGTAAGGGGATCGCCGTTACTTTACGCCAGAGGGTTTCACTACGCTGTTCGTAGTTTTCAATCACAATATCTTTGGCCAGGGTTTGAGGTTGTATCCATTGGTTACCTAATTTCTTAAACGAATACTTAATCGTTGCTTTCGTTTCCTGTTTGGTTTCAAATTCCTTTGCCTTGCTATCAGGGTTGGTCGTTTCTAGTTGAATAATTTCTACCCAGAAAATAAACAGCTTGTTAAACGCATAGGTGACGTTGATGTTTTTGGCGTTGATCGTCAAGTCGATTTTTTCCCAAGCTGTCCAGGTTGGATGAGCCGACTCAGGATTGATACATGTCTGGTAATAGTAGGTGTAGGGTTCAGTCGCTGTGCAACCAAAGAGGTATAGCGTATCTTGCTCGCCAGACCCTGTTGGTGTGGTGCAACGATAGCCCCCTGCTGGTTTCAGCTGAGCGATTTCGGCAAATTTTTCAAAATATTTTTCGTAGGCGTCCTCTACCGATTCTGGCGTGATTTCTGATTCTAGTAGCGCTTCCTCAAGTTCTTGATAAATGGGGCTTTTGATCTTCCGCAGACTCGGATCTAGATAATTTTCGGGATACAAGAATACTTTCCGATTGGCTTCCCAAATTCGATAGTTCATCATCCATTGCCACCAAGGTTCGGGAATGGATGATGTTTCTACACCGGGTTCTAAGCCGACTTGGCAGCGATGCAAATAGGTTTGAATCGCCAGAGTGGCTTCTTTAATAATCGAAGTTGAAACTTCACTAGAGGTTTCTACATCAATCAGTAACTCCTGAGAAAGATGGCGTAAATTCTCAAAATTATGTCGCCAAACAATCCAGTCTGTGAGGGCATCCCGCTTGAGCTTACTGAGCTCGCCTCCGAGTTTTTCGCTGACTGTGGCCCATTTCTCATCATCATATTTCGCTTTTGTAACTTCTCTAACGGCCTGAGACGCCTTTAGATAAAGATCCCAATTTTCTGGATTTCCCGAAACGGGCAAGTTTTCCAACTTGAGCAACTGATTAAACCAGGTGACACTTACCCCAAGCTGGCGGCTTAAGCCAAAGTACTCTCTCAGCTTGGCGACACCTTCAACTTTCTGATGTGAATTCGCAGCAAGATTGATGGGAGTATTTTCTGGGCTATCGGGGGAAGACACCAATAAAGCAAGCTGCTCTGAGTTCCAGCCCGTCATCTGAGCCAGCGCCTCGATCGCCTCAGGCGTCTCCTTCGAAGCCACAGAAGCAAAGTAGTCAACGAATCTATCTTTGGTGTCACCAAAAGTTGCGATCGCAGCTTTGAAGTGGTAAATCGTTTGGATGTTATGGATACTTAACTGGGATAATTCGTCAATATCAAACGCTGCTGGATTGTCTGCGACGCATTTAAGCTCAGTGGGAGAAAGTTTTAATTTCTGAGCCAGGATTAATACTCTCGATAGAAATTGGAAGAATTGGAGCGTTGCCGACCATTCTTCTTGTTCTGGCTGTACTGGTGTGAAAAGAAGTTTCACATAGTCAGCAGTCTGGGTAGCTACAGCAGCATACCCAAGCATGCTAATGGCTAGGTCAGCTTCAACGGCAAAAAATGAAGCAATTTCCTTTAGTTCATCTTCCTGCCTCTGTGCAGCTTGTTGCAATATTTCTTGCAACTTGTTTATGTGCTGCTCAAGCTGATTTTCGTCAAACTGCTCATTGGCATTGATGAGTTCTCGAATTGCCTGTAAGGACTCCGTATCATCATCAGCCTTACTATCCAGGACGATGGCAATTCTACCGTTCAGGGAAACGTCGAGCACCGTCTCATACTGGCTAGTCACGTCCTCGATGTAGTTACTTTCTACAAGTTTGTCAAAGATAGCCAGTGATTGTTGCTCGTCAATGTCTTCACTGGCAAAGCTAGCGGCGTTGAGTAGTGAGTTGGACGCTAACTGCCAGAGCGATCGCATGCCCTCAATAACATCGATTTCAGCAAATCCAATGTCTAGATCAGGGCTAAGCCTATCTGTAATGATGTAATCTAGCTCATCAATCTCAAACTTAGAGTCTTGGATCCACTCAGCGAGTTCAAGAACTTGGCTAAATTGGTCGATTGACAGCGTCGCGATTGATTCAATATTGAGGAAATTCAACAAAATCTGGTATTGCTCAATATCCAATCTCAGCAACCGAAGCATTTGGCTGACACGGTAGAGCTGCGATAAATTGTTCACGGTTAAATCAACCGTATTTTCTTCACTCCAAAGTGCCTGCGCAATATCAGTAAATTGATTGACATTTAGCCGCAGAGCCGCCAGTATTCTCCCTACAACCGGATTGCTTTCAACTTCTTGACTGAGGTTAGTTAAGTCAATGCTTTGAATCTCTTTTTGAAGGGGGAAGAATTGTTCACCGAGAATTTCCTTAAAAGGATTGTTGAATACCCGGTTGAATAAATCCTGCGTTTTTTTAGACTCGCCACCACTGCCAATGATTTTCATTCTGTTCCAGAAACTGCACAGAACATCTAAAGGCAGCTTATATTTAGCTTTCAGCTGCTTGATTTTGGCAATTTTTTTAATGGCCTCTTCGTCAATTTCACTCGCACCAATTGAAGTCAGAACCCAATTAAGGTCAGTAAAAGACCAGTCCAGCTTTCGACTCAGGCGAATAAACCGATGAATTCGGTCTAAAGATTCTGGCGTAAGGTTTTCGAGGGTGGGAATTACCTCAGTATCCGCTTCTTCTGCGGTAATTGGTTTGAATCTAACGGTTTGACTATTACTGAGCCCTTGATTGATATAGAAGATATGAGCTAATCCCCTATCTAGCTCGGCTTGATCGAGGTTTTGCTCTAGTAGCTCCGATAGCTCTGTGCGAGACAATCCAGTTCGTTGGAGAAAGACGTCAACGGTATTCAGCGCCCCTAAATTATCAACCCCGTATAGTTTCTGTAAACCTGCTTCGCTGGTTTCAGATTGGGTGATGACACCGTAGTCTTCTAAGGAAAGCCCGATATATTCTCTTGCGATCGATAGTTCATTAACGTCAAAAGCTTTGTATATCTCCCCTAGGTTAGTTTTCAGATGCCCCAGGTAGCTGCGAATTTGCTCTAAGGGAAAATGAAAAGGAAGGGCAAAGGGATATTGTTCTGCCGCTAAAGATTGCAAACCATCTTCGCTGCCTAATGCGTCTTTGACCCGTGCTTCTAAAATGCGATTAATGATTTGGAGCGAAGGCATTAAACGACTCGTATTGTCGCAAGTGAGTTCGATTTCTGCCAAGTCTGGGCGACGCTGATTTAGGGTTTTCCCGCCTGCTTGGGCAATGCTCTCCTGATGTGGCTCGGTAATGTATTGGTCAATGATTCGCATTAAATCGACCACATAAGCCGCGGGGCTGAAAATTGAATCGCAATGTTCGCAGTCAATATAGTCAAGATCTCCAAACATATCTTGATAGCTAGGCAGATCTTGGGCCAGTGCAGTATTGTCGCTATTTTCTGTAGCGCTCACTCGCATCGATCGGAAATGGGGGGAAGCGACGGCATCTCGCATGTTCGCCCAGAGCAGTTGGGTTTTTGCTTTCACGCCAACTGCCTGCTTGTGTATTTGTCGGGCGATCGCTTCGTCTTCGGGAAGCAGATCGACAAATTGTGCTTCGGTCATGGATGCGATCGCATGGGCCGAATCAACATTGCCAGATGGAGAGGATAAATTGATCAACTTTTCAGCAATTTCCGGATTTGGCTCAATCCGCAACAAGCGTTGATACTTTTGGAGTAGCGCCAAGGTTGTTCCTCGTTCTGCATTTCCCAGCGCCAAACGATCAACTTCCCCATTGAGAAAATTGAATTGAAGAATATCAAAATCAGGGTTCTGATTGTAGAAGGAATTAAGGCGAGTGTCTGCGATTTTGATTGTTGACATTGTAGCTTCCTTGTTGTTGCTAGTTGAAGTGTTCTAAGTCGGTGATGTCTGGTAGGTGAATTTGTTGGACGTTTTTCCAGAGCGAAAGTATGCGGTTTTGAATGCTGTAACGTTTGAATAACAGCACTTTCAAGCAATGAAGTTCATTTGAACCACTGAAAGTCAATTTCCAATAAGATCCCTCTTTTGAGATCTATTCCTGATTAGTATCTCTGGTTACCTCATTGCTTCGTTTCAACATCGAACGTGCCAGTTGGAGGTGCAGAATGCTGGATGTATCCATCCAGGTCAGCAATGAAAGCTCATCATCACAAACATGTCTACTCAACAATGTGTGGTTACGGTGTCGATGGCAATCATATTGACGGTGTCGACATTGTCGATGTAGATGTTTTTAGAGTCAAAAATGTTCTAAGGTCTGTTGCTACTGACTGACTACTACTTGGCGCTGGCGTTGGCGCTGGAGCTGGCGTTGTCGCTGGAGCTGGCTGTGGCGTCAGTGACATTCTCCCGCTCTCCGAATCTGGCCCTGCCCATGATGACCTGCTCGACGGTCTTCTTAACAGTCTGCTGTAATTTGGCTCTGACATGTCTTCTGGCATTAGCATGTTACCTGGCGCTGACATGCTATCTGTCTCTGACATGAAATTTGGCATGTTACCTGGCATTGACACGTTGTCTTGCACTAAATCCCATGTCTTCTGAAATAGCGACTTCCTCGGTAAAATCTCCTCTGGCACTCTTGATTTGGCTCGAGATGGTTTGTCTCTTAAGGTCCATACTCGGTCTTTTGCTGACCCTGCATTTTGTGAGCCTCCTCCTGAAAACAGCGCTGTCCTTGCCGACGGGTCCTCAACTGCTGTGTTTACTGGTGTTCTTGGTGGTAGTGGTGGTGGTGTTCGTGATAGTGGCCTTGGCGCCCGATCCTCTAGAGGTATTGGCTCCATTATAATAAATTTACTGTTACTATCCGATGTCTCTAATGACGCTTGTTCTACCCTATCCCAGGAGCTTCTTCGAAACGGAGTTGTCCTAAGCTGCTGCCCTGATTGTCTGCTCATCGTTAGCGATGGCGTCGTCTTAGTGTCCGCCGTATTTGGCCTCGGCGTTAGCGCAGAAGTCCCCCGGCGACGACGACTAAGTGACGCTGATCGTCGTCTGGGTTGCATTTGAACTTGCGCTGGTGGCCGCCCTATCTCTTCTAGGCCTTGTCCTCTTCGCCTTCTGCGGCCGATTCGTCGTATGTTTTGTAGTATTTTTCTTAAGACTCCTCTCCATGATTGTGTTGGCGCGGATGGTTGCCTTTGCAACCCGTTCGGGTCATTAAAGCTAATAGGATTACTGCCAACGAATTGATAAAGGTTTAAGCCATCGACCGTACCCGCAGGGTCAGGCTTCAACCATCTCCCAAGCCACGGGGCATAGTAACGCGCCCCGTAGTAGTAGAGTCCAGTACTATCATCGCGTTCCTTGCCGCTGTAGCGATAGTCCTTGAGCTTCACCTCCTTTTGATTTTTGCCCGCAATAAACGCAGTGCCACCATAGGGAAAATACTCCTCATAGCTAATCACCTGAGCCTCATCATCGACCTCAAGGGCAACCGACCCGAGATAATTGCCCATCTGAAAGCGCATCTTTCTCGTACCCGGTTGTTGTACCTCACGCTGTCGCTCATCCACCTCCCAGGTATGGAAAATTGCCACACAGGTCTCATCATCCATCACCCTAAGCGTATGCCGCATCAGGAGAGTGGTTTCGCCATCTGCCGTTTGAGTCTGCAAGCGCTTGACTTCGTAATTGTCGAAATAGAGCTTGGATTCCTTCTCAATGACAGCGCCGCCATTAATCAAGCGCTCAGACACCTTACGCGTTCTCATTTCATCGCTGTCATAGGTGTAATAATCACTATCGTTGGGCAGAGCCTCGCGTTCGATAATCCTGGCTTGAGTCAGATTCTCACAACAATTAAACGTCAGTTGCATCGTAGAATTGCCATTGAGCTGTTGTTGATTCCCCGACCGGTCATAGGTAATCGGCAGAGAATCGGTCGTCCCTTGACTGCGGCTACTCACCGACTGTAAGCGATTGGAATCCGGCATCACTTCCTGTGTGCGGGTCCAGGCATTGGTTGCCGTATGGGTGGTTTTAATCAAATTGCCTGCATCATCATAGGTGTAGCTTTCGTGGTAATTCTCCAGTGCAGTGCTCTCACTTAGGGGCACAAAGTGACTCTGCTTAAACCCCTGCTCTTGTTGTTCATTTCCTTTATGGGTATTGGCATTAATCCCTGGGTGCTGCCTGCCACTAGCCTCAATCAACCGATAGTGCACATCATAGGTATAGTCAGAGAGTGGCTGTACCCTTTGATTATTGAAAAACACCGTTTCATAGGTATTGTCCTTCAAGCGCGTCAGATTCCCCACCGGGTCATAGGCATAGACAATATCTTGCAGCACCGCACTGCGGGACTCTCCCCGACTATCCTGATTTGCCCTTGTACTGCGCATCTGAATCAAGCGGAAGGTTGATTCTTCATAGCGATAAGTCGTCTTCACCCCATTCGCATAGTCAATGGCGAGGCGCTGACCTTTGGTATCATAGTCAATTTGGTTGATAATCGGCGCTACGGTGCCATCGGGTAAGGTGACAGTGACGCCTTCCAACAAGCCCAAGACATTGTAGCGATTGGTCGTCACCGAGCCATCCGGCGTGGTTTCAGCGATGGACTGCTGAATGGCATTCAACACAACCATATCCGTATATATTTCGTCTTCTAGTTCAACCTCATCTTCCCAGTTGACATAATCTTTGTAGTTTTTCGTCAACTGCCGACTAGATTCAATCAAATTGCCTTGAATATTGTATTGATGATTCGTCACCACCCCAGACTGGTCACGCAGTTGATAAAGCTCTCCTCTGAGATTAAAGTCTTCCGCATTGGGTTGACTCTCCCCATACACATAGGTTTCAACAATATTATCGGTAGCAATCGTGCCATCATTTTTGATGCCTTTTGTTCTGACCTTGAGCTGTCGCTGCAGCTCATCATAGTCAATCACCTGCTCAAAATTTCTCGGACTGCGATTCCACAAATGGTTACCAAAAACATTATTAAAACTGAGGTTAACTCCCCCATCGGCACTATCCGTCACCCAAGGGGTCCCCCCCATCATGGGATATTGATATCTGAAGTTGTAATAGGTCGTCCCCTCCGCCAGATTTGTGGCATGGAGTCGGGGGTCAACCGATTCAATTAACCGACCTTGAATGTCATACTTATAGCAAGACGTTAAGCCATTATCATTAATTAGAAACGCATTACCAAGGCTGTCCACGATACTAACGACAGGGGTGTCATAAAAGACAGCTGCCTTGTCTAGCGCATCTTTTTCATGTCTTTGTTCTTCGGTTGGATTGTCAGGATAGTTGGCTAGAAAGTCTTGATAGAAAGGAGAGTCTCTGACCGTATCATTCTCATCGAAACTCTTTTGCTCCCAAGGGGTAAACTCAACCTTACTCAAAAAGCCTTTAGCCGTTTGAGTTTGAATATTTCGCCCTAAGGGGTCGTAAAAGAGCGTGTCAGAGACCCCGAACTGATTGAGGGTTTCGTTGTTGACGTACGCATAGGTATCGAGATAGTAGGGTTCGAATTGCCTAACCGGATTCCCCTTGTTGTCATACACGGTATGACCAGAGGTTAACCAGCGGTCCTCGCTGACTCTGGTCTCAATCTCACCATCGGCAGTGACAAAGAAAGCAGGGCCCGCATCGGCTTTCACCTGACTCTGCACATCTCGTCCAAAGCCATCACTGTAGGCAATGCTGGTGAGGATGCGCCCGTTATTGCCACCGTTATTGCCATAATCTTCTGGCGTAAGATTCACCGAGTGAACAGGAACCTGATGCTCTTTCCAGGCAAACAAGTCATAGTAGAAATAGCTTGCAGCCCCCTGCAAATAGTCCTGCGGATTAGCCATCAGCTCATCTAACGTCGGCAATGCCCGCATCCGATAGTCATCCAGGGGGGCAAAGCCCTGGGGCTCACCATTTTCGGTGCCATAGAACGAGCTGACAATCACCATCCCCAACGGGTCAAGGCGCACCTCAGAAATATTGTCATTGATATCTCGAATGCGTTGAGGCTGCAAGGTTTGATAATCAATGGTCTCAACGACCGTTTGATTGGCTAAGGCATCGGTCACCGTGACAGTCATCAGATGATGTGGGTCATAGGTATAGGTCGTGGCATGACCAAAGGCATCGAAGGTGGCGTTGGGTAAAAAGAACTGGTCAGCACTGTGATAGGTCTGGGTGGCACCGGGATTCCACCAGTAGCCTTCTTTGAGCTGATAACCGCCTTTGGTTGACAGTAAATCCTCTAATCGTTCTGGACTCAAAACACTACTAAAGGTGTCGAGCGCTTCTTCTCGGCTAAATTCGGCAGCTTCTGTTTGATAGAGCAAGGCTTCCGGGGTAACTTCTCCCAAGGGCAGAGCGGCCTGCGTTTCAGGGGACCAGTAGTAATTCCGTTGCCAGCCGAGTAAAGTCGCATTATCAGACTCCACAGTCTCTTCTAAAGCCGCTTCTATATAACTAGCAATCTCAGCAAACCTAAAATACTGTTCCCCTGGGCTTAAGGCGAGGTTGGTAATCTCATAGCTCTTATTTTCTAGCGGTACGCCGAGTAAATTAACCGCCTCTGTCGTGAGATTAATAACTGTACTCTCTGCACTGGTTACCCTGATGGCCTGTTGCTCTGGAAAGACATTGTCTCCCACATTTCTCCTACCGTAAGCCACAGAACAAGACCGCAAAACATTGCCAACTTCATCCACCTTCAGCACAAACTGATGGCTAATCCGAGGGTCGGCCGCATTGCGCTCGTACTGATAGCTTAGGGTTTCTCTCGGCTCTACAAAGTAAATGCCATATCGATTGGCACCTTTTGCTTGCAATAGCTTGACATGATAATTGGTCTCCGTCACCGTATAGGGCTTATCTGACAACTCAGAAGCATCTAACCCATACACCTCTTGCCGCAGCACCCTCCCCTTTAACGTGAAGTAGGCTTGGCGGCTGGTCTCGGCATCGACCTCTCCTGCCAAGTCAGCAAAGAGACTATCGGGGAACAGATACGCCTGAGCATCTCCCTGAAAATATTCCTGCTCATACTGCCGGGACAGCGACCCATGCTCCTGCCACGCGCCCGTATGATGCCAGGTTTTCGTCAATATCGGCGGCACATAAAAGTCTCTCTCGGCTTGAGTGGATCCGCTGTTTAATAAATCCTCTAACGTTTCCGCATCCTGGCGTTCCACTAGGCCAAAGCCACAAAACTCTCGCTCTACCCCATCATAGTGACCGTGATGATAGCGATACGAACTCACCAGCTTTGACCCCGATATCAGGTCTATGCTTTCTGTCTTCTCCACCACCTGCACTGGGAACGGTAGATTCACTATCCACGGAGTGCCGTTCTGTTTATCTGCTAGATAGAACTTAGTGGAGCTGCAATAGGTAATGGTCGATTTGGAGCCCAAGTTGTTGTTGGTTTCATTCAACAAATAGGGTTTGCGACGCTGACAAAAGTCATAGCACCAGTGACGCGGGTTGATATGGTTGTCGCTAAAGACCAGACAGGTCGTCCCGTTGCCATACACATCGGCAAACTGAATTTGATTCAGAGACTCCCACTGACTGGGTAAATGCAGCGTCATCGGCTCACTAAACTGATTCCCGCTCTGGTTAAACCAGATCTCTACTCGGTCTGAATGCACATAGATTAAGTCCGCCGTCCCTGACCCATCGATATCAGCGAGAAATAACCGCGAGGCATCTAAGCGCTCTCCATAATGGGGGGCATTATCCAACAGCACCCGCTCGCCAAAGCTGCCATAGCCCAGGTGGGGCCAGCACTCCACGGTCCCGTTCATCACCCGTACCAGGTGTTGCATCCCCGTGCCAAAGATATCGGTAAATCTCAAGACTTCATCTTCGGCCCCAGCGCGCTTTAACGGAATCTCTTTCCCCTTGGTGCGGCTAAACAGGGGGCCAAACCCGTCCTTGCCCTTGCCGGGATAAATCCGAATCCGCTCACTATCCATCCGCACAACATCCGTCAGCCCGTCCCCGGTCATATCCAACAGTTGATTGTTGGGGTCGCTAAAGTCGGTGGGAAATGAGGGAAACGTCTGGAAAGTCTGCCAGCTTCTATCCGCATTGGCTTCGTAGTAGCCGGTCACAGAGCCTTTACTCACTACCAGATTCATTTGACCATTCCCGGTCAAATCCATCAGCCGCTCTGTTGCACTTTCTCCACTGCCTTCAATGGGAAATGTCTGGGCGACGCGGGGTGAACTGTAACGGATGGGCGCTTCATCCTTGACGTTGTCGTCTTGCGCGGTTGGTTCTAAATAAAGCGTTGTTTCACGGTCACTATAGAGAATCCCAGGGATGCCTTCGCCATACAAGTCAATCAGGGAATAATTGGGCGACAGACTTAAGCCCGGTAGAGAGTCTCCTTTTTCTGATAGCAGTGGCTCAAAGGGATGGTTCTGTGGTTGAAATTCTGTGTATTTGAATTCTAAGGGCGGTAGCTTTTTAGTTATATAGTGGCCATTTTCATGGCTATAGCCAATCGACTCCACCCCGCTCATCAGACTCACTACAGGCGTTTCTTCATAGAAGAACCGAGTGGCCTTCACTAGAATAGGCTCGCGACCCAATTCTGCGTCAAAGCGATGGAACATCAAAGTGCTGCGACATAGCCGATGGGTACGAATTTCAAATCCACTGTGGTAAGTGGAAAATGAATCTTGGCGACGACTCCACGCTCTAACTGGAATATAGGGAGTGTCGGAATCAAGATGATACTCGCCATAATCAAACACCACTTCAAACTGCCAGTCGTCTCCCGCGGCTTGTCCGGGTGCAAACGGGTGAACATTCCCGTATTTGATGCGTTCAATATATTTGTTCGCCGTTTGTGTGCGGTTCACCTCGCAAAGGTCATTTGGTACGTTATCCGTGTTTTCTGACTTGTAGTCATAGACAACGTGTTCTCCGGATGGAGTAAATGTTTCGGATAAGTGCCACTCAAAAATATGGTGAGGATTGGCTGGGTCAACGAGTCTGCTATTCTCGGTTTTGCCAAAAATGCTCGTAACATTATCGCTGCTCACGATTCGCCAGTAAGAATCCCCCTCGGGTGCAAGCCACTGTTCAATCGTGGCAAATTGTCCTTCTCTGCGGGGACGATAAGAGAGCACCGTGTACTGGATAGTGTTGACACTCTCCGCTCGCTGACCCCCGACGATGGGCACTAAATCATCGCCATTCAGTAGAAACGTATCAGACCCGTCGTATTTCGGCAGTCCTTTTGAGGTTTTGCACGAAATCTTTGGGATAGACACCGTGAAGCCTAACCCAAAGCTGCCGTTTCCACTCCCAGAACTGTAATCGACGCTAATTGTCGGTTCAAATCCGCGACACGAGGATGTCCCAATCGGAATCGACAGGGATGCGGTTCCCGTAAATTCTGAGGCTTGAAAGGTTTCTCCGATTCCTTGGATCGCGCCGCCACCTTTCGGAAGAGAAACTGTTTGGGCTGTGATTTGCTGGTCCATAGAAGCACCGTTCATAGTCTAAGCAGTGGGCAGTGGGCAGTGATTAACTGTGGATTGCGTTGGGTCAAATCTCCCTAGAATCCGTTAAGCCGCTGGTTAACGCTGGCAGAGTTGGATAGCCAAATCCGGGCGACTGGCCTGACTCTAACTCTGAAGCTATTTAATTAAATCCTATAGATAGCTACGTTCAGGGCTGAGAATGGCTGACTTAGGGCTGACTTAGGGCTAACTTAGGGCTGAGTTAAGGAGGCAATAGAGAGACTGAAAAACAATGAGTAATGCGATGAGGGTGTGATGGAGCGCGTCGGCTTATCTTGGCTGCTGGCTCCCGGATGGCCACGGCACTGGTTACCGGGAGCCGGCGACCAGCTTAGAACACGAAGTTAGCGGCACTGAGGTCGGTGATGTCGACCGCCGTCAGGGTGATCGTGGTGCCATTGAGATCGTCGATGACAACATTGTCCCCGACGGAGGATAGGTGAGTGTTGGCCAGGTCAGCGAAGTCGCTAATGGCGGTGAGATTGGCCAGATTGATAACCTCGTTGGTAGCGAAGTCAAGGATGGTGTTGGCCCCGTTGCCGTTCTCGAAGACGAAGGTGTCGGAACCGCTGCCGCCCGTGAGGATATCATTGCCCTCGCCGCCATTGAGAAGGTCATCGCCATTGCCGCCAAGGAGGACGTCGGCACCGGTCCCCCCGAAGAGCTGGTCGTTGTTTTGACCGCCATCAAGGGAGTCGTTGCCGGCACCGCCGTCGAGGGTGTCATTGTTCTCGTTGCCAAAGAGCTCGTCGCTACCGTCACTGCCGAAGACTTGGTCGTTCGCTTTGCCGCCGAAGAGGGTGTCATCGCCGGCGCCGCCGTTGAGGGTGTCATTGTTGTCGTTACCCTCAAGCCAGTCATTGTCGGCACCGCCGAAGAGCTGGTCGTTCGCTACGCCGCCCACGAGGGTGTCGTTACCGCTGCCGCCGTTGAGGGTGTCACTGTTGTTGTTACCCTCAAGCAAGTCATCGCCGGCGGCGCCAACGAGGGTGTCGTTGCCGTCACCCCCGAAGAGCTTGTCGTTGTTTTGACCGCCATCGAGGGAGTCGTTGCCGGCACCGCCGTCGAGGGT
>JBCAWO010000088.1:0-18150 GCA_038534515.1 Cyanobacteria bacterium J06554_1
ACATAGTCCTTGAGCAGTCCGTTTAGCTCTGCTTGAAAGCCGGCCTCGTTGCGATAGGTATAAAATGCTTGCTCCAGCTCCGCTAGGGCAGGCATCAAGGTTTCGGGGACATATTTGCCGCCAAAGCGACCAAAGCGGCCAAGCTTATCAGGGCGTACATCGGGGGCCGTTAGCTGGGGTGAAACAGATGAAGAAAGCGGAGTGACAGTCACGATGGTTGTGGAGAGGTTGGCAGTTGGTGGAGCGAATACGGTCCTGGTGAAGACCGATGGGAAATACAGCCTTCTTGCCAGGTAGCAGATTTCATTATAAGTAATTGGGAGCGCTACGTATCCTAACGACTTACGACACAACTCTGTGGTTACTAAACCGTTAATGATTAAAGGGACGACTCAGCTACTGGGGGTGATTGGCTATCCAGTGAAGCATTCGATGTCGCCGATTATGCACAATGCTGCCATTGCCACCCTGGGACTAGACTACGCTTATCTCCCGTTTCCCATTGCCCCAGAGCGGCTCAAAACCGCCATTGATGGATTTGCTGCCGTCGGGTTGACGGGGTTTAACATCACCATTCCCCACAAGCAAACCATCATGCCGCTGCTGGCCAATATCGCCGATGTGGCCCAGGCCATCGGGGCGGTCAACACCGTGTGGTGGCGTGATGGGGGCTGGTGGGGCACCAATACGGATGCCGCTGGGTTTATTGCCCCGTTGCAGGCGTTAGGGCGTGATTGGGGGCAGTCGTCGTCGCTGATTTTGGGTAATGGTGGTGCGGCCCGAGCCGTGGTGGCCGCCTGTCACCAGCTGGGTTGCCCAGAAATTTTTGTGGTGGGACGCAGCGCTGAAAAATTAGCCGCGTTTGCCCAAAGCTGGCAAACTTCTCCTTTAAAGCCTCCTTTGGCCGTGCATACTTGGGACAAGCTGAACGATTTGCTGCCCAGGGTGGGGCTGGTGGTGAACTCTACCCCCGTGGGGATGGCCCCCCAGGTAGAGGTGTCTCCGTTGAGCGATGCCCAGATTGCCCTGCTGTCTAGCCAGGCCGTTGCTTACGACTTGATCTACACCCCCAGACCCACGCGGTTTTTGCAGCAGGCAGGTACGGCGGGGTTGGTGACCTTTGATGGGTTGGAAATGCTGGTACAGCAGGGAGCAGCGGCCCTGGAGATATGGACACAGCAGCCCCCACCCGTTGCGGTGATGCGGCAGTCGCTGTTGGACTATTTGGCGTAGTTCAAACCGTCTTTTAACAAACCGGTTTCAAGCAAATACCTGTAATCCTGAAGGGGTAGGTTTGATGGTGATCTGTACGGCATCACCGATGGCAAAACGAGTTGGGGTGCGCACCTGCAAGTTGCCCTGGGTAGGGTGGGTCAGGGTGTACTTATATTCGCGACCGAGGAATTCGCGATCGCAAATCACCAATGCCTTTTCATCAGATTCCACCGAACCCAGGTGTAGCTCCTCTTGACGCACCATCAGGGTCCCTGCGATCGCATCGGTGGGTTGAACCAGGGACTCATCTACTAGCCCTAGAGCTGTATGCCACCCGTCTGACAGCCGCCGAGCCGCCAGAAAGTTAGCCTGGGTAACAAAATCAGCAATAAACTGGGACGCTGGCTGTCCGTAAATTTCTTCGGGGCTAGCCAATTGCTCAATTTGACCAGCCCGCATGACCGCCACTCGATCGGCAATGGCGAGGGCCTCTTGCTGGTCGTGGGTGACAAAAATTCCCGAGGCTCCCACCCCTTTTAAGATGCTGCGCACCTCCTGCCGCAGATATAAACGCACTTGCACATCCAAATTACTAAAGGGTTCATCTAACAACACCAGGGAGGGGCGCGGGGCTAGGGCCCGTGCCAGGGCTACCCGCTGCTGCTGCCCCCCAGACAGGGCATGGGGATAGCGCTTTTCCAGTCCGGCTAGCCCTACCAGACGAATGGCCTCGTTCGCCAGGGTGAAAATTTGGTCATTGGGCATCCGTCGATGGCGACTAAGATGCCTTAACCCAAACGCCACATTGTCAATAACGCTTAAATGGGGAAACAGGGCATAGTCCTGAAAGACGATCCCCACATCGCGGCGCTCAGGGGGAACGGCAGCCCCCTGGCCACAGACTGGTTGCTGGGCCAGCTCAATCCAGCCTGTTTCAGGATTTTCAAACCCCGCAATCGTTCTCAACAAGGTGGTTTTACCGCATCCCGATGGCCCCAGCAGGGCCAACAGCTCTCCCTGGCACAGCTGCAGACTCACCTGATCGATGGCAGGGACAGCCTGTTGCGGATACTGCTTAGTTACATTGTGCAGCTGCAGCACCGTGGGTAACGTTGATGTCAATTCAGAAACCTGTGAAAGCGCGGGCATAGGGACTGGAGCAAAATAATTTTGTGTGGGGATGTTATTGAGACTGGGACTCAATAACATCCTGTGGTCATCATATCGCTATGGCTACTTTCTATGGCGCAGGGGACCTATTTCCTATGGGATTTGTACGAGACAGGTCCTAGGGACTGTCCGTATGGCTGAAATTCAGGCTATGGCTGGCTTATTCAAATCAGCAAATCACCACAGTATTTTTTATCAGAGAAGGGAAATGTCTGGTTTGTAGGCAAAATAGCTAGTTAGCGGTTTTGACTACCGCAATTAAAAACGGAGATAATCAAAATGAAGACTCGTGCAATTCAACTATTTTTGAGCCTGGGTGTTGCTGCTACCGTAGCTGCCTGTGGTGGTACTACTGATGCTGTGAAAGATGCTGGTGATGCGGCTGGTGACGCCGTCGATGCCGCTGGCGAAGCGGCTGGTGATGCCGTCGATGCCGCTGGTGACGCTGCCGGTACGGCTGTCGAAGCGGCTGGTGATGCCGTTGATGCCGCTGGCGAAGCGGCTGGTGATGCCGTTGATGCCGCTGGTGACGCTGCCGGTGATGTTAAGGAATCCGTTGAAGGTGCTGTAGACGATGCCAAGGAGGCTGTCACAGGTGAAGGCGGCGAAGGCGGCGAAGGTGGCGAAGGTGGCGAAGGCTAACCCATAGGCTAGCTCGATGGTGTGGCAAGTGCCCTTTGGGGTATCTGCAGGTCAGGTTAGCTTTGTAGCTTAAGGCTTACAGAGATATCTGCTGTCCTAACCTGACGGATAACAGTCATCCCATCGGTTGCCCCCGTAAATGTCCCCGTAAAAATGGAGGATTTCTGGCGTCAGGGTCAGGGATCCTCCATTTTTAATAGATGAGATTTTTATCCGCTGGGAATGGGGCTGAGCACGCGTCTGGTCTTTGGAGTAAAACCGACATCCCGGCAAGGATATTGGTAGATGGGGTCTACGTGCACGACAGCCTATGATTAATGCACATTGGTCACTGTTAAGATCGGCCAACTAATATCGGTCAACTGATATTGTTCAACCCCAAGGTGGTTACCAACTCCTAATAAATCCCCACCTTGGGAGTGGGAGAAAGTCCTACAATGATTTGGATTTATTGATCTGGGTTCTATGTGTGGGATTCCAGATTTGCCCTAGATTTTCCCGAAGTCAGCCTATGCCTCGCCGTAACGACCTTAGCAAGATTCTTTTAATTGGTTCCGGACCAATTGTCATTGGTCAGGCTTGCGAGTTTGATTATTCGGGTACCCAAGCCTGCAAGGCTCTGCGGGAGGAGGGCTATGAGGTGGTGCTGATCAACTCCAATCCGGCCACCATTATGACCGACCCTGAAACGGCGGATCGCACCTACATTGAGCCCCTCACCCCTGAACTGGTGACTCGGGTGATTGAGCAGGAAAAACCCGATGCCCTACTGCCCACCATGGGGGGACAAACCGCGCTTAATCTGGCAGTTGATTTAGCTAAGGCGGGGGTGCTAGCTGAGCACAATGTGGAGCTGATTGGGGCTAAGTTAAATGCCATTGAAATGGCAGAGGATCGCCGTCTCTTTAAGGAGGCTATGGAGCGGATCGGGGTGGGGGTGTGTCCGTCGGGTCTGGCGGAAACCATGGATGAGGCCCAGCTGATTGCCAATGACATTGGCACCTATCCGTTGATCATTCGACCGGCGTTTACCTTAGGGGGCACTGGTGGCGGTATTGCCTACAACCAGGAAGAGTTTGAAACGATTGCTAAGTCTGGTCTAGATGCCAGCCCGGTCTCACAGATTTTGGTGGAGAAGTCGCTGCTGGGCTGGAAAGAGTATGAGCTAGAGGTGATGCGGGATCTGGCCGATAACGTGGTGATCGTCTGCTCGATTGAAAACTTAGACCCCATGGGTATCCACACCGGGGACTCCATTACGGTGGCTCCGGCCCAAACCCTGACTGATAAAGAATATCAGCGGTTGCGGGATGCCTCTATCAAGATTATTCGTGAAATTGGGGTGGAAACGGGGGGCTCTAATATTCAGTTTGCGGTTAACCCGGATACGGGGGAGGTGATTGTTATTGAGATGAACCCTCGGGTATCGCGCAGTTCGGCGCTGGCCTCTAAGGCGACCGGGTTTCCCATTGCTAAATTTGCCGCCAAGCTGGCGGTAGGCTACACCCTGAGCGAAATTTCTAATGACATTACGCAAAAGACCCCCGCTAGTTTTGAGCCCACCATCGACTATGTTGTCACCAAGATTCCTCGGTTTGCTTTTGAAAAGTTTCCGGGTAGCGCCCCGTTGCTTACCACCCAGATGAAGTCGGTGGGGGAGGCCATGGCCATTGGTCGCACGTTTCAGGAGTCCTTTCAAAAGGCCCTGCGCTCGTTGGAGACGGGGCGGGCCGGCTGGGGGTGCGATCGCAACGAAAACCTACCCACCATTTCTAAGGTGCGCTCCAGTCTGCGCTCCCCCAATCCAGATCGGATTTTCTCCCTGCGCCACGCGCTGCAGCTGGGTCTAAGCGCCCAGGATATCTACGAACTCACCGGCATAGATCCCTGGTTTCTTGACAAGCTGCAGGACCTGCTAGTTACAGAAAAATGGCTTAAGCGCACCCCCTTAGACGCCATTACCCCAGAGCAAATGATGGCGGTCAAGCAGCAGGGCTTTAGCGACTGCCAAATTGCCTACGCCACAAAAACCAACGAAGACCGCGTGCGTACCCAGCGAAAGTCTCTGGGGGTTATACCGGTCTATAAAACGGTGGATACCTGTGCTGCCGAGTTTGAGGCCTATACCCCCTATTACTATTCCACCTACGAAAGCGAGACGGAGGTCAAACCCTCAAACCGTCGCAAGGTGATGATTTTAGGCGGGGGCCCTAACCGCATCGGCCAGGGCATTGAGTTTGACTACTGCTGCTGCCATGCGTCCTACGCTTTGCAAGACAATGACTTTGAGACCATTATGGTCAATTCCAATCCGGAGACCGTGTCCACTGACTATGACACCAGCGACCGGCTATATTTTGAGCCCCTAACCAAGGAAGATGTGCTCAATATCATTGAAGCTGAAAACCCGGTCGGGGTGATTATTCAGTTTGGGGGACAAACCCCCCTCAAGCTAGCGGTGCCACTGCAGGCCTATCTGGCCAGCGGACCTGAGGTTAATGGCCAGCCGATTCAAACCAAAATATGGGGCACATCGCCGGATTCGATTGACACTGCCGAAGACCGGGAACGATTTGAGAAAATTCTTTGGGATTTGGCCATTACTCAGCCCTCTAACGGCATTGCCCGCAGCTATCACGAAGCCCTGGAGATCGCTCAAAAAATTGACTATCCGGTGGTGGTGCGTCCCAGCTATGTGCTGGGGGGACGGGCCATGGAGGTGGTCTATTCCGATCAGGATTTAGAGCACTATATGACCACGGCGGTGCAGGTGGAGCCCGACCATCCAATTTTGATTGATCGGTTTTTGGAAAATGCCATTGAGGTGGATGTGGATGCCATTTGCGATCGCACTGGCCAGGTGGTGATTGGGGGCATTATGGAGCACATCGAGCAGGCCGGTATTCACTCCGGCGACTCCGCTTGTTCGCTACCGACCATTACCCTCAGCGACCAGGCCCTGGGTGTCATTCGTGACTGGACCGTTAAGCTGGCCAAAGCTCTACAGGTGGTCGGTCTAATGAATATCCAATTTGCCGTCAAAGATGACCAGGTATATATCTTAGAAGCTAACCCTCGGGCGTCTCGCACCGTGCCCTTTGTCTCTAAGGCAACGGGGATTCCCTTAGCTAAGATCGCCGTGCTGATTATGTCTGGGCAAACCCTGGCCGATGTGGACGTCACCCAAGAGGTGATCCCCACCCACCTATCGGTTAAAGAAGCCGTCCTTCCCTTTAGTAAGTTTCCGGGTACCGACACCCTACTGGGGCCAGAAATGAGGTCCACGGGCGAAGTTATGGGCATTGACATTGACTTTGGTCGGGCTTTTGCCAAAGCTGAGTTGGCCGCTAGCCAGGAGCTTCCCCTGGGCGGTACCACCTTTATCTCCATGAACGATCGCGAAAAAGAAGCCGTGGTTCCCATTGCTAAAGAACTCTCGGCCTTAGGGTTTCAGCTGATTGCCACCGCCGGCACCCGCAAAGTACTCCAGGCCCGTGGGTTAGACGTGGGTCTGGTCTATAAGGTGCATGAGGGGCGTCCCCACGTGCTGGATGCCATTAAAAATAAGCAAATTCAGCTGGTTATTAACACTCCCGCCGGTGCCACTGCCCAGGAAGATGATCGAATGATCCGTCGGACGGCCCTAGATTACAAAATCCCCACCATCACTACCCTGTCAGGGGCGCGGGCAACCATTAAAGCCATTCGCTCCCTACAAACACAAACCCTAACCGTTAAAGCCCTACAGGACTATATTGTTTAGGCCAACGGCACTGTCAGGCTGGGGCGTCTGTAGCTCAAAATCATACCTAAACAAAACGACCCCTTTGTAAGTAAAGAGGTCGTCCATATAAATTCAGCGTTACTGCTCTAGGGTACGAACCAATCTGTGAGATATGCGCTGTGCCGATATTTCGCAGATAAGCTTACATTGGGGCTCAACATACCGGGGCTCAGCAACGCCCATAAATTTCAATAGGGGCCAATCAAGACACTACAGGTTTTAAACCCCCTAGTCCCGATTGTTATTCCGATTGCTGCGATTACGACTCCAGCGCTTCTGGCGATGCTTTGCGATCGCCTTACGCTTTAGCTTCTCAGCTGGGGTCTCAAAGTAGCGGTGCTTTTTCATGTCAGAAAAAATGCCCGCCTGAACGACCTTACGCTTAAATCTTCGCAGCGCTGATTCAATACCTTCATCATCCCCAAGGATAACCTGGGCCATAGTACTCTCCTTTAACGACAAAAATGGGGCAGACCAACCGCCCCATGATAAGACAGGGTTGAGTGTATGAAACACATAACCCAAATTAGGCAGATTTTAACTAGAACCGGCGACCGCCGCCACCGCCACCGCCGCCACGTTCCTCACGGGGACGAGCCTTATTGACGCGCAAATCTCTACCCATCCACTCTGCACCATCTAGGGCCTCGATGGCAGCAGTTTCTTCGTCTTCCGAAGACATTTCCACAAAGGCAAAACCACGAGGACGACCGGTTTCACGATCAGTGGGTAGATGGACACGAGCAACTGACCCATACTCAGCAAAGACAGCATTGATGTCCTCCTGGGTAGCATCGTAGGACAGATTGCCAACATAAATGGACATAGAGAGTCTCCTAAGTTTGATATGCAACGAGTTATACGGGAGATCCCTCTAGAATCAAATCGAAGTCGAAATTGAACTGGTCGAGTTGAACTGTGAGCGTATCGTACCGAAAACTGAAAGTTACTGAAGATAGTAACGTATTGCCATAGAACTCTAGCATACCCTGCTAACAACGTATTTCAATTCTTAAAGATTGCTTTTCATCTCCTATGTAAAATCTGCCAAAGCCCTCTGACCTATGGGTTAGCGAGACGTAATACCAGGAAGATCAGGGCTGAATTATTAGTGATTAAAATACTTGTCCAATTCAGCCCTTAGATCCTCTAATGAGGTCGAAAGCAGATCAAATACGGATAGCTGGCTGGGATAGTAGGTCTGAACTAGATTATGGATCGTTTCATCATCGGCCGGGTTTACCCCGCTGATAGTGTCAGCGACCCGATCGGCTAAACGGCCACTGCCAGCAATGATAATCACCTGTCTGCCTAACTCTAAATTCAACCTCAAATCCTTAAGCGATACCTGACCTCCATTGATAAGAATGGTCATGGAAGGGAGGTGTTTAGCTAACACCGATGAAAACTTTGCCAGCCATCTGGACTCGCTTCCCCAGTTTTCTCCAGGAACTAGGAAAAAATGGGTGTGGTGGGGCTCTAAATCTACCGGGGGATAGTCCTGGTCGTTTGTGGTCTGGGGGCGAGGCTCGCTGTCTGGAAAAATGACCCTGTTTAAAGGGGCAACGCCAATCAGATTAAACCGACCGCTTACATGGTGGCGTGCTGCCCCCATCATATGAATTACTCCAGCATCGGTACCGCCATCTAAGACAGTGATGTCTCGAGTGTTAGACAGGGGAGCCAGGGCATCATTAAAAAATTGCAGCAGCTTTGCCTGACTCTCGCTGGTCATGTGGCTAGCGCCGCCAATCACGAGCAGTGTAGGGGTAGGACCTTGTAAGCCTACCGTCAATAGAGCTTTCTCATAGCCTGTACCGTTGGCCACCTTCAGGATCTTGGCACGTTGCCCATTAGAAAACCTATGTTCAACCAGTGCGCTGTCTGAAGAATTGGGCATTTGGTATATCTCTTAACAAAAGCGGCCGACGGGCCTATTGATGGCTAACCCACTTAACCCTCTAAAAATACCCCTATCCTGTAAAAATGTGAAAATTTATAAGATGACTGACAGCTAGACTCACATGCAACGTCATAGGGTGTGTGGTTAGGGTCACGCTAGACGAGCCTGGGCTCGCTCCACATATTTTGAGAAAACATCCCACCCGTGGTAGCCGCCATTAACCAGTTTGCGCACTTTTCGCCAATCGCCTGCGCGAGCGGCCTGATCTACACCGCGTTCTTTAAAGTAGCAAGCCAGGACCTGAGCTGATATTTCTGGGTCCATGGCTAAATCGGGATTTTCTTCTAAATCAACGCCTAGCTTTTTGCCATAGGTACTATAGTTGGCCCGACCCGTTAGCTGAATGTAGCCGCGACCGTGGTACTTAATCCCATCCCCTGGATGGACGTTGCCCAGGTCTGCCCGTTCTTCGTAGCGCTTCCAATAGCTCTCCCCACCCCATTCGTGAACCGGTTTGAAACCGCCGGTTTCAATGCGGATGGTGGCTAGCAGACCAATGAGTACCGAGTTATCTGCGATATCGTATTTTTTCATTGCTGCCAAGATACCAGGCAGGTAAACTTTACAGTCCTCTAAGGGACATTCCAGAATCTGGGATACTTCCTCAGGGGTGATCAGCTGAGAGCCAGGGGCGGCTGCGCCTCCGTTAGTCTGACTCCCACGATCCACAGCGCTGTTTTGCTCTGTCAGAATTGTTTTTAGCGCTTGAAAGTCAACATTTTCTTCCCATTCCAGGGCATGTTCTCCTAAGGGGGGCAGACTACTGGAGGCCGTAATCTTCCTACTAGAAGTTTGACGGGAGCGGCTAGATGCTTGGCTTGAAGGGGACATCAGGGACTGTATACCCGTCGGCTCAACAGTGCTGCTCTCCTGGGGATGGCTTTCCTCAAAATTTTCCCCTTCAGGAGATGGGGGCATCTGGATATCCAGGAGTGAACCTGAATATCCACCATCGTCTACGGTCTGTGGCTGGCTAGCCTGATTCTCAGCTAGACGAACTTTCTCCATTTCCAAACGTTGAGCCCGTTCTTCTAGCTCGTTATTGAGACGCAGAAGGGCTTGTTCAGTATTGCTGGCAGCCTCATCAGTGGCTTCTCTACTTTCTTCTTGCTTCTCTTCTTGACGGGCAATGAATCCTTCTACGTCTTTTTGAATGTAGGCCTCTATCCGTTGGGCAAATGCTTTATAAGCATCTGAGTGAACCTTAAATTTTCGATAAGGCCCTGCTAGCTGCATAAACTGCCAGCCCTCGATTTTCATACTTTCTGCTGTACTACGATAATTACGGTACTTCTCCCCCGGCAAAAAGAACTCTTCGACAGCAGCGGAAACAGCCACGACCGTACTCAGACCAAGGGCGGCATATCTAAGTCGAACGTTGAGCTCGTTGTCTTCAAGATTTAAACCGACCATTACTGGAACAATCACACCACCAATGATAGTTACCAGTCGTAGCTTGTAGTGCCGATCTCGCTCCTTGGTAGCCCGTCCCTCTAGCCACATGACCTGGTCCAACCAGCGATTTTTGAGAAACTCTTTGCGTAGATCTGAAATGTCAAGCCTATCAATCAGTCCCCCTAGGGTCTGCTTAAGATAGTCACTATAGGCGTTTTTCTTGGCCATTTTTTCGGTTTTACTGTCTTTAGTTAGATGCGGTTGTGGGCGAGCTTAGTTGAAACAGTTCCTTTGAATTGCCGGGTAGAAAAAATGCTGACCCGAGTAACGGATGTCAGGGAACCTGGGTGCCAGGCTCAAAAAGGCCTAAGTCTTTGCGGCATGGCTAATGTTGGGTAGGAAATAGAAATATATAGATACATAGGGAGTCAAGAACGGCTGTAGCCATGCGCAAAGCAGAACGCAACTCAAAGGTACACGCTTAAGCTTTGGAATCTGACTTTCTGATTTTTTTGATTTATAAAAATTAACTTACGAACAACCTATCTTGTTTGTTTGATGTGGGTACTTATCGATAAAGTATAAATTCGATTATTTATGCTGGCACAAAGGTTTTGAAAAGGTTTTGAAAACGTTACCGCCCTGTTGTCTTGGGCAATATGTGTTGTTTTTAGTATCTGTGTCTCTACCATAGGTAGACAGTGACGGCTGGAATATTTATCGACTCGTTGCCAAACTCTGTTGTTTCATCTGCTAATTCCATGGATTTAACGCTAGAAAAACTGGAAACAGAGTATAGCTCGGCATTTGAAGGTTGTTCGCTCCGGTCGGAGACAGAGCCCACGGTCAGGGGGATTGTGGGGCGTATGGTACAGTTGCGATCGCACTACGAATCCGTTGAAAAAGCCACCGGGGTACCCTGGTGGTTTGTCGGTATTTTGCACTATAGCGAATGGAACTTTCGCGAACCGGCCCAGTTTGAGCGTCAGGTGATCGATGTGCTGATTGCCAAAAAGTACCATCAGGCTAAAACCCGTACCCTAGGTGCATTTCTGTGGGGATTTGACCTATGGAACGGGTTTCGTGGCGGTGCGGGCAAAGAGTCGATCTGGGTTTGGGGTGGGACCAGTGTTCTGGGTCAAAAGACGCCGCGCATAGGGGCCGCTGCCGTTGTGCGCTATCTGCTACAGCAGCAGCTAATCGACGTGGGGAGCCCCAAGGCTGCCACCGAGCTGCTGGTGCTGGCGGATACCCTATTTAAGGTTAGGCCAGAGCAGGGGTTTAAGCTGGCCCAGGACGAGAAAATGCTGGTCAGTGCCGGTACCCGGTTAGACCTGGTGACAGATGACCCAGACAAGGGCGGTCATGTCAAGGTGCGGATTCCAGATGGTGTGCTGTTGGGGCAAAACAACCGCGTTGACTGGTATGTGTTTGCCCAGCACATTCAGTTAGAGGGGACGGAGCCCAATAACAAACCCATGGACCCCCCGGCTGAGCCAGAAACAAAGATTGCAGAAAAAGATCGGGGGCGACCCATTACGGTTCCAAAGCTTGGCACAGTTTATCTGGGCGAGCCTATTTTGACCGGTGGTAATTTTAGCTGGGCCGAAGCGACCAAAAACGGCAGTCGCATTCCCGTGGATGAGACCGTGGTCAATGGTATTTTGCAAATTGCCGAAGCCATGGAAGAGGTGCGAGATTATTTAGGAGGACGGCCCATTACCGTCAACTCCTGGTACCGCGATCCCACCTCAAATCGCAAGGCCGGTGGGGCCAGTCGATCTCGCCACCTTTCAGGCGATGCCGTCGATTTTGTGGTTCAAGGTATTTCTCCACCGGAGGTCAACCGTAAGCTAGAACCCTGGTGGCGAGATCGCGGTGGGATTGCCAGCGCCTCGGTCTTTACCCACATTGATGCTCGGGGATACCGCGCTCGATGGGACTATGGTTTCTAAGCGATCTCTGATAGCTCTGATCTAGAGTCGGGCCTATATCTGGACCTACACTAGTCTCAAAAGATAGCGTCTAGGGTGATAGCACCCCAGGCGCTATTAAACCTGACACTGAAAATCTCATGACCCATCCATCCTCCTCTCTGCAAGATGTCTTTATTTCCTATGGCAGAGCAGACAGTCGTTTGTTTGCTAGACAGGTCAAAGATTGTTTGGCCAAGGCTGGGTTAGTGGGGTGGTTTGATTTTGATGATATTCCCCTGGGGGTGGACTATCAAAATCAGATTGACGATGGCATTCAAAAAGCCGATAACTTTCTCTTTATTATTTCTCCCCACTCGGTTAATTCGCCCTATTGTGCCAAAGAGATTGAGCTGGCCCTGGCCTATAATAAACGTATTATTCCTCTGCTACATGTGGAGGAAATTAGCTATGAAACGTGGCAGCAGCGAACCCCTGATGCTGATGAGTGGGGCTGGCAGGCCTTAAAGGAAAAGGGAGCCCACAGCAGTTTCCCCAACATGCACCCTGAAATTAGCAAAATTAACTGGGTGTATTTTCGTGAAGGGATTGATGACTTTGACGAGGCCATGGCGGGGCTGCAGGTGATTCTAGCGCGTCAGCAGCCCTATGTGCGTCAGCATACCCAGCTGTTGACCCTGGCCCTTGACTGGCAGCGTCAGCAGCGTCAGCCCAGGTATTTATTAACCGACGACGAGACCCTGGACAAGGCGGACCTGTGGTTAAAGACACGCTTTAAAGATGAGCAGCCCCCCTGCCTGCCCACCGATTTACACTGCGAATTTATTACCGAGAGTCTGAAGGCCGCTAATGACCAGATGACCCAAATTTTCATGTCCTACAGTGAAGAGGATATGGCAATTCAGGAGAAGGTACGCAGGCGTCTGATGCGCGAGGGGTTTACTGCGTGGGTCAACACGGTGGATATTCCTACCGCTGTGGACTTTCAGATGGCGATTAATCGTGGGATTGAAAAGGCCGATAATATTGTTCTGTTGCTCTCTGCTAACTCCTTAGCGTCCCAATATTGTCAGCAGGAGCTGGCCTACGCCCGGCGGTATAACAAGCGGATTATTCCAGTGCTGGTGCAGTCCATGGATGTGGCGCTGCTGCCAGCGGATTTGCGAATGCTGCAGTTTATTGATTTCTCATCCCTGGCGTCGGATATTCATTTTGACCGAGCCATGGCGGAGCTCATGCGCACGTTGCAAAGCTCAGCTGACGCCTGGGAACAGCACAAGCAGATTTTGGTCAAGGCGCTGAGCTGGGAAAGACAGGGACGCGATCGCAAGTTCCTGCTCCGGTCGAGTGACTTTTCCATGGCCCAGACCTGGCTGTCAGAGCCCGGTCCTAGCGTCCCCACCGATCTCCACACAGCCTTTATCCAGGCTAGCCAAGGGGTTAACCAGTTTTACGATGCGTTTATTTCCTATGGTCGAGCCGATAGTAAAGCCTTTACCACCGATCTCTATCAGCGGCTTACTAACCAGGGCTTTCAAGTGTGGTTTGACCAAAACGATATTCCCCTGGGGGTGGATTTCCAAGAGCAGATTAACGATGGTATCGAAAAAAGCCACAACTTCATTTTTATCATCGCGCCCCACGCTGTTAATTCTCCCTACTGTGCCAAAGAGATTGCCCTGGCGCTGAAATACAATAAGCGAATCATCCCCATTTTGCAGGTGGAGGAGATTAGTCAGGCCACCTGGGAAGCTCGAAACCCTGGGGGTAATGCTGACCAGTGGCAAGCCTATAAAGCCCAGGGTAAACATTCCAGTTTCCCCAACATGCACCCTGGCATCAGTAAGATCAATTGGATCTACGCCCGTGAAGGGATAGACGACCTGGAGGCGGCCGTCTCCGGATTGGTGGAACTGTGCCATCGCCATGAAGACTATGTCCATCAGCATACTGAGCTGTTGATCAGGGCCCTAGCCTGGGAACGCCACCAAAGTCAGGCCTCGTACCTACTGATGGGGGAAGATCGGCTGCGGGCTCAAACCTGGTTGCTGACCGAGTTCGCCACGGAACAACCCCCCTGTATCCCCAGTTTGCAACAGGCAATTTTTATTACCGAGAGCATCAAGGCCGCCGATGGCGGCATGACCCAGGTATTTATCTCCTATGCTGAAGAAGATCTGACGACAAGGGAGATTGTTCGTTACCACTTGCTACAGGCAGGGATTACGGTCTGGACCAATACGGTGGATATCCGTATGGGGGAAGACTTTGAAGTGGCTATCCGGCGGGGGTTAGAAGAGGCCGACAACGTTGTTTATTTGATTAGTCAGGCGTCCCTAGCGTCTGACTATTGTCAGATGGAGATTGAGCAAGCCTTAGATCTCAATAAACGCATCATTCCCATGCTGGTGGAAGATATCGATCTGAATCTGTTGCCAGCCAATATTCGTAAGGTGCAATTTATTAACCTGGCTGATAATCAGGCGTCCGTTGATTTAGAGAAAGATCTGGCCGAGCTGTTGCGAGTCATTCGTCGTGAAGCCCCCTATCACAATCAACACAAACGTCTATTGGTGCGGGCACTCAAATGGGAACGGCAGATGCAAAATCCCAGTCTGTTGCTGCAGCGTCAGACACAGGATACCTATTTTGCCTGGGCCCAAAATGCAAAAAATCGAACGCTTAACGGGGCATTGCCGCTGCAGCTAGCGTTTCTGGAGGCAAGCCAGAAGCAGTCTCCGGATCAAACGATCGGTGTTTTCGTAATTCACCATATTGATGACATTGATTTTTCGCAGCGACTTAATGAAACGCTGTTGATTCAAGGAAAAAGTTCCTGGCTATCCCCTGAAGGGGCGGCGGGAGAGACCGATCGCCCCGAGGAGACCCAGCAGCTAATTGACAATGCTGAAAATGTTCTTTTTGTACTGTCTCCTAGATCTGCTCGGTGTAACGCCTGTTTAAAAGAATTTGCCTATGCCCAATCTCGTCAAAAGCGAGTGCTCCCTGTGATCTATCGGGATGTGGTGAAGTCCACCCTGCCGGAGGGGATTGCATCCCTACCCTGGATTGACTTTCGCCGTCACGATGGTGATTTCTTGGTGAATTTTGGGGAGCTGTTCCGCGCCTTAGAAAGCGATCCGTTCCATGTGCGATCGCACACGCGCCTGTTGGTTAAAGCCACCGAATGGGACAGGGGCCAGCGGGATGATAGCTTTTTACTGCGGGGGAATGACCTGGCAGATTCGGAGCATTGGCAGCAGCAGGCCGTAGATAAAACCCCACCGGTCACGCCCCTACAGAAAGAGTATATCAAGGCTAGTCAGGCCCTGCCGTTTAAGAAAATCAAGGCCCGTTCCGTAGCCCTAGCCACCGTTGTGGGAGCCCTAGCCGTTTCTGCTGTGCGATTATTTGGGGGCTTGCAACCCCTAGAAACCCTTGCCTATGACCAGTTTTTGCGGCTGCGACCCGACGAGACTGAGCAGGATGAGCGGTTGCTGATTGTAAAAGTCGATGGCCCTAGCGGAGAGTGGCTGCGGGAGCAGATGATTGGTGGGCGCTATGAACCGGGTATTGGTACCATTCCCGAGCAGGCCCTGATGGAGACCCTCGAGGTGCTCAATACCCATGGGGCCCGTCTCATTGGTCTCGATTTTTTCCGTGACTTTCCGGCAGAGGGAGCCTTAAAACAAGGGCTTGCTGAGATGGATAATCTGTTTGGGATCTGTCAGGCCGCCAGCGACCAGGTCAGCGACATTGGTAACGAGATTCCTGATCCCCGGGTGGGCTTTGGGAACCTGCTGCAGGATGGCGGTAAAATTGTACGCCGCCACTATCTTACCCAGTGGGTTGCCGACGATAGCAGCGCCTGTCTTCCCGAGGAGGCCTTTAGTCTGTTGTTAGCCAAAACCTACCTTGAGGCTGAGGGCATTGCCTATGAAAATACTGGTGATGACGAATTTCTCGGCACCATTACCTTGGGGGATGTGGTGCTGCCAAATCTTGATGGCAATGGCACGGCCTACAGTGGCAATACCCAGAGTTTGGGGTGGAGTAGCCTGGCCGATTATCAAACCCTGATCAACTTTCGTACCTACGCTGAGCCAGAGTCTCAGGAACCAGGCTCTCGGCTCAAAGATTTTGCACAGCAGGTTTCCCTTGAAGCTGTGATTAAGAATGAGGTGCCGCCCGGACTGATTCGAGATCGCATTGTACTGATTGGCTACACGGATTTTAGCGATCGCAACTCCGACGACTTTAATACGCCCTACGGTGATTCGGTGCCAGGTGTATACCTGCATGCACAGATGACCAGCCAGCTGATCAATGCGGCTTTAGAAGATCGACCCCTGATCCGCTGGTGGCCATTTGTCGGAGAAGCGGGCTGGATTCTGCTGTGGTCTGGTGTGGGCGGCGTTGTCTTTTGGCGATTTGTCAAACCAGTGCCCGTACTGGTGGCTGCTGTCGGCTCCGTCGGGCTGTTGACGGTGGCCTGCTATGGTCTCATGGTGGGTGCAGCGATTTGGGTACCTTGGGTACCGGCCCTCGTCGGCTGGGGAGTTACCGGCAGCGCCGTGGGCTATATGACCTATCGCTTACGTAAAGGGTGAAATGCCAATGCTTCAATGCTTAAAGATGATGCGGCTCAGATCGCCGCTGTCTCGACCGCCCCAGTTAAGACCCGAGCGTTACGTTTCCCGCCCCCAGCGGCAGCTTGTTCTTGCCCTCTCATTGGTGCTGGGCTTGGGTGTGGTTGAACCGGTCTTAAACCCGCCTGTGGCCGCGGCTTGTTTTTTCTGGCAGGCCTGTGCGCGACAGCGAGGGCGCGCGTCTAACACCCGGGCTGGGGGCAAACGTACGGGGCGCATCATTGGGGGCAATGATGCCTCCTTGCCCTATGTCATCTCGCCTCGCAATGCCTGGATCCAGCAGCCAGGTCAAAATCAGTCCTACATCATTCGCTGGAATCCGGTGGAGGGGGCCAACAGCTACACCGTTAGGATCTGGCGTTGGACCCTGGAGCGTGACCGACCTGAAATTGCCCTTTGGGAAAGAATGACGGTTGACAACACCCCTTCCCTACCGTTTCCAGAGCTGGTGCCCTTAGATACCGGATATTACTACTCCATTGAGGTTGTCACTGATACCGGTGTGTCGTCTGATTTGGATGAAGGGTATTACGAGTCGGGCTTTCAGCTACTGTTTGAAGAAGATTATGAAGAGTTGAGATCGCAGCTCAGTAATGTTACCCCCGTGGTCTCGGCGGAGTCTACCCTGACGGATGGAGACTCGATGGAAGAGGCAATGTTGGCCAGGGCCGGTGTCTTCTTTTTAGAGGAGATGTATGCTGATGCGTTGCCTATGTTACAGTCACTGGTTGATCGACCCACCGCTTCTGACCTGGTTTACACCGCCCTGGGTGATACCTATAGTCAGAGCGGTCTCAATCAGCTGGCCATCGATGCTTACCAGCAGGCATTAACCCTGGCCACAGCTGATGCCAATGTCCTGAGCGAAGCCACGGTCCGAGTCAATTTAGCTGATGTCTATGCCACCTTAGGGCTGTTTGAGGATGCCCTACAGCAGCTGCGCCTGGCCCGCACTGCCTACGAACAACTTGAAGAGGAGACCGAAATTGATCGACTAGACCGTCGTATTGACATTATCTCTAACCGTTTGCTGCGGTCGGAGGAGGACTCGTCCGCGCCCTGAGTTTTTTTGAGTAATTATTCTGGTTTGATTTTATTGGTTGATTTTATTGGTTTGCGATCGCAAGTTAACCCCATCCCCATCGCAATTGACAAATGCAATAAGTGTAAAAGTTGAGCGCTGTTGACTGAGGGATAGCGTCGTCGGGCCTGCCCCCAAGCAAACCAGATAGACATTCCCATTCCTAAACTGACAACAGCGTACGTTGAAGCCTGACTTTGTATAGCATCTCCGCAAATAGTTCCTGTTATGCCCTGTTCCCTCAATCGTTATTACGTTCCATTTTTGGTGACCTTGTTCGGTCCTCTGTTGGCCACTGCACCGGCTTACGCCCAATC
>JBCAWO010000089.1:0-18006 GCA_038534515.1 Cyanobacteria bacterium J06554_1
ACAGTGGATAAATCAACTAGCTGCCCGCCGCCGCCACTGTCAATTAGGTTAATAGGATTGCCAAGAAAGAACCACAATCCAAAACAGACAAAAGCGTATTCTACTCCCAGGAATCAGTACGGCAATTCATGCGGCTTCCTGTTTGGGGATATTACTGCGTTGGAAAATGATTGTGACTCGTTTAAAATCGAGTCCTAAATCATTGCTGTTAGTTGTATTTTTATTGCTGATTGTCCTTTCATCCAATTGGTCAGTATTTCCCAATGTGTCATCACGGCGAAGTATTCTTCTGATCGGTGCTACAGCATTTTCAGCGTATTTTTCCTTGAGCTTTAGCTTTAAACAACAGCTCAGGCTTTTGGTCACTGCACTCTGCATAAATACCGTTGTTTGTTTTCTCTTTGGTGTATTAATACCGAAATATGGAGTAATGCATTTAGCTCCACATACAGGAGCCTGGCGAGGCGTGCATACCCATAAAAATAAGTTAGGTGCTCAAATGGCCCTAACCACAGTGTTTCTTCTAATTACTCAATATACAGATATTTTTCGAGGCAAGGCCAAGCTAGCCATCACCGGTTCTATGATTCTATCCGCTTTCCTTGTGGTAGCTGCTCAATCAACAACGGGGCTATTGGCAACGGCAACGATGACGCTAACGTTTTTTGTTTGCAACGCCTTGAAGTTAAATTATCGGTCTATGGTGGTTGCAGTTAGCTCAATCACCCTAACGGCCGGGGGCACTATTTCCTATATACAAGCTAACGCGGACACTTTGCTCGGAGCATTTGGGAAAGGAACAGATTTATCAGGTCGTAATGACATTTGGCCTGCTTTATTTCATATGATTTCCCAAAAGCCTTTCTTAGGTTATGGCTATAAAGGTTTCTGGGGACCTTACGGTGCCCCAGCTGATATTGTCAGACAAATAGCTGGGTGGCCTGTGCCCAATGCCCACAATGGATTCATTGAGGTTTTACTGGCACTAGGATGGATTGGAGGGATCTTATTCTTTTCAAATTTCCTTATAACGTTTGTTAAATCAGTTCAATTAATTCGACTGACTAAAAAATCCTATGCAATATATCCGGTAGTCATGCTCGTGTTTTTGACACTCAGTAACCTAACGGAGAGTAATCTGTTTGTAAGTGATGCTTGGATTCTCTATATTTGGGTCTCTTTGTCGTCTGTTCAAATTATCTCTACATGGGCAGAAGATAACTCTATCAAAATAAGCGACTCAGTATCTGAAATGTCGAAAAGCCTCTCTAAAGTTTGACTTTGGTCATAAATTCTTTGAATTTCTGTTAATGGTATCTAAAGATGGGTAAGAATCAAATATTCGATGTGTAAGCTAATATTCCTACCTGAATCTGCTGTATTAGCTATGTATAAGAATATGGAGCTAGATTGTGTTTGCTAATTTAAGATGTCTCTTTCTCGAAAGACAATATAATCTAGTATGCTTCTATCTATATGGCTATAGGATAGCTTCTTTAAAGAATCCTCAGTTTGATAACTCTAATACTTATACGAAATACTTCAATAAGTGTGCATACTGATGCGAACTGATATTTATTATTTAAAGTTAGAGGTTTTTCGATGAATAAAAAATTAGTGTCAGTTGTTATTCCAGTCTTTAATGCTGAGAAATTTGTAGGTAAAACGATCTCTTCAGTGTTGGCGCAAACCTACAGCGAACTCGAAGTAATCATTGTTGATGATGGCTCACCCGATCGCAGCATTGAAATTTGCCGTCAATTTGATGACCCTAGAATCAGAATTATTCAACAGGCTAACCGAGGCCTTGCAGGTGCTCGTAATACGGGTATAAGACATGCAGCTGGGGATTATATTGCTTTGGTTGATGCTGATGATTTATGGACCGACGATAAGATTGCGAAGCATGTTAGTCATTTAGAAAAAAATTCTCATGTTGGCATCAGCTTTAGCTACTCCAGACTGATCGATGAAGACGATAACCCAACAGGGCTAAAACAAATTCCTACAAAAGTCAAAAATATTACGCCTGATTATATTCTGCGCCGTAATCCTATTGGTAATGGGTCATCACCAGTATTTAAGAGCAAGGTATTTCAAGACATTGAGTTCACAGATAATCTTCACGGTAAAGAAGAGACTTTCTATTTTGATGAAAGCTTTAAGAGAGCTGAAGATGTTGAATGTTGGTTAAGAATTGCGGTGGAGACTGATTGGGTTTGTGAGGGTATTCCAGAGCTGCTTACGCTTTATCGAATTAATTCTGGTGGACTATCAGCTAATGCGCTGGCTCAATATGAGTATCTTGAAAAAATTATTGATAAGTACTCTAAGGCTTATCCAGATGTGCTGGGTGATTCCGTAAGTCTAGCAAGGGCCTATTTTCAGAGATATATTGCTCGTCGTGCTGTCAGCATGAGAGATGCATCATTAGCTCTTCAAATGCTACATAAGTCGATTGCTAGCGATATTAGAATCTTGTTTGAAGAGCCTAGAAAAACATTGATTACTATTGGCGCTGTCTATTTCCTTTGTTTAACACCAACAAAACTCTATACTCAAATAGAGCAGGCTGCGATGAATTTTGCCAAGGGATTTTGATGTTGCTACAGCGCTCCTATGTATTTATTAAGGAATGTCTAAAATAAATACCTGTCTATTGTAATTTTTATTATTTGCTAATTTTTAGAAATGACGTTTATCTCTAATAGTCAGAAATTTGTCTTTGTCCATTTGCATAAGTGTGGCGGTACGAGTATTGAGCGAGCACTCGATAGTGAGATGCAGTGGAATGACGTCATGTTGGGCAGTACTAAGTATGGAGAACGCTTGCAAAAGGCATATCAGAAAAAGTTTGGTATCTACAAACATTCATCAGCCGCTGAGATTAAGGCAATGATGGGTGATGAGGCTTGGAATAACTATTTTACATTTACGGTTGTTAGACATCCCGTGGATCGGATGGTTTCCTTCTATGAATATCTGAAAACTTACTACCTCGGGGGATATCGAGGCGCTGCAATTAAACTGATGTATTCTGTTGATCAGGTCGCTTCAATACCCACAGCATTAACTCAACTACCAAAGCTATATGATTCCTTTAGATGGCCTGGCATAGTTGCTTGTCTAAACAGTAGAACAATATCTGAGTTTATTCATGCGGATGGATGCTGGCAGTCCTATGGAACTATGTCCCAGTTTGCTCAGTTAGCAGATGAAACAGGTGAAAATCTAATTGTTGACTACGTTGGTCAATTAGAAAATATCAGTACCGACTGGGAAAACATTTGCCAAAAGATTGGCATTTCAGTTTCATTGCCCCATTCTAATAAGTCCAAGCGAAAATATAAAGACTGGAGAAAATATTTTAGCTTGGACGACATTAACTTTTTGGAAGTGAAATATAAGAAGGATATGGAGGTGTTTGGCTATACGGTTTAGTGCTTATTCCTACCAGAGCCTATGAGAGCTCTGATACTATTTTGTCTTTCTAAAACTCGAATCGCACTTTCAATTTCGAGTTTTTTATGTCCAATTAACTTACGCTGTTCCACTTCCAAAATCTATTAGATTATGCCATGAAAATTCTCTATTTGATTCGGACCCATCAAAAACCCGATCAAATTTATCGCCTGGTAAGGACGATTCGAAAAGCAAATCCATCGTCAATAATTGTTCTCAGTCATTCTGCTGAATCTGCTCCCCTAGATTTGTCGCCACTGTCAGACTTACCTGGCTATCCAGTACATTGTCTGTATGCATCAGTTAGAAGATGTGATATGTCACTGGTGAATGCCTATTTGGATGCTGTGGAGTGGATTTATAGTCAGAACATAGAGTTTGATTGGTTAGTTAACTTGAGTGGGCAATGCTATCCAACTCAGCCATTACAGAACTTGGAAAATCTGCTTAATGAGACTGAGTATGATGGCTTCATGGAGAATTTTGAATTGTTTTCGGGGGGAGCTCCTTGGCCTTTAGAACAGTGTAAAGATCGCTATTTATATCATTATTGGAAGACAGGGATGCATCTGTCTCAATGGCAGCTAACTGCCATCAAACCGCTAATAGCAGCAGTGAATCGTATTCAGAACTTTATACGGCTTCATTGGTTTAATAATGAGCTCATTCTAGGTCGTCGTGTCTCTACACCCTTTAATAGCAAGTTTATTGGCTATGGAGGTTCATACTTTCATATGCTTTCGGCTGATTGTGTTAAGTTCTTATTGAATTTTCTAAGATCTGCTCAGGGAAAGAAATTAATTGATTTTTATGAGGATACTTTAATTCCAGATGAGTCAATTTTTCAGACCGTTCTAGTCAATAACGATTCGTTTAAGTTCTACGGTCAAAATATTCATTATATTAGCTGGAGTAAGCCTAATGATGGACGTCCTGGCATAGTTTCTTCAGCACATCTTCCCCAATTAGCTAGAGACGATATTTTCTTCGCTCGAAAGTTTGATGTGGAGAAAGATCCCGAGATCCTTTCCGTATTGGACGAAAGAATTTTTGCTAGTTAGTGAGATTAAACAGCTTCTTCTAATACTGTTTGATGCAAATACCTCAGATGCATAGTTGTAATGCTACGTCTTCAGAGAATTGCCAGTGCAGTGGGATATTTGTGATGGATGCTTAGTGACCATCCTTTTTATGTGCATGCTCATGGTTGCTGCCAGTAGCTGCTGGTTCGATGCTCAGGGGCGATCTGGTTAGAGGGTTTACGCATAGCTAAGGACGGCGTCAACGATAAATCGTTAATAAACTTGGAACAGTATCTATTGGTTTCGTATCAAAGATAATATAGGTTCTAAGTCGGGGTTTGTGTTGTTTACATCGTAAACTCCGTCGTATGGCGGCTGTGGGGTGAGATGACTGCGAAGGACTTATTGAATCGGGGGGTTGACCTGGCACGGAAGCGAGACTGTGTGGGTGCGATCGCAATTTTCAATACGGTCATTGCATATCTGCCTAACTATGCCAAAGCCTATTACAACCGGGGCTGTGCCCACTATGCCATGGGCAACTATGGCCCAGCCATTGAAGACTTTAGCTGGGCTATTCATCTCCTGCCCCACTACTCGTCGGCCTATCTGAATCGCGGAAATGCCCAGCGTAAGCTAAGACACTGGGATGCAGCTTTAGAAGATTTTGAGCGGGGGATCCAACTGACGCCGCTATCGACGCGAGGCTATTGCAATCGAGGACTACTGCGGTTGGACCTAGGAGACCATGCAGGAGCCGTGCGGGACTTTGACTATGCCCTCAAGCTGCAACCCCACTTTCCGCGCACCTATCTTTGGCGGGGGGTGGCCTGGTTGCAATGCGGCGAGTCTCAATTTGCCATTAACGATTTAAATCGGGCTTTGGCCCTTAATCCTTGCTGCGCCGATGCCTTTAATCATCGTGGTCTAGCTTACTTTTACCAGGTTGACTATGAGCGCTCCCTGGACGATTTTAACCAGGCCATCACACTTAACGAAGGCTTTGTTGACGCCTATAGTAACCGAGCCAAAGTCCGGACAGAATTGGGCGACTATGCGGGGGCAATGAAGGACTACTGCACAGCCCTGAGGCTTGATCCGGCCTTGCCTGAAATCTATCCGCGCACGTTGCCTCAATTGCAAAATGTGCTGCAGGACTGTCCTGCTCCAGGTAAATTTGCCCTACTAAACAATCGAGGCAACGCACGAGCTGCCCTTGGAGACAGTGAAGGAGCCCTTGACGACTATACTGAGGCCCTGCGTATTAGTCCAAAGGCTTACGTTTACCACAATCGAGCGTTGGTGCAGCTCTATAGCCATCGCTATGAAATGGCCGCTGCTGACTTTAGTGAGGTTATCCGGCTAGAGCCGCGCTGCGCAGATGCATTTAGTAATCGGAGCAGCGTTCGGCACCATCTTGGAAACTTAGCCGGTGCACTGCAAGATGTTAACCAGGCCATCGCTCTGAACCCATCCTTGGCCAATGCCTATGCGCAACGAGGTCGGATTCAAGTTGATTTACACCAGTACCAGGCGGCGATGGCAGATTTTGACCAAGCCCTATCTCTGCAACCCGATGCTGCCCAAACATTTAATGAACGCAGCGTCCTGCGGTTCCGTCTGAAGGATGTGGAGGGTGCACTGGCCGACGTTAATCGGGCGCTTGAACTACAGCCTCAGTTTCCAGATGCCTACATTAATCGTAGTCTGATCCGATTTGACCGTGGCGATCGTTCAGGCGCTCTGAGTGACATTGTTCTAGTGATGAAGCTCAACCAAACCGCCTAGGGGTAATCGAACAAGGCATCAACCTGTTTAATCATCGTCCTCCCAAACCTCAAAGGAATCTACGTCGATGGCAGGAGGATCGGTCTGGTCACTAAATTTGTCAAAGGTGTTTTCTAGGGTGTTCTCTAAGGCTTTATTGAGTGGACTCAGCCGTTCTTTGGCTTTAGAAACTTGTTGGTTGAACTGAGAGCGTAACCCCTGGGTTCTATCTTGTAGCTGTCGAGTTGTAGACTGCAGCTGCTGATTTAGATCCTCAGTTAGCCATCTTTCCTGGGCATAGTCTGACAGACCCTGGGCACGCTGCTGTACCTGATCTGCCAGCGATTGAGCAGTGGTTTGGGCAGCGATCTGCCAGTCTTGCTGGTCTGGGGGGGCCTCATCGGCGAAATACGCTGCTTGCTCAACGGATAGAGCTGACACCATAATTCGCTTGCGTCCAGCACTAATAATCGCATCGGGGGCCAAGCCATAAAGCCCTGGTTGATCGGACTGAGCAAATAAATATTGAATTACGATCCCCTGGCGCTCAAACCGATAATCCACAATCTGACCGACACAATTACCTGTGTCCGTCCATACTTCTAACCCCACCATGGGCTGGGCTGCAGCATTGGGCATCTCAGCTCCTGGGGCATGGATAACAATACTGTCCTTGCCAATGTTAGTCACGTGCTCCCAGCTGTAAGCCGGTCGCTGCCGCTGCCACAGCGCTCCTTTGCACAATAGTCCTACCACTTGCCCCTGGGCTAAATCCACGAGTAGATCGTCCACCAGTCCTAGCTCATTGGTCGTGTTGTAGTCGAGTACTAACCGGCCAAACAGCGCTCCTCGTCGTAAAACAGACTCATCAGCCATGGGAGTCACTTCAAAAACGTCTGTATTTGAGTTATAGCACCCTTGTTGCCCTTTGCTCTCTGGCCCTTTACTTTTTCTAGGTTCTGGAGATGATATGCAGACTGTTTAGGTAGACGACAGTGACTATATTTATGGCGTTACTGATTCTCGGGATAATTTTATCTGCAAGATACTTTCAAATAGCGTATCTAACCGAGCGGTTCATGCTCTAAATCAGCAACGGCATACTTGTCGCGTTTGTTGTGGTCGCGTTTGTTGTGTAAAGATGCTCTGTATTACCAACGTTCATAGAACCTGCCGAGATCATCTCCAATGATGTCTCGAATCATGTGTTCTTCTGTTTTATCTACATGATCTCTCCAAAGGTTAATGATCTGTTTACTATTTCGCTCAAATGAAAAAGCTTCCCGCTGAGCTGATTCTTTTTTATCTTCAGAGCTAGTGTTTGCTATGTATCTGTGCATTCTGTTTTGAAAATTCATTCCAAAGTGATGGCAGATATCTGCCGCTGTAGCTGTTGGTTGCACGCAGAGATCTTCATGTCTAACCGTTATTAGTGATTTCTGAGACTTTTCCTGTTGTGAGATCAGCCTGGCCATGAGCTTCCATAAAATAGCAATACTGGCCGGGGAATCGGGTGTAGCTAGCTGCCAATGTCTATCGGGGATATCGGTGCCATAGCGTTCAATAAGTTGCTTTTGATCCAGTAGTACTTTGATATCAAAGGGCCACTTTAATTTGCGGTTGCTGTGCCAAAGTGCGCCAGGATGTCTTATCATACAGACAGCCTGCGCTTTGTAGGTGGACAACAGATGCTCTAAGGCAAATGTGGTGAAAGGATCCTTCCAGCAAATAACTGGCGGTAGCGAGTTCAGCGCATTTCTGAGTCTCAGCGTTGACCAAGTTCTCCCAGCCTGTCCTCCTGAGAGCCTATAGAGCAGATGAGTTAATGGTTTGAGCTGCTGGGGCGGCCGATGGTTCCATTGACGGCGAAAATTTAAAATATCGTTCAACAATAATGCTGTTTTGTTGTCCTTTGGTGTTGATGATGTTAGATACGGATAGGCTGCTTGGACTCCTTTGATCCCCCACTCAGGATTGCATGGCTCGTGAAGCACTTGAAAAGAACTGTGCTCAGAAAGGATATTGCCTGTGTACGTTGTTCCGCTTCTATGTAATCCACATATAATTTTGAACTGATAATTGAGCGTCATATCTGGTTACATAATTTTTTTTCGCTTTGCGATACACCCGTACAAAGCAGATCATACTATTCAAATTCTAACGATTTTGGAAAAACCGCCAGGATTCAGTGTAACCGCGTAATGTTGACCCAAAAAGACATTTATCGTGAAGTTCTGTTGGGTTTTCCCCCTAGTATCTGGTCACTAACTTTATAGAATGTAAGGGCAGAAATTTGTGGGTATAGGCACTATGGATATTGCAGTCAGGCGTCCTATTCTGGTTGGTGGTTTGGGGTTGAGCGCCAGCCTGTGGCTATTGGATGTGGTGCATCATATGTCTATTGATGGCTCGCTTGTATTGGGGGCGATGGCCCTTGGGTCTGGTCTGTGGTGGTGGCGTCAGCAAAGCCGGCCTGTCCCCACTGTTCCCCAACAAATCACAGTTAAACGCGACGCGATTGACCAGGTGCTGGAACGCACCGATAAGCTGATTGATCTGCTGCTTGTTGAAGATAGCAAGGCCGCTGCCCACGCAGAAATCTATCGCACTGAATGTGAACTGTTGCTAGATAGCCTGGAGCGGACCCAGCTAACGATTGCCATTGCGGGTAACAAGGCCACAGGCAAAACAACTCTTTTGAATTGTTTGCAGGCGTCTGAGTCACCATTGTTAACCTTTACTGAACAGCTAGATAGCGATGCTGACCTGGTGCTGCTGCTGGTTGCGGGTGACATGACGGCTTCGGAACTAAATCGTTTGGAATCGCTGGTAACTGCTGGCCATCAGGTGCTGGTGGTGCTTAACAAACAAGACCAGTACACCCCTATGGACAAGGCCGTTGTACTGGATCGCATCAAAGGTCGGGTGGCAGAGCGTGGCGTGGAGGTAGTTGCGATCGCAGCTAACCCTAACCCAATCAAAGTCCGTCGTTATTCCGAGCTAGGAGAAATTACTGAATCTTTCGAGCAACCAGCGGCCGATCTAGCCACCCTGACCCAGCAGCTCGATACGTTTATTGGTGACCCAGCCCCCCTAGTCATGGCCACCACCCTGCGCCAGACCAACGATCTACAACAGCGAATTATTCAGGAGCTTAATGGGTATCGTCGCCAAAAAGCGATGGCCGTGATTGAACCAATGCAGTGGCTTGCGGCGGGTGCTGCATTTGCTAACCCTATGGCCACCGTCGATTTGCTGGCCACGGCTGCCATTAATAGTCAACTAGTGCTAGATCTAGGGGCTATCTACGGGCAACGTTTTTCTATGGAGCAGGCCAGAGCCGCTGCCGGAACCATTGCCGAACTTACCGTCAAACTGGGGCTGGTTGAGTTAGCCTCCCAGGCCCTGGGCACCATTCTCAAAAGCCACGTCACCACCTATCTGGTTGGCGGTGCATTACAGGGAATCAGTGCCGCTTACCTTACTCGTCTGGTGGGTCTTACCCTAATCGATTACTTCGAAGAACAAAGCCTATCAGATGCCACTGAGCTTAACTTTGGAGGTCTGGGGGAGCGTTTGCAATCCCTATTCCAGCAGGCTCGTCAAGGCGTGGCCCTCAAGAATTTTGTGACCCAGGCCTTAACCCATTTGCCTGAGGCTAGTCCTGTTGCCAGTTAAGTACACCTTGTCATGACTGACCCAGCGTTGATTCGGGCTGCTTCTACCGATACCATTCCTGCGAACAAAAGAACTATAGACAGGGCAGCCCATCCGCTGGTGAACCAAGCCCGCGATAGTCTACGGCAGACCATTGATCGCTATATTCCTCAGTTAGAGCTGACCCGCTCAGATGCTGATGAGCTTAAACGGCAGGCGGCTGTCAAGTCCGGTATTGACCAGCTGACCACCCTACTCAACAAATTAGATAGCACCCTGCTGCGAGTGGCTGTGTTTGGTTTGGTCAGTCGAGGCAAGTCTGCTGTGCTCAATGCCCTCGTGGGCGAAAAAATTCTTGAAACCGGCCCTTTGAATGGCGTCACCCAGTGGCCCCGCTCTATTTATTGGACGCCGGATGTTGCTGAGGGAAAGCCAGCCCTCAAAATTGAGCTGATTGATACCCCCGGTCTAGACGAAATTGAAGGGGCAGAACGGGGGCAAGTGGCCCAATCCGTCGCCCAGCAGGCTGACTTAATTTTGTTTGTGGTGGCGGGCGATATCACAAACACTGAATATGCGGCCCTGCAAATGCTCCATAGCACCCGTAAGCCTCTGCTGCTGGTCTTTAATAAGACCGATCTTTATCCAGAGACCGATCGCCAGGCTGTTTATGACAATTTACAGCGTCTCCAAACACAGCTCACTCAGACCCTGGGTGAGGATACTAAAACAGAGAAAACAGCGACCTCAGATGTCCCGATTGTGGACGATGTTATTTTGGTGGCAGCGGAACCCTCGCCGTTGCAGGTACGCATAGAATGGCCCGATGGGCGAGTGACTGAAGAATGGGAGTCACCCCCTTCTGAGATTGCCCCCCTCAAAACTGCCCTAATTGATTTGTTTTACACAGAAGGTCCTACGCTAGTCGCGCTCAATACGTTGCACCAGGCTAATCAGGTGGACACTAACCTAGCTGCAGCCACAGCCGTGCTAAACCAGACCGCAGCTGACGATATCATCTTGAAATTTGCAAAATATAAGTCCGCCGCTGTTGCCTTAAATCCGGTGGCCGTACTAGACCTGCTGGGAGGAGTAGCCTCTGACCTGGTGATGATTCGCAATTTAGCCAAGCTCTATGGCTTCCCCATGACCAACTTTGAAGCCAGTAAGCTCTGGCAAGCGATTGTTCGTAGCTCGGGTACGCTGTTGCTGAGTGAGTTAGGCAGTGGGCTAATCTTGGGCCTTGGTAAGAGTGGTGCAGCTCTGTGGAGTCTGGTGGATGGTACGTCTGGGCTAACGGCCTATGCGGGTGCCATGGGTGCCCAAGCCGCTGCTGCAGGCTATGGCACCTATGCCGTAGGCCAAGCAGCCCGCGTGTATTTGGAACAGGGCTGTTCCTGGGGACCCCAGGGCATTAAGACCCTAATGCAGGCGATTGTGGACAATGCCAAAACAGACACCGCCCTTGAACGGTTACAACAAGAAGTTCGACAGTCAGTGACAGAACAGTATCAAAAACACGACCCATAGCAATCGTTAGCTTTTGGCGCACTATCGGGCCAATGCTGGTTAAAGCTGAGAGATTTTTCTTGCTAGCTGGAAATCTAGATTCGTTAGGCCTTCAGCATCGTGGGTGGTTAATTCAAGGGAGACCTGGTTGTAGCTGATCGTAATATCAGGATGGTGACCTAATTGTTCGGCGGGCTCCACTAAGCTATCGACAAATGCTACCGCTTCTACAAAGCCTTCAAATGTGCGTGTCTGGTATAGACTACTGCCGTCTGTTGTCCAATCTGGTAGCTGCTGCATACGTAAGCGAATTTCGATTGCGCTCAGTGTGGGTTCAGCACTGACTATCTCGCTCACCTGTGTGGTGCTGGATAGGGCTATTTGTTCCTGGAGGCTTAAACTGGCTGATAACAATATGCCAAGCATAATATTCCTTATAATCGGTTCCTAGACTCCGATAGTTTGCCGGTACCGGAGTCTAGGAAGTATAAACTTTGCTCAGCCCTAAATCTGCCAAACCTTTGCGATAGGCAATGGAGGTCTTATCCGCTGGAATGTGATACTCGACGCGTAAATCTAGGGGTAAGTCCTCCGGATATTGGGCTTCTACCACCTCCTTGTCTTCTGAGAAGATCTGCCGATTAAACTCGTAGATTGGTTCTAGGGGTTGATCTTGGTCAAAGTTACGACACAGTGGGGAAAATAGCCGGGTTTTACGTGCCGAAATGGGTGATGGTGCGTTCAGAATACAGAGTCGGCCTCCTTTGGGAAAATGAATGCGCAAAATGGCGGCGAAGGGTAAAAACACATCAAAGATCCGCCGCCACTGAAAATCGTCTGGGGCACGATGCTGTAACGCTTTGGGAAAGTTGCTAACGGTGCTCACATAGTCTGCTTTCAGACCGTAGGTAGTAGGGGTGACTGTGTAGGGGGGGACCACAGGATTATCACGACTGGCAAAGGCTTCGTGGTGTACCCAGGCAAAGTGGGCCACATCGAGAAAACCTTCCATCTGACGACCGACGGCGGCGTTGATGTTCATACTGTCGGGCAAAATTGGCTGATAGTTGGACTGGTTCCATTCGGGTAGCTGGGGTAGGTTAGCGCTGCTGCCGTCCCCTGTCAGGGTAGTCCATACGAGGCCGTAGGCTTCACGTGCTGGATAGGTCTTTAGACATAGACGTTGGGAAATGGTGGCGTCGGGATTGGCCGGTATGAATGTGCAGGTGCCGCTGGCATCGTAGTGAAAGCCATGATACTTGCAAATTAGCTGGTCGTTTTCAACATGGCCCATGCTCATGGGAACGCCGCGATGGAGGCAGAGGTCGTTGGCCACTGATACGCCTTGGCGGGTCCGCCAGATGACTAATCGCTGATCGAGCAGGGTGGCGGCGACGGGGCTGGTGGTGACGTCATGACTAAAGGCGACGGGAAACCAGAAAGGTGCGATCGCATCCCAATCTCCATCAAAAAAAGTACAACCGCGCGGATAATGAGCCATAGACCTATCCAAGTTAATTGAAACCACAGACATTTGCGCGGGCTAACGCTCTATTCGAAAAAAATCCCATAGTTGCCATGGTCACTAACCGAAAGCACCCTGTCTGTCATCGTTTTGACCTTTTTCCATGGAAGTTTTAGAGTTATCGTATGGAGTCTATTACGGATCCATCTAGTCTGTCCGGTATTATTCAGGGAAACCTGCATTACAATCCTTTTAGACTTTCAATCTGATCCATAAGGTAAAGGTATCGTTACTAGTGGTTACGTTTCTTAAAAAAAGTACATAATAGTGCTGACCCCATAAGTTTGGTTTCGGCTGTCGTAGCCATAGAAATCGCTCACTGAACAGGAATGACATCCTTCGTGCTAGGCAATTTACCATTTCCAGGACAGGGCGGTGACCAAGTTGTTAGCAAAGCAGTTAGCACTGCCATTGCTGCCTTGTTTAAGCGTACGGGCAAGTTAGACGCTACCGTACGGGCCGAACCTGTAGCTAAGCTGCTCCAGGGAAGTGTTGATGGCTTTGATTTTATCGGCCACAGCATGCTGATGTACAATGGCCTGCGCATTAAAGCCCTAGAGCTGTTTGTACAAGCCGTATCCATCGACTTTGGTGCCATCTTTAAAGGGCAGATTCGACTTAAGCAGCCTACCCAGGCGTCCATGCGTGTTGTCCTCACTGAGGAAGACCTTACCACTTCGTTTAATACGCCCTTCGTGATTGATAAGCTTCAACGTATGGAGTTTGAGGGGCAGCCTCTCCATTTTGGCTCGACTGAAATGAACCTAAACGACGATAAGTCTCTTACTCTTGAGAGCCAAGTGTGTATAGGCGATGAGACGCTTGCTCAGTCGGTGAACCTGACAGCCAAAGTTGAGGTTTATGACCGTACTAAAATTGCCTTTGTGGATGTTGACTACTACGGTACCGATAAGGACATTGCCCTTGGTCAAGCTATTGTCGAGCACGTTAACGCTCTGATGGATTTAGATTCCTTTGCTCTAGACGGTACTCAGCTTCGTGTTGATAAAGTGCGGATGCGTAATAAAGAACTAATCTTCTACGGTGTCGCACACATTAATCAGTTTCCCCAGAAGAAATAGTTAGCGCTGCTGTTGCAGTGGTCAAGCAGATCTTTGGCCGTTGACTCTGATGCCAGCGTTGCAGCCCACTTAAACAGCTTTTTCACATTTAAGCCGAGTCGATCAGCCACATGAGAAATCACGGGTAGGCACATAAGATTTTCGCGCGGATCTATCCGAAAGTCTTCGATTACATGCGCTAGTAGGGCAATCTTCAATGAATTTTCATCACCATTTCGGACTGCAATTGTTGCAAATCTATCGCTAAAATTAAGAATAAAAAATCTGATATCGTCTGAAATGCCGTCTCTTATTTCTTTGGCTTCATTGGCAGTAGCAGAGCTATATATTGTCGCAAGTTCTCTAAACTCGTCATCTAATTCTTCAGGAGTTTTTTTTCATATCCAATCCGCCTCACCTCATCAAAGGTAGCTAAGATTTCCTGAACTCTATCCATACTCATTGTTTTCGACTAATCCTTAAACTCGATTGTTCATCTAATTTCTCATAGGCTTGTTGTGCCAGACGGTATTGCCCAACCATTGCGTATAGTGTACCTAGCTTTTTTTAACTGATTTAACTCTCCCCTGTAGACTGTAGAAATAGGGTTCTCACCTCGTGGCCCAGGGCGTGGATTCCTCAACAATGTTGTTTCATAACTACTTAGGCTTAAAAAATAGAGAGTTTTTCAAGGTTACTGAGATGGCGCAGGTAATGTACTAGTCTAGCCCCTTTAACCTCTCCTCCCTTGAGGCAGCCAAAGCGTCACCTCAAACTCAGTGAAGACAAGAGCCGTGCGGTGTACCGTCAGGGAGAAGATGCAGTGGTGAGTTTGGTAATGTAGCTGCTGGATCGTCTTGACGCCGTGGAATCGCGTCTTGACGCATTAGAGAAGCGGACGCCAAAAACAGGTCGAAACAGTCACAAACCGCCACCTGGGAATAGCCTGGGAAAACGACCTAAAAGTTTACGACCCAGAAGTAATAAGGCCTCAGGGGGACAAACGGGGCATCCAGGCAGTACCCGGGAATGGAGTGAGACCGTTGTAGACGAGCCAATATCTGTATCTGCAGCCATTCCTACTGAACCCACTGCACCGGCTCCAAAGAAAAACCGAGCTAAGCAGGCCAAACCAGCCACCGAAGTGGTGATCAAAGCCCCCATCTTGCCCAAGCAAATGGATGAACTGATCACCATCGGCCAGTGCCGCAATATTCGCCTTGAGGAAAAACTCGACACGGAAATTGAACAGTTCGTTCGGGACAAAAAGCTGAGCATCGAGATATTACTCGATGCTCTTTACCTGATCGCCAATGATGACAAAGAACTAATGGATAGAGCCTTAACCCTTGCTGGGAAGAGGCTTCAGGAACGAAAGGAAGCCGGGAAATTGAGGCGTATTTATGCACAGATGCAAAAATATAAGTAGCTAATTACATCATTATCTAATTGTGTAATTAGTTAATCTAGGCAGTCTTCCTGAATATTGGATATCAAAGCTGATATCTAATCATAAGCTTCGACGACAAGTCGCCAATGATGATGCGGCTACATCAACGCAGTAGTTAATAAATTCACATTAGACAGGACAGCTAGATGACTGCACAGATGAGTGACCATTTTCGATATCAAGATGTTGATTATTCAATAATTGTTAGTCGCCCACGTCGATTATTTAGCCCTACCATCTTTGGCTTAGAGCCAGTTATGCTTCATACAGCCTGCTACCGTGGCTTTGTTGTCCACTACGCTCTCAACAATCGACAGCTGATGGTTGAAAAATTTTTGGTTGGCTTAACTGAGAAGGATGGCGAACAATCTGTGCCAAAAGTTGGTCCACCCATTAATGGTATTTCTCCCACAACGGAATCGCAGAAACCTAGCCATCAGAATTGGTACAACGATTTTAATTACCCGTTTAAATACACTGGTGGCATATTGCTTGGAAATGACTTTATGCGGGATCTATACGTTCATGGAGGAACCCACCCAGTCTGGAAATATAAAACCGTTATCGAACTAAGCTTTAACGATGGTATTTTGTTGCAGGCATTTGACCGCTCTCAACAAATAGCCGATATCTGCCGCAATTTCTTTAAGAGTGACAACAGACTAGAAAGTGATTTAGACACTCTCATTGATCAAGCTTGTGAGCATCCGTATTACGCTTTCTTTGATGACTCTGAAGAACTAGACGATGAACCCAGTTCCGACGACTATGAACCTATCGATTAGTGCGACTAATAATTGGAGCAATCAGTAATTAATTACATCATTATCTAATTGTGTAACTAACTGAGTCGCACAGGTCATCGTTAACCAAACCCAAATATTTACCCAGCGGTAGTGGATTCGATAAAAGACTGTTAATACAATTGTATTATAAAGGTCTACGAACTCAAAAAGCGAGTCGAGCGGCTGTGGACGTCGCTGCATTCCTGGAAGGGTGAGCTAACATCGCCACCTTCCGAGTTCGGCATGGATATCAAAAAGCAATTTGGCGACCGGCGCTATAAGAAAACATGGATCTTAGTCCTGGCCCGGTATGAAGCTCAAAAAAGCTATAAGACATTGCTCGATAGCTCTTTACTAATTACCCACTACCTCAACTTTAAGTCCACCCAACCGCTGTACGAATACCGATTTGAAATCCTGGACGCTTTTCTGGAATACAGAAACGGCCTGGACCTAATTTCGCAAGGTATTCGCACGTTATTCCAAGACGGTTGCGCCCACAAAGAAAAGGAATCAATACATGGGCTTCTTGAGCTTTTGGAAGAATGAAAAGCACTCCCTGGAACCATCGAATTCGGACAGCTCGCAGCAGCTTGATCTATTTAAAAAGGCTGAAATCGCCCATCGTAAGCGCTCCACTGAGGCCACAGTCTTTCGCCAGTTTACTGGCTCCATAATAGTTTTTACTAGCTTGGTAGACTCTACATTTGATGGACCTTACCTAGATAATGTCAACGTAGAAGCTGTCCCTACTCCTGCACCTCTTCTAGGTATTTTTGGAATGGGCATAGCAGCTCTACGCAATCGAAGGAAAAAGACTGACCAGGAAGTATGAGCCATCATCTATCGTTGGTCTTCTAATTCATATTTTACTAAAGCCTCTGATATGAGGGGCTTTTCGCTTATTTGTAGATAATGTGGGTCCGACGCTCTGTTTGCAGGCCGATTTGTAGATAATGTGGGCTCAAGCGTGTTCAAATGTGTAGGCAATGTGGGTCAAAACTGGCCTCGTTTGTAGATCGTGACAGTTATATTTTTGGAGATTGTGACCTCCATTCTAAAAAAAGCCCCTACCATATTGGCAGAGGCTTGGCGTGTGTGTGGAGAGTCTGAGTAGAAAAGGGTGCCCTGAGGAATGAAGCTTTTTCACAGATTACGGAGTCTGCACCGGGCACCCAAGCTTGTTAACCTGAGTACCGCAACAGCTCAGTAATCTGTTAGCGGACGACGGACTTAGTACGAGCGTCTAGAGCATCCAGGCGCGCTTCCTGGATGTTATCGACAGCTTTAGTACGAGCATCCAACGCTTCCAAACGAGCAGCTTGAATATCCTCAACGGCTTTGGTTTGGTTGTTGAGGTGCTCAAGGCGTAGTTTGTGGACGGTGTTCTTAGTGCGGGCGTCTAGGGCTTCTAGCCGAGCTTCTTGGATGTTGTCAACGGCTTTAGTCTGGTTATTTAGGTGCTCCCGACGTAGCTTGTGGACTCTGTTCTTAGTGCGAGCATCCAGAGCGTCTAACCGTGCCTCTTGAATGTTATCGACGGCTTTGGTGCGAGCATCTAGAGCGTCTAGGCGAGCAGCTTGGATATCTTCGATGGCCTTGGACTGATTGTTGAGGTGCTCAAGGCGTAGTTTGTGAACGGAGTTCTTAGTGCGACGGTCGAGGGCTTCGAGGCGAGTTTCTTGGATATTGAAGCTAGCGGGCTCGACGGCGGATGCAATGGGTGAGATCGCAGCGGAAGCAACGAGAACAGTTAAAGCGGAAAGAA
>JBCAWO010000090.1:0-17975 GCA_038534515.1 Cyanobacteria bacterium J06554_1
GCTGGGCTTTGCCGGTTTTGCAGTATTGGCCGGGGCAAAAACCGCCGTGGCCAGTCTGTGGAACGTTAGCGATCAGGCCTCAGCCGGATTGATGATTGAGTTTTATGAACAGCTGCAGGGAAATCAACCCACGATCAAAGCAGAGGCGCTGCGCCAAGCACAGCTGGCGATGATTCGAGGTGATATCGCTATTGAAGGAGACCAGCTAAAGCTGCCAGAGGGCAGTCGGCCACTGCCGCCTGGGCTGGCCCTAGGGGAAGACAGGGTTCAAGATTTTAGCCATCCCTACTATTGGGCTGCATTTAGCTTGATTGGTAGCCCCTGGTAGAGAATTATGTAGAGACGTGTATTAACGTTTGCCAGGGTGCGCATTTGTAACGGAACCATAACCCGGATGTTTATAGTGGAATCTAGGTTCGTTTTTATCTAGGTCTTCCCCTAGGTTTTAGCCATGGTTCGTCTACTTAACCGTCATTATGCCCTGCTGATCGGCTGGGTTGGGCCTGTTGTGGTTGCGATCGCAGCCCAAGCCCAGTCCATCACCCCAGCGGACACCGCCACCACTGTTCAACAAAATGGCACCCAGTTCCAAATCGACGGAGGTAATCTATCGGAGGATAGCACCACCCTGTTCCATAGCTTTGACCAGTTTGGGTTATTAACAGGAGAATCTGTTTTATTTGGAAACCCTGCCACGGTCGACAATATTATCGGTCGGGTAATCGGCGGAGATGCCTCCATCATCGATGGTGAGCTAGGGGTGAACGGCGCGGCCAATCTTTATTTGCTCAACCCAGCTGGCATATTTTTAGGAGAGAATACCCAGCTCAATTTGGGGGGTTCTTTCTCCGCTTCTACCGCCACCGGTCTTAGCTTTGGCGAAGACCTATTGGATGTTTTAGGCACCAATGACTACGCGCTGTTGAATGGTGCGCCCACTAGCTATCTTTTTGGCAATGAACAGGCCAGCGCTGTCGTTAATGCAGGAGATTTATCGGTTGGACCAGGCCAGTCTTTAACACTGCTGGGGGGCCAGGTCATCAATACAGGGCAGCTCTCGGCACCACAGGGTGAAATCTTAGTGATGGCCGTGCCAGGAGAAAACCGAGTTCGCCTCAGCCAAACGGGGTCAGTGCTGGATTTAGAACTGGAAACCTTGGCCCCAGGGGTCGCTCAACCCACATCTGCATTGACAATTGCAACGGTACCGACATTGTTGACCGGGGCCAGTAGTTTGGGAATGGCGACGGATATCACCGTTAATCTCGACGGTACGGTGAGTCTGGAGGGATCGTCCTTAAACATACCTGTGGATAGCGGCACAACCCTGGTTAGTGGTGAACTGACAGCCGATGGCGGCGGCAACATTGGGGTGCTCGGCGACCAGGTTGCCCTAGTGGGTGCCACCGTCGATGCCTCTGGTGAGAGTGGCGGGGGCACAGTGCTGATCGGTGGCGATCGGCTGGGGCAGGGGACGGTCCCCAATGCAACGGCAACGGTGATTGATGAAACATCCACCGTGAGAGCGGATGCTCGGAACAGCGGTGATGGTGGCAAAATCGTGGCCTGGGGGACAACTCTGCTGCGGTCAGCCGGTCAGCTAGTTGCCCGAGGGGGGGCTAACGGTGGCGATGGCGGGTTTGTTGAAACCAGCAGTTTGGGCGGGTTGGACGTTGCGATCGCACCCGATGTTTCAGCGGTCAATGGCCTAGGGGGGCTGTGGCTGTTAGACCCTGCCAATATTACGATTGTGGCCGGGGAGGCGAATGACAATATCACGACAACAGAAGCTGCTGACACCAATATTTTTGATACTAGCGGCACGTCAGAACTAGAGGCCCTACTAGGGGTGGAGCTCATACGAGCCGCTTTGTCCGATGGCATCAATGTGGAAGTAAGGACCACGGGCGATGGCCCAGGAGAAGGTGACATTACCCTCGCAACGCCCCTGGACTATAACGCCACAGACGGTACCCTTAGCCTGGTGGCGGAGGGAGACATTCGGATTTTAGACGATATTTTTGACAGTTCTGACGAAGACAGCTTTGCTGCTGGCAGTAGCGTTACCCTGGGGCTAACCGACTCTATTGATCTTAGCTTTATAGCCAACGGTCAAATCACAATTGAGGGCAATGTTACAACCCAGGGTGGACAGCTCTCCCTCATCAGTAACCAGGCCGATGTAAATGCGGGTATCCTGGATACACAAGAAGATTTTTTGCCTGGGGGGATAACCATTCAGGCTACTGACGATATCGTTGCCGATGTATTACTTACATCTGGGGGAGATATTTTAGTCGAAAGTCAGCAGGGCTCTATTGAACTTGTGGAGCAGCCAAATGAAGACGCTGGTCCCAGCATTAGCAGCCTTGGTGGAGATGTCACCCTGAGGGCATTACAGGGCTCCGTAGCTGTGGCGGAGCTGATTACGACCAGCATTTCTGACGTGGGAGCAGAGCCGTCGGGTAATGTCACCATTGAGTCACTAGACTCCATATCTGTTGCTCAACTAGTGACCGGTGCCTTTGAATCCGATGGTGGTCAGGTCAGCCTCCGGTCCCAAGGAGATATTCTCTTTGAAGCGATTAGCACCCTAAGTGATACCGGTGCCGGAGGAGACGTTGTGGTTGAATCTAGCGCTGGCAATGTTCGGGGACTAGATGCAATTTCTTTCCTCCCGGCCACGGGGGGATCGGAGTTTAGCGAATTTATCTCTATCGATATCGATCTAGAAGAGATAGAGCCCGCTATGCCAGAATTTGAAGGGGAAGAAGAACCCAGTGCAACAATTGTGACGGATGGATTTAAAGCAGACGGTACGATTACCATTACCCACGGTGGCCAGGCACCCTTTGACATTGGTGATGCGTCGGTCAACGGTACGGCAGGCTCCCTAACCACCGGTGAGACCACGTTGGCCGATGGCAACCCTAACGAGCCATTTCTGAGTAGTTTTGATGCCGGTGATATTCAGATAGTTGTTGCTGATCCTCCGCCGGAACAGCCGCCAGAACAGCCGCCAGAACAGCCGCCATCAGAACAGCTACCGTCAGAAGAAATTCCCGATATTGCTCCGTGTATTACCGACTGCCAGATAAATGTAAATCTGCCCCGTGATGGGATTAACCCTGGGGATAGGGACAATACATTGCTAACGCCTGAGGTGTTAATAAAACGCTTTGAAGAGAAACTGACGACAGACGTCGCTGACTATTTGAAGCCTGGCCTAGCTGAGGGGGAACAGTTACCGACCTACAATGGCTCCCCTAATCAGAGCATGACGGCTCAATCGTTGAATACTGCAGACTTACCCACGGCCCAGGCCAATTTGCTCAGGGTGCAAGGCCAGACCGGCAAACGCCCGGCCCTGATCTACGCTGTGTTTGGTGCCAGTGATATTGCTTCGGGGGCTAATGGTGTGTTGCAAACACCGATGCCGTCAGATTCTTTGGAGCTGTTGCTGATTACCGCAGAGGGAGAGCCCCAATATATGCGCCTGGCAGCTACACGGGGTGAGGTGCTGCGACTGGCTCAGCGTTTTCGTCGTCAGGTAGCTACCCCCAACCGGGTTAACAGCCGCACGTATCTACAGCCAGCCCAGGCCCTGTATCAGGTCCTAATCGCGCCGTTAACAGCTGAATTAGAGGCCCAAAATATTGACACTATTAGTTTTATTGCCGATGCCGGACTGCGCTCTATTCCCCTGGCCGCGCTTCACGATGGGGAAAATTTTGTGATCGAAAACTACAACATTGGGCTGATGCCGAGCCTCAGCCTCACCGACCTGACCTATCGGGATCTGAGTAATGTGGGTGCCCTGGTTGCCGGTACCTCCGCCTTTGCCAACCAGGTGTCATTACCCGGTGTACCCGTTGAATTAGATGCGATCGCATCTAAATGGAGAAGTACGGTGCTCCAGGGTAAGGCGTTTAGTCTAAACATGCTCAAAGACGAACGGCAGCAAAGCCCCCATGGCATTATTCACCTGGCTACCCATGGTGAGTTCAATGTGGGGGATTTATCCAAGTCCTATCTGTACTTACACAACGAAAGGCTGAGGTTAGATCAGCTGCGTAGCATTGGCTTAAATCAACCTTCAGTTGAGCTATTAACCCTAAGTGCCTGTCAGACTGCCCTGGGTAATCGCTCTGCCGAGCTAGGGTTTGCCGGGTTTGCCGTCCTAGCAGGAGCCAAAACGTCGGTGGCCAGTTTATGGAGCGTTAGTGATGAAGCCTCTGCCGGGTTAATGATCGAGTTTTATCGGCAGTTACAGGACAACCAACCCATCATCAAAGCAGAAGCCCTGCGTGAAGCACAGTTGGCCATGCTACGGAGCGATATTTTTGTTGAGGACGATCGGCTCCAGGGGTTAGCTGCGTCACGCCAACTGCCCGATGAACTAACTATTGAAGGACAGGAGGACTTCACACACCCTTACTACTGGGCAGCCTTTAGTTTGGTGGGTAGCCCCTGGTAATGCCATGCTGAACACTGTTAGCCAGGATTTCACATAACACCCTAGTCACACGCTGTCCTAAGTGAAAGACGCCAGAGATCTTTTCCCAGCACAGAAAGCATTTGGCCAAATATAGCCAATGTCCTGATGCATTAGGACATTGGCGTGTCACATTGGTGTTGTAGCTTAACGCTTTCAGGGACTATGACTTGTCCTAACCAATGTGACCAACGCTATACATAGCTTGGTGTACATAGTTCAGGCCATAGGTGATTGCTGAAAGCCATAGGTGAAAACAACTATGTGCGCAGCAAACCAATGAATGCATTCATCGGTTTGCTATATTTTTTACTTCATTTTTGTTAAATCCCGTTAGAGATTTATCAAATCAATTTTCATTTTTTCCCGGACGCGCTATTAATGTAAAAACCGGCACCGATGCCAGGGAAAGATATGACTACGGCACATCAGCATGCCTCACTGCTGAATGGGTGGATTCTAAGTTGGTTTTAATTTCATGTCATCAGCTTCATTTGCTTTACAGGATGCATTTATCTCCTATGGCAGAGCCGATAGCAAAGCCTTTGCTAGTAAGCTGAACGCTTGCCTTGTTGAGCAGAATCTTGACGTTTGGTTTGATTTTGATGACATTCCTCTAGGTGTGGACTATCAAAATCAGATTGATGATGGCATTGAACGTAGCAAGAACTTTCTGTTTGTCATTGCGCCCCATTCAGTCAACTCACCCTACTGCCGTTTAGAAGTTGAACATGCCCTGCGCTTAGGAAAGCGCATCATTCCCCTGCTCCATGTAGAAAACATTGATCGCGATACCTGGCAGGCACGCAACCCCAATGGTACAGACTCGGACTGGCAGGACTACCAAGAAAAGGGCCTGCATTCCAGCTTTCCCAACATGCACCCCATCATCAGCAAGATTAACTGGGTGTACTTTCGAGAAGGAATTGATGACTTTCAAGCCTCGCTCCAGGGACTGCTGGATATCTTTGAGCGGCAGCAGGATTATGTCCACGAACATACCACCATTCTGGCTAAGGCCTTAGCCTGGCAGCGTCACCAAAAGCAGTCCCAGTACCTGTTGGTGGGGCAAAGTCGGCAGCAGGCCGAACGTTGGCTCGTACAAAAGTTTGACAGCTTAGATCAGGCTCCCTGTCAGCCCACCGAGCTTCAGTGTGAATTTATCTGCGAAAGCATCAAAAATGCTAACGGTCTGATGACCGATGTGTTTCTGTCCTATTCTGAAAAGGACAGAATCCTAATGGATCGGTTACGACAGGCTCTGATGCGCGAAGGGCTGACCACCTGGATTAATCGCACCGATATTCAAGTGGGTGGCGATTTTGAGGCGTCAATCAATAAGGGGATTGAAGAAGCCAGTCGGATGGTTTATCTGATTTCGCCGGATTCCCTTGCCTCCAAATATTGTCAGCAGGAGCTAGACTATGCCCGACAGCTCAACAAGCAGATTATTCCGTTATTAATGCGACCCGTTGATTTGGACCAGGTGTCTGATGATTTGCGGGCAATTCAGTTTATTAACTTCGTCAATAAAGACGATGTGGATGGCAGTGCCTACCGCAAGGATGTGGCCAAGCTAGTTAAGCTTTTGCAGGAGGACAGCGACTACTATCATCAGCATAAGCATCTGCTAGCAAAGGCGCTCAAATGGCAACGCAACGAACAGAACTCTAGTTTGTTGTTACGGGGGCATAATCTACGTCGGGCGGAAGCCTGGCTAAAAGTAGCCAAAAAGCATGGTAAGCAAGGGTCTCTGTCGCTGCAAGAAGACTTTATTAAAGAGAGTTTACGCCAGCCACCCGATCAGTCTATCGATGTATTTATTTCCTACTCTAGGGCAGATGCTGATTTTGCCCGTCAGCTGAATGATGAGCTCCAGGTACATGGTAAAACCACCTGGTTTGATCAAGAAAGTATTGTGGCTGGGGCCGCTAACTTTCAAGAAGAGATTTTTAATGGGATTGAGAGTGCCGATCACTTTCTTTTTGTAATCTCTCCCAATGCGATTCAGTCTCCCTACTGTGCTGGGGAAGTGGACTATGCCCATAGCCTTAACAAACGGATACTAACGGTGCTGTACCGGCCCGTTGACACAAAGGAGTTGCCCCCCGCTCTAGCGTCAGTGCAGTGGATCGACTTTAATGGCAAACAGAAGAACTTTAAGACGAATCTCAGCACTTTACTGCGGGCATTAGAGAATGATCCTGCCTATTTGCGATTCCATACGCGCCTGTTGGTGCAGTCCCTGGACTGGGAAAGTCAAGATCGGGATGAAAGTCTCCTACTGCGGGGAAAAGCTCGTCGAGAGACAGAAACCTGGCTCTTAGAAGCTGAAGGGAAAACGCCTCAGCCCACAAGACTTCAGCAGGATTTTGTCACGGCATCTGCGGCTGAAGAAATTCGACGACAGCGTTCTGCTATTCGCTTGCAGCAGGTAGGGATTGGGGTGATTAGTCTGGTGTCTCTTGTGGCTATCGGTCTGGGTGTTTTCGCTAACCATGCCAGGTTAGACGCTAAACGGAGCAACAATATAGCCCAAGCTGAACGAGCGCGCGCTCAGAAACAACAACAGAAGGCTGAGACCCAAACAGTGTTAGCTCAGACGGAGACCTCTGCGGCCCTGTTTGCTTCTCAACAACCCTTTGAAGCACTTTTAGAGGCGATGCGGGCAGGAATTGCTATCAAAAATAATGAACGAACCAATTCAGACGGGGCTCAGGTAGTAACTACGCTGCAGCAGGCTATCTTCTGGGTTCAGGAAAAGAATCGGTTAGACGGTCACGATGGCATTATCTGGGACACCGCTGTCAGCAAAGATGGTCAGGTAATTGCATCGGCCAGTGCCGATGGTACAGCTCGCCTTTGGGGCATAGATGGTCGTCAGCTAGCAGAATTTAAAGTGGATGATACCCAGGTGCTCAGTGTGGCCCTGAGCACCGATGGCAAACGCCTGGCTATGGGGCTAGAAAATAGCCAGATTCAAATTCGCCAGCTCGGAGATCAGCCGCGCTTGCTAACCACCTTAGAAGGCCATACGGGGCCGATTACATCCGTGGCTTTTTCATCGCCGGATGGCCGCACAATAGCGTCTGCCAGTGAAGACAAGACTATCCGTCTCTGGAAACAGGATGGCACCCTACTTAAAGAACTTACCCAGCATATTGCAGCGGTTCGTACGGTGGTCTTTAGTCCCGATGGCAAACTGCTTGCGTCGGGGGCCGATGACCGTACCATTCGCCTGTATACGACCGATGGTCAGCTGCTTGAAACCATGCGGGGCCACAGGGCCGAGGTTAAAGGACTGGCCTTTAGCCCTGATAGTAAAATGCTAGCATCGGCCAGCTGGGATGAGACTATCCGCCTCTGGAGCACGACGGGGCAGTCTGTTCGAGAAATTAGAGGACACAATGCGCTGGTGTACGATGTCAGCTTTAGTCCGGACGGTCAGTTTCTGGCCTCTGGTAGCTGGGATAAAACGGTGAGAACCTGGACCCTGAGTGGAGAGCCTATCGCTACCGTCTTTGGTCATAGCGCCCAGATCCACAGTGTTCACTTTAATAAAGAGGGTTTGCTAATTTCAGGTGGTGGCGATCGCACCATTCGTCTTTGGAAATTAGACAGACCGTTAATCAATTCTCTGCGGGATCACCAGGCCAATGTATACAGTGTTGTTTTCTCTCCCGATGACAAGGTGATTGCATCGTCGGGGGCAGACAACAACATTCGACTGTGGGATCGAGAGGGTAACGCATTAAAAACACTGTCAGGGCATGATGCGGTGGTTTGGGAGTTGAGCTACAGCCCAGACGGTAAGATGCTCGCTTCGGCTAGCTCGGATCGAACCGTGAAGCTGTGGGACCGCAAGGGAACGTTGTTGACTACGTTGGCAGGACATGAGGGGCCTGTCTATGCCGTTGCCTTTAGCGCCGATGGTCAGTTTATTGCCACCGGGGCGGCTGATCGTACGGTGCGCATTTGGCGTAGAGATGGCACATTGGTGGCCAAGATTGTTGACTTTCCAAAGGATGTGTTGAGCATTGCCTTTAGTCCTGATAATAAAACGCTGGCCACATCTGGTTGGGCTCACTTTGTTAGCCTGTGGGATATGGATGGAAAACTAGGAGAAAAGGCGGTGCAGCAGCAGGCCTACGAAATAATTTACGATCCTGACAACAAAATTACTGCGACAGATAGATTTGAAGGGCAAGTGCCTGAGGCATTAGAAGGGCATAAGGGTTGGGTTCATGACGTTATCTACAGCCCCGATGGTAACAAGATTGCCACCGCCAGCGCCGATGGTACGGCGAAGCTGTGGAGCGCAGATGGGACATTGCTCAATACCCTTTCAGGGCATCGGGATGGTGTTGTAGCAGTTCAATTTAGCCCTGATAACAGCGACCTGGTTGCCACCGGTAGCTACGACCACACGGTGAAGCTCTGGTCGTCATCTACGGGAGATCTGTTAACTACCCTGCGGGGACATCAAGATCGAGTGACAAACCTGAGCATGAGCAGAGATAAAAAGCTGTTAGCCACCGTGGGAGAAGACGATCGATTGTTGCTGTGGGATTTGGATTTAGATATTAGCGGCGGTCAGACCCAGCTGCTGGATGGATTATTAGGGCAAAGCTGTGATTGGTTAGGGAATTATTTGAAAAATCACGCTGAGAATCTTGACACTATTCAGGCTTATTGTGATGTGAACTCTGAATCTAGCAGTACCAGCTAGTAGGGGACAGTCTACGGTTGCTGCGGTGTTGATCGCAATGGCGATAGGCGGATGGGAATACTGCGCTTTAGTTCCTGCATCAGGCGATGGGCCTGGTAGTCATAGAGTGCTAGCTGGAGGCTATTGGGGAGGGTGGCCATGAGTCGACGACACTCATCGAGGGGCACTGTTGTTAACCGTGCTAAAAGATTGCCTGCTTCTGTGGCCATGTTGGGGTTGAGGGGAGTATCTACTTCTAGAAGCCACTGTCGTGGTGGGGTCATTTCTCCTCGTTCGATCCGGCGTAGTCCATTAATAGAAGAGAGCACATAGAGTTTATCCCGCATCCGCACCCGCATATCATCGGAGGGCATGGGGTAGTCTTGGTATTGCCGGTTAGGCTGGTTTTGGCGCAACAAAATGGGAACAACCCCATAGCCATAGGCGATTTCTGCCAGGGGCTTGTCGTTGAGGGTGTCACCGTACTCAATGGTGTATTCGGTAATCAAAATTGTCTGGTGGTTAAGTCGGAATAGTCCTAGGATATTTTCACCAAATGCAGCGCCGGCAAAGGCCTCTGCTGACAGAGCATAGACGGAGAATGAACGGGCCTGGGGTAAAAATGATTTGATGTTATCGCTAAACAGCTGACTGAGGGTGCGGATGACGGGGGTGAAGGGGCGGTCCTCACTCTCTAGGGTCTCCGCCGCTATGAGGGCCACTTCCAAGTTGAGGACGGGGTCGTCGGTGACAGCGATGACGCTACGGGCGGTGGAGAGATTGGCCTCCTGTAGCTGTTGTAGCATCGGTCCTTCTAACAGGGGAATTTGATTGCGGAGGGCAGGGTTATCTAAATGATGGGTGATGGCCACCAGGGGCTGACGCAGGTCTTGCAAAATGCGAGTGACCCGTCTACCGACTCGACCCAGACCAACTACAATCACGTGGTTTTCTTTGGGTACCTTGGGACGACGCTGGAGAAATTCAAACCGGGAGCTGAGCAGCTGGTCGGCCAGTAAACCTAAAACGCCGATCACCATGAGCAAACTGGTGGTGGCTATCATTAGACAGGCAATCAGCACCCAGCCCTGGGCACCGCTGTCTTCAAAACCGCCAAAGACATCGCCATAGCCGCCGAGGATGAGCACAGCCCCCAGGACAACGGCTTTGGTAAAGCTGATGCGAGGAATGTTGAGATAGAGCAATAGGGTGCCGGTGGTCCAGAGGACAAGGGCGGTGGTGAGTGCGATCGCAACCACCCGTCGCAGCGACTGCTGCTCCGAACTGCGCCAAAAGGCCAACAAGCGTCGTCGCCACTCTCCATCAAGCACGTCACCAATTCCCTGACGCAGCTTACTCCACGGACCGGTCTGTTTGGGGAGATTAACAATCTGACTGTGGCTGAGGGTTTTTACCTCCACATAGGCCACCTGATCTCCAGACTGTACCCGTACATGGGGCTGCCAACGGTGAAACATTGACGAGGCTGTGGTGGCCCAGCCAATGGGCTGATGAGGACTGTTAAAGGGTTTTAGATTAAGCAAGCGCACATGCTGCCGATGCAGTACATGAACCGGCATGTTGCAATACTGGGGGTCCCGGTTGCTGATCTGTCGTTCTACCACCCGAAACTGGAATGTATCGATATTAAATACGCTCAGGGTATTGTCCTCTAGACCTGCTAAAGCAAAGGTCATGGCCGGTAGTTCTGTTGCATCTAGGGCGACAAACTGACCCAGCTGACGGCTGAGTAACCGATTTAACCCCTGACGCGATGAGCGCACAATAATATGCACCTTTGGGTTTAACCGTCGGACGGCAATGGCCGTTTGCACATTGGTACTTTCATCGCTAGTGACAATTAGAACCGCGCGACATTTAGCAATCCCCGCCGTTTGCAACACATGATCTCGGCGACAGTCTCCAACAATAGGCGGCTGACTCAGCATGTTAGACAGATTATCGACCTCCCACTCCGTCACCGGTTTGCGGTCGATCCCGGCAATGTGGACCTCAAAGGAGTCAAAACTAAACTTCGTCAGGTTGACGATAATTTGCTGACCCAAGCTTCCCAAGCCACACACAATGAAATGATCCTGATGTACCGCCGTCGTAGGGGATAAATCGGGAATGTAAGTAATGGGGTTGAGTTTGCCGTCATCGCCTGTCATTGGCTGTCAAAGGTGGTTAGGTTCAGCCATTATGAACCATTCACGGGATACTAGTCTGATTCTGGTACTGTGAGTCTATCCCTATGGGCCCAAAGCCATTACTGCGTTATTCCCTATGCCGTCATCCGAAGAGCTGCTGCCCCCAGATCTACAACGTGAGATCCGAGCGGAACGTAAGTTTAGCCTGGGGGAGGCCATTGGCCGAGAAGGCGGCTCGTTTCTCAAGGGAAGTCAGGCGATGGTTCCTCGTCCCCTGCGAGCATTGGCGGCCATCAATGGGTTTATTGACCAATACTTAAATGACAGGGAGGGTGCGTTACAGCTCTGTCTTAAGCGTTGGGTTAAAACTGACGCACAGGTTGGCAAATATTTAGACGAGCCGCTGGTGGCGTTGCGAGTGATTGTGCTGACCATCATCGAGCAGCCCCAGATCCTGTATGAATTTAGTCGTCAGGTGGCCGTGGAGTGGGGACAGATGACTGGTGAACGGCCTTATTTTCAGCAACCCCAAACAGAGGCCCATCCAGAAGCAGCCTATTCCCATGGACGAGTGCAGCAAATTTTAACTGAGCTGCTTGACCAGCTGCCCGCTGTCCAGACAAATTCAACGCTGGAGTAACGGCCATAGCGTAGTCCCTGGGTGCAATGCTGTCGTATCAACCAGCACTACAGATTCTCCATCAACCGCGATTGCCATTAAGTGGTGAAGACCATGGAGCATGTTAAACAAACCATCCGTCGTTTATTACAGGAGACTCTAACCGCCGCTCAACCGCAATGTTGATTCACCCTTGGGAGTATTGACACTCACCCTGAGATTGTTCTTTAAGAATTTCCCAAATAGCTTAGCCCGATAACAGGAATTACCACTACCAAATACATCAGAGTTGTTTTAAGCCAGGAGGCGTTTTTGACCGCAACTTTACCCAGCAGTCCGGTGAGTGCAGCTGCTACCACATGGTTGGCTAAGACCTGACCTGTGACGTAACCCGCATCGTAGGAGCTACCAGCATTGGCAGCGCTGAGGGTGGGGCCCAGGTGAAAAATAAAAAATGGTAGGGCAATGGCAAAGGCTTTGAAGAAAGGACCTTTTGTTTGCATGGGAACTCCAATGGACATTAATTTTGCGTAGGGTTAGATTCTAGAGAAAAGGACAGGATTCCGAACTATTTGAGAGAAATCCTGTGAAGGTAGTATTAAAGATCTCTTTGACAGAAAATATTGAAGCCATTTAGTATGTCATTCAGTTTCCTGGAAGTTAGCCCTCTCTGACTCGGTAATTCCAAAACGTATTGCCTGCGATATATTGTCAGCGCCCATTGAATTAGAATGAGTTGACTGAATGAGTGTACTAATGTACTACTTGTCAAGCTCCTATTCCTACTCCCATGGCTCAATATCAATGTTTTATCGATTTAGGTAGCTCTGGCACAAAGGCTGTCTTTAATGACGGTAAGCGGTTCTATGCCTACCAATGTCCGCCCCTGGTGGCGGATATGCCCCCGTCTGAGCTAACGATTATTGAAGCCCAAGGAGAGCAGCTGGGCTCTGGGTTGGAATCGGTAAGCTACCTACAGCTTGACCCGGAAACGCCCGCCTATGCCCTGGGTATCGATGCCCAGGGTCGCCCCAACAAGGCCACCAGCAGTTTGCCCAAAAGTGCCCTGGCCCATATTCGGGCTTTGGGGGTCATTGGTGAGTTTGCCCATCAGCTGGCGCTAGAGCGGTTCACCCTGGATGTGGGGATTGCCCTGCCGTTTAATGAGTATCTAACCGACTATCGGGAGCTGACCAGTGAAATCCTGGGTCACAAGATGTTTACCTATCGGGGTCAGGATATCTTTTTAGACTTTGGCAATGTTAAGGTGCTGCCCGAGGCGGCGGGGCTGGTGCAGTGGCGTAAGGTGCAGCGATCGCAACTCAAAGAACGGGGAAAACAGACCTTTGTCGTCCTGATGTTTGGCCACCGAGATCTGAGCTTTTTGCTATTTAATGGGGGGCGTCCTCCCCAGGGGGAACCCAGCAGTACTGAGCGACTGGGGTATCAGCAGCTGTTAAAGGCCGTTGCCCAGGATTTACCCTGTAATTCTGACGATCCGTTTCTTTATGATGCCTTGATTAGTAACTCCGCCCGCGTCGTTTTTCCCAACCGTCCTAAAAAGGGCTATGCCCTAGCCGAACGACGGGCGAAGGCTACCGCCTACTATTGGGAGCTGGTGAAATACCGTCTGAATGAATGGCTGGCGTCTGTCAGTGTGCCCAACTATGAGGTGCTGATCAGTGGTGGAACGGCCACCCAGCTGCGGGACGATCTTGAAGACTATTTTGAAGATCGCGCCACATTCTGTACGGTTAATTGGTTAGATGAGCTGCAAGATGAGGTGGCCGCTAACCTGGAGCTAGAATCGGATATTGATCAGCTGCGTTTTTGTGACTGCTATGGTGGGGCAAAGTGGCTGGCGTTAAAGTTTCAAAAGCTAGCTGCCGGGAGACGCGATGGCTAATAAAAAGAGTTCTCCGCAAAACACACCACCCCCTGGGAGAAAGCGTATCTCTTTTAGTATTAGCTCTGACCCGGACACCGTTGAGGGGCGGGTGATCGACCACCTGCGCAACAACAAAATGGTGAACATGCGAGAGTCGGTAATCCGGGCGCTAAAAGCCTATTATCTTCCCTGGGCCTATGAAGATGATGTCTCGAAAGAAGAGGCTCAGGTACTGGCTCGTAATGCTATTGATGAGCTGGAGTTTAGAATCTTTCAAATTCGGCGACATTTTTTAGCTGGAGAAGCCTACGGCCCAAGACTCAGCGAATCTTTGGCGGGTAGTAGTCCTGTTGCCCACAACGGCGGTGCGCCACCGGTGCCTAAGGCTGGCCAGCCTGATCAGGCTGGCTCTCCACCACCAACGCGGGCCAACCCTTTGGAAACCAGTCCGGCCTCGATACCTGAGATGCTGGATGATGCGGATATTGACCCGGATGTGCTGGATGATTTTTAGGGTGTTGGCTAGAGGGTCAATAGGTTTTCCCAGTGGAGCCAAAGCCGCCGTCACCCCGTTGCGACTCGTTTAGTTGCTGTGCGATCGCAAACTCAGCTTGCGTTACGGGCGCAATTATAATTTGGGCAATTTTTTGCCCCGGACTAATTTCAAACAGGGACTGCCCTAAATTAATCAGAATTACTTTGATCTCACCGCGATAGCCAGCATCAACGGTACCCGGTGTGTTGAGCACCGTAATGCCATGTTTGAGGGCCAGACTACTTTTGGGGCGTACCTGCATCTCGTAGCCCTGGGGGATTTCCGCCGCCAGACCCGTGGGAATAGCCAGCCGCTCCAGCGGGGCTAGGGTGTGGTGGTCAATGGCGGTCAAATCAGCCCCGGCATCACCAGGGTGGGCATAGGCGGGGATGATGGCGGCAGGGGATAACGGCTTAAATTTGATCACGGGGACGGCCATAGAACTCGCGGCTAAAGGAGCATACTATCAGCCGTAATTCTGGCGATAATTTAATCTGGTGACACTTTAAACCGCCACGGCCTGAGGTGTCAGATCCAGGGTTAGGGTTTCCATGGGGCGGAGGGACTTGACTTCGGTGGTGAGGTTGGCCTGGGCAAGTTGCGATCGCACCACATCCGCTCCCCCAGTGGCGCTCAAGAATTTTGCAATCAGACCGTCATAGGTGACATCGCCACCCTCTGCGGTGGGCAGTAGCCACTGGGGCGTTGATTTTTGCGCCAGTTCTAAGGCCCCTTCACCGCCACGAATAACTGGACCAAGTAGCGGCAATGTCAGACTGACCAGGGGCGTAATCGCCACATCTACGGGAGGTCGACTCTCTAACTCAGCGTCAGGATAGCCATGGGGTTCGTAGTAGATGCGTAACCCCGTAGTGAGCACTGTCACAATGTAGGCATTCTCCTTGGCCAGGGGGCCAACGGGAGCCCCAGGCAGGGCTTCGATAAGCAGGTCGTCACCCAGGCGATGGCTTTGACCTGGCGCTAGGTGGATGACATTGGTAAAGCCCTTGGCCTTGGCCACCTTGGCTCCATCCGCCGAAGCCACTACAGGGATTGATTTATCTAAAACGGCCAGTGTTTCTGGGTGGGCATGGTCCGCTAGACCCTGGGACAGCAGTAGCAGATCTATTTGCTGAGGAATAGCTACGGGCTGGGGTCTCACACCGCGAATGAGCCAGCTGGCATTGCCAAACACCAGGTCACCCACCAACCATGGATCCACCAAAATGCTGCGTCCTGCCAGGCTAAATTGCCAACTATTTACGTCTAACCAAGTAATAGTATCTGACATCTATCCCCGTAAAATACTGGTGACCCCTAAGGGTGTACTGAATTAATAAAGGTAATACAAAGCCCATTATTGTGCCCGTAACCCCCACTAAAATGAACGTTAGTCCGGACAAATAAAGTTATTTTCGTATAGGTGATCATTAAGTTTTACTTATGATCTTGAAGTGCTTCATACGATTCTTCAAATTACTTTTCACTTTATCGATGTGATCCCCGTATAATCAGGCTGGTTTAATGTACAGATTGGTATAGCGTCCCGGAGCATTGGCTCAATAGCCAACGCTCTTTAGGGCAAACGCTTAAATTCAGTGCCTATGCGTCGGCAATTGCTGAAAAGTTACACGGTTCTAGTGACCCGTTCTGGTCAAACCCCGGTCACCATCACCTTTACTCCCTTAGCTGGAGTAATTGCTGGGGTTGTTCTCCTCGGTGTGCCACTGGGTTGGCTAGGGGCCGTTATTTTTTCATTATTTCAGAGTAACGTACAGTTGGCTGATGAAAATCGTCAGCTAACGGACCAGGCCCATCAGGTCCTCACCGAACTCGATACCCTCGATTCTGAAATCGAAAACCTTAAAGAGCGAGCTGGTTTACCCGACGAGCTGGGTGAGCAGAATGTTGCCCCAGATGACAATGTTCCCCGCGGTGGTGTGGCCGTTGTGGCCACCGGTCTGGAACTGTATGAAAAGGCAAAGAACGAGCTGCCCAAACTGAGTGAACTTGTAGACGTCAGCATCAAGCCCGCCCTAGAGGAGACGCTGGCGGCTGAAGAAGCCAAGGTTGCTGCCTATCCCGATGGGTTGCCGGTGTCTGGTCCCATCGATATTTCATCGGAGTATGGTTTGCGCCGTAATCCCTTTGGTGGTTATGGCTACGAAAACCATGAGGGTACCGACTTTGTCGGACCTTATGGAATGGATATTTTTGCAACTGCAGACGGTATTGTGGAAAAGTCTGAGTACTATGGTGGCTATGGTGACATGGTGACCGTTGACCATGGTTACGGTTATGAAACGCTCTATGCCCATCTGTCCAAGCGGGCTGTGGAGGTGGGAGACAGGGTTAAGCGTGGGGATGTAGTTGGCTACCTGGGCAATAGCGGTCGTTCTACCGGACCTCACTTGCACTATGGTGTTTACTACAAAGGGCAATCGATTAACCCCCGTAACGTAATGAAAATGGACGCTGGTACTACCATTGCTGACTACTGGCGGTTACGTTAGCCTTCTTTGGGCCCACGTTACGGTAGGATTGAAAGGCTTTTCGCAACCTCTACCAAAAGCTAATGGGCAATACTTTCGGTCACTTGTTCCGGATCACTACATTTGGCGAATCCCACGGTGGTGGTGTCGGTGTTGTTATTGATGGTTGTCCGCCACAGCTAGAGATTTCTGCTGAGGAGATCCAGGTGGATCTGGACCGACGGCGACCCGGGCAAAGCAAGATTACAACGCCGCGTAAAGAAACCGATACCTGCGAGATTGTGTCTGGTGTATTTCAGGGGAAAACCCTGGGCACACCGATTACGATTTTGGTGCGTAACAAGGACCAGCGTCCCCAAGACTACGGCGAGATGGCGACCAAGTATCGGCCTTCCCATGCGGATGCTACCTACGATGCTAAGTACGGTATTCGTAACTATCAGGGGGGTGGGCGCTCCTCAGCTCGGGAAACCATTGGTCGGGTGGCGGCGGGTGCGATCGCAAAAAAAATTCTCCACCAGGTGGCCGGCGTCGACATCGTTGCCTACGTCAAACGCATCCACGACATGGAAGCCCCCATCGACCCCAATGAGGTCACCCTAGAGCAGGTAGAAAGCAACATCGTCCGCTGCCCTAACCCAGACTTTGCCAACGAAATGATTGCCCGCATTGATCAGGTGCGCAAAGATGGCGATTCCATCGGCGGTGTGGTGGAATGTGTGGCCCGCAAAGTACCCAAGGGTCTGGGGTCCCCCGTTTTTGACAAACTTGAAGCCGACATCGCTAAGGGCATGATGTCCTTGCCCGCCAGTAAAGGGTTTGAGCTGGGCTCCGGGTTTGCCGGTACCTTGCTCACCGGCAGCCAGCACAATGACGAGTTCTACACTGACGCCGATGGCACCATTCGCACCCGTACCAATCGCTCTGGCGGAACCCAGGGGGGTATTTCCAACGGCGAAAACATCATCATCCGCGTTGCCTTTAAACCCACAGCCACCATTCTCAAAGAGCAAAAAACCGTAGACCAGCAGGGCAATGAAACCACCCTTTCTGGTCGCGGTCGCCATGACCCCTGCGTACTGCCTCGG
>JBCAWO010000091.1:0-17870 GCA_038534515.1 Cyanobacteria bacterium J06554_1
CCAAAATAATGCGGCTGGTGTCAGTTCGCATAGCTCGACAAATAACTACCGGATTGCAATTTATACATGTGGGCATAGCGGCCAGCCTGGGTCATCAGCTGACCGTGAGTTCCCCGTTCTAAAATGCACCCCTGTTCGACATAGAGAATCTGATCGGCATGTTGTACCGTACTCAGATTGTGGGAGATCCAGAAGCTGGTTTTACCCTGGGTGAGCCGATGGAGGGCGTCGCTAACCAGGGCTTCACTGGCGCTGTCAAGACCGCTGGTGGGTTCATCGAGAATGACAATGGGGGCCTGACGAATGGCGGCTCGGGCAATGGCAATGCGCTGACGTTGTCCGCCCGAGAGGGTGGCTCCCCGTTCCCCCAAGATAGTGTCGTAGCCCTGGGGCAGGTCCATAATAAAGTCGTGGGCATTGGCTAAACGGGCTGCGGCTTTGATATCCGCATCCTTGGCCCCGAGGGCACCATAGGCAATGTTGTCGCGAACGCTGGTGGCAAATAAAACACTATCTTGTAGCACAATGCTAATCTGCTGTCGCAAAGACGTTAGGGTATATTCCCTCAGGTCGTGACCATCGATTTGTACGCCCCCTTCGATGGGGTCATAAAACCGTAATAACAAACTAATTAGGGTAGACTTACCACCGCCGGACGGACCGACAATGGCCACCTGTTCCCCCGGCTGGGCGACAAAGGTGAGGTGGCGAAGAATCCCCTGTTCTGGGTTGTAGGCAAAGGTAACATTGTTGCATCGGATTTCCCCTCGAAAAGCAGGAGCTGAGATAGCTCCCTTCATGTCCTGGACCTCAGGCACTGTCTCCAATAGAGCGATCACCCGTTCGCCAGAAGCGACGGCCTTAGCAATTTGTCCCGTGTATTTGGCCAGCTGCCGCATGGGTTTAAAGGCCACTTTGAGGTAGGTGAGGAAGACCAGTAGGTCACCTGGAGTCGCGTTCCCGGTCAGCACTAGCTGTACCCCGCGCCACAGAACGAGGGCCTGGACAATGGCCACAAGGCTCTCCACAAGACGTTCCTGGCCAGCACGCAAACGCTGGGTTTCGGCACTCTCCTTCAGACTTTTGCGATTGTTTTTAGCAAAGGCCTTACCCAAAAAATCTTGTAGCGATAGGGCCTGCACCACTTTGATTGCACCGATGGCCTCTGCCGCTGAAGCTGCCATGGCCCCCTCTCGCTTACGCTGGGTACGGGCCACCTTGTGAATTTTTTTGGACATGGTGGTGGTGGTGAAGACAAAGAGGGGAAGGATTGCGATCGCAATCAATGCCAGCTCCCAATTAATCCAAACCATTACCCCCACCATGCCAACCAGCGTCAGAAAATGGGTCACCAACGGCAGCGCTGCTACCACAGTTACCTCCCGCAGCCGTTCGATATCGTAGGTGACGCGGGTAATCAGGTCGCCGCTTTTTGCCCGACTGTGGAACGATAGCGACAGGGCCTGAATGTGGCTATAGAGCTGACCACGAATATCCGTCATCACATGGGTGGCGGCTACGGCCATACCCACGGTACTAAAGTAGGCTGCGGCCCCCCGCGCCGCTGAAATTGCCACGAGGGCCGCTGATAGAATGGTCAGGACTAACAATGGCGAGAGATTTGCCAACGCTTCGATGTTGTGACCGTGGACATTAAACCCGGCGGGTAGAATTACCCGGTCAAACATGAGTTTAAGGGGCCAGGGTTCTAGCAGGCGCAGGGCCGTTTCCGCTAGGAGGGCAAAGAATGCGCCTGTAAGTAGGTGTGATTGTTTGCGAATATGGGGCCAAAAGCGTTGGGCTATTTTTTGTAAGCCAGGCAGGGAGGACCTAAAAGATTTTCGTTTAGCCATGGTGAGATTTTGGGGTGATTCCTCGCTTTTGTTGAAGTTCTTCTATGGATGCGATGGTTTTAGCTGGGAGAATAGCTTTGTTGGTTGGTTGAGTGTGAACGGTGCTGCTTGGGGTCCCTCCGAGTTCCCCACGCTTCCCCATCAACCCCTCAAGCAAACAACCCTCCCTTTACATCGATCCCGCCACCTTACCCATCCTCTGTTTCCCCTTACCCTCACCCCCATTCCCATACAACCGCTTATACCGCCCAGTAATCAACCGATTCAACTGCCGCTCCAACCTGATAACAACCTTTTCCAACCAAGGAATTGTCTGACCAAACGTTATCTTCCGAATCAAAGGACGCAGAAACGCATAATGACGACGGTGCCCCAAACGCTTATATCGTTTTTTAAAGTACTTATCCTTATCCAAATTCCACTTCTTTCGAAACCGCTTTAGACTTTTGATCTCCCACTCATCACTCCAGCGCAGCATAAAGAACGCTAAATCTGACCAACGATATAGAATATCTGGCACATAGGTAACCACCGAATCAGGCTCACAGTAAATTTTGCCGCCTGTTTGACTCACATTTAGACAAAAATCAATATGCTCTCGAGTGCTGAGCAGCTTTTCATCTAACAGGCCAATCTGAGTAAAAATAGACCGCTTAACCAGCATGCAGTGAAACTCAGCAAACTCACAAACCCGTCGATGTAGCTGATCTTGAACGTCGGCCACAGACCGATTTACAAAATAGTGTTTCTCATGGACACGACGTTGGGTCTGATCTCTATCTAGCTCTGTAAAAATTCTCGCTTCTCCCCCAGCCAGGTGGACTTTTTGGTGGAGTGGTTGACCGATGCAGGTGAGGGGACAGACCACCGTGGCGTCGGTTTCTTGGGCGCACTGCCAAAGTCGTTCTAACCATCCATAGGAGACATGGACATCATTGTCAATGAATAGCACATAGTCCGTTTTTACCTGGCTTAAGCCGAGGTTACGGGCCTGGTTGGGAGCCAGAAAGTGCTCGGTGCGCAGCAGTGTAAATCCTCGTTCTGCTGCCGCTTTGCTCAAATAGCGCTGCACTGATTTAGGAGAGCCACCATCCACATACACCAGCTCAAATGGCAGATTTGTGTATTGATAAATGCTCTCTAAAGACTGTTGAGTGTAGCTAAATCGCTCCCGTGGTACTACCACAACGGTAATAGCTGGTGGGACTGTGGAGACTAAGGCGGCGTTGGTACTGGTAGACGTCATAACAAAGCTCCTAAAACTTAAGATGCAAGAACGGTGACGGGTTGGGGTAAAACCTGTTGATAAACCTTGGCCCAGTTTTGTTGTTCAATGGCAGGGGCAAGCTTCTGATGGACGGTGGCTCTGGCCGTCTGCCCCAACCAGTGACGCAGTTCTGGAGACTTAGCTAAGGTGAGAATAGCCACCTTGAGCTCAGTACTAGACCCTGGCGGCACTACCAGACCGTTGTAGTTGTGGTCTAAAATCTCACCAATGGCGTCAACGTTTGTCCCCACAATCGCGCGGCTTGCCAACATTGCTTCTAGGAGTGCGTTGGGGCAGCCGTCGTGGAGAGAAGGGATGGCATAGATGTCCATATAGGGCAGATAGGCCATGCCCTCGGCGCGGGGAATCATGCCTGTGACGATGGTGTTATTAGCCATGCCGCTATCGCGAATAGCGGCTTCCCAGTAGGGCCGTTCTCGCTCGGCGAAGTCGCCTACCAGTAGCAGGGTCAGGGGGATAGTTTGTTTGATTTCGGCACAGGCATCTAACAGATATTCCAATCCTTTTTTGTCGCGGAATCGGCCTACTGAGCCAATCACGACCCCGTCGAGCCGGTCGGCGAGGGGCGGGTTTGGTAATCTAGCAAATTCCACCGGCTGAATTGAGTTCCAGAAAGCGCTGGACTTGTTTTTGAGGGCGGGTACGAGCACCTGCCCTCGTCTTTGTAGGTCTCGACTGACAAAGGTTACCCAGTCCGAGCTTTCTAAAATCCAGCTTACCTGGCCATGCTGTTTGGGGCTAAATACATGCTTGTGCAGATCGCTACCCCGCACGCTGTTGATGATAGGAATGCCGGCTTCCTTGGCGAGTAATGTGGTGATAAAGCCGGTTTCATTAATAAAAAAGGCATGGAATAGATCAAACTGATGCTGTTGGTGCAGCTGCTTAAGCTGAAAATAAATCTCGCTGCGATAGTCTTGCAGAATTGGCGCATTAGATCGGCTGGCGGGGGTTAGTCGGTGTACCTGAATCCCATTTTGCTCGGTGGTGCTACAGTCCGATCGGTAATACCCCTCTGCTTTACGTTGTTTGGAGTGAAATACGGCCACGTGCACGTCGTAACCAACCGTTTGGAGTAGATTGGCGATGCGAGCAACTGACTCACCCACACCACCGACATCGGGTGGAAATTCAAGGGTGGTAATGCAAACTTTAGACTGGGTCATGGATTTGATAATGTTGGAGGGGACTGTTGAAATAGAGCTACGCTGTGGGTCAAAATGTCTTGCAGCAATCAAGGGACAAGCCAGACAAAAGAGGTCAAACAAACACTTCTTTTGCAACTAGAGCCCTAACTCGAGCGGCGGTGATTTCTACGCCCCGCAGACAGAAGTGCTGCTGGCTACGGGTATGGCCCAGGGCCCGGATAATCTCGCGGGAGAAGGGAATGGGCTCGAGGGTGGTTGAATCAATGACCTTAACAAGGCCAAGTTGTTCTAAGCGGGTAGAGCGCAGCCGCTGTTCTTGGTCGTCATTGCCGGTAAACGGTAGCTGCATGGCCCGAACTCCGGTTTGCAACACGTTGAGCGTGGTGTTGTAGCCTGCCATGCTAATGGATAAGTCGGCCTTGGCCATGTAGCTGAGCAAGTCCGGGGTATAGCGCTGCACGGTAAGATTTGAGCGCTGGGCGGCAATCGCCTGTAGACGGTTAAAAATATCTTCCGGTGCAAATGGCCCGGTAAACATTTGAATATGATGGGGGATCTTATCGTCTAGGAACTGACTGGCTTGGGCCACACAGTCCAGCAGTTCATGGCCAAAGCGACCACCGCCAACGCTGGCTAAGATCATGGGTGGATCGGCCTTGGATCTGGGGGCAAATTCTCGATCTACATCGGGGACTACATAGCCTGTGTAGTGGACTTCACCGGTGAGGTCACCCACACGGGAAAAGCTGTTTTCTAAGGGTAAAAAGCTAGGATCGCCGTGGATCAGCAACTGATCAAAATAGCGATTCATTAGCTTACATACCTTGGCTTCATGGCGTGCCTGGTCTTGCTTAGTGACAACAATGTCGCGCAGGCTGCAGATGGTCTTGGCTCCGTGAGCTTTAGCGCGCTCTAATAGTGGGATTAACTCGGTGGAAAAACGACGACGACCAAAGGGAAACAGCTCTACCATGACGGCGGTGGGACGGATGCGATCGCAAACCTCCAGCAACAGCTCCCGTCGATATGCCAGTGCCGCATCCACATCTGCAAAGTCGTCAGGCACCTGTAGCTCCTGAAAGTTTGGATCGGTCTTAATGGCCGGCAAGTTAATCACGTCAATCCCTTTGGGGATGGGAAAGTCTTGAATCACTTCGCCACCATTGACAAAGTAGACCTTGAAATCCTGGGTGAGGCCGCTGGCAATGGCCATACTACGAATCAGGTGACCAATACCCAGAATGTGTTGACAGTAAAACAGTAGGGTTTTCATCGCGTTTGGTTTTAGAAAATTTGACGGATGATGCTTAATTAAAACTCTCTCTAGAGGCCTCACCCCAAGCCTTTCCCAGGGGGGAGCGTGCCGTTGCTGGGGCTGCGGTCATCTTTAGCAGATTCCCCAGCACGCTTGCCTGGGTTTGGGGTCTCATGGGCTGTTTTACAGCCTGTAGCAGCCAGTCTTTTACCGCCCCCACATTTTGGGTGAGACCAAACTTATCCAGTACCGTGAGTCGCCCTGCTTTACCCAGGGTTTCCCGCCGCTCAGGTTGGCGAATCAGTGCTTCCAGGGCTTGCGCTAACGACAGCTCATCTTTTTCAGGAACCAGCACTCCGTTGTAGTTTGATTCCACTAGCTCAGAAATGCCCGAGATGTCGGTCGATATGACCGGTATCTCCATGGACATGGCCTCTAGCAACACATTGGGGATACCGTCGCGGTCACCGTCATCGGTGACCAAACAGGGCAACACAAACAGATCGGTCTGCCGGTAATAGTCAATCAGCTGGTCCTGGGTGAGTTTGCCCACCAGGGTAATGTGTTCCGTTAGGCCTAGCGTGTTAATTTGTTGTCGAATAGAGTCTTCTAACGGACCATAACCAACGATGACACAGCGAAACGGGATGCCCACCTGTTTGACCAAATGACAGGCTTTGAGCAAATAGAAAAATCCCTTTTTCTCACAGAATCGACCCACGCTCAGGAGCAGCGGTACCTCCGTTTTCTGGGCTTTAGGCGCTGGGCTAAAGCGAGCCACATCTAAGCCGTGGTAAGCCAGGTGAATGGGGGTGCGAGATGTGGAAACCTGGTCTAGGTGACGACGGTTATAGTCGGTGCAGGTGAGCACAAATTCTGCTTTGGCCATACGGCGGTCCAGGGCCGTTTTGTCATTCAGGTAAATGTCCTTAGCGTGGGCTGTAATGCTATAGGAGATGCCAGAGAATGCCTGGGCGATTTCTGCGGTGGCGGTGGGAACATTGGCAAAGTGGGCATGGATATGGGTGATGCCCAGCTGCTGCAGTTTCCAGGCCAGATAGCCCCCTTGTAAAAACTCGTGCAACCGTCGGTCTTCATGCCGACCCAGGTAGAACTGGAGCGTGTTGAAGTAGGTGTTACTGTTCTGTTGGAAGAGTCGAACGTGGGCCTCTAGCAGCTCTTTCTCTTGGCTTGAGTCATGCTCAGGCAGGAGCGATGGCAGGTAGGTTACCGGAGCGTTAACCTGGGACACACCTGGATGGGTGCGCTGTGCTGGTGGGCGTCTGAGGGAGAAAATATGGAGATTGAGTCCCTGCCGTTCTAGCTCTAAAATTTCATTGAGAATAAAGGTCTCTGATAGTTTGGGATAGGTTTTTAACAAAAATCCGATTAGAGGACGCATGATAGTTCTGATAAATTACGACTGGAGGTGCGGGACACACTGGATATGAGACCCTGCATTAGTTGAGCAATGCGGGGTAGGCCATCAAGGCGAAACGTGCTGATGGCGTAAGGCTTGGCAGTGAGCGCCTGCTCTAACGTTTGGGATAATGTTTGGGAGGTGAGCTTTTGAGGATGAATGGCGTAGAGGAGACCGCTTTCAGCAAAGCGCCTGGCCCGCATCCATTGTTCTTGGACGGGGCGGGTGCGGGGAACAACAATGGCAGATTTACGTAGGGAGAGAATCTCACAGGTGGTGTTGTAGCCGGCCATAGCCACGACCGCATCAGCGGCGTTTAGGTAGCTAATCAGATCGTCGCTAAATTCTAGAAGTCGAACGTTAGGGTAGGGGGCTACCTGGGCCTCGAACTGATGGTGTTGGTCAGCAGGCATCTCCGGACCGGAAATAATCACGGTTTTTGGCATGGGTTTGGCGGCGAGAGTTTGTTGACTAACGCTTTCTAAATAGGTGTGGATGAGCTGTTGTCCATCACCACCGCCGCCGGGGGTGACCACCACTAGCGGTTCGTCTGGATGCACGCCTAACTGCTGGCGGAGTAGAGCCCTGGGTGTGCGGCCACAGCCACGGCTCAGGTAGCCACAGAACCTGACTTTGCGCCGCAGGGGCAGTGGGAAATTATACTCATGGGGTAAGTTGAAAATCTCGGGGGTGCCCACCACCCAGATTTGGTCGTAGTGTCGCTGGGTCAGGCGATAGTAGTTGTTGGTTTGCCACTGTTGAATAGTGGCGGCTGGGGTGTCGAGAATATCCCGCAGCAGCAGCACCCGCTTTGTTTTTGGGCTGTGGCGGTTAAGATGGCCCAGGGTTTCTTTGAGCTCGTTTCGGAGACCTTGGGGCTTTTTGTCGACGAGCAAGACATCGGGTTGAAAGTGGGCAGCGGCGGTGAGAATTAGGTGCGATCGCAACCGTACTAAAGTCTCTGGCATGCTTTTGAGATATTTAGCTTCTAACTGACCCGAGGTGTCGCGCCCCAGACAGGGCAGCTTGATATAATCAAGGCCCTCAGGCAGTCTGAGGGTGTGCAGGGCGGGTGAGCCTGACACCACGAGGATGGAGATGCTGGGCAGTGTGCGCAGCAAATACTCACAGATGGTTAGCATGCGGCGAATGTTGCCCAACCCAAAGGCATCGTGGGAATAGACCATTAGTTTCATGTCAGGGTCTCCTGAGGATTTTCGTCACCTAGGCGACAAGGGCAGAGGGGCGGCTATCGACACACACTACATCGTGACCAATGTGGGCCAAACAGGCTCCCGTAACAAGCCCCACATAGCCTGTGCCCATAACAGATACACGCATAGCTTTGCTCTCCAGTAGTGGTAGTTGGCTGATGACACTACTATCGTTAGGGTTACTAAAATCTGCATGAAGCGTATGTTAGAGCAATTTCATGAAAACTAATTTAGAAAGTTGCGATCGCACCGTAAAAAAGCCTGATTTAATCGCTATTAAAGGAGCTCAGTTAATATTTGAAAAAATTAGTAAATTGCTTAGTAGGACTTAATTAGACAATGGCTGATTTACCCAGATTTCTATCTATATCAGCATTTGAGCCCAGGCTAAAACTATTTTATAGACTTATAAAATTTTAGCTAATTTAGCATTTATCGCATCAATATGAGAGAAATTTCATGTGACCTTATACTTTTCAAGGAGAATTCATTTAAGGAGTAGTCAGTTCCTAAAATGTCACAATGGCATAGAGTCGGGTAAGGGGCAAACTTTTATTTTTAGGAAGTTCTGGATAACGTCATTAAAGAAAGTCGTGACCGCTATAAACATTTTCCATAGCTTGAGCCAAAGACTCTATTTATCAGATGAAACGTTCTAACCAACTCGGTTTTTTTAAGCAGGCACGAACAAAAATATTTCTTCTCTATGTAGTGCTGATGCTAGCGGCTGTGGCCATAGCGGTGCCTATTTTTCGCATCCTGTTGTTTGCTGCCGTAGATGAGCGTGTCAATGAAGATTTTTTAGAGGAAGTCGAAAAATTTGAGGAGGTTTATGCCGAGTGGTCGCAGTCTAGAGAGCCGTCATTTGCCTCCCTATCCAGTACCCTCGATGACTTTATCTTTAATGAGCTGCCAGAGGATGATAACTTTCTAGTTGTTCTTCTAGATGGTGAGGTTTATCGCTCTAATCCTCTTGTTTTACCCGAGGTCATTAAGTCAGGCTCGACCCTGATTGAAATCTGGTCTGGTCTGGATGAGCCCATGCAGGGACGTCAAAAGACCGGTGATCCGATCGCCGGTGAAGTTCTTTATATGGTCACTCCTCTGGTGGTGAATGACGTCAACCGGGGGCAGTTTGTCATTGCCCATCTCTCAGCAGGAGAACGAAATGAAGCCCTGGTGGGTATCTATGTATTTGCTGAAGTGGTCGGTGGTCTGTTGCTGGTGGCGTTTGCTTTGGCCTGGATTGCCACCGGACGACTGTTGCAGCCTGTTAAAGAACTGGCCAAAACAGTCCGCACCATCAATGAGACGGATCTAGATGGTCGGATTGAGGTTGTTGGCACAGGAGAGCTGGCGGATCTGACCACCACATTTAACGCCATGATGGATCGCCTACAGGGAGCCTTTACCACCCAACGTAACTTTATCAACGATGCTGGCCACGAGCTCCGTACCCCCATCACCATTATGCAGGGCCATTTAGAGCTGATGGGAGATGACCCCATTGAGCAGGCCGAAACGGTCGATTTGGTGTTAGATGAACTAGATCGCATGGGGCGCTTGGTCAACGATCTGATTTTAATTGTTAAGTCTGAGCATCCTAATTTTTTACAATTAGAAACCTTGAACGTGCCTGAATTTTGTGTGGATTTGTTTGCTAAGGCCCAAACCTTGGCCGATCGCGACTGGCAGCTACAGGTGGATACTCGAGCCAAGATTGTGGCCGATCCACAGCGACTGACGGGGGCGCTGCTTAATTTACTGCACAATGCGGCCCAGCATACTCAAGTTAACGACTGCATTGAGTTAGGCTGTCGTAATCGGAATGCCCAGGTGGAGTTTTGGGTAAAAGATACGGGAGAAGGTATCCCCGTTGCAGAACAGGTCCGCATATTTGACCGGTTTGCCCGGGTGCAGCACACTCAGCGTAGGTCTGATGGTTCGGGGTTGGGGCTGGCGATTGTGCGAGCGATTGCCGAGGCCCATGGCGGCAAAATTGGACTATCTAGCCAGCTGGGCCTCGGGTCTATCTTTACCCTGACGCTACCGATGGACCAGGCATTGGCGGTAACCACCTGTCGGGAGAGTCGTTGATGAGACGGATTTTGATTGCTGAGGATGAAGCACGGGTGGCGGCCTTTTTGGATAAAGGGCTACAGGCCAATGGATTTAAGACTGCGATCGCAACCACCGGCCCCGATGCGATTGCCTATGCCCTTGACGGTGACTATGAGCTGATTGTGCTTGACCTGGGGCTGCCCGGTAAGGACGGCTTATCCGTTCTTGAGGAGCTACGCGGTCAAGGATGTTACATTCCCATTGTGATTTTGACCGCCCGTGACGACATTACCGATAAACTCACGGGGTTTGAGCTAGGGGCCGACGACTATGTCACCAAGCCATTTCGATTTGAAGAGCTGCTAGCCCGGATTCGAGCCCGTTTACGCTCAACCGCGCCTGCCACCACTGAACAAGACTGGGTGATCACCCACCGTAACGTCGTCCTAAATTTACGCACCCGGATAGTCCAGGTAGATGATCAGGTGATTGAACTATCGGCCCGCGAATTTACCCTGGCGGAGACCTTTATGAACCATCCGGGGCAGGTACTTAGCCGGGAACAGCTGCTCGATCGCGTATGGGGATATGACTATGCTCCCGGGTCTAACGTGGTGGATGTCTATGTGGGCTATCTGCGGAAGAAATTAGGCAGCAGCCTAATCGAAACCGTACGGGGTATGGGCTACCGGATGCCTGTTTAAACCATAAGAAAAAATATAAGAAAACTCTCATAGTTCCCTTATCGCTATCTTATTAAGAATTGGCAATAATATCGTTGTGACGGTTCAGGTCTGTTGAGCAGGTGATCTACAGGCAGACAAACTGTTATTTTGCGACAGCGTGTGATAACTGCCAACACCAAGGGATTGTCTGTTTCACCTAGGATATAGCCCTGTGGCAACAATTCTCATCGCTGAAGATGAACCGCGGATTGCAGCATTTATGTCAAAGGGCCTGCAAAAAGCCGGGTATCTGACACATATTGCGACCAATGGTAACCAGGCCCTGGCCCTGGCCCTGGCCGTACATTTTGATCTCATTCTTTTAGATATAAGTCTTCCCGGAATCGATGGCTGGTCTGTGCTCAGAGAGTTTCGTTCCCATTCTCCTAAAACTCCCGTCATTGTTGTTACAGCGTTTGACGGCGTCGAAGAACGCAATCACAGTCTCAGTTTGGGTGCCAATGAATACATCTCTAAACCGTTTCGGTTTAAGACCCTGCTGGCTTATGTTCGTCGCTATGTGTAGCCACATGATAACTACGGGCAAAGTGTTCTAATTTCAGGGGTATTGCTGCCCCGGTGGCACAGATAGCCCGTACTGGCACTACCCTCCATCTCCATCCAATCGTCATAGTAAATTTGATGTACCGTGGCGCGAATACTGTCATCAGCACCCCGCTCAATCCACTGGGCCAGGTAGCCACCGCCATTCCCCGGATAGTTTGTGATCAGTACCTCCACCCAGGGGCGTTCATTACCGGTCCCTTCAGGGATTTCGTTGGGCATTGTCCAGCCCTGTTGTCGCCAGCCAGCCTGCTGTGCCAGGGCTCGCACCATCATGTAAATTGGCTCATTGGCCCTATCCCATGGGGCCGCTTCCAGGGGCAGAGTTGTTTCGCTACCCCGTTCGTTGCTGGGCACTTGCAGCGATGCACATCCGAATCCCAAACCACAAATTGGATTGGTGTCCACCCCAGACCAGTTGGCTACGGTAGCCTCCGACAGCCAGTCCGCCGCCACATTCATCACCGGCAAAAACACTAGTTCAAGATGTTGGTGATCCGCTGTGTTATTTAGGCTGGGGTCCACATTGTCTGCGCCATAGCTATCGACCAATGACCCATAAAGTAAGGGCGACAGGTTGTAATGATCCACCCTGACCTGGTAAATCAAGTTAGAGTGCTGCCACTCAGGAACCAGACGTAATCGTACGCGCCATGTGGACACGTCTGGAGTCCCCGCCAGTCTCGCCGCATGCTCCAGCGGTCCCATGGTTTGAAAATATCTAAAACCAGCCTCATCCAGACTGTCAAACCCGTTGGGAGGAACCTGCGCTGTCTGGGCCAGCATTGTTTCACCAATAGGGAAGGAGCGGCCAGGTGTCTCAGCCTCTGCTGGGCTACAGGCAACAACCAGCGGCAGTATCAGGGTTGCAACCTTACTGAGGTAACGAAAAACCATAGATAACCGGACTCCTGGGGAAACTGACTACAGATTCACCCCGGTGATATACATTTCCGTATGTATCTATACCCTGGCTTCTATAACTTTGGTCGACCTAGTAGTAATGTGCTCAAGGCATCGCGTGCGTTGGCTGGCCGAGGGCCACTAAGTAGCCAGCGTAATGGTGGGAAAGCAATTGTCTCAGCTAATAATTTAGCCTGAAAATCAAAAGGTAGCTTTAAATAGATCGTTTTTTGATTTGGCTGCTCGATCCCAATCATCAGGATTAATGTGTAGGCTATCACCGGAGGTAAAGACGCGTCCTCCCCAAATTCCTCTATGCGATTTTTGAGCAATTGAGCAATTTCCAAGATCTCAACCAGTGGCATTATCGGCACTAAGTTTTGAGTTTCTGGATCGTGACCAATACATGTTTCTCCTGTGACCTGTGTGATAAAAGTCCCATCTGGGTAAATCACACTCAATACTTGAGGTTGTGATAGTGTTCCCGCGATTGGAATGTTGGAGCGAATCACACGCTGTGTCCATCGAGGCATCCCTGTTGTAACAGAGCTTCTATCCCAATCGATGTATATTCGATGGCTAGTGCTATTTTTGATATTTATATTGAGACTTCCTAAAGATCGATTCAGGGTCATTTTTCCCATAGGAAGAACACTGACCATGACCGTATCCTCTAGAAAATATTCCAGAGCATCGTCACCCTTACCAATAGTTACCTTCTCTCCTGAACCGCTAAATGTAAGATTAAGGCGAGGGGGAAGCTTTTTCCCGGCCAATTCCAACTCGGCTACTGTTGCCGTAATAAAGTTTGGTTTGCCTTGTTGCTTAAGCTGCCCATGGATTTGCTCAACCAGCTTGTCCTGGTCAAGTACAATTTCTACCTTATCTTCGAGGTTGCTTTCGATGGATAGCGCCATTTGGTAGAGCACATAGATTACTACCAAAAAGTAGATTGTCAAAATTAGAACATCGCTACCCATTACTTGCCCACAGCCTGATAAATGTACTACTGACCAAAAGGTGACTATAGATTACACCGATTTTTAGAAAGTGTTGCTTTGGATTTGAGCCAGATAATCAGAATTTTGGTGCAGGTGATGGGTCGTGAATGGTGAGTGAGGAGGGGCGAGTGTGTTTAGTTTGCCAGTATTTGTCTAGACTGTGGGCCACCTGATTAGAGAGCAGCAGCAGCCCCAACATGTTAGGAATGCCGAGGGCAAAGACCATAATGTCACTAAAGCGAATGACGGTATCTAAGCTGATGATGGTGCCACTAAAACAGCCCCCAATGTAGAGCAGTTTGTAGGCCATTAGACCGCGCTCACCCAGCAAATAGCGCCAGCAGGCTTCGCCATAGTAAAAACAGGAAATAATGGTCGAAAAGCTAAATAGACAAACAATAATGGCTAGTCCCCAGGTCATCATGGGGATTTCGGCTGCGAAGGCGGTGGTGGTGAGTTCAATGCCGCTGATCGTGCTGCCAGGTTGATACACACCAGTGAGCAGACAGACTAAGGCGGTCAGGTTGCAGATAATAACGGTGTCGATCAGGGGTTCGATCAGGGCGACAATGCCTTCTCGAACAGGTTCAGGATTTTTGGTGGCCGCGTGGGCAATGGCGGCAGCTCCGGTGCCTGCCCCATTGGAAAAGACGCCCCGCTGTAGTCCCTGTACCAGGACGCCAACAATGCCGCCTTCAATGGCAACTGGATGCCAGGCTGAGTGCCAAATTTGCCCCATGGCAGCGGGGATATCCCCCAGGTGGTGAAAGATAATCCACAGGGCTGCTGTTAGATACAGACCCACCATGGTTGGCACAATGGTGGAGGCTACCTGAGCAATGCGCTGTAGGCCACCGATGATCACAGCCGCGACCGCTAGGGCCAGGAACAGGCCGTAGACTCGGGGGTCGCTGAGCCAGGTCCAGTGCAGCTGTGCACCCAACGATGCCACGGCAATGCCTGACTGGTTGGCCTGAAACATATTGCCGCCACCGAGGGCCCCGACCATACAGAGAATGGCAAAGGTGCCTGCCAGCAGTTGCCCCATGGGTCTAAGGCCCTGCTCCGATAGACCCTGGCTCAGGTAGTACATGGGGCCGCCCAGTACCTGGTCATCTTTAACGATACGGTACTGCTGGGCCAGGGTGCATTCGGTAAATTTGGTGGTCATGCCCAATAGACCGGCAACGGTCATCCAGAGGATTGCGCCCGGACCGCCCAGTTGGAGTGCGATCGCAACCCCGGCAATATTCCCCAACCCCACCGTCGCCGACATCGCCGTCGCCACCGCCTGAAAGTAGCTAACCTCACCCACCTCACTCGGATCATCATAGTCACCCCGCAGCACCGCCAGGCTATGGCCCACCCCCCGCACATTAATAAACCCCATCCGCAGGGTGAGATACACTGACCCCGCCATTAGCCACAGCACAATCAGCGGCATGCCCCACAGCTTAAAAAACAGAGTCCGCTCCAGCAGCGTCACCCCAATATCAAAGCCATGGTCAAGGGTGGTCAAAAAATGCTTCAAGGTTGCAAGTCCATTAAAAACAAATAATTTCCGGAGGATGGGCCCAGCCCGCCATGCTCAATCCAGCACACTGTTCAATTCATAAGAATCAACGAAAAAACATCTCAACCCATGTCCGCACCTGGCGTTTGGCCTCAGCTGTCCCCTCCGCCGGAAAGCGCTCCATAAAGTCCTTATCCGCTGCCGGCACATAGGGCCCTTCCTTAATCTCAAACATCACCGTATCCGGAGCCAATGCAATCAGCGTGTGATATTGGCCTTCTTCTAGTTCCAACCCATAGGTGGGCCCTTGGGCGCACAGCCGTTCAGTCTGAACCACCTGACCTTGCTCATCTAAGACTAAAAAGCCAATTTCACCCTGGAGCACCAAGAAGAGTTCAAACCCATTGCTATTGTCAGCCCGCACATGTCGATGGGGCCGCACGTAGGTACCCGGCTGCAGCACATTCAGAAATCGCTGTACCGTATCCGGTAGCTGGTGAAAATTATGATTTTTTCGCCGGCGGGGCAGGGCTGCTGCCTGCTGCGAAACGCTGTCAAACAGCTCTTGGGATACGCGCTTAATAACGGTAGGCATTGACGTTGAGGTGGCCTCAGGCTTTCAGGAATAGTACTAGTGTAAACCTATGTAAAGCAGGGCTCAATTCTAAAGCGCTTTCACCTGTGCATAAAGCTTCTCCATTTCCGGCACTGCCACCCCCACCTCAGCTGCCGCTCTGACCGGATTGCCTAAAATTGCTTCCACCTCCAAAGGCCGACCCTGATCAAAGTCAATTTTCATACTGGTGCGGTAGGGTTTCATGCGAGTGGTGGCCTCAAACATTTCAGTTGCCCAGGTCATGGGGATTTGGCGATCGGCGGCAGGGGCTTGGCCAATGTGAACAGCCCAGGTGTTGGCAGCTGTAATAACTTCGGTCATCAGGGTCAGGATTTTTGTCTGGACTGCCGCATCCGCCATCAGCTCTTCAGTGGTTGCATTTAATACCACCGACAGTCCGTTGTAAGGTACATTCCACACCAGCTTGCGCCAGCGAGCCATAAACAGATCATCGGTGACATTAATCGGAATATTGGCCCTACGAACGTCATCGGCAATTTCCGTCATGGCTGCTGTTAGCTCCCGTGGCTGACTAGTCGCACTGTAGGCCCCCAGCTGAATTTTGCCGTAGTCTAAATGGCGAATGTGCCCAGGTCCTACTTTGTTGGAGCAGATAAAACACAGACCCCCCATGACGTGGGCCGAGGGCACCAGCTGAGCAATCTCGTCTTCAATGCCCAGACCGTTTTGTAGTGTCAGTACGATTGCCCCATCATTTAACGGTGGCATCATCTGCTTTAAACGATAATTTTGAGTTGTTTTTAAGGCGATAACAACAACATCCATCGGTGGCATGTCCGCCGGATTGTTATAAGCATTTACCTGGGTTAGCGAGACATCACCATCAATCGACTCTACCACCAGCCCCTTCTCTTTTACATGGTCATAGTCGCTACGCAACAGAAAATGTACATCACAGCCGCTCTGCTGTAGTCGCGCTCCATAGAAACCGCCAATGGCTCCTGTGCCAATAATGGCATAGCGTTTTGCCGACATGGTTGCTAAGTCCCCCGTCTACTGTGCTAACCAATTGTACGAAGCAAGTGACTGGGGTTTATAGAATTGTTAGATAGGTGTCCCAGGATTCCGAGTTTAGCCTTGGCTTCATCAATGCGGTTCGTGACGGTTAGCGTGGTTAGAACTTTACCCATATCGGAAGGCGTGTCCATTGAATGATCCTCCGAGTCAGCCTACCCAAATTATGGCAGACAGCTATGGCAGACAGCACTGAAGATGAGGCATGCATAAGAATTGCTTGATGACGGCGCTCGGGACCTATTCGCTATAATCAGGGCTAGACTTTCCTGGATGGAGCCAGGTTGCCCATGACTAACCTGTTGGTCAAATCCATAGAGGGGGCACTGCCGATTGATTTATCGTCGCTCACTACCCCCGCGACGATGAGCGATCAGCAGTTTTATGAGTTTTGTCGCACAAACCCTGACCTGCGCATTGAGCGCAATGCCAGCGGAGAGATTATTGTTATGCCGCCCGCATTTTCGGATACTGGCAATCGCAACGGTCGGATTTTTGGGCAGCTCTACGTGTGGTCTGAAACCAATGGCACGGGCGAGGCATTTGATTCGAGTTCAGGGTTTACGTTGCCCAATGGGGCCACCCGCTCGCCCGATGCCGCCTGGATTTTGTTTGAACGATGGCAGGCGTTAACCCCTGAGCAGCAGGCGTCCTTTGCCCCCATTGCCCCTGATTTTGTTGTGGAACTGCGCTCCAGTAGCGATACGTTGGTAAGCCTCCAGGAGAAGATGGAGGAATATGTTGCCAATGGAGTGCGACTAGGGGTACTGATCGACCGAAAGAACCGTCGGGTTTACTGCTATCGCCCTAGCCAGGAACTGGAGACTTTAGATAATCCTGACGCTGTTAGCTGCGACCCTGAAATGCCAGCTTTTATCTTGCAAATGGCCAAAATTTGGTAGGGATTGTGCCTTGGACCCTGCGGTATTTCACCTTGAGTACAGGACTCTACGGCATCCAATTTTTAATGTGTCCATCCCCACCTTAAAGTAATCCAAAAACTACTGGATTTATCCGTGGTTTGGGTGAATAGGCTTGTATCAATAGTTGCTGGTTCGTCCTACCAAAAATTGCTCCTATGCCTACGCTAACCATTCGCGAACGGGGAAAAACGGTTACTGGGTTTGATGCCACCCTGAGTATTAATAATCAGGCGCAGTACGAAATCACTATTAGCGATCCCTTTGATGCTGAGCAGGAACAGGAGCTAGAGTTTTACTTTGAAGAGTGGATCAAGTTTCCGTTTGATGGGCGAGTAAAGGCCGATCGGGCGG
>JBCAWO010000092.1:0-17158 GCA_038534515.1 Cyanobacteria bacterium J06554_1
TGATGACTATGCCCTCGTAAAATTTGGCCGAGTCCCCACCCCCAATATTTGGTTACAAGTCGCCCAACTCGAAGAATTCAAATAAAGCCAAAGTTCTTTTTAGCATTGCTGATACGGGGAATGTACCAATCCGTTAGAGGTTTCATATGTAGCGTTGGTCCCATTGGTTAGGGCAATTTATAGTCTCTGAAAGCGTTAAGCAATAACGCTAATGGGACGTTCGCACGTCCTAATTCATCAGGACGTGCGAACGTCCTTGCATCGTATAGATTTCATCCCGGAGACCAGCAACGCCTTGATAGGTGCTAACTAGCCGCGCATTAAGAATCTGCTAGAGTTTCTCCAACTTTAAGTAGCTTTCGACACAATAGAGACATAAACCCGTTTAGTGAACCGTCTCTGGGCGACTTTAGTTAGGTGATTGATCGGCCAAAGTGCCCTCAGGCGATCAGGAGTCCTATGGTAGTCGCTAGTTCATTGCTTCAACCTGCTAATACAGCTGGCATCACTATCCCCAAAGTCACCGTTATCGGGGCGGGGAACGTTGGAGCTAGCCTGGCCCAAAGCTTGCTTTCCCAAAACCTAGCCGATGTGGTGCTGTTGGACATTGTCGAAGGTCGTCCCCAGGGACTAGCCCTGGATATGGCTGAAGCCTGTCCTCTCCAAGGCTGTACCCATCACATCACCGGTACAAACGACTATCAGACTACCGCAGGTTCCCAGGTAATTGTGATTACGGCAGGCCTGCCCCGTAAGCCAGGGATGTCCAGGGACGATCTGCTTAATGTCAATGGCAACATTATGTTAGAGGTGATGGCAAAGGCCTTACCCCACTCCCCGGAGGCCCACTTTATTCTGGTGACCAACCCGTTAGATGTAATGGCCTATGTGGCTTGGCGGGCAAGCGGTCTTCCCCCAAATAGAGTTATTGGCCAAGCCGGTGTGCTAGATTCTGCGCGCTTTCGTACATTTATTGCCCAGACCCTGAGGGTCCCTCCCCAGGATGTTTCCACAATGGTGCTTGGCGGACATGGCGATTTGATGGTGCCGCTCATCAGCCACACCACCGTTAGCACCATTCCCCTAACAGAGCTGCTACCGACCGCAACAATCCGGCGGCTGGTAGAGCGCACTCGCAAAGGCGGCGCAGAAATTGTCGATCACCTCAAGTCAGGAGGCGCTTTCTATGCACCTGCGGCCGCTACGGCTACCATGGTGGCTGCAATTCTCCAAGATCAATCAGCCATACTGCCAGTATCGGCCTATCTAGATGGCCAGTATGGTCTAGAAGATATTTACCTGGGGGTGCCCTGTAACCTTGATAGCAGTGGTGTGGCCTCGGTAGTGGAGCTTTCCCTAACTAAGGATGAAAAAACTGCTCTGGAAACATCCGCTCGCTCAGTCAGACAAACGTTGCACAAGGCACGATCGCTATTTTCGCTCTAAACATGTTTGGGCCGAGGGCGGGGGTATTCAGCCATCAGCCGTCTCACCTCTTCTGCGTGATAGGAGCTGCGGGTTAAGGGTGACGACACGACCTGTAAAAAGCCCATGGCTTCTCCAGCCTGTCGCCACTGGTCAAATTGCTCAGGAGTGACAAAGTCTTGCACCCCAAGGTGTTTTTGCGTGGGTTGTAAGTACTGACCAATGGTGAGGATATCGCAATCCACTGCCCGCAGATCAGCCATTGTTTGACGAACTTCCTCGTCGGTTTCCCCCAAGCCCACCATGATGCCCGATTTGGTATAAGCCCATGGAGCCAATTCACGGGTGCGCCGCAATAGCTCAAGGCTACGCTGGTAGTCGCCTTGGGGGCGCACTCGACGGTAGAGCCGAGGAATGGTCTCCGTGTTATGGTTCATTACTTCAGGGGTTGCCGATAGGATGATTTTCAAGGCATCCCAGTTGCCGCATAGGTCAGGAATGAGCACCTCAATGGTGGTATCAGGCGAAAGCTTTCGCGTTTCTTCAATACAACGGACAAACTGACTCGCGCCACCATCGGGCAGATCGTCGCGATTAACCGATGTAATCACCACATGGTTTAGGTTCATTCGCCGGACGGCTTCCCCTAAGCGAACCGGCTCGGTTGGATCTAAGGCTTGGGGCTTTTTCTCAAAGTCGATATCACAGTAGGGACAGGCCCGGGTGCAGGCGGGTCCCATAATCAAAAATGTGGCCGTTCCAGCATTAAAACACTCACCAATATTGGGGCAAGAGGCCTCTTCGCACACGGTGTTGAGGGCTAGGTCTTGCAAAATGCCTTTGACATTGCCAACTCTTTCCCACTGGGGTGCTTTGACTCTTAGCCAGTCTGGTTTAACGGTCACACTATTTTGCCTTTACGAACGGAGCTTCGATGTCAGACGATTTGACAGCAGTAATGATTCTAACAATTTCAGGGCTAGGACATGGACCTGCTTGAAACTGCAAAGTGCCCCCAGCTCGATGGCTGATATGGGTAAGATGTTAAACAGTAAGTAGAAAATCTTAGCTCTTACACCGTTTCTAGCCCTTTCTGGAATGCAAGGTCTTCACCCCTTAGCTCACAGTTTTGCTCTGCTGTGCGTCAGCTCTGCCCTGGGCTTAGCTCTGTTAGAGTGGCATGACCCCTTGGGTTGGAAGGTAGCCAATGCTCGGCCGACCCAAGAGGCCAGTAATCTAAGCACCCAAACCTCAATCACCAGCGGTCGTCGCCCCCCTTTAGCCCGTAGTCTGATGAACCAATCAGACATACAGATTGTGCTCCACCTAAGCGCCCGGAAGATAAATGTTTATCGAAAAGGCGATGTTATTAAGCAGTATCTCGTTGCCGTTGGCCAGGCTGAGTGGGAAACACCAGAGGGGACCTTCAGGGTCATCCAGACTCAAAAAAATCCTACGTGGCAGCACCCTATTACTGGAGAGATAGTCCCTGCTGGGAAAGATAATCCGTTGGGGTCACGCTGGATTGGGTTTTTGTCCAGTGAAGATGGTGAAATTGGATTTCACGGCACCAATGAAGAACGACTGATTGGTGAGGCCGTTTCCCATGGCTGTGTGCGCATGCTTAACGAAGATATCGAGGATCTTTATACCTATGTTGAAATAGGCACTACGGTTGTAGTGAAGCGCTAGAGAACGGCACGCGTGCCCATGGGCGAAAAGCTGATTAGGACTAAAAGAACGCATCTAGGGCGACAGAACACATAAGATCGCTTAGCCTAATCTATAGACCATGAAAAAAGTTTAAGAAATCTGACGAAGTTTGTATTTGATTTCTTAGGTTTTGGTGGCTTTCGCGTCTCTGTTTAGCAACTTTCTATCTAATGACTCTTGATCCAGCTTGGATTTCTGGAATATTTCTCTGGGCGCTAGCGCTCTACCTAATGTTTTCACCCTTAGCACTGCGATTGGTAGGTGCACTAGAGCAACAGGCCATAGGCTGGCTAGACTCCTCTGGGCAGACAGATAGCTCAGGACCGGCAGAACTCTATGCCTCAGTTGTCAGCATTGTGCCGTTTGTTTTGGCTGGGGGGCTGTGCAACTACCTGCTGGATATTGGTTTAGGCCATAGCTGGACCCTGAGCTTTGGCATTATTGCCTGCATGGGTAGCGGTGTGTATGAGCTGGGCCGTCGTGACGGTGAAGCCAACCAGGACTGAGCTTTAGGTGGTTACGGGGTGTTGACCATAAAATGGGGTCACCTCTCGCCAATTAGGACGTTTGTCCATTTGCCACTGCTTATACCCGAGTGCTAGTAGCGACAGGGTAGTTTCCGCCAGTCCAATGCCTGACTCCAGGCATACCTGGGTCAATGGTTGAGTCCATTTGGCCTGTTGATGTTCCCAGTCTGCAGCCGGTAAAACGGTGTCTGGAACTTGGGTGCTCAGGGTGTCTTCGGTCCAGCGATAAATGGCACCATAGACCGCTCCTCGTTTGGCCGGCATAGTGACAGCAATATCTGTGGTTGATGGGGGAGAGTGCTCTAGCTCAGAGTTTTGTGTAGAAGCTGTGATTTGGTGGTAGGCAACAGCCGCCAAAGCAGAAATACCAAAAAGGGGAATATCTAACTGCTGTGCCAGGGTACGGGCAGTGGCTACCCCAATGCGGGTGCCTGTAAAGCCGCCAGGACCAATACAGACAGATACAAATCCTAGGTTTTGCCAGTTTTGAGGGGCTAAGAAATCCTGGAGTAATGCATGGAGCTGACTGGATAAATCACGGCCCAAATCCCAGGTTTGATAACGCTGGAGACTATCAAAATCGCTAATAGCTAAACCTAGCTCAGGTGTAGAGGTGTGGAGCGCTAAACCAAGCATATATCTGAATAATGCCGTAAACGTTGTGATTAAGCCTTCGACGTTACCAGACTCTAATGGGTGGCTTCGTCACCGGTTTCTTTGGTAGCCGCAAAGTAAAATCCTAGGATTAGTTCACGATTTTGCCACTTTTTGAAACTCACAGACTGCCAAAACATGAGATAGGCTCCATAGCCCAGGATTGGAATGAGTATCAAGGGTTCTAACGCCCCCAAACGGATGGCATTTACAAAGCTCACCAGGCATAGAAGCAAGCAACCTAGGGATAGGTTGCGATACATAATATGGGAAGCAATTAGTGTATCTGATGCTGCCACAGAAGGGCTATTGCGCTCACGTAGATAGGATCTCAAGCGACTATTCATCCAATCTAATTTTTTCGGAATGCCAATTTTCTGGCGTAACTGCAGAACTAAACGATCTTCAAATTCTAAGCAGCTTTTGTCTTGAGGCTGTTGCTGTGTCAAGGCACGATCTCTTTCGACCAATTGATTGCCGAAGTAGAGGTAGTCCTTGTTAAAAAGTCGGCATAACAGGAGAAAGTATCGCCAGGTGAGGCCCTGGAGAGTACCGCCGATGATGTAACTCAGGAACAGGCTGGAAAGTGCGATCGCAACCGTCCCGTTACCCTGAATCACTGGCACTAGCTCCGCCAAACTTGCCACCGGGTTATAAATCAAAATCCCCGCCAAAATGAATGGTGAACCGCCGATGATCGCGGCAAATAATTCGTAGGGACCCAGGGAATTCTTCAGCTGCTCCATAGGATGTCACGCAGGTCTGGACAGTTACGGCTTCATTAGAGAATGCCATCTTCCTGATATAGATAGTTCACTTCAACGTAAAGGTCATCATTAGAGGCAGATGATCCGACGCCGTCCCAACCTCCGTCACTACCCGAGTGTCACTGAGTTCGATGGTGGCTGGTGTGTAAAACAAATAATCGAGCTTATGTTTGGGCGGTTCAGATGGAAATGTGGGCTGGCTAGTCCACTGGTCTTTGGCTAGGGCTGATGCAAATAGTTCAGACTCAGTCATGATTTCAATCGACCGGTCTCCTTCCTCAGGGCGATTGACCGCGCTGTTAAAATCACCCACTAGCACCACTGGATAGTCCTTGGCATAGGTTTCAGCCATTGTTCGCACAGCCCGGGTTTGCTGAAATCGCGTCGGATTATCAAAGGCTTCAAGGTGGATATTAATGACCATCAGTGGTTGACCCTTGATATCGACCTTAGTCACCTGGGCTAAACGATCCAGATAAACGGCATTGTAGAAAAACGGACGACTGGCGACTTTGTTCAACACAATGCGCTGATTTTCAGCAATCGGATAACGACTCAGTACAGCCTGGCCGGAAATGATTTTGCCAAAATGGGCTGAAATAGGCCAGTAGGGAAAGGGAACGTAGTTTTTGTTCCAATTAATTGCTAAACCAGCCTTAGCCAAGTCCAGGCCATTGGCCAAGGCCTCTAGCTGATTGACGTTATAAGAACGTTTAGAGTCGATATCAATTTCTTGAAAGGCGATGATATCGGCATTGATAGGACGGAAGTTGGCAATTACCTTAGCCAAATTGTCATCAAATAATGTCCTAGGACGTTTCACTGCCTCCAGATTTGTTAGCCCCGACAAATAGCCAATGTTGTAAGACACCAGGGACAGCTGCTTTCCTGTAGCGTCAGAGCTATCAACCTCAGAGCTATCAACGTCATAGGTCAGGATATCTGTATAGTTTTCGCGAGGATAGCTACCGGATGTGGCCCAGGCGTAAAACACCCCCAAGGCCAACACCAGTGAGCCCACAATTGCCAGAGTTAACTTCAAAATCATGCCACCCGTCCTCGAGTCAGTAATCATTCCCAGTAATCAATCTAAGGCTCCAACGACGGCGGTCTTTAGATAGCTGCACAACTTGTAAAATTCATCCCAAGAATCGTTGAAATTATTCCCGCACCTGTCCCTCCTTTGGGTAACCTGATGATGCTCAACGATGCTTTGATGCCTTCATGTCCGTCAAAAACCTAATTTTCTTTGGTCTGCTGGTGTTTGTGCCCATTTCTGCGGCAGCCCATTTCCTCGGCTGGGGTGAACTAGCCGTTTTTGCCACCGCAGCAATTGCCATTATTCCCCTAGCGGGCTGGATGGGGCACGCCACTGAAGAAATCGCAGTAGTTGTAGGTCCTTCCTTAGGCGGCTTGCTCAATGCCACCTTTGGTAATGCCACAGAATTGATTATTGCTTTGATTGCGCTGAATGCTGGGCTAATCAACGTTGTAAAGTCCAGTATTACCGGCTCGATTATAGGCAACTTACTCCTGGTGATGGGGCTGTCTATGCTGCTAGGAGGCATCAAATTTAAGGAGCAAACCTTTCAGCCGGTTATCGCCCGCATGAATGCGTCCTCGATGAACCTGGCCGTGATTTCGATTCTTATTCCCACGGCGGTGGATTTTACCTCTCCATCCATCACTGAGCCCACGCTTCAGCGTCTGTCTGTGGCCGTGGCCATAGTTCTGATTTTGGTCTACGGTCTCACCCTGCTGTTTTCGATGAAAACCCACGCTTATCTGTACGATGTGGGCACAGCAGAGGAAGAAGGCATGGAAGTTGAAAATGCCGAAGCGCCGAATCTGACCCTGTGGATTGGAGTGCTGTTAGCGGCCACGCTGGTGGTGGCTGTGGAGTCGGAGTGGCTGGTTAGTTCCCTGGAGGTTGCCACTGAGCAGCTGGGGCTGTCTGAGCTATTTACGGGCGTCATCTTACTGCCCATCATCGGTAATGCGGCCGAACATGCGACGGCTGTTACCGTTGCGTTAAAAAACAAGATGGACCTGTCTCTGTCCGTGGCGGTGGGGTCTAGTATGCAGATTGCCCTGTTTGTAGCTCCGGTGCTGGTGATTGCCGGATGGCTGATGGGTAAGCCGATGGATCTGGACTTTAACAATTTTCAGCTAATTGCCGTAGCGGTGTCCATTTTGATTGCCAACTCCATCAGCAGCGATGGGAGTTCTAACTGGCTAGAAGGGACGCTTTTGCTAGCGACTTACACCATTATTGGCTTGGCCTTTTTCTTCCATCCCATGATTGAGGGGATTGGTTAAAACGTTGATTAATGGTCAATCCCCCCGGTGTAGAGACGTTCCATGGAACGTCTCTACACCGGGGGGATATTTATCGGGGGGTATCTATAAAGGTGTTGATTAGGCGCGCAATAGATTCGCAATCTGTTCGAATCAAATCATGATCTGCCTCAGGCAAGACCTCAAATCGCGCACCCGGCACGCCCTGGCCGTAGGTTTCACAATGCCAGAGGGGAATAGTTGTATCCTGGGCACCGGCAATGACCAGGGTGGGCACCGAAATTTTGTGAATGTCTTTCTCAACCGTATCAATGGCATCCTCGGGACGTAGCCGATCAACAATAAAAGACTTGGCTACCGGTTGCTTGCCAAATTCCCGTCGCGCCATGGCCACCTGCTCATAGGTTTTTTGCTGACCTGTCACTTGAGCCAGGGGCTTTAGACCGCTCAGCACCCAATCTATAACCGGTGTTTCCCACAAAATCGGGCGCATGTAGTTGTAGCGCCCTACAAAGCTGTCATCCCGAATTCCCGCTGGTGCGATGAGGACCAGGTTCCTGATTACCGATGACGCCATGTTGGCCTGTTCGATGGCAAAGGCCGCGCTGGTCCAACCGCCATAGGAATGCCCAATTAGGATGACATTTTGGAGCTGTAGGGCATCGATAAATTCACTTAAAAAAGCCGTCTGATGCCAAATGGTGTACTTTAGCTTGGGCTTGGACGAGCCTCCGAATCCTAGTAAATCTAAGGCAATACAGCGATAGCGATTGGTTAGACGCTCCATTAGAGCTTGCCACAGACTGCTTTCCCCTAAAAATCCATGGAGAAATAGCAGGATAGGACTGCCTTGGGCTGCCAACTCACTCGGTGCTCCTAAGTCTAAATAGGCTGCCTCATACTGGCTTAGCTGAATCGTTGATTTTTGCACCGCTGGCCCCTGCCGATTACGTTTCTCATCTTCTAAGGTAAAACCAAGTCGCACCCACGTTTCCCACAAATACGCAAACAAGCAGCAGATGACTTACTGGTTTGCAGGCCGACTAGTTGTAGATGGGCCCATGCCAATTTTGCCGAGTAATCCTGCGTTGACCTATGGGGCCAGCGTGTTTACGACAATGCGGGTGTATGGGCATAGCCTGGAGCATCCGTTGACGGCGTGGGGGGAGCATTGCGATCGCATCTCCCAATCTCTACATATATTCGGTTGGCCCCAACCTAACTGGCAACGTGTGACCGAGGGCTGTCAGGTATTGCTGACCCACTACCCAGTTTTGCGATTGGCCATTCTTGCTGATGGTAATGAGCTGATTACAGGTCGCCCGCTGCCCCACCACCTGGCGCAGCAGCAAACTGACGGGGTAACGGTCTGGGGTGCCCAGGGATCCCAGTATCAGCGCAGTTTACCCACGCACAAAACCGGCAACTATCTCCCCTGTTGGCTAGCTATGCAGGCGGCCAAAACCCACGGAGCCCGTGACGCCATCCTAGTATCTGCCTCTGGAGAATGGCTAGAAACCAGCACTGGCAATCTCTGGGGCTATGCCGCTGGACAATGGTGGACACCGCCCATAGCTAGTGGTCTGCTGCCAGGCATTAGCCGAGCCCGGTTAATCAGGGGCTTGGCTAACCCTGTCGTCACTGATACCCCTTGGACATCCGACATTGTGGAGCAATTTGAATGTTTGGCCTATAGCAACTGTGTGGTCGGCACTATGCCAATCCACACAGTTCTGTTGGGGAATATTAAACTAAACTATAGTTCTACCCACAAAGGTCTAAACGCCCTGAGGCAGATGTTTTAACTGCCTTCAATCTGCGAGCACAGCTGCTAAACGGAGTTGTCCGTACAGAATCCTGAAATGCGTTAACATAAGTTAACAACTTTCGAATCAGCAAAGGCAAGCTCGCTCAAATTGCTGAAAATCACAAACTTTAGGAGGCTTACTCCCTGTGAATAAGCGCTGGAGAAACGCTGGACTCTACGTATTATTAGTGGTTGTCGTCATTGCATTGGCAACCGCATTTTTTGAACAACCCCGTATCGAAATCGAATCATGGCGCTACAGCCGCTTCGTTAATGAAGTGGAAAACGGCTCCATCGAGAAGGTTTACATCAGTGCCGACCGTAGTCAGGCACGTTTCCCTGATCCGACCGGTGAAGAGCGTCGGATTGTGGTTAACCTGCCCAGCGACCCCGGCTTAGTTGATATCCTCACTGACAACTCTGTGGATATCGAAGTTCAGCGCCAGGCTGAAGAGAATCGTTTGCTACAGGTGCTCAGCACGCTGTTGATTCCTATTCTGCTGCTGGTTGTTCTGTTCTTTGTCCTCCGCAGAGCCCAGAATGGCCCTGGTAGTCAGGCCATGAACTTTGGTAAGTCGAAGGCCCGCGTTCAGATGGAGCCTCAGACCCAAGTCACCTTTGGTGATGTGGCCGGTATTGATCAGGCCAAGCTGGAGCTGACTGAGGTGGTGGATTTCTTGAAGAACGCTGACCGCTTTACCGCCGTCGGTGCCAAGATTCCTAAGGGCGTCCTACTTGTCGGCCCTCCAGGTACAGGTAAAACACTCCTGGCTAAGGCCGTTGCTGGTGAAGCAGGTGTACCTTTCTTCTCCATATCCGGTTCTGAATTTGTAGAAATGTTTGTGGGTGTGGGTGCGTCCCGTGTCCGTGATTTGTTTGAGCAGGCTAAGAGCAACGCTCCCTGTATCGTCTTTATTGACGAGATTGACGCCGTAGGCCGTCAGCGAGGTGCGGGTCTTGGCGGTGGTAACGATGAGCGTGAGCAGACCCTAAACCAGCTTCTTACTGAGATGGATGGTTTTGAAGGCAACACCGGTATCATCATCATTGCTGCGACTAACCGTCCTGATGTTCTAGATGCCGCTCTCCTGCGTCCCGGTCGTTTTGACCGTCAGGTGGTGGTTGACCGCCCTGACTACTCCGGTCGCCTAGAAATCTTGAGCGTTCACTCCCGTGGCAAGACATTTAGCAAAGATGTCGATCTAGAAAAAATTGCTCGCCGCACACCTGGATTTACCGGTGCTGACCTATCGAACCTGCTCAATGAATCCGCTATTTTGGCGGCTCGTCGCAACTTAACCGAAATCTCCATGGATGAGGTTAACGATGCGATCGATCGTGTCTTGGCTGGTCCCGAGAAGAAGGATCGAGTCATGAGCGAGAAGCGTAAGTCGCTGGTGGCTTACCACGAAGCAGGTCATGCCCTAGTGGGCGCGCTGATGCCCGACTATGACCCTGTGCAGAAAATCAGCATTATCCCCCGAGGTCAAGCCGGTGGTCTCACCTGGTTTACCCCCAGTGAGGAGCGTCTAGAATCTGGCCTATACTCTCGCTCCTATCTGAAAAACCAAATGGCCGTAGCCCTGGGTGGTCGTCTGGCTGAGGAAATTATCTTTGGCGATGAGGAGGTCACCACAGGTGCTTCTAACGACCTGCAGCAGGTGGCTCGAGTAGCCCGTCAGATGGTGACTCGTTTTGGTATGAGCGAAAAGCTTGGCCCAGTGGCCCTGGGTCGCCAGCAGGGGAATCCCTTCCTAGGTCGTGACATTGCCACAGAGCGAGATTTCTCTGAGGAAACGGCGGCTGTAATTGATGCCGAAGTTCGTGACCTGGTAGATGTTGCCTACAGCCGTGCCAAGCAGGTTCTGGTTGAAAACCGTAACGTCCTCGATCAGCTGGCGGATATGCTAGTGGATAAGGAAACGGTTGATTCTGATGAGCTGCAGCGACTGTTGATTGACAATAATGTCAGCATGGCAAGCATTGCTTAGGTAGTGCTTGCTCGGTAGGCGTTTCCCAGTCTTATTCCTAAAGAGTTTGACATTCAAAGCCGCAGGTTTCCTGCGGCTTTTGTTTTGTGTGGCCAGCGTCCTAACGTACTTGGACGCTGGCGTGTCTGGCGCTGGCGCTTGCCCTAATCTACAGGGCAAAATTATATTTCGTTACATGGATTGGTGAATCGTTAACACTGCTTACATAAGTATCAACAAGTACCAACTTCCGCATTGCAAATTGGTCTAAAAGCCTAAGAGGTGCGCTCAAAAATGAGGGGCACCTCCACAATGGGCATATCACTAGATCCACTTCAGATGTCCACTTTAGTTATGACAGCACTACATTCGATTCCCCATCAGTCCCATTCAAGACATCCCGTTGAGTATCAGCAGCGTTGGTTGCGGACGCTACGTAGTCATCGAGTGATTGCCGTGATTCGGGCTGAGACGGTTGAGAGTGGGTTAAATATGGCCCTGGCTGCCGCTGAAGGAGGAATTCATTTACTAGAAATAACCTGGAATAGCTATCAACCGGTTGCCCTGCTCCAGGCTATTCAGCAGGCCCTGCCCCATTGCACGGTGGGGGTGGGGACCATTTTAACCGAAGAGAATCTGCGGGTTGCGATCGCAACCGGTGCTCAGTTCTGCTTTAGTCCCCACACCTCCCTCCAGTTACTCGACCACGGACGCAATGTTCACATTCCCACCGTGGCTGGGGCCATGACCCCCACAGAAATATTGACTGCTTGGGAGGCAGGTGCCACAAGTGTAAAGGTATTTCCCATTAAGGCCTTTGGTGGAGCCACCTACCTGGAATGTTTGCAAGGGCCCATGGGGCATATTCCCCTAATTCCTTCTGGGGGGGTAACCGTTGAGAATGCAGCTGATTTGTTAGCCGCTGGCGCAACGGCCGTGGGTATTTCCAGCGGTCTATTTGAAGATGGGTGTGTGCGTCATCAAGACTGGCAAGCCATTGAGCAGCGAGCGGCCAAGCTAATCACCTCGATTGATTCGATGACCCTAACTACCGAGTTTAAAAGCTTCAACAAATAGACCATAAACCATGCCTAACTTAAATGAGTTAAGCATTTCAGGCAGTATCGTGAGCTGATCATTAACGCGGGCTCGGTGGTGTACCCAGCTAATCAGTTCAACCATGGCCACCAGAATGGCCGCTACGAGAATGTCAACCTCGGCTTTTTGACCCGCCGTGGCGGAAATGGCCGTGGCAAAGAAATTGCCAAACAACAGGCTGATGACGGCCAAAGAAATACGTCGCCAAGGGTTAAAAACCCACTGGCTAAACCGGCGACCTGCTTGCTCAACTAATGTGCTTAAACGAGTCCGTTGCATGGTTCTCTAATCGGTATTCAACCCACCCTGGCAACTGGGATGAATACCCCCCTGGGCACAAATGTAGTTTAACTGGCGACCATCCAAGTTGCGCGCCTGGCTGAAATTTACCCCCTGGAGATGTCGAGCTGAGCTGAGCTGGGCATTGGGTGTAATAAAACTGTCACTGATGGTGCTGCCGTCATAGAAAATTGCTCCAGCCAGGTCGGCATCGGTCAGATTTACCCCAGTTAGCTGAGCTTGTCTAAGATCGGTATCCCGTAAATTTGCCTGTCTCAAATCTGCCCGGTTGAAATTCACACTGTCTAAATTTGCCCCTTGAAAATTGGCGTTGCTCAGATTGGCTTGACTAAAATCTGAGCTAATTAAATTTGCCCCCACCCAGTCTGACTGAGGTAGCGTTGCCTGGGTCCAACTGCTATGGGCGGCTTCAATGCGATTGAGTCTGGCCTGGGTAAAATCTGACCCATCAAAAACTGCCTGGGTTAGATCTGCCCCCACTAAGTTGCTGCCTTGCCAATGACTTTGGGGGGCGTTGACATTGATCAATTGGGCGTTGGTGAGCTGGGCCCGCTCAAGATTGCCATAGGTCAAATTTGCATTCTTGAGGTCAGTGCGTCTCAGGTTTGCATTCATTAGCTGTGCGCCTTGTAAATTTGCCTTTTCAAGGCTTGCGGCGACGAGGGTGATGCCGCTGAGGTTGCTGATTTGATCGTCATAAGAATCAGCTTTGCCATCTTTACCCACATCAAAAAAGCTAGCCCCTGCTAGATTTGCCTGGTTTAAGTTGGCTCCTTGCCAGCTGGTGCCTGCGGCCAATAAACCCGGCTGAATCAGGCGAAAGGCTCGGTCTGCGTCATGGTAGCGACCCAGGTTAACGCGATCTAGTTGGGTCCCGGCCAGTTCACTGCTGTGGATGGCTAGGAGTTTTGCGATCGCACCCTGCACCACATGGCGTTGCTCCAATCGACTATGGCGAGTGTTGGCATCTAATGGCTGCTGCAGATCGTTTTCCAATGCGCGGCTCAAGGCCAATAACGGCGATAGGCTATCTAACCCCTGGCTGATCAGCGCCTGTTGAATCGTGGCTAAGGTGTCTGTCTGTGATGTTTGGCTCAGGAGATCCGTCAAATAATGGGCGGTACGAGGATCGTCCACCTGGGCCAGCATCAAGATAGCCGCACTAGGGTCCCCATCGGATTGAGTTTTGCTAGAGAGAGCCTGGGCCGTTTGTAGAAAAACATCCTCCTCAGCCCGATCGATGGTGGGTGATTGAGTGACCCGGCCAATGCCAAACCCAGCTGCACAGGCTGCTACCATGCCACAGGTCAACACCAGCCATGGGCGCACTGGTTTAGATGGCTTAGCTACCAGTACTAGGCTGCTGCCGTTTTGCTTAGTCGGCAAAGCACGAGGAGCCAAAACTATCGACGTCAGATTACCCTCGGCTTCTGTCAGCCACCAGTCATCGTCATTGGCGGTTTCACCGTAGAGTTGAACCGCCCCGTTTCCTTGGTATAAGAGCCCATTGGTCCATGGTGGAGAATAAACCAAAGACTCGCTTTGATCCGGCGAATGGTGGCCCCGCGATGGTTCACTGACCTTGCTGCTATCCATGGGCAGATAGCCCGCCGTTGCTATCTCGACCTGAGTCTGAGCCAGGCGATCATGCCATGCTCGCTTACCAGGTGCGATGGCCGTTGCCCCCTCAACCATTGCTAGCAAACCAACCATGGCTGGCGTGAGAAGCCCCAATGAAAAATCGGTTACCAGGGTGATTCCCCCCACCAAGATTAAGGGAAACCCCCAGCGTACAATCTCTCGAGTTAAGACCTGTCGCCCCTTAAGATGTGCACTGCCCGTTGAAATTATCTGAATTCCCAACCATTGCCTAGGCCAGGTCTGGCCCGTCCGGCTGATCTGAAACAGCTGACCGCCAGCGACAACCACAGGTGCAATCAGGGCAACTGTCCAGAGAATATTGGTGGAGTGTGGCACGGTACGATGCAGCTGATGTGGCGGTATCTGGGCAACGCGAGCCCATATATTTTGTGCCGTACCTACGAGAGGATTGAGGGCAACTAAAGTGGCTGCTGCGCCTTGCCGATCGGGGGCCGTAGTACCTTCGGCCGTTTCTTCAACTATGGGGGGCAATGCTACAGAGGCCGTTTCTAGGGCGTATTGCCCCGCACCCCATGGCAAGATTGCCCCCATAGCCACCAGACCGAGCTCTAGGCTCCAAGCCACCAAACGCCTACACCCCAGCCAGCCTGAGCGTATTTTGAGGACAGGTACCATTGAGTTCTGAGCATTCATGATCTGCTGAGCCATTTAGCAACCTTGCTGTTTCCAATCACTCCAAGAGATTTATCCTAGTCCGGTTGGGCCAAATTAGTTGATTGTCACTATTACTTAAATCCGTCGGCCTAGATAATACAGGCTATGCAACAACTCCACTTTGTTAACTCTTGGCAAACTGGCACATCCCTGAACCTGTTCACTGTATGCTGCCATTAGTATTGAGTTATACATTCCTGGTGGATGTTGTTCAGATAAATGTTCAGTTTTCCCGTAAGGCTACCCTATAAGTTGCCAAGGTGCTATCGATGAAAAACATTGCTCCCAAAAACATCGCTTCTCTTCTAATTGCTGCCACCGTGGTTGCTGCACCCACTGCTGCTGTTTATGGTCAGTCAGCGACGGAAATCAGCGGTGTAAGCGGTGGTTCCCAAGCATCCGCAGAATGCGGTTTTATCCCTGCTCAGCCCCATCATTCTTTCAACATTACCCAACCTACTTCGGTCTCGATTGAAGTTGCTGGCTCCAATGATTACACGCTGCTTATGGTTGGCCCCGATAACAATTCACGCGAATGTATCCTAGCCCATGATTTTGATGGCGGGGCCATTCAATCTCGAGGATTATACAAAGCAGGCACCTATCGCCTCTACGTGGGTGACATAGATGGTACAGGTGCCCCGTTCACGCTGTCCGTTCAGCAGTAAAGGTGACTGAGGCCCTGTCTAGGCTATTGCATCTGTCAGGTTAGTTAAGGCAATGGGATATCTCTAAACGCCTAATATTGTCGCTGCTAACCTGACTCTCCAATGTCCTAATGCATCGGGACATTGGCTATATCTAAAACTTTTAGCGTTTGCGTCTGGCTTAAACCATGGGGCGAGGCAATAGTTTAAGAGTCGGCAGGTGGCAGAACGTCCACATCCACAACAGTCACCCCATCCGTATCTCCGGTATCGGTACGGACAGCATCCACATTGATGACATTGACATCAATGGTGCCTTCGGGAGCCACCCTGACAAAGGTGCCATCCTTTGCCTGTAGCGCTACACCACAGTTAGGGCAGGACATGGGGATAGGTCTAAACCCGGTCAACGGCTGTGAACAAGCTGGGCAGGCCCCTTCGACCAGGTTACGTCTGAGCCAAAACTGTGAGCCTACGATCAATGCGATCGGCACCGAAACTAGAAGGACAACAAGGACTAATAGGGACTTTAAGAGCCAGCCAATGCCTACGGTGGTCACGAGACCAAACCCGATGGCCAGGGTTAGCCAGCATCCCATGCCAGAAAAGTTGAGCTGTAACTGTCTAAACCCGTTGGGAGCCATGCTGTCGCCTCCTATGGCCGCTGGATCTATATTTTAGTCGTTGCTGATCCCCAGTGTGATTTGAGACCTTTATTTACGGATGGACTTTAGCGGTGGAGCCTGGTTTAAAAGGTGCCTCAACTGTTGAGCCAAAGCTGCTTTGCTAAATTTTGCCAGGGTTTGCTCTCGCAACCAGGGGCCATCGCAGCGGCGATCTTCTCCCTGTAAAGCCTCAATACAGGCGGCGGCTACAGCATCCGGATCTCGATGGGGAACACGCCAGCCTAAGCGGCCATCTTGTAAGGGATCCGCCGACCCATCGTCATCACCGGAAATTACAGGGATACCACAGGCCATGGCCTCTAGGTAGACAATGCCAAACCCTTCCTGAGACGGCATGACATAGACATCGGCAAGGCGATAGTGATCGACTAGTTCTTCGTTGGGTACAAAGCCTGCAAAGACTACACGCTCAGCTACGCCTAAATCTTGGGCTAACTGAGCCAACCGGGGCTGATCGTCCCCCCGGCCAATGACAAGATACTTTACGTTTGGGCAGGTCTTTGCGATCGCAGGTAATGCCCGAATCGTGACATCTACGCCCTTGTACGGATCGCCCCGCCATAGACGAGCTACGGTCATCAATACTCGGTTTTCTGCAAGGCCATAGCGCTGTTGTAGCTCAGGACTTGCGATCGCAGGTGTAAACCCTTGACCATCTACTGTACAGGGTAAAATTTCTACCCGTTGGGCCTCTAGCTGATTTGCCTGACAGGCCAGGGTTCGACTGTACCGACTAATCGTCCAAATGCCATCAGCAGCTCGTAGCGCATCTGCTTCAGAGGATTTCAATGGAAACCAAACCTCTTTGCCATAGGTGAGTACGGTGTAAGGGACACGAGTTAACCGTGCCAGCTGCCGCACCATAGTCACCAGATTAATATGACCGCAGAAGAGATGACGCGGACGTTTTAACAGTAAATGCAGTCCCAATGCAAAGGTCAGCCGAATTC
>JBCAWO010000093.1:0-16994 GCA_038534515.1 Cyanobacteria bacterium J06554_1
TGCCGTTGCGACTATTTTTAGGGTGATCGTTGTCTGGACTTGATTGAAGATGGTGGTTGAGTTCACCGGCTAATGCACGTTCGACTAACCGTTTTTTGATCCGTTTTGCTAGACCGGACTCACCCAATATGTCCTCGGGTGTGGCACAGTCTGCTAGCAGTTCGTCTAGAAGCTCATCGACACGATTGGGTTCTTTTTTCTTGCGGGCCATGGGGCGATCTCCTGATGTACATGGATGATAGATCGCTTACACAAAATTCTGTACAGTCTCGAATTCGACTTAGTTATCCGTACTGAAATTTATGCTTGTATGCAAGCTCCAGCTGACTATTGCCATGTTTTATAGATCGTTTGGGTCACCACATTTATCCTCAGGAGGGTAATAAAGCTCATCTCGCAATTGCCATTGTGTTTGTTGCTGTACGTAAGCATGGGTGCTAAGTCCTAATTTTCGGGCAGCTTGAGCCACCTGGCGATAGTTCATACCTAAGTGTTCGCATAGCTCCCGTTGGCGTAGTCCTCTAAATGGGCGACCTGGCTTTGATTGATTTACTTCAGTCATATTACAACGGTCCTATGATTAGTTTGAACACTCTGTTAAGCTCCGCTAATCATGATCATAATATATGTCCAATCGACTGTTCCACTTCAGCAATAACGCTACGATTAGACTCTTTCGACTAAGACCTGTCCTAATTTTTGGAGTCACTACAATTTTTTTCCCTGAGTACCATGGTCAAGTGTTTGCGTTCAGCTGTGATACGGGGCAATCGTGGATTGTTAGCAATTATCAGTGCAAGTACATTAGTCTTTGTTACGATTATACAAAGTACAAACGCTCAACCTGCTCCGGTGGCAGATCCCCCTTTTTCCGGCACAATTTTTATCAGCCCTAATATTATTACTGATTCCGATCCATCTGCTTTCCGCGATTTGACCTACATGGGGCAAGATATGCGGACCATGTTTGACCGACGAGTAAAAGACTGGATTGTAGTTAACGCGTATCTGTTTCAAGTTAGCTTTAACGATGGTCTCTCCACAGAAATACAAGTAAATCCTGAATTTGGTAGTTCGTTGGTTGCTTTAGCTGAAGCTCAAAAATATGCTGTTGTTATTGGGCGTTTGCCGACTATTCTGCGCTCAAATGTACAAACTGTCTGGATTCATCAAGGCAATGAAGCCTTTGGTGGTGGTAATAACAATCTTTTGATTTATACCGGTCGGGCAGAAAGTTTTGAGGCGGATGGTATTTTGGAAGAAACTCTTGTTCACGAGGCGGCTCATACGTCCCTTGATCCTGACCACGAAGATTCCCCAGACTGGCTTGTTGCCCAAAGGAATGATAATGCATTTATCTCTGACTATGCCCGTAATTTTCCTATGCGAGAAGATATAGCAGAGAGTTTTTTGCCCTATTGGGCGATGCGGACTCGACCCAGTAGACTGGACCCCGTAATAGTCAGAAGAATTCAGCAAACAATTCCTAATCGGATTGCCTATTTTGATCGGCTGCTTGTTAGTAAACTTTCCTTAGCAACGTCTCAGCCATCCTCATTTCAGAATAGTCCCCACGTCTATCGATTACAAACTCACTTTCCGAGTAACGGTCAGTGTTTAGACATTGTCAATGACACTAATGACGATCAGTTGACTATGGCCAACTGTGGCAATTATTCCGGTCAGCTTTGGCGTTTACAACCTACTGAAAAACCAGGCTTTTACCGCTTTCAAACACAGTTTACAGGCACCGATAGGTGTTTAGACATTGCCAATTCCAATCAGCTAATTATGGCTGACTGTAGTGACCATTCTGGCCAATTTTGGCATTTGCAACCCACCCAGGCTCCAGAATTTTATCGTTTACAAACACAGTTTACGGGCACTGAGAAGTGCTTAAACAATGATACTAATGCCAATCAGCTGATTATGACCGATTGTATTGACGTCTCTGGTCAATTTTGGAAGGTATTCTAACCATGACTGTTATTACTGCTGTCAAAAAAGATAATGAAATTGCGATCGCATGTGACACCCTTGTTACTCGAAACGGTAATATTAAAACCCTGGCAGAGCATCAGTCTGACTATTCCAAACTTATTGCCTACGGCGATAATATTCTAGGCTTTACTGGTAGTTGGGCCGTTAAACAAATATTTACAGACTTACTAGAACGTAGCGAACCCCAATCGCTAACCTCCTCAGGAGAGATTTTTCGCTGGCTCTTGAGCAATCAAGCCACCCTTAAATCTGATTACTTTGTCAAAACAGATAACGGTAATGATAAACGACAGCCCACTGAGTCCCAGTGGCTCCATGCGTTGATGGTTAACCCTCACGGCATTTTTGTGATCACCGCGTACCGAGAAGTGACCGAGTTTCCTAAATTCTGGTCTATTGGCTCAGGCAATCGCTTTGCCTTAGGAGCCTTGGAAATTCTCTACGAGCAAGACCTGAGTGCTGCTGCGATCGCAGAAAAAGCTGCCCTAGCTGCCACCAAATTTAGCCCAGAATGTGCCGAACCTGTAATTGTGAGAGCTATTCATACAGCAGCATAACCTTAATAGCCCAAGTTTTGCGATCGCTTGCCAGATCTTTTACTATCGCCTGATATCTGTAACGACTGAGCTGAGTGACCGCTTATCGAATGCGAAAGAAGATTCAATCCGGTGAGTCATCCCGCGATATTGTTGACTAAGCATTTAAGGATGTGGCTTGATCTATGTCGGACATTCCGCAGGTTAGTCAGCAAATCAAATAATATGTCTGGCAGGGAGCCCCCAGAAACTTGAGTATCGTCAGTCGTTCAGAGAGGTTCGAGACCTGAAGTTGGTCATCGAGCCAGACTAGATGAACCGCCTGAAACCTCTGAAAAATCCATCGTAAGTAGGGTGTTTGTGTCGGTCGCTTCCGTTGGTCAAGGAGTGTTTCATTGGCTTGGTCCAAAGCTTGTCTCACCTGCCGTTGAGCGAGAGTGTACACCATCAGGGGCAATTCCATAATGATGGCTAAGGCCGTATGCGTTCAGGGGTTTTAAGAAAGACACTGGAGGTGAAAAATAAGGGGTCCTTGAGAATACCAAAGCTTTGTTCAGAGACGAACTGTCCTTTGTAATCGGCGAGAATCATCTCGTCGGTTAAGGTGATATGCTCGATGGCATTGGTGGCCAAAATGAAACGTCCCGCCTTGGGTTTTGCCTGGTGAATCGCCGCCTCATCCGCGTTGATTCACCAGGCAAACTTACGCACATTTTAACGTTTTTCAGGGCTTGCTGAGCTTAAGTTTTTTTCTGATCAGTACTTTTATTAGCAGTGTCAGTTTTACCCTCTACAGTATTGGCTTGTCTGGACAACAACTCTACTAAACGTATGTTGTTCAAATTAGGCTTCAGATCCTGAGCCCCCCTTTTCCCAATTCTAAGGGAGACCAGAATCAAAGCCGCCAAGAGTTGTGTTTGAGAAACATAACAAAAAATGTTACATAGAGCTAAATGCATCAGCCTAGAAAGGTTAGAAGATAATCTTAATGCTGCAAATTAAAATTTTGGTTGTTTGTTAAAAGCGTGTTGATTTACCTTTGTGATAGCACTAGCTTAGTGCTTATCAGGTAGCCTTTTTATATCTGGTCATCCGCAACCTGGAGATATCTCCAGGTTGTTTCTTGCATTTTTAACTTTTTCTAGATAGCTCTAACACTAGCTACGAGAAGGCTTGGTGAGATTTTTTTGCTGAGACAGCAGTCCCTAAAAAAAATTATCCACAGCTATCAAATAATCGTGGTAGAAACACCTTACTTGGGAGATTAAATAGTGACCATTCCTCTGTTGGCTTACAACCCGGCTTCTCAAAATACAAGAGTTACTGCCTTCGATGTTGGTAATGAAGAAAGTCCTAAGATTTATGATCGCAGCAATTTACTACAGGCCCAAGAACTAGACAGCCTGATCTATGCAGCCTACCGACAAATATTTAATGAGCAACAGACGATTGAATATCATCGTCAACGCTTTTTAGAATCTCAGCTAAGAAGCAATCAAATTACTGTGCGGGACTTTATTCGTGGTCTGGTTACTGCCGATAGCTTTCGTCGTTGGGTATATGACTGTAATAGCAACTATCGGTTTGTACAGCTTTGTGTTCAACGAATATTAGGTCGAGATGTCTATGATCTATCTGAAACTCGGGCTTGGTCAATCGTATTAGCGACTGAAGGCCTGTCGGGCTTTGTTGATGGTCTTCTAAATAGTAATGAATACCTTGAAACCTTTGGGGATGATACGGTACCTTACCAGCGGCGGCGAATTTTACCTCAGCGAGAGGTGGGAGAGTTACCCTTTGCCCGCATGTCGCGCTATGGCCCAGCGCATCTCGAACAGTTAATTTCCCTGGGCCATCAGTACAGCATGAAGCCAATGGTGCCTAACTGGTGGGAATTTCCAAAAGCGCCCAACTCACCTTTGGCCTATGTGGCAGGTAGTTTGGTCACATTTTCAGTGTTGTATCTCATTGTATTTGCTCCAATTATTTCGCCGTAACGGTGCTATTTCGATACAAAATTTAAAAGAGGAAGCATTCTCAATAATCTAGGAATGCACTAAAGTTTACTTGAACCTTATTGACTTTAAATGTCAATAAGGTTTGCTTTTGACTACAGGACTCATAATTATGACAACGTCTGTTGCAACTGGCGCAGCGGGCTCTCCGCCTTGGTGGGCGGGGAATGCTCGACTGGTGGACTTATCTGGGCGGCTGCTCGGTGCCCATGTTGCCCACGCGGGGCTAATCGTTCTTTGGGCTGGGTTAATCACCCTATTTGAGGTCAGTCGTCTCGATGTGGCTCGCCCTTTATATGAGCAAGGCTTTATTCTGCTACCCAATCTGGCCCGTTTGGGCTATGGCTTAGGGGATGGGGGCTTGATTGCAGATAGTCATCCCTACTTTGTGGTGGGAGCTGTACATCTGATTAGCTCAGCTTTTCTGGGTTTTGGTGGCATTTTTCATACCCTGAAAGGTCCTGAAACCCTTGAGGGAAGTTATGCCTATGACTGGAGTGACGGCGATAAGATGACCCAAATTCTGGGTTCACATTTGGTGCTGCTGGGGGGGGGCGCGTTGCTGCTTGTGGCTAAGGCTGTATTTCTTGGCGGACTATACGATCCTTTAACTCAGTCGGTCCATACTGTTTTGCCCAATACCAATCCAGCTGAGATTTTTGGTTACCTATTTGCAGGCAAATTTTGGTTGGCCGGCGTAGATAACCTTGAAGATGTGGTGGGTGGGCATCTGTATATCGGCGTTGTACTAATTGCAGGCGGTCTCTGGCATATCTCTACTCAGCCTACGGCTTGGGTAAAGCAGCTGTTTATATTTTCAGGTGAGGCCTATCTGTCCTATAGCTTGGGTGCTCTGAGTCTGATGGCGTTTGTGGCCACCCTATTTGTGTCTGTTAACTCTCTGGTATTTCCCACGGAGTTTTTTGGCCCCACCTTAACCATCGAGTTTGATCGAGTGCCCTACTTTGTCAGTACGTCCCCTGTTGACGGTTACTCATCGCGAGAATGGCTGGCCAATGCTCATTTCTGGTTGGGGTTCTTTTTCCTCCAAGGCCATCTCTGGCATGCGCTACGCTCGGCCGGTTTTGACTTTGGTCAAGGTCAGGTAACCCAGAACGTTGGTGGGCGTGTTGCCGACCCCGCCGAGCAAGTGGCCATTAGTCAACTCAAGGCTTAGATCTTTCCGAAACGCAAACTAAAAGAAAGCAAATTTATGACTGCAACTGCATTAAGTAGTCGACCCGTTTCCCAGCGTGTGGGCTGGTGGGCTGGGAACGCTCGATTTATTGACTTTTCTGGCAAACTTCTGGGAGCCCATGTGGCCCATGCGGGGCTGATCACCCTTTGGGCTGGAGCTATGACTCTATTTGAATTATCGCGTTATAGCCCAGATTTGCCCATGTACGATCAAGGGCTGATTTTACTGCCTCATCTAGCTACCTATGGTTTGGGTATTGGTGAGGGCGGTGTGATTATTGATGCCTATCCATTTTTGGCCGTTGGTATGTTCCACCTGGTGGCTTCAGCCGTGTTGGGAGCCGGTGGTCTCTATCATTCTTTTCTGGGGCCAGATCGGCTTAAGCAGGACAGCTCCTTTGCTGGCTTTTTTGGCTATGACTGGAGCGACGATCGCAAGATGACCACCATCATTGGCATTCATCTGATGCTATTGGGGTTGGGCGCTTGGTTGCTTGTGATCAAAGCTATGTTCTGGGGTGGATTGTATGATCCTGACCTCGATGCTATGCGCATTGTAGATAATCCAACCCTGGGGGCAGGCACTATTTTTGGCTATCTGGTCGGTGCCCATGGCGAAGCAGGTATGGCCGCAGTGGATAACCTAGAAGACATTGTTGGTGGCCATATTTGGGTTGGTTTGATGTGTGTGCTGGGGGGAATCTGGCATATTGCCACCCGCCCCTTTGGCTGGGCCAAGCAGGTGCTGGTCTACAACGGTGAAGCCTACTTGTCCTATAGTCTCGGTGCCTTGGCTTACATGGGCATCTTTGCCGGTTACTTTGTCACGGTGAATAACACGGCCTACCCAGAGGTGTTTTACGGTCCGCTTGGTTTTTTGGGCAATCGTGAGGTGGTACCCGTACGTACATGGTTAGCCGCGTTTCATTTTGCCTTCGGCGGTCTGCTGCTAGCGGGGCATCTATGGCATGCGGTGCGAGCACGGGCCCAGGCACAAGGCTATGACTTTGGTAGGGGTGACTTTGTGCTCAGCTACAACCCTGAGGTGGGCAACATGAACACCCCCCTCAATAGCTCTGATTTGAGCCTGCTGTGGATCAATAATCTGCCTATTTACCGTGCGGGGCTATCCCCCTTTTCCCGTGGTTTAGAAGTGGGTATGGCCCATGGCTACTTCTTATTTGGCCCCTTTGCCCTATTGGGTCCCCTGCGCAATACGGACTTAGCCGACTTAGCTGGACTGCTGTCTGCCTGTAGTCTGGTGCTGATTTTGACCTTGGGGCTTTCACTCTATGGTCGAGCAGCCTTTGTGCCCAATAAGCCTGTGGCGGGAGAGCTGCCTGAAAATCTTAAGTCTGCTGAAGGCTGGAGTCAGTTTGCAACTAGCTTTTTTGTCGGTGGTGCGGGGGGCGCGCTGTTTGCCTACTTGCTAGTAAGCAACAGCGAGCTGCTGCTGAATATCCAAAGTGCTGTGGGCTAAACAGGCGGTTTTCTAATCTTTCGAACTTCTTTTAAAAAGAATAATTCTCAATAAGTGAATTCCATGTATACTCATCTAGAGACAAGTCTAATTGACTTTGATTATCAATTGGACGGGAATTCGCCAGGAGGCTATGGCTCCGTCGCGTCCATAGTCTCCAATTTCTTTCAAGGTTGTTAAGGGAGTCGTTATGGCCAAAGTAGGTTTGTTTTATGGTTCTACTACCGGTAAAACCGCTGATGCTGCTGAGCAAGTGCAAGCAGCATTGGGTGGAGATTCAGTTGTAGATCTAATTGAGATTGAAGATGCAAGTGCTCTTGCTGAATATGAGTGTTTGATCGTTGCCTGTCCCACCTGGAATATTGGTGAACTGCAGGATGATTGGGCTGCTGTGTTTGACGATCTAGATGATTTGGACTTTAGTGGTAAAACTGTTGCCTATATGGGGACAGGTGACCAAATTGGTTATGCTGACAACTTCATGGATGCCATGGGGCAGCTAGAAGAAAAGATTGCTAGTCTTGGTGGTAAAACCGTCGGCTATTGGTCTGCAGATGGCTATGACCATGAAGCTTCTCTTGCTATCCGTGATGGTAACAAGTTTTGTGGGTTGGCACTAGATGATGATAACGAGTCTGAAAAAACTGAAGACCGAATTAAGACTTGGGCTGCTCAGATTAAGCAAGAAATGTCGCTTTAAGCTATCTCTTTACTCCTCTCTTTAGATAGCTTTTCCTAATGGGTTTAGTCAATGGCTTTATTCGCTGTAGTAGCAGGGTGATGAACTGTTGACTAAACTCCCTCTCTTTGACTTTGCGTTCTTTCTCTTTTCACTGTTATGAATGTTATTGCCCTGGCCCTACGTATAGTAGGCAGTGTGGGAGTGACAGTTGGAATTTGTGCCGTTTTACTGTTCTGTGTATGGCGAATACTTTACACGCTTCAACAGGGAACTAGCTATGTGAGACGGTTACATCAAATTCCCTGTAGTCGTTGCACTTACTTTACAGGTGACTATCGTCTAAAGTGTGCGGTTAATCCAATATCTGCACTAACCGAAGAGGCCATCGATTGTGGTGATTATGTTTCTAATTCCCCTGAATATGGCAGCTTGTGTTCTCAAAAAGCACCGTCCTATCAGCACATTAAGGAGTTAGTGAAGCGATAGGTCGGGGACGTTGTTAGTACAGATTTTGTCGTTGTTGATTTGGGTATGAACTGCTCGGTTAGAGGTGCTGTAGGACAGTGTCTTACAGGTAACGTTATTCCGAGGATTAGCAACGCTGACTTTTGGGGTTAGGTAGGTTTATAGAAATAGGAGCCTAAATGATGCAATCTCAATCAATGGTAGATTCAGCTGCTGCTAGCGAGACAGATGCAGTTATTAGTTTGTCTAGGGGCAGAGATTTTTCATGGCTACAGGGTAATGCCCGTCTAATTAATCGTACTGAGCAGCTATTGGGGGCACACCTGGCCCATGCGGGTTTAATTATGTTTTGGGCTGGGTCATTCACGCTGTTGGAAATTTCTCGCTACGTTCCAGATGTGCCGCTGGCAGACCAAGGTCTATTGTTATTGCCCCGTCTGGCTAATTTAGGCTGGGGGAATAGTGGTGGGATAGATGCCTGGTTTGCGATCGCAATTCTCCACCTAGTTTCATCAGCCGTTCTCGCTGCAGGTGGCTTCTTCCACGTTTTTACTCAACGCTCCACCAACTACGCCGTGGGTAATGATAAAATCATGGCCAAAGAAGAAGGCCTCTGGAGCAACCCAGCAACCCTGGGCTTTATTTTGGGGCAGCATCTAATTTTCTTGGGCTTTGCTGCCTCCTTATTTGTACTAAAGGCAACACGCTTTGGTGGCATTTACGATTCCGCCTTGGGAACTGTTCATCTGATAGACACTGTCACCACTAACCCAGCCATTATCTTTGGCTATCTCTTTGGGTTTACGCGCCACGGTTGGGATGCTATGGGGATGGCCGCCGTTGATAACTTGCCGGATGTTGTTGGCGGACATCTTTGGATATCCGTCATTTGCATCTTAGGAGGCATTTGGCACACGGTGCGAGCCCCCTTTGGTTGGTTCAAACAACGATTTATTTATGACGGCCATATTATCTTATCCTACAGCTTGGCTGGCGTTGGTTTGATGGCGCTGATCTCAACCTTTTTTATCTTTAACGAGACAGTTTATCCGGTTGAAATCTTTGGTGATAATCGATTGAAGATGGCTGTTGTTCAAAGTTTGTTAGGAGTTGTCTTTTTAGGCGGCCATGTGTGGCATAATTTACTTGGACAGAAAAACAGTGGTCGTCTCAGCGATTTATCTTACTATGAGGCAGCGATGGCAGGTTTTGCAACTGTTGTTGTCGTAGCGTTTTCCATTGGGCTTAACAGCTTTACCTAGCGGTTTTTTAACTATGGATTCCTCTAGATCCATGCCGACTCATCTCTACCTGGTGGAGATGAGTTTTTTTAGATATTCTTTTAGACCCATGTACAACAAGTATCAAGTAACGTTACAAAATGATCGTTTAGGTCAAACGACGACAATAGAAGTATCAGAGGACTATTCTATTTTAGATGCGGCAAAGGAGATCGGTTTAAACTTTCCTATCCCTTGTCGTACCGGTACTTGTGATGCCTGTATTGGAAAACTTGTAATAGGTGACCTTGATCAAGCAGAACAATCATTTTTAGACGATACTCAAATCGCTGAGGGATATGCGCTGTTATGTCACTCCTATGCGCGCTCTGACTGTACGATAAATACTGATTGGGATGGAGGAATTTTAGAACATAATCCAACTCTTGATCATTAAGGATGCATTACCTTTATGCCACTGTCTCTTCCCTATTCCAACACATTACATATGAGCCCCTATGGCAAGTCTATTCCTTACCCTAGGAGTGGCCAGGGCAACTATGGCTTTAAAAATCTCAAGCAGAGCCCCGATCTGATTGATCAGATTCCAGAATTGTCAACCGATCAGGGCTTAAAGTCTTTAGTAAAAACTTTAAATACTCAAGAGAGTAACTTCTTTAGTATTGGCTGCTTTAGTGATATCCGCAAAACCCTACAGGGTATGCGCCATCAAGGCTATATAGAATTTGCATGGAATTGTACTACCTGTGTTCAGGATGCCGTTCACTATTTTTCCCTATTCTTTCACTTTGATCAGTTTTTGCGAAACCAGGGGTTTAACCATCGCGTAAAATTAGATTGGTTGATTGAAGAGGCCCAGTTTTCTGATATTGGTCTCTGTGGGTTTTGTTGTGCCATTTTTATTGACACAGCTCCTTGCCAGTTAAAAGCTGATGCTGTCTGGCAAACATCACTGCAAACAATTGAGTCTTTTTTTAATTCCATTCCGAAAACGTCTTCAACTGCTATTTATGCCAACTCGACTGCAAAATTCAATGGTGTGACGGCATAGACTATTGCTAGCTCATGCATTTAACTCTATTGTGTTGACTAGTCCTAGGAGATTAATTTTGTTGTGGAAACCCATGAGTTCGATGTTGTTATTGTCGGTGGTGGACCAGCAGGGTGTGCCTGTGCTCTTTACACAGCTCGTGCTGACTTAAAGACGGTTATTTTAGATAAAAATCCAGCTGTGGGAGCTCTGGCGATTACCCATAAAATAGCCAACTACCCTGGTGTAGCTGGTGATATGAGCGGTAGTACGTTGCTGGATATGATGCGTGATCAGGCTGTGGAGTACGGCGCGGTCTACCAGCGTTCTCAGGTCTTTAATGTTGATGTAGAAGGCCCACTTAAAAAGGCTTACACACCTGAGGGTATCTTTGTTGGGCGAGCGTTGGTTTTAGCGACAGGTGCCATGGGGCGCAAGGCATCGTTTCCGGGGGAGGCTGAGTTTCTTGGCCGTGGGGTGAGCTACTGTGCAACCTGCGACGCAGCTTTTTATCGAGATCGTGAAGTAGCAGTTGTCGGTTCTAATCTAGAAGCGTTAGAAGAGGCGCAGGTACTGACTAAGTTTGCATCTACAGTGCATTGGATCACGCCTAAAGTTCCGAAATCTGATGACATGCACAGCCAGCAGCTGTTGGAAATGGGCAATGTTAAACCTTGGAGCCGAGCTCGTTTGCTTAATGTTCAAGGTGACACTTCAGGTGTCACGGGTATCAAACTCAAGCCGCTGGACAAAGCTCCGATGGAATTGCCTGTAGAGGGTGTGTTTATCTATCAAAGTGGTTCTAAACCGATCACAGACTTTATTAATGGTCAGGTGACTCTTAATACAGACGGAGGTGTACGGGTGGATGAGATGATGAACACGTCTGTAGAGGGTGTTTGGGCTATTGGGGACATTCGTAATACTCCCTTTAAGCAAGCCGTTGTCGCTGCGGGCGATGGTTGTGTGGCGGCCATGTCCATCGATCGGTTTCTCAACAGTCGTAAAATTATCAAACCTGACTGGGATCATAAATAATAACGCTTGCATTAGCCCTCATCCCGGTGCAGGCATATATTCTGGCAACACTGTCAGACAGGCTAAGGCGGTATAGGTGAGGGCAAAGTAGGTTTCGAAGCGAGCAATATATTCAAACCGACAGTTGCAATACCAGTCTCGGAACAAAATAACAACGACTAGCTTGAGTACAGCGACGCCTAGGGTGAGGGCTGTGCCCAGGGAAAGCCAGCCTAACCAATAGAGTATTGCGGCGGCTGCGATCGCAACACAGTGATATACCAAACTACCGGTTAGAGAACTGGTTTTGACCTTACGCAGTTTGATGGTAAACACGGCACTGGCAAAAAAAAGACTGTTGAGTAGCCACAGCCCGACTGCTTGAGAGGTGAGTGTGCCAGTATTTGTTCCATAGACAAACAGGGTGGCCATACAGATAGCCGCGAACATCAGAATCTCAGTATCAATGGATTTTTGCCGTCGTCTCAGGACAGCAATGACATCGATCCCCATAGCGATGGCGGTACCGCCACAGAGCCACAACAGGACTGGATGGCGATAGGTGAGATAGCTAGCAATTGAGATCGCAATGCCACCATATACGCCAGCCCAGAACAGATACCGAGGCTTCCAACTGCGACGCTGTTTTATTTGTACAACTAGTGGGTGTTCTGCCTGTAAGCCTAGAAATGCAACAAGACAGGCTAACCAGGTTTCCCAAGACCATGTTTGCGATAGAGAAGCCCCTGTTAAAAGAGAACCAGCTAACACCAATATCACCCCATGCTCAGGAGAAAACATAGGCCAATGCAAAGGTTTGTGGCCATGGGGCCGTGCTGCTGGGTCAGTCAATCCAGCAACTTGAAAACCGCTCATCGCTAAAACTCTCGATAATGACAGCTCGGATATAGTGATTTATATAGGAATTATTCTTATTAAGATTATGGTACTCTAAAATGGCTTTGAGATAAAAGGTTAGCACTGCTGATTTTTTAGGATGTACCGATCCTTTAAAGATGTCGTACGTCAGGCTTTTGGAGGCAACCCCCTTCTAGGAGTCAGCACCGGCCAAAGTTAATTGCTAGTCTAGATGTTTGCGCCTTTGATCATCAACTGTTAAGGATTAGAGAAAATAGCCCAGGAGCCAGAGGTTTTCTTGCCTAATGCCTTACCTAAGTACTCTAGTTAGCTAATTTAAATTTGAGAATAGATAACAATAGTCGCTATGCTTAGCACAGTAGTAACCCACGTATAAAATCATGCGCTTGCATAGATCTTTTCCCATACTTATCCTGTCCTTATTACTCAGTGCATCGCCCGTCATCGCCCAATTGATTGAGGAAATTGCGCAGCGGGGGTTAGAGGCGTATCGCTCCGGAGACTATGACGCCGCTGTAACGGCTTGGCAGCAAATGATTGAGCTTGAGCCGCAGAATACGGATGCCTATAACAACTTAGGGGCAACGCTCTATCAGCTGGGTGAGCTAGAGGACGCTGCAGATGCCTATCGACAAGCCTTAGACATTGATGGGAATAGTGCAGATACCTACAATAACCTGGGCACTGTCCTGGCATTGCAGGAAAAGTATGATGAGGCGATTACAGCTTATAGTCAAGCGATTGAGTTGAATCCAGAGTTGCCAGAAGCCTATGTTAACTTGGGTAATCTGTTACCTGCTGATCAGGCGGTTGCAGCCTATCAAAAAGCGATTGAGCTGAATCCTGACTATGTTCAGGCCTATAACAATCTTGGGGCAGTGTTTGCTGATTTAGAGCAGTATGATGATGCGATCGCAGCTTATAATCGGGCCTTAGAGATTGATCCCAATTTTCAAGCGGCTCAGGATAATTTAGCGTTGATAGAGGCTGCGATTGCAGAAGATGAGAGTACCGATACAAATTCAACCAACGAATAAATCTCTGGTTTTCTCAGCATGTTGAAATTATTCAACATCTGTTCCAAGAGATTGGACGATTTGTCAATGAGCCAGAAACCATTCAGATATTTTATAACTGTAGAGCAAGGTGAGACAGGCATTAAAAATTGATTTTCTGCATTGTAAGGGTAGAAACAATGTCTCTCCGATAGATAAAGAGGGATGATTTTGAAATGTTACTTGCCCATTGTGGGTAAGAATGCAGGCTGGAGTAGGATACTGGTCGCACCAGTAAGCAGCAAGAAACCAACGAGCATCAGCCAGGCGATTAAAAACTCGATCAGCTTTAGGGTGCTGCAGTACGCGATATCCACCTTCAACAGAAATAATAGTGCCTCCTAAAAAGGCGCAGGCTACATCAATAGATTGGCTCATTTTCTAATCCCTATAGCAGTAATTTCATAGATTGAAGACTGGTTATCAGCTTATAAGACGATATCGCTACCACTGGAGCGTTTCAGAGATGAGTAAGCCCCAAGCAATAGCAGCTGTAATGGGTGATAGAACTAATAACAAATCTAGATCAATTAAATTCAGCACATTCCACATCGTGACTGCTCTCTAATGCTTTTGCAGTTGTTCTAGCTGAAACAGTACAACCTTCCGATTTCGTAAGGCATTCTGATAGTTGGGGTTAAGCAGCAACGCTTGTTCAAACGAGCGTAGGGCCTCATGGTACCGGTCTAAATTAAACAGCGCATTACCACGATTATCCCAGCCCAAGGCCGACCCTTGAGCCCCCCATTGGTTATTAATCTCAAGCGCTAAATCGCAGGATTCTAGGGCTTGATAATATTCTCCTAATTGACTGAGTACGCCACAGCGATTAGCCAACACTAGGGAATACTCTGGTTGGATGATTAGCGCATGATTATAGGCTAATAGGGCTTCAGGATAATGCTTTTGAGTGAAAAGCTGTTGCCCCAAATTGTTCCACAATGTTGCATCTAGCAACGTGGCCTGGGCGGGAAGTATGCCCAAAATCATACTAAGAAAAAGACTGATGGCTATCACATGTAGCGAGTTAATCCATCGGCTCATCCTAAAAGCCTCCTAGCTTTATATGCTATGCCTGGCAGATGCCCATAGTTTGACTTAAATAAGAAAAATTGTCAATAAGCTAAGCTGTCAATTGATGATGATAACTCGATATTGTTGCCGATTGTTACTAATTTTTGATGGAGTGTAATTGAAATGACAAAAATATCTGTTGATCTAGGTCCTGTTCAAGAAACGCTACTGATCCCGCTTTTGGGACGGGCAGTTGAAACCCAAAAAGGAACGGGGCTGATCCAGGATGAAAAGGCCGTTAATATTGTTGAATCGTTAGACTATGATTTCTCGAAGTGGGAAAAGTCTAAATCCCTCAAGGGAGCAACGGTGCGAACTCGTATGTTTGATGAGGATGTGCAGAGATTTTTAGATAGACACCCGACAGGCACTATCGTTGAAATTGGCTGTGGTCTCAACACACGATTTGAGCGATTAGATAATGCTCAGGCCCAATGGTTTGATTTGGATCTGCCCGATACATTATTCCTACGACGACAGTTTTTTCAAGATGAACCGCGTCGCACAATGCTAGAAGCCAGTGTTCTGGAGACTGATTGGATGGAGACAGTTGCGGCTACAGGCGGGCCGTGGTGTTTTATTTCCGAAGCGGTGATTATTTATCTAGAGGCCAGTCAAGCGCGACAAGCTATTGTGCAGATTGCTAACCGTTTTCCAGGGGCCTGGTTGTTGATGGATACTACTGCTAAAGCCATGGTCAATGGCCAGTCTACCCATGATGCTATGCGCTACATGTCGCAAGATAGCTGGTTTCGCTGGGCCTGTGACGATCCCCATGAGATTGAGCATTGGGCAGCTCTACAGCTTGCTCAGTCTCGCACACTGCTAGATGCATCCCCTGACCTGATGAAACATGCACCCTGGCAATTCAGGATTTTGGCGAGGTGGGCTCCCTGGCTGATGCGTCGCAGTCTAGAGGGCTATCGTTTAAATCAATTTTTGATTGGTTCGACTGTTTGAAAGCGCTGCTTGGGTTAGGTATCAGCATTGTTTTCTTAGCCTTGCCTAATCAGCCTGATCCAGGCACATCTCCACGTCTTTCAAGATCTGCTGAGCGGCTAAGATGCTGCGACCTGCTGCCCAAACTTCTCCTTTGACTTCACACACGGCATCTCGCTGAACAACGTCCAGCTGTGACCATAGACGATCGTTGACAAACTTTTCTTTAGAGGTGGTGTCGGGATAGTGAATTAAAAATAAAATATCTCCTTCGGGGCTGTCTAAATCCTCACGGGAGAGTCTGACAAAAAACTGGTCTTCGTTGCCCTGGACAGCATTGCGTTGAAAGCCAATCTCTTGGAGAACAGAACCTGAAAAACTCTTGGGTGTGTGGGCGATAAATCCAAAGCGGCCATTGAGAACCACAGAAGCCGTCAGGCTATCTGGCGATGGAGCCAGTGTACTTTGTAGCTCTGACAGCTGTTGTTCATAGTCAGTGATTAGCTGTTCTGCCTGTTCACGTTTGTTTAAGGCATCAGCATAGATACGAAAGTTGTTTTTCCAGTCCCAGCTACGGCCAGCCCCCTCGATAAATACGGTGGGGGCGATGCGAGAAAGCTTTGGGTAAAGCTTTTCTGAAATACTTTTAGCTCCCAAAATTAGGTCAGGTTTGAGTTTGAGAATTGCTTCCAGGTTGGGCTGATTAAATTGGCCAATTATTTCGATATCGCTGGCTTTTTCACCCAGATAGCTGGGGGGCATGCCGTAGCTAATGGTGCCTACGGGGTTTATCCCTAGGGCTAGCGCTGCATCCAGGGGCGTGGTGTCCAGAACCACTATGCGCTTGGGGGCAACGGGGACCTGAGATATTCCCATAACATGCTCCACCGGGCGCGTCGGAATATTGGGGTCAATAATAGGCTCAACAGCTGAGTTCTGCTGGCAGCCTGTCAACAAAGCCCCTGCAATGAATCCTATAAATCTGCGACGACGTGAGTTGTTCACAACACTAGAAATTGACAGAGTAGCGTACTTGAAAGGTGCGCCCTAAGCCAGGGGAACGTTGGGTCACGTTAAACTTATTCTGCTGTCGGATAGTGCCGTAATCATTGTTGAACAAGTTGCCGATACCCAGGCTAAGGACTCCCTGGTTTAGCCGAATGTTACTGGTAAAGTCAACGATGGTGTAGCCTTCCCCCGCAAATGGATCAACACCGGCATCTACGCTGCGATCGCGAGTCCCGATAATCAAGGCATCTAACCGATTAGTCCATCCCGGTGTAGTCTCATTTTCTAAATATAGACCGAGGCTCAATAGCTGTTTCGGGGAGGTTGCTAAATTCAAGATGAGCAGGGTAGTGTCAGAGCATAAAGCTCTGCGCC
>JBCAWO010000094.1:0-16796 GCA_038534515.1 Cyanobacteria bacterium J06554_1
ACGGGAGGTTTTTGGTCAAACTTGTCAGACTTATTGTCAGACTAAGAGTTAAAGGCGTTTAGCGTCTTCAGTATGGTTCTACCTGCAAAGTATCGATACCGGCATAGTCTACAGATCGGTTCATACCTGAAATCAGCAACGGCCAATCAAACGCCTTTATTGTCTAAGCTCAGTGCCATACACTAGTCATCTGGCCAATAATTGTCCAGCAAGTCGATTTAAGACCCCAGACAGCGATTAAAAAGCCCAGCAATAAACTCAAACCAAACAATTAATTAAGCCACAATTTAGCATTTCCAACGGGTAGCATCTTTCCCATTTACGTTGTTTTTGCGGTCTATCTCTTCAATTGTGTTCCCTGTTGCCATGCCTTCCCCTAACCAGCTTTGGATTTACGACACCACCCTACGTGACGGTGCCCAGCGAGAGGGGCTGTCCCTTTCCGTCGAGGACAAGCTCAACATTGCCCGACGGCTGGACGATTTAGGTATTCCGTTTATTGAAGGGGGATGGCCAGGGGCAAACCCTAAGGATGGACAATTTTTTGCCAAGCTACAGCAGCAGCCCCTAAAGCAGGCTGAGGTGGTAGCGTTTTGCTCGACGCGACGGCCCCATCGCCCAGCAAATGAGGATGTCACACTGGCTGCGGCCCTAGCCGCTAGAACCAAGTGGGTCACTCTGTTTGGCAAGTCTTGGGACCTCCATGTTACCGAGAGCCTCAAGACAGAGCTCAATGAAAATCTGTCGATGATATATGACTCCATTGCCTATCTCAAAAAGCAGGAGCGACGGGTAATCTACGACGCCGAACATTGGTTTGATGGCTATTTGAATAATCCGGCCTATGCTGTGCAAACCCTGGAGGCCGCTATTCGGGCGGGGGCAGAGTGGCTGGTACTGTGCGACACCAATGGGGGAATGCTGCCCCATCAGGTAACCGACATTGTTCGCACCGTGAGCCAGTGGCTGGCAACCCTCAACCTGGAAAATCCGCCTCAGCTGGGTATTCACACCCATAACGATGGGGAATTAGCGGTTGCCAATGGTCTGACGGCTGTCCTAGAAGGGGTCACCATGGTCCAAGGCACCATGAACGGCTATGGTGAGCGCTGCGGTAATGCCAATCTGTGCTCGTTGGTGCCTAATTTACAGCTCAAGCTAGGGTACGACTGCTTACCCATCAATAAGCTTGGCACCTTAGCTGAAATCAGCCGGTACATCAGCGAAGTCGTTAATTTAGCTCCGGACGATCACGCGCCCTATGTGGGACTGTCCGCCTTTGCCCACAAGGGGGGTATCCATGTCAGTGCCGTGGAGCGCAACCCTAAGACCTACGAGCATATTGACCCGACTGCGGTAGGCAATAGCCGCCGAATTGTCATTTCTGACCAGTCAGGATTGAGCAACATCATGGCCAAGGCCCGCAGTTTTGGTCTTAAGTTGGACCGCACCAACCCCACGTCACGACAGCTACTGCAGCAGCTCAAGTGTTTAGAGGACGAGGGCTATCAGTTTGAAGCGGCGGAGGCCAGTTTTGAATTACTGATGCGTGAGGCCCTCAACCAGCGGCCAACTATGTTTGAAGTGCAGGGATTTCAGGTCCACTGCGAACGGATGCCCTATGGGGGTATTGCCGCCATTAACCGCTCACCGGAAGACCCGGCGGAAAGTTCTTCTTTGGCCACGGTAAAAGTGGCGGTGGATGGCAAAAATTTACTCCACGCGGCGGAGGGCAACGGTCCGGTAGAAGCCCTAGACCACGCCCTTCGCAAGGCGTTAGAACGCTTTTACCCAGAGCTAGAGCGGTTTTATCTGACGGACTATAAGGTGCGGATTTTAGACAGTGCTTCGGGGACGGCGGCTAAAACCCGAGTACTGGTGGAGTTTAGCGATGGTGAGCGCCGTTGGACCACGGTGGGGCTGTCGCCAAATATTATAGAAGCCTCCTATCAGGCGGTAGTCGAAGGTCTAGAATATGGTCTGCTAAAGCTGCGATCGCAAGTAGAGGCTAAGCTGGTAGCGTGTCAATCTTGACCCTACTCACCCCTTAACCCATCCTCTCCCATGCACAATTGGATCTGGCAAACCTGGCAGGGTAAGCCTTATTTAACCTGCGATCTCATTTCCCAACCCCACGGCTTTTTCACCTCGGCATTTGCCCCCCAACAGCCCGAAAGTCTCACGGCAGCCCTGCATCCAGGGGCTGAGGTCCTCAGAGCCAAACAGGTTCATGGCAATGGTGTGCTGGCCCCAGCAGACATCAGAATCGGGACCAAAACCCTGGTGGTTAGCGGAGCCAGTACAGGGGCAGAAGACGACATTCAGCGCCCCCACGGTGACGGCTGCTTTAGTGATCAGACAGGACAAGCCACCTGGGTCTGCACAGCGGACTGCACCCCGGCTTTAGTTGCTGACATCCACACGGGGCAGGTGGCAGCGGCCCATGCAGGCTGGCGCGGCACAGCCCAAAAGATTGTGCCGGTGGCCATTGCCCGGCTCCAAGCCCAGGGCTCTCAGCTGCAAAATCTACGGGTGCTGCTGGGACCAGCCATTGCCGGTGACGTTTACCAGGTTGGGGAGGATGTCGCCGCTGAAATTGGTCGCAGCATCGTCGATGCTGAGCAGTTTGGCAACGACGATGCTGTGGTCAAACAGCTACTCAGCCTCGAGCAGCCTCCCCTGCTGCCCGATAGCAAACCGGGGCATGTGCGTTTAGACGTGCGCCGCGTTAACGAAATCCAGCTAGAACAGCTGGGCCTATCCCCAGAGCAGGTAGCCACGGCTCCCCACTGCACCTATCAAGAACCCGAGCGATTTTTCTCCTACCGTCGGACTAAGTTAAAACAGATCCAGTGGTCGGGCATTGTCAGCGTCTAAGGCGCTACACCTGCCTTTATCAGTGCCGCTGCTGCGGCCATGCCAGAACGATGGGCAGCCTCAAGGTTGGTCATATCATCTGTGGTGCACCAATCGCCACAGCAGACCAAACTGGGCCATCGAGTTTTGAATAGGGTGTCACCATGGGGCTGGCTCACCACGCTGTATCGCCAGCGATGCAGGCGATGGTTCTGGGGCTGGTCCAGACCTGGCACAATGGCCGCTGCCGCCGTCAGCATTTGGGCTGCCGTTTCATTCAGCAGTGTCTCCACTGCCACCCGATCGGGGTCTAGGGCATCTAACCGGCGCAGATACTGGGCTGCAAACTCCGCCTGGCTTTGCAGCAGCACAACCAAAGGTGCCAAACGACTGAGACGTTTACTGCTGTCCAAAGAGATCCACGACAGCACAGAATGTTTGGCAGTGATGTGCCAGCCCAACCCATGGTCCAGGGGCGGCACCTCCGGCAAGGCTCTATAGGTGGCCATCAGGCTCAAACAGGGCGCGTAGTCTACAGAGGCCAAGCCCACAGAGGCACCAAGGGGCTGCAGTAACGGTAGAACCTGGGGAGCAGGCATGGCGAGCACCACAGCATCCGCTTGAAATTTAATCGGGCCATCGGGGCTATCGGCGATCAGCTGCCAGCCGCTAGCTGTTTTGGCCAGGGCACTCACCCGATGCTGACGGCGAATATCACAGCCATGGGCCAGGTGTTTTGCGATCGCATTTACCCCACGGTCGCCGCAATAAACCACCCCAGGTTTAGGCTTTAGCCCATCCGCCCAGACAAATCCCTGGGCAGACCATTTATGTAATAAGCCTTGGGTTAAAAGCTCCTGGGTTAGAGTCTGTAGCCCGCCTGGGGCAGTCCAGTAGCGCACCCCATGATCCACCCAGCCACCCGATGCCAACCGTCGAGTAGCCAATCGTCCCCCCACCCCGCGCGATTTTTCAAACCAGGTTACCTCGTAGCCAGCCGTCTGTAGCATGCGCCCACAGGTCAGGCCGGCCATGCCAGCCCCAACAACGGCCACCGTCAGCATCGGCTCGTTTCCATAAAAACAGTCAGGGCAAGCAGCTATGCAGCCGAGGAAGTAATCAGGGCCAACTCCATCTGGGCATCGGAGCGGGCGTCAATCTCAGCCCGGATGTTGGGACCAAAAAACGTTTCGATTTTGTCGTGTTTTTCCTGCCAGGTATCCAACGGCATGTAGGGAGAGTCAAACTCCAGTACCAGAGCATAGGCACCATCCCGCAGCTCCTCTCGCAAACCGCTAAGCACGGGACGCTGCTTATCGTTAGGACTCAGACCGAGACGCTCCAGCACAATATCTAAATGGGCCTCTTGACCATAGCGATAGCGGGTGACATCTTTGCGCACCTGGTTTTGGGTTTGGGTTGCCGTTTTATCCCGCAGGGCAATCACCGTATCGCTAGGTTCTTGGGTGTAGGGCACCGGGTCTAGCTCAGCCGCCCGCAGCGCTGCTCCCCCCAGCAAAATCGGAATTCCATAGAAAAATCCTGCCAGGTTTAGGGTAGCCATATCTTTGAAATAGGCCACAAAGCCAACGATGGTCAGGATAGAACCGACTGAGAGTAAAACACCACCGAGGGGAATTTTGCGTAGCATATGCAGGAGTTATGTCAGAAAGGGACGTCAGTGGTGAGTCGTGAGGAATACGGGCGTAAGTTACGCTAGCAGCCCTCTATATTTATTTTGGTAGCTGGCTCAAACCAAGCCCTAAGAACCACTTCACCTCATTCCATAGTAAAGGGATTTGACTTTAAACTCTGCCCAGATGTTAAATCTGACTCCCGTGTACCCTGCTCGTTATCGATCTAGATTCGCTATCAGCTCCTTTGGAGTCTAAACTTCTAGACCCACTTATCAGGGGCTATGACTGCTCACTCCGTCTGTCTTAGCCTGGCGAACATAGCCAACCCGTAGCATTGATTACCCAAAGTTGCTTATTCTGGAAGCTGTAGACGCAGAGAGTAGACAGATCCATGACTTTAGAGATGATTAAGACTCAGATTGAACAAATCAGCTTGAAACGTGATTCCCTAGTTCAACTGCTAGAGCAGCCAAACCTGGGCACGTTAAGGATCGACGTCAATCAGGCCCTAGAGGAAATGGATGATTTGCTGGAAGAATTTGAACGTGTTTTCCAGGAAAAATCCCAAGCTTAGGGCGACGCAAACCCCCAACTACGTGTTGCGCTAAATACGCCAAGCTAACGTCCGCGCCCCTCTTTAGAAAAATATTTGTCAAATCAATCGACGCAATGGCGACTTATTCTGTCGAACTTAACCATCAAGGCACTGTTCAAACCATCACGGTGGACGAACAGCAGACGATTTTAGATGCTGCCCACGCCGCTGGCATAGACCTACCCACCTCCTGTGGTGCTGGAGTATGTACCACATGCGCGGCGCTGATCACCGAGGGCAGCGTCTCCCAGGAAGATGGCATGGGCGTGAGTCAAGAACTACAGGACAAAGGCTATGCCCTACTGTGCGTGGCCTATGCCACCTCTGACCTCAAGATAGACACAGAAAAAGAAGACGAAGTCTATCAGGCGCAATTTGGTCAATTTCAAGGATAGATCCAAAAAATAAACCCTATGGGGCGGTGGGCTGCCCATCGCTCTAACTTGTCATGGCAGCAAACACGATGCCACCGGGTCACCCACCAGGGGTGTCCCAGGCTTTGTCTACACAGTTTATTCGCATCACCCTTGTGCTTGGGTGTACCGGCGTTGAGCTGCGAGACCAGGTTGAAACTCAGTTATGCACCTATGGAGACCCGCTGCGGTGGGCCATTACCTCGGTAGATGGCACCATAGCCCAGGTGGAAGCGGTGGTAACGGTTACCCCAAACCAGTTATGAATTCAAACCTGCGGCCCCACACTACGATGATGATTGTCCCCACGGGTGTGGGGGCTGCCATTGGGGGCTATGCCGGTGATGCCCTGCCCGTGGCCCGTGCGATCGCAACCGTCACCGACCGATTAATTACCCACCCCAATGTGCTCAACGGGGCTCAGCTCTACTGGCCACTGCCTAACGCCTACTATGTTGAGGGCTATGGTCTAGACCAGTTTGCCGCTGGCCGCTGGCACCTGCAACCGGTGCACCAAAATACCATCGGTCTGGTGCTCGACCGGGCCATAGAAGAGGACCTTCGCTGGCGACACCTACAGGCAGCCGATGCCGCCCGAGCCACCCTCGGTCTAGACATTCACAGCTATGTCACCACCGACACCCCCCTGGGCATTCGGCTAAAACAGGCCGACGCTGCCACCTGGGGCACGTTGGAGCATCCTGACAGTCTGCTGCGAGCCGCAGAGCAATTACTCCAGGCTGGCTGTACCGCCATTGCTGTGGTGGCTCGTTTCCCCGACGATGTGGGTAGCGATGCCCTCAACGCCTATCGCCAGGGGGATGGTGTGGACCCCCTGGCCGGGGCTGAAGCGGTCATTAGCCATCTGGTCGTGCGCCAGTTTCAAGTTCCCTGTGCCCACGCGCCGGCGCTACAGCCCCTGCCCCTAGATCCGTCTATTTCTCCACGATCCGCCGCCGAAGAAATTGGGTATACGTTTCTGCCCTGTGTGCTGGCCGGGTTAAGTAAAGCTCCCCAGTTTGGCAGCACCGCCCAGGCCCACAGCATTAGTGCTGGTGATGTGGATACCCTGGTCGTCCCAGCCAGTGCCCTGGGGGGCAGCGCCGTCCTTAGCCTAAGTAGTACAAGTACCCAAATTCTGGCCGTCCAAGACAACACAACGGCCCTTACCGTAGATGCCGCTGCCCTGGGTCTGAGGGTGATCACTGTTCGGTCCTATCTAGAAGCCATAGGTGCGATCGCAGCCCAGCGGGCTGGGGTTTCCCTCCTGCCATTTACCCAAACCATGGCCCGAATCTCCCCCCTATCAGCTACGTAGCTCCATCTTGGCTATGGGGCCATTCAAATAAGATTTCAATAAAGTTTATTTCAATATTCCTAAGATAAATAAGGAAATCCCCTAATCCATTCACCCGCTTGATTATGCTAGAAGACTCCCTTCTTTGGTCTGTTAGCACTACTATGTCTACTTTGAGCCCATCCCCCCAAGCAGAACCACAAGCGGCATGCCGGATCCAACAGGATGAAGTTCTAGATCTCAACACACCTGAAAAGGCCTGGCACATTCACTCCGGCACAGTGGCCCTCTGCCGTACCGTCAATGGTATGCGGCGCTGCTTCTTTACTGCCCATGCAGGCGAGGTGATTTTTGGTGTATCCGCCCAGGATAGTGGATTGGTTGCGATCGCAATTGAGCCCGCCGTAATCACAGCTATACCGTAGCGGTTTGCAGGACACCAACCATTTCATCATCGGTCTTCCAGGCTTGACCATCGAGGGCCATCTGTTCGATCAGGCTAGCCAGTCGCAGGGCCTTTAGCGCCTGTTCGCCGCCCACAAAAGGCTTACCCCCACCCCGAGCACAGTTAACAAAGTGCTCTAATTCTGCATGGAGCGGTTCAATGTTGCTCGTGTAGACCTTTTCAATCAGGCCATCTTGCCGGTAAAGCACCTGCCCATAGTCGGTCATGGTATTCGCCGTTGTTTGGCGATGGATCAAAATTTCATTATTGAGAAAATCTGCCTCTGTTAGAGAGTTGCGGCAGTGGGCCGCAATGCTGCGAATTTTTCGATGGGTGACCTTACTGGCGGTTAGGGTAGCCACAATGCCGTTGGCAAACCCCAGGGTGGCCGTCACATAGTCCAAATAGGGAGAATCCCCCGCCCGACTGCCGCTGGCCGTTAACTTGACCACCGGAGCAGCCGCCAATTCGAGCAACAGATCAATGTCATGGATCATCAAATCCAGCACCACCGACACATCGTTCGCCCGCTGGGAATAGGGGCTCATGCGTCGAGCTTCTAGGGCAAGCAGCTTCTCAGTTTTGAGCACATTGTGCAGTTCTTGAAACGCCGGGTTAAAGCGCTCAATGTGCCCCACCTGTAAAATACAGTTGGCCTCGGCGGCGGCATTAACCAATGACTCCGCCTCCGTAATATTGGCGGCGATGGGCTTTTCAATCAGCATGTGGACACCTGCATTTAAGCAGGCCATACCCACCATGTGGTGAAACCTCGTGGGGACTGCAATACAAACCGCATCGACATGTCTGAGCAGCTCGTCATACTCCTCAAAAAAGCGCACGCCATACTTGCCTGCGGTAGACAAACCACGCTCAACGTTAGTATCTGCAATACCGACTAGCTGAACATCTTTAATGCGACTGAGTACCCGCGCATGGTGTTGGCCCATATTACCCACACCAATAACGCCAATGCGTAGCAAGTCTTCATGACTATCGCTTGCGATTTGAGAATCTCGTTGTTGCACACCAGGGTCCCTCACACCAGAGAGTAAATTACTCTCAAAATGACTTTACTTTCCTCAAAGTCAACCAGATATTACCACAGCAGTCTGAAGTTCTTCAGTTGACTGTAACCACATGGGTCAATTAACCCTCTATTTCTGTCAGCCTTCGCTATCCGGATTGTGGCGATATTAGCAGGTATCGCAGCGCGGATTGTGTCAATTTCCAGGCTGTCTACGGGGTATGCGACGGCGTAAAGGCACACGCTGACGCACAATCTGAATCTGCTCTAACTTGGGACCTTTGACAGCTTTAACCGTAAAGACCAGATCATCCCCATAATTTAACTGCTCGCCAGCTCTTGGAATTTTCTGCAAAGAGTGAATGAGAAATCCCGCCAGGGTTTGATAATCCTCAGTGGTGGGCAATGTCAGCATAAACTGCTTGTTGACCGCGTCAATTTCCATTTGGGCCGGAACAACCGCTGAGTAATCATCTAAATAGGCGATATCGCCCGCAACTATTTCGTCTTCGTCCCCAATGAGCTCAGCGGTAACATCGGCCCAAGTCACCAACCCAGCCGTGCCCCCATAGTTATCCACCACAATCATCATCGAACGGTTTAACTGCTGCATGCGACTGAGCAAGTCACTGAGGGGTAAATCCGCTGGTACCACTCGAGCAGTCTTCATCCAAGGAGAAATTTCTGTGGCTAGGGTCAGTTCACCGTTAGCCAGGGGCTCAGCCATCGCCTTAAAGTCCAGAATGCCTCTGATATTGTCCAGGGAATCCCCCAGCAGCGGAAACTGCGAATACCCGGTCTCGACCACCATATTGAGCAGCTCCTGCCAGGTGGCTGTATCGTCTAAACCAACGATTTGGGTGCGCGGCACCATAATGTCTTCTACGGTAAAATCCCGAGTCTCAAAGACATTATTGAGAATTTCCCGTTCTTCTTGATCGAGATCGAGCACGGCTGTAGGGGTGCTGATAATCATTTGCAGTTCGTCAGACGTGAGCTGAGCGTCTGCCTGCCGTCGCTCTTGTAGCCCCACCAGCTTCAGAAATCCCTGGGTTGACAGGTTTAATAGCCATACCACCGGTGAAAACACACGGGCCACCGTTAAACTGACTGGCCCCAGAAGACGAGAGGTTTGTTCTGAATAGCTGCGGGCTAGAGACTTTGGGACCAGTTCTCCTAAAACGATTTGCAGGTAGGCCAGGGTCCAAAAGGCCACCATCAGTGCGATCGCATGGGAAAGGGCCGTCACAGGAATGGATAGCTGTCTGAACCATTGCCGTAGCAGCAGCGCTAACGTATCTTCACCAATCCATCCCAGGGCCAGACTCGCCATGGTGATGCCAATTTGAGTGGTGGGCAATAATCGATCAATACTTTGCTGCAAGCTCTGGACGGTTTGGGCTTGTACATCACCCACGGCGGCCAGCTGGTTAATACGTGAACGCCGTACCGAAACAATGGAAAATTCTGCGGCTACGAAAAAAGCATTCAGAATAATTAATGCCGCGATTACCAGAAGGCGAATCGTAACGCCTGTAGCGCTGATGGGTAAACCCCCACCACTAACGGTATCTAGACCCTGCACAGTCACCGCCAGACCTCTAAGCGGGCAGGTTTATGTATTTGCTGCATTATTCAACTACTCAGCAGTATCCAAACCACCTTCGATGCGAGCCTTAACATTCTTGAGGATATCGTCCTCTTTGAGTAAGACAAAGTCACTGGTTTGGGTTGCCCCTCGATTGGCCGTTGAGGCGCTGGCGGGTCGAGTTTCGGGCTGGCGAATACCGGTGAGGGCCTGGCGACCGAGTGAATATCCCCATGAGGCGCTAACAATACCCGAGCCAAACATGGCGGCAAGCAGTATTAATGTAAAGGCGATTGCTGGATTAATTCTCATGGGAGTCAGGGGGTGGGCGCAATGTAGGTGAAGCGTTAGCCGGAATCAGCGTATCTTGATAACCTAAGCTCAAATATATCAAAAACTATCACTCAACTATTTTGGGTAGTTGGCTATGATATAACAACCCTAATGGACGAATGCGCTTCCATATGGCCAGGGTTGGCCGAGCGGATGAGGCAGCGAACTCATAATTCGCCTTAGGCAGGTTCAATTCCTGCACCCTGGATTAAGTTAAAAGCCCCGGAACCTTTACGATTCCGGGGCTTTTAACTTAGCGTCTTGGCAAGGGTTCAAAGTTTAGCTCAGTACCGACTACCCGACTGCGAGATTGCGCACTGGGCATTCTTTGCAGCGAGGTGTTGTAAGGGGTGGCTAGGTCAGGCACACGGATGGTGGCCGTATTGCGGGTCTGAAGAACCATCAGCTCATTGTAGGCTTCGAGAATCGCATCGCTATTCCGGTCTAGCTCTAGTTCAGGAAAGGCGGAGCGGCCCGGTACTCCCAGACCAAACATATGGGCAGTTTGACGGAAGCTACTGCGGTCCCTGGAGTAATCGCCACTTTCAGCTGTAAAAACATCGTCCAACGTCTCGAGAACGGTGGGTTCGTTAAACGAGGCGGTCTGAGCGCTGGCCCGGGCTGCCATTGTTGATAGAGTTGCGATCGCAACGGCGGTACCGAGGACTAATCCCTTTAATTTCATGATGGTTCTTTTACCTCACAATTTGGGGCATATGGTACCCCGGTTCATAAAAATCGATAAACTGTCTAGGCACTATTCAGCAGCACAAATAATGAAGCTGCCAAAAGTTCAAGCAGAATCGCTTAACAAAAGTTGGCCTCTATCTTATCTGTTTTGCTAACTTTTGCAACACGTCTTAGTCACATTATGGCTAGCGCCGCGCCTAAGATTCTCCTAAATTACCCACCAACTACCTGATATTCACTGCTATGGTCCCCACCGCTTCAGCTGACCTCTCCAATGTTAAGCAACAGCTACTCGATTTAATCTGTACTGACGCCTACAAAGAAGGCGATTTTGTCCTGTCCTCAGGCCAACAAAGCACCTACTACATCAATGGAAAACTAGTCACCCTCCATCCCCAGGGCGGTCAAATGGTGGGTCGAGTCATGCTCGACTATATAGACGACAGCGTCGTTGGTGTTGGCGGTCTGACCCTGGGAGCCGATCCTATTGTTACGGCGGTGAGTGTGGTGGCCGTCTACGAGGGGCGCTCGATCACCCCTCTGATTGTTCGCAAAGAGGCCAAAGGCCATGGTACCCAAGCCTACATAGAAGGGCCGGTCTTGCCAGCTAAGAGTAACGTGGTGATTTTAGAAGATGTTGTTACCACCGGGCAGTCTGCTATGAAGGCCATCACCCGTTTGCGAGCAGCTGGCTATGCCGTTAACCAGGTAATTTCTTTGGTGGATCGCCAGCAGGGTGGTGCAGAGTACTACACCCAAGAAAATATTGACTTCAAAGCGGTTTATACAATCAGTGAGATCCAAGCCCGTTGGCAAGAACTCCAGAAAAGTTAGTCGCTAATTACGGTCAAAATTTGGAAAGATTAACACAAATCATCCGGATGATTGAAATCACCCCCAAGGGTACTGACGCTTTCAATTGCGGCTTCTAGATTGGAATCATACAACTCTTCAATCAGGTTGTCGGGACTGAAACCCAACCAACCTAATGTTTCTTGCAGGGAGATTTTTATGTCTGATCGTCGCCAAGAATCCTATGCTGTTCGTTTAGAAGCAGCTGAACTAGCCAGAAGTCGCGAGTACCCCAGTCATAAGGCCAATGGGGATGAACAGCGCTACGCTGACTCCAAGTACTTTATGTCATTCACAAAGGGGCTTCCCCACAACAAAGAGACCGGTCTGATCCAGGACCCTCAAGACTTTGTTGAGTTTCGCCGCGCTATCGATGACGGCTTTATCGATCCGTTTACCGATCGCGTTCGCCATGGCGCTAAATTTGAAGTGCAAGGCGATCAGGTTGTGCCAATTGAATGTCCTGAAAACAATTTCCGCCAGTGGGAAGCGCCGACAGCGGGTGTTGTCTATGAGCTGCAGGGGCCTGATGCACAAGCCGTAACAATGCCCCCTGCACCGCCACTATTGGATGAGACCGGTAATCCCAATCCTGAGCTGATTCTGGAAATGGCTGAGGTATACGAACTCGCTATTTTACGAGATCAGCCCTTTAATACATTTGAAAACGGTCGGTCCAACGCTGATATTGAGCATGCGATCGCACGTCTCAACGCTCTTAGCTACGTCAATAACCAAACCGGTCGCCCTCGCAAGGTAAATGCATCCGGCAAATTTGATGCTCAAACTCTGTTCCGTGGGTCTTCTCCTGGTGTTGAAGTAGGCCCCTACCTGTCTCAGTTTCTGATGATTGGTAATACCGATGTGAACGGGGGAGGCCATGTCGCTGACGGCAAGATTACCTACGGTGTTCTCGCAATCGACCAGCAGGTTCCCATTGCGACTCCCTGCGTGGACTACATGACAGACATGGCGTCCTATGTAGCCGCCCAGCGTGGGTTGCGTCCACCCACTGAAAGCTATGTTCCCGAGACTTACAGCGACAAGTCACGGGCGGCCCGTCGCTTTATTTCTACCCCCCGCGATCTGGCCACCTACGTTCACTACGATGCTCTATACGAGGCCTACCTCAATGCCTGCATCATTCTGCTAGGCATGGGCACCCCCTTTGACCCAGCCTTTGATCACTTATCTGGTGTTGGTGTAGCAGCAGGTAATGGTAAAGTCCGTCGCAATGCAGGTGGGTTTGCCCTATACGGCGGTCCCCATATTCTTAACCTGGTGACCGAGGTCGCTACTCGAGCTCTCAAAGCCGTCCGTTTCCAGAAGTTTAACAACCACATTCGTCTACGTCCGGAGGCATTGGCTGCTCGCATTGAGCTAGTTCGTCGATTTGAGCACCTCAGTGAAACAGATAAACAGTGTGTCTCTCCTACGCTGCTGCATGCCATTGGTAAGTTCTCTCATGAACTCAAAGAGACTGGCACTCTGCACAAGGTATATGAACTCACTCAAAAAGGCGATCAGACAAAAGGCACTTATCTCTTGCCCATGGCCTTTCCTGAAGGATCTCCGATGCACCCAGCCTATGGTGCCGGTCATGCCACAGTAGCAGGTGCCTGTGTCACGATTCTCAAGGCCTTCTTTGACACGAATGCGGTGCTAGCAAAAGCTGACGGCAAGATTGCCTTCAAGCGTGTAGCCCATCACGATCAGGCTGTCTTATTCCGTGCTCCTGACATCAAAGAGGGCTATACCAATGAGGGAGCCTGTGAACGGGCCAAGCTGATTGAGTGTGAGTCTGACAAGTTCTTAACTCTAGAAGGCGAGCTCAATAAGCTGGCTGCCAATATCTCCATTGGTCGCGACATGGCGGGTGTTCACTACTTTAGTGACTACTACGATAGCCTGCGTATGGGTGAGGAAATTGCCATCGGCATTCTTGAAGAGCAGGCATTGACCTACTCCACCGATCCGTTTGTGCTCTCTGTACCCACCTTTGATGGTGACGTTGTGAGGATTGGTAACCGATGAGCCGTTTACCCCGTCGTCCATTGAGGGTAAAGCCGCCCCTGCGGGGGCGGGCGGCCACTCGGCAGTATCGTGGAAAGTTTGCTCCTGTCGCCTCTGTGCGCCGTCCGCTAAGAGCCTATGGCACCAGACCGCTTTCACCTCACTATGAGGAGATAAAGCCGCCTAGCTCTCCTAAGCCCGTGTCGGACCCTCCTATTATCGGCCCACTGCCCCAGCCCAGTCTGTACGCAGAATTAGTCGAGTTTTATAAGAGCCTAGGAAAACTTCTGCGAAGAATAGACCAACCCTGGCAGTGGCTGTTGTTAGTCTCAGCTATCGTTCTCAGTAGCTTACTTTTATTGAGTTAATGCAGCAAACCGTTTAATGTATTTAGCAGTTTGCTACGCACATAGCCGTTGCTACTGATAGCGTTCAACAAGCATGTGTGGCCTGAACGATGTAAGCCAAGCTATAAAAAAATTTCCTTAATCCGCCATGTAGCATTTTTGTTGCTGCATGGCGATTTTCAATTTTTGTTATTCTACAAGCAAGCATAGTCAGCTTGGCAAATGAAACAATACCAAATCCGAATTCAGTAAACCCGATCAAAAATGAGCAATTCTGTAGGGGCAATTCCTTGTGGTTGCCCTGCGATATCGGGGACAGACTTTAAAGGTTTAAGTCTAGGGGTGCAGGCTTCAGCAGAGCTGACATCTGTAAAGACCCTAGGGCACTGAATTAACTTCAGACATAGACGAACAATAATAACCTTTGGAGGCCTTAACAATGCCGATTGCAAATCTATCGATTTTTTCTTTCTTATAGGTGCCGCACTTGCCCTAGTCGGCACTATTACTGGCGTTGTGCAAGCTTTTAATGAAAGTGCTGTTTGGGGTCTACTCTACCTCTTTGTACCGTTTGGAGCACTGGTATTTGTAGTTAGACATTGGAGAGAAAAACCAGTCCGTCGATCTCTGCTTTAAAGCAGTATTGGTCGTAAGAATCACCGATAATTCTCATCGGGTCACCCGTGCGAAGTCCAAGTTCTGTCAGGTCAAAGTCTGTACCCGAACAGGTTACTAAGCGACTGCTTGGATCGATAGAAATTTCAGCATCATCAAGAACTTTAAGCTGTGCTGGAGATACAACCTGATCTACATCCTTAAGATCTGGGGTGACATAAAGCGTCCCGTTTCGAGAACAGCTTAGTTCTCTCCAGACATTGGTATCGTTGATGGTGTCGTTACCCGCATCGTCTTTTTTAGGCTGATGGATATCGTCACTGCAGGCTCCGCCGACTCCAATGCGCTCAAAAGAGGACAGGCTGACCCCCATTAAGTAGAGTCCATGCATGGCCTTCATATTGGCATCGAAGATAATGTCTTGAATGCGAACGCTACGATTGCTAGTAATGGCCATAATCGAGCGCATCCCTTTTGTGCCTGCCCGGAGAATTGTTCGTCCTTGGCTAGAGTTGTCAGGGCCTTGACTACCGCAGCGAGGAACGCCCTGCAGTGCGATAAAGTTAGGCACCAAAAGCTCGTTTTGAATTAGGTACGTTTTGGCTGAAAATTGAACGGGTTTGTTGGCTTCAATGGACTTATTAATTGCTAATTGAATAGCTATATCATCTGGTGTGACACCATCACCAACTGCACCAAAGTCGCTTACGTGAATAGATTCTGCCATATCCTGAGATTGCTAGAGTGATTTTTTGTCTTTTGCAGCCCACATTCCGCCCTCTGGATTGTCACATTTGGAATAATGAGCGATGATGCGCGTCAATGTCGTTGCAAGGGATAGGGTCTTATCGATATCGTCGTCCAAACCATAGATCATCTGGGTATCGTCGCGGGTATTGTCGATGAGCTGGGAGTGGTTGAGACCGTGAATGAGTGTCTTGGCCAGGATCCGCATGAGCAAATCAGCGCCGGGATAGCGGTGAAAGCGATGATCTTGAATGGGTTGGGGTTTGTGTCTGCACCGCTGTATTTGTTCGAGCAGTTTTTCGAGGGCAACGCGACTGAGTATCTGCTGGGGGCCGGAGTCTTGCCTCAGTATCTGAATGATGACCGCTTTTAGGGCGTGTGTTAGATAGTCTTTATCAGAAAGGTATCACATCTGTATTTTTGGCTATTTGCCTCGAAGCGGTCAAACGCTTTGACATCCGTTGTGAACGAGCCCACTTAGATGCCACGTCAATGAGTATAGTGGACCCCAAAAACTGGACAGGGGGTTAAGCTCTGAACCACTCGGAAACGAAGGAGTCGTTCATGGCCAAAAAACGGAAACAATACAGTGCAAAATTCAAGGCAAAAGTCGCCATAGAATCGATACAGGGCATGAAAACAGTGCCTGAACTGGCGAGCCAGTATGAGATTCATCCAACGTTGATCAATACCTGGAAACGTCAGCTCCTGGAAGACGCCAGCACCCTGTTTGAAAGCGCTAAAAGCAAAGACAAACAAGACTCCGATAGCCAAGCTCAAATCGATGAGTTATATCGTCAAATCGGTCAGCTGAAGGTGGAGCGGGATTTTTTAGCCAAGCGTGCTAAGTGACGTCCACTTCGGCACCAGTGATGCCCACTTCGGCACCCCCTACTCAGCTACTGAATAATGGGTCTACTAAGTCAGGTAATAAAAGCATACTGGATAGCTCCGAAAAGAATGAACTCTGTTCCCGTGAATGATGGTTCAGAACGCTGTTATGTAGATCATGGTTTTGTCTTCTCTGGCTTCGGATTCAGTTGACTGGTCAGTTTACGCATCGATTCTCCTTTGAGAGTAAGCCTCAATGAATCATGGACAATCCGGTCAAGGATGGCATCCGCCAGTGTCGGATCTTGAATCTTCTGATGCCAGTCCTTGATGGGAAATTGGGAGGCAAACAAACAGGACGCTCGTCGGTATCGGTCGTCGAGGAAATCGAGAATTTCACGCGCATCATTGGGTGTCAGTAGGTCTCTAAGCCATTCATCCAAAATGACCAAATCAACCGAGGCCAACTGCTTACGAAACTTGGGAAAGGAGCCATCGGCTTTGGCACAC
>JBCAWO010000095.1:0-15898 GCA_038534515.1 Cyanobacteria bacterium J06554_1
CTTTGGCTGGGTTAACTGTCAGCGCCGTCCGCTCAAAGTTCTTTTCCCGATAGTCCCAGGACTTAGTCCATTCAGCCATCTTAGCGACGTCTTCAGGACTGTGGGCACCTTCAAACTGGCGCTTATATTCAAACAAGTCTTGGTAGGTGTCTTCTTGAAAAAGCTCGAAGTGATCTTTAATTCTACCGGGGTCTGGGGTGTTCTCCGGCACTTGAGGATTGGTGTTCTCAGTCATGGTGGTCTCCTTTGTTGCGGGGGAGGGGAGTGAGGGGAGTCTTGAAGAAAGATAGAGCTTGGAGTAAGCAGGGGAGTCAAAATCCCCTGTTCCTCTACTCTGCCCATGGGGTCTTAACTAAACCCCAGGTAGGATTGTTGATGGCCAAATCCATGTCACGGGCAAAGACTTCAAAGCCTTCGTAGCCGTGATAAGGACCCGAGTAATCCCAGGAGTGCATCTGGCGGAAGGGTAACGCCATTTTCTGGAAGACGTACTTCTCTTTAATACCAGCGGCAATCAGATCGGGGTTAAGCTGTTTGGCCAGCTCTTCAAACTCATAGCCGCTGACGTCGTCATAGATGACGGTGCCTTCTTTGACGTAGTCGGCGGTACGCTTGTAGTCATCGCCGTGACCAAATTCATAGCCAGTACCAATCACGTTCATACCCAAGTCTTCAAAGGCAGGGATAACGTGACGGGGGCGGAGACCGCCGACCATCATCATCACGGTCTTGCCTTCTAACCGGGGGCGATACTTAGCGATGATGGCATCCATCCGAGCCTGATTCGCGGCAATCACCTCTTCAGCTTTGGCCTGAATCGTCTCATCAAACTGTTCGGCAATCTTACGCAGAGATTTCGCGATTTGGGTGGGGCCAAAGAAGTTGTACTCTAGCCAGCCAATGCCGTACTTCTCTTCCATGAAGCGGCAGATGTAGTTCATCGACCGATAGCAGTGGATGAGATTCATTTTGGCTAGAGGAGTCATCACCACTTCGTTAAAGGTGCCGTCTCCAGAGAACTGACAGATCACCCGTAATCCAATTGCTTCAAGGAGTAAGCGGCTAGGCCAGGCGTCACCACCAATGTTGTAGTCACCGATGATATTCACATCATAGGGACCCACCTCATACCCTTCGGGCAGTTGGCGATACTCGTCGGCCTTGGGGAGTACCCAGTCTCTCACGGTATCGTTGGCGATGTGGTGGCCCAGGGATTGGGACACCCCTCTGAATCCTTCACAACGGACGGGAACAACGGGCTTCCCTGTCTTTTTAGCCTGCTTTTTAGCAACGGCTTCAATATCGTCCCCAATCAGACCAACGGGACATTCGGATTCAATGGTGGTGCCTTTACTGAGGGGGAAAAGCACTTCTAATTCGTCAATCAGCTTGTCGAGCTTTTTGTCACCGCCAAAGACGATATCGCGCTCCTGGAAATCGGAGGTGAACTGCATGGTACCAAAGGTGTCCACACCGGTAGTACCAATATAGTAGTTACGGCGACCTGACCAGGAATAGTAGCCGCAGCCAACGGGTCCATGGCTGACGTGAATCATATCTTTGACCGGTCCCCAGACTACCCCTTTGGCCCCTGCATAGGCACAGCCACGAGTTGTCATGACGCCGGGAACAGATTTCTTATTTGACTTAACGCCACAGTCGGAAGCGCCTTCTTCGGTAACATTAAGGTGCTTGGAGCGTTTCTTATAGGCTTTCTCCGGATAGGCGTCCAGAACCTCCTGGATGAGCCCTTTTCTATCTTCTACAGTGGTCATGGTATCCTCTCGTGTTTGCGATAAGGGTTATGGACAGGTGGGAAGAAATTGTGGCATTGCTGATCCTCAAGATGGCATTATCAGTGAGAGACTGTCAGACAGCAGTGTCTACAGATTGATCCATCTTTCCAATCAGCAATCGTAAGATGTCTGATCCGATGCGGGAAATACCCCAGGTAGCTTGCTCGCTAATAATTTAGGCCTATGCCACATCGGATCAGACAAGGCCGACACTAAACTACAGCAGGGACTTTGCCAGCAGCTTTGTCTTGTTCGAGGACCTTCTGGTACTCTTCGTCGCCACCGAGTAGACCAAACTCAACCAGCAATTCTTCCAATTCGTCCATAGAGATGGGGGTGGGAATCACCAGGTTTTTGTTTTCTTCGATCTTTTTAGCCAATGTGCGGTATTCGTTGGCCTGGTTGCTCTCAGGTGCATACTCAATAACCGTCATCCGACGTAGCTCAGCATGCTGAACAATGTTGTCACGAGGTACATAGTGAATCATGTGAGTGCCGAGACGCTCAGCCAGGGTCTCGATTAGCTCAATTTCCCGGTCAACGTTACGGCTGTTGCAGATTAGACCACCCAGACGCACACCGCCAGAGTGGGCATACTTGAGAATACCTCGAGCAATGTTGTTGGCTGCATACATGGCCATCATTTCACCAGAGGTAACGATGTAGATTTCCTGGGCTTTACCTTCCCGAATGGGCATGGCAAAACCACCGCAAACAACGTCGCCCAATACGTCGTAGGAAACAAAGTCGAGATCTTCATAAGCGCCTTCTTCTTCTAGGAAGTTGATGGCGGTGATGATACCCCGACCGGCACAGCCCACACCAGGTTCAGGACCGCCCGACTCGACGCACTTAACGTCTTTATAGCCGGTGAGTAGGACTTCGTCGAGTTCGAGATCTTCTACCGCGCCACGCTCGGCAGCCAGGTGCAGGATGGTTGTTTGAGCCTTGCTGTGGAGCATCAGACGGGTGGAATCTGCTTTGGGGTCACAGCCGACAATCATGATGCGCTGGCGATCGGCCATACCTGCAATCGTGTTCTGGGAAGTCGTGGACTTACCAATACCGCCTTTTCCGTAAAATGCAATCTGTCTCATGAGTTGAATTCTCCTTAGGGTGTTAGTAAACGCTAGGTCTAGATGTAGCGATACAGAGCGGCTTGTCGAGGGTCCGTCAGAAGCTCTGATCTCTTGGGATAGACGGGGGGTGAACGCTCGACCATAAGTGTGTGATAGAGAGATTTCATAGGGCAAAGGATAGAATGGGGGAAAGCTTACACAGCGACAACGGTCAGCTCAGGTGAAACCTGTTCCTGTAGGCGGGTTTCAATCGCACCTTTGAGGGTGGCGGTGCTGCTATCACAGGAGCCACAGGCCCCCTTAAGCTGCACTTGCACCACATCGCCGCTGACATCGTAGAGTTCAACATCACCGCCGTCGGCCATGAGCATCGGGCGCACGTCTTCGGTCAGAACCTGTTGAATCCGATTAATTTTTTGGATGGGAGTGAGGGGGGTGGCAGCAGCTTCGACCCTGGCAGCCACCGACGTTCTGTCTCGCTGCACTTCAATCAGGATATCTTCAATGCCAGCCAGGCAAGAACCACAGCCGCCACCGGCTTTGACATAGTTGGTGACTTGCTCGACGGTGGTCAGATCGTTTTCGATAATCACCCGCCGGACACGAGGCTCGGTGATACCAAAGCAGGAACAGATTAAGGTGCCTTCGTCATCCTCGTGGTGCTCAACCTCAACGCCACGGTATTTGTAGATGGCAGCTTCGAGCGCCTCTTGCCCCATCACAGAACAGTGCATTTTAGCTTCGGGCAAACCACCTAGAAAATCAGCAATATCTTTATTGGTGATATTGAGAGCCTGATCTAGAGTTTTACCTTTGATAATTTCGGTGAGGGCCGAGGAGGATGCGATCGCACTTGTACAGCCAAAGGTTTGAAACTGAGAATCTAGAATTGTCTCGGTCGATTCTTGAATCTTTAGATGCAGCCGGAGCGCGTCACCACAGGCAATACTGCCCACTTCACCGTAGACAACAGCGATATCAGGTTCTTGAGAATCTGCGATCGCACCCTGGTTGATGGGGTTATAAAACAGTTCAAGTACTTTTTCAGAATAGTCCCACATGACAGGTTTTGAAGGTAAGGGGCAGGGGGGAGAGAAGATAGACAGTGAGGCCTAAGCGCTATGGACCAAATCACGACCCTGTAGCCAGTCAGCTTCGTCACTGTTAAACGGTGAAATGGCTCGCAGTTTTTCCACAATGCCGGGCATGACGTTCACAACCTGCTGGATATCGTCCTCAGTAGTGAATCGCGACAGACTAAAACGAATCGAGCCGTGGAGAATGGTGTAGGGCAACCCCATTGCTGTAAGCACATGGGAGGGGTCGAGGGAGCCCGATGTACAGGCCGACCCAGAAGAAGCGCAGATACCGTGCTGGTTGAGCATAAACAGAATCGCTTCACCCTCGATGTACTTAAAGCCGATGTTAGTGGTGTTGGGCAGGCGTGTGGTGCCACCGCCATTCACGTCACAATCGGGGATTAACGCTAGCAGCTGAGTCTCTAGCGAGTCGCGCAGCTGTTGTTCTTTCTGCACATTGACAAGATGCTCGCGGGCCTGTTCGGCGGCTTTACCCAGGGCGATAATACCGGGCACGTTGTGGGTACCCGCCCGCCGTCCGCGCTCCTGGTGGCCGCCTAGAAGGAATGGGCGGAATCGAAAACCGCGACGCACATAGAGCGCGCCCACCCCTTTAGGGGCATGCAGCTTGTGACCGGAGAGGGTGAGCAGGTCAATGGTGCTGTTCTTTAGATCAATGGGTACTTTACCAACGGCCTGGACGGCATCGACATGGAAGGTGGCACCATATTCTTTTGCGATCGCACCAATCTGTTCCACCGGAAAAATAACACCGGTTTCATTGTTGGCATACATCGTAGTGACCAGAGCGGTGCCCCCAGTCATCGCCGCCTCAACCTCCATCAGGTCCAGCTGACCACGACCATCCACTGATAAGTAGGTAACGATATATCCCTTTTTCTCTAAGTGCTTACACACATTAAGAATGGCTGGGTGCTCCACGGCTGTAGTGACGATATGTCGTTTCTCAGGCTGGGCCGCCAGGGCCGCGTGGATGGCCGTATTGTTACCTTCACTACCGCAGCTATTAAAGATAATTTCCGTATCTTCTGCGCCCAATAGGTCAGCCACCTTAACTCTGGCATCTTGAACAGCTGCACCGACCTGGCCTCCAAAACTATGCATCGACGATGGATTGCCGTAAAAGTCGCTCAAGTAGGGCAGCATTGCGTCCAAAACGTCGGGGTCAACCCGAGTGGTCGCGTTGTTATCTAAATAAATGACCATTACGTCGTCTCCGCTACAACTAGGGGGCAATAAAACAAGAACAGATACGTGAGAGTTACGGCATCAAAGGCGCGCCAACATCGCCTTGAGTTCGCAAATTTTGGAGCGTTTGAGAGTAGGTGTCAAACCACTGTCGCCAGTAGCTTGAGCGTTCTGTATCTTTGAGACGAGCAACCATGCGGCTATAGCTGGCAAACCAGTGGTTCCAGTAGTCGGCTGAGGTCTCATTGGAGAGATCAACGGCTGTTGTCCCAGTGGATAATGGCACACAGCCTTCATTCGTAGGACAGACCGCCCAGCACTGAGCCACACCGTGAGATCCCTGACACTGGTTACAGAGATTTACGTTAATCCAAAAGCTTGAACCATCGGTCTGAATAGCATTAGTGGGACAGCCTGAGAGACAGCGCTGGCAGCTAATACAGTTGTCGGTAATGGTGTATGGCATGGGTTGGTCCTCGCTGTAAACGTTAGGGACAGGAGAGACAAAAGCGTAGAAGAGTGGGTGAGGGTAATTTAATGTTTCTCACCCACCCTCAGCACCTAGTTCTCTAAAACATGTTCGTCATAAAACTGTCGAGCAACCGTTTCAATCACGTCGTAAGCTTCGACAACCGTTAGCCCAGATTTCTTCAGTTCTTTCTGGGGACAGGGACCTACTTTGGATGCAAGCACAGCCCGACAGTCGGCAATTGTGCTGATAATGCCGTCTAGGGCCGCCTCTTCGCCGTAGCCCCCCTGGCAGTAGTCAGCCACTTTACGGTGACCGATAAACCTGGCCTCATTGGCATCTACTTCGTAAATCATAAATTCTTTAGCATGGCCAAAGTGTTGATTGACCAGGCCTCCCCCTTTGGTAGCCACCGCCACCAGAACCTTAGGAGAGTTAATCGGGCGCTTGGTGTTAACAGCGGCTTCTTTCTTTTCAGCGACAGCCGCCTTTGTTTGTTCAATGCTGAGATGGACTGCCTGGCGCTGCTGCAGACTATAGTCTGCAGGCATTTCCATAAACTTCTCTTTAGTAAATTCCTGGCTACGGTCTTCACCCAGCAGCCCTACCGCATCGGCCCGGCACTGACGACAGTGACGCATCATCTTCATGTTGCCAGAACACTTATCCTGTACGCCCTTTAACTCTTTAGGATTCGGACCACGCTGACCGTTAAGGCCAAAGTAGGTACCATGCTCAGGGGCCGAAATCAGCGGCATAATGTTGTGGAGAAAAGCGCCGCGATCGCGAATGGCCTTATTTACCTCTGGCAGGTGTTCGTCATTGATACCGGGAATCAGTACCGAGTTAACCTTGCAGAGAATATCGGCTTCCTGCAGGGCTTGGAGACCTTCCATCTGCCGCTCATGCAAAATCTTTACCCCTTCAATGCCGCGATAGCGACGACGGCGATAGTGAACCCAGGGATATATTTTCTCTCCTACGCTGGGGTCCACCATATTAATCGTGATGGTGACATGATCCACATTGAGCTGTTTAATCCGCTCCACGTGATCCGGCAGCATCAGGCCGTTGGTCGAAAGACACAGCTTAATATCGGGGGCCTTGTCGGCAATTAGCTCAAAGGTGCGAAACGTTTTCTCTGGGTTGGCTAACGGGTCACCCGGGCCGGCTATGCCTAAAACCGTCATTTGGGGAATTTTGCCAGCGACCACTAATACTTTATGGGCGGCTTCTTCGGGGGTGAGCAGTTCACTCACCACGCCCGGGCGGCTTTCGTTAGCACAGTCATATTTACGATTGCAGTAGTTACACTGGATGTTGCAGGCAGGCGCAACTGCAACGTGCATGCGGGCATAGTGGTGATGAGCTTCTTCGCTATAGCAGGGATGTTTTTCGATACGGGCTTTGAGGGTTTCACTCATACCGTTGGCAGCATCGTTTTTGGTGCTACAGCCACAGCCGCCGCCGGACTTGACCGTTGTTTTAGTTTTGGTTAAGGTAATGTCCAGCTCGGGCGTCATTGTGGGCGCGGAAGCAAGGGCAGTAGGGGGCGGAGGCGTCATTGGTTTAAGGTGGGTTAGGGAGCAAAGTAAGCTATTCAGAAAGAGCGGCGCTGCATAAGTGACATCAGGTGTGTGGTTGTTCTTGGCAGTTGAGCCGAAGAATCAGGTGTGGATGACAACAAATGCAGCACCAGAGAGCGTGCGAGTCGCAGAGCTTCGTCTGTGCAGACAAACAGTAATTTCCAAGATGCATAGGTAGAGATGTGCTCGTTTATCTAACATGAGATAACTGGGACATCTAAATAGGGTGAATACACTTGAAATGAGTCTGGTCGTCAATGAGTGAATCGTCGAGATCTAAAAACAATGTCTGAGAAATCTAAATTAGCTCTCACCCGACGGTGTTTTTATGACCTCCATCGCATTCAGTCAGACTAGGTGTTCAGCGATGAAAGAGTTATAGCAACAACCCTAGAGCCAGAATCAGAAAATGCGTCGATAGGATTTATTAAGTGATTAACACTGTACTCAACCACTACAACCCTTGGAAATACAGGAAAAAATTTATTTTTAAGATCAGGGGACTGGTATTTATTAGCCCATGGACTGGTATTTTATCCGCCCCGTCCGGTTATTACTGCACTCAACCAAAGCCCTTTTATGACAAGGGTTTAAGCCTTTTTATCCCCCTCTAAAAAGACGGCTATTTGAGTACTCAAATCCAGATGTTTTGCTAAATTTGCTACCAAATCTAATGCAGCACCAAACAGGCAAAAACAATGTCTGTAGTGTTCTTTGCAGTTCTAACGTGTATAGGGTAACAGGCTTTACTGTTTCACATTAAATAATGTAAAAGCAGCTAAAAGAGTTTATCGCCTGACCTATTCCACTTTGCAAATAGATTTGCGACCTAGCTAACATGTCGCCCCATATTCACAAAGTTGTTAAGGATTACTGAAGTTAATCGAGAGTTTTTGCATCGTTTGTTACAGTTTCTATGGTTAAGCCGGAAACTAAAGGGTCGAAAATCTTACTTTGAGTGCATCAGGCTCTGTCTTTTAATTGATCGCAGATATGGCCCTAAGCCTTATCTATAAGAGTTTTGCCCTGAGTGCAAAATACCAGTACCCATACTGATAAATACTCACTCCTCGGTACTGAAATGCTAGGACCCTATCCTCAAGGTAATTCTAAGCCCTTACTCTTTAACGATTTGAACGCCTGAGTACACCAGTAATAGTTATAGTAAATCTGGATTGGGCCGCTGCGATCGCACCTTAAAAATCACGATTGCTATAAGCAGGAAAACAAAGCCCTCCCAGAGTTATGTTCCCATTCCTGCAACACTTCTCTATTTGGCGTCGGTTATCAAGACACCTGTCTTTTCCCCATTGGACAGACTTTGCCATTATTTTTGAACGAGATCCGGCGGCTCGCAATTGGTTAGAAGTGCTGTGTTGCTACCCAGGGTTACATGCGCTCACAGCCCACCGTTTAGCCCACTGGTTGCTACAACATAATGTGCCCTTTTTTCCCCGGTTTATTTCTCATCTAGCTCGTTTCTTTACTGGCATAGAAATTCACCCCGGTGCCACCTTAGGCAAAGGGATTTTTATCGATCACGGGATGGGAGTGGTGATCGGAGAAACAGCTGTTGTTGGTAACTACACTCTGATTTATCAGGGGGTGACGTTGGGGGGTACGGGTAAAGAAATCGGTAAACGCCATCCCACAATCGGTAGTCGGGTGGTCATTGGCAGTGGTGCTAAGGTGCTAGGCAGCATTACCATTGGTGACCATGCCCGGATTGGAGCCGGTTCTGTTGTCTTGAGAAGCGTGCCGTCTGATTGCACAGCCGTTGGCATTCCGAGCCGTAACGTCTGTGAATGTAACACCGCCGCCGCCCCCCTCGACCATGGTCAGCTGCCTGATGTTGAAGCCACAGCCGTACGTCACCTGCTGGCCCGGATTGAAGCGCTAGAAACCCAATTACAAAATCTGGCACCGCTGCTCTCCGGTATGAATTTAACGGGTAACTATCGGCACATCGCCTATCCCACAGATCGGTTCATACCCTAAATCAGCAACGCCCAAAATCTTTCCTAGTCATCCCTATCAACCTGGAGTATCAATCCTATGGATAAATTTACCCCCACTGTCCCAGATTGGGGACAGATTGTTACCGTACCTCGCGGTGAACGCTGGTCAATCAATCGTCGCTTACAAGAACTCCATATTTCTTGTAGCTGTCCGGCCGATGGCACCCTGCGTGTTGATGTCAATCATGCCTTGGAGCTAATGCTAGTGCATAGCGTCATCAGACGATTTACGGCTCCTCGTCAGGTTGGTATTAGCTGGCTAGAGCGCTGTTGGCAAACCCAAACTACCTGTACCACAGATCATTAACTGTTCACGTCTTTGTTCATCCTATATACTGATTGGAGAAATCATATGACAACTCAAACTCTTGTCCGTGCCTTTGGTGAAGTCGGTGATAATGCCGTCGGTCTTGAAAAAGAGGTCACCATCACGGTGTGTGAAGGACTTAATCTGGTTTACGCCAGTTTCCAAGCCCTTTATATGCAGTATCAAAAGCATCACTTTGTAATTGAAGGTGCAGAGTTTTACTCCGTTCATGAATTCTTTCAGGAGAGCTATGAAGCTGTTCAGGGAGACGCCCATGACGTGGCTGAGCGATTAAACGGCCTGGGGGGTATTCCAGCAGGTACGTTGATCACCCTGGCTGAACAATGCTGTTTTACGCCAGAGTCAGAGGGTGCCTATAACTGTCGGCAGATGATTGAAAACGATCTTGCGGCTGAACAGTCGATGATCGCCCTACTGCGACGATTAGCGACTCAAGCTGAAAGTGTGGGAGATCGGGCTACTCGATATCTCCATGAGCAAATCCTTCTAAAGACAGAAGAGCGCGCTTTTCATCTGGATCACTTTTTGTCTGAAGATAGCCTGACCTTCGCCTTTTTGAAATAGGGCTGTTCAAGATTTTGTCTGTTCCTTAGATAGTCAGGAGACGCCTATTATGTTGACTACCCTTATGATGGTTGGCCCTTTTATTCTCTTTGCCTGGGTTCTACAGTATTTTCTCAATAAGATCATTGCAGAAGATATTGAATCTTTCAACAGAGACCAGCCTCAGTCAATGGATGATGCTTCTTTGATTTAAAGAAGCTGTACATCAAGCACAGTTTAGTAGACACGTTTTGAGGGTGAGACCATAGCACGGCCCTCGCTCACCCTCTTCCCTCTTTTACTTATATGAAGGCTACACCATGACGACTTCACCCCAGATATATATTAACGATACGACCCTAAGAGATGGTGAACAAGCGGCCGGTATTGTCTTTAGCTTAGAAGAGAAAGTTGCGATCGCAACGTTCCTCGACACCATCGGTGTACAGGAAATGGAAGTTGGCATTCCCGCCATGGGGAGAGACGAAGCCCAGGCCATTCGCACCATTGCCAACCTGGGCCTAAACGCCCAACTCCTGGGTTGGAATCGTGCGGTCCTGTCTGATATTCAGGCGTCTATCCACTGTGGGCTAACGCGCATCCATATTTCAATCCCAGTCTCAGATATACAGATTCAAGTTAAGTTCCAAGGCCAGTGGGCCAAGATGTTTAAGCAGCTACAAGGGGCCATCAGCTTTGCCCGCGATCATGGTCTAGACGTGAGTGTGGGGGGTGAAGATAGTTCCCGTGCCGATGAGACATTTTTACTCGAAGCGGCACAGTTTGCCCAAGAAAATGGCGCTTTTCGGTTTCGCTTTTGTGACACCGTGGGTATTCTGGACCCGTTTTCCACCTTTGAGAAAGTGAAAAAATTGACCGCCGCCTTAGCCATTCCAGTGGAAATGCACACCCATAACGATCTAGGACTGGCAACCGCCAATGCCCTAGCCGGTGTCCGAGCCGGGGCTGCCTCTATCAATACCACTGTAAATGGTTTAGGAGAAAGGGCCGGTAATGCAGCCCTTGAGGAGGTTGTCATGGCCCTACGACAGATCTACGGTTTCAAGACCAATATTCAAACCGAGCGGCTGCTAGAGCTATCTCGCTTTGTTGCTAAAACCGTAAATTGTCCGGTTCCCCCCTGGAAGGCCATTGTCGGTGCCAATACCTTTGCCCACGAGTCCGGTATCCACGCCCATGGCGTGCTGAACAATCCCAGTACCTACGAACCATTTGACCCTAAAGATGTGGGTTGGCAGCGGCGTTTTGTTGTGGGCAAGCACTCTGGCCGTCATCTGCTGCGTCAGATCTTACAGAACTATGGCATACAGCTTGACGCCAGCAGCAGTCAGCGACTGCTCAATGCCGTGCGGGATCTGTCGACCCAGCTAAAACGTAGCCTTACGATTGATGAATTGCTCACCCTGGTATCCCAGGAGAACATAGGTGTGGCAATTACATAATTCAAACAAAGCACCGACACAAGACCAGCCCTACGGGGTCTTCCTTTACCCACTTCTTGTCCTTCTATTACCCAATGTAAGGAAATACTATGAAAGTAATGCTGCACACCGATCGGGCTGGGAAACTAATGGCCTATGTTGCCAAAAAAGATCTCGAAGAAGAAGTGGTTAAGCAAACCACGGTGGATGATGCTCAAGTGTTTACGCTCGCCAATGGCTGGGAGCTGTCAGTCACCGGATTAGATAACCCCATCAAAACGCCTCAGACCGTTAGAGCTAAACGATTAAATTAAGCGGCCGTTGCTGAGCCTCTAAATCAGCAACGACATAAAGCTCTGTTGCCTCACTTCACAGGAGATTTTCCTATGTCGACGCTTAAACACCTACCCCCGTATATGTTTATCCTAGAGGGAATCTTTATAGGGTATCTCAGTAAGAAAAAGAATAAAGTAAAAGCGCTTGCCCTTGACGTTGACCAAGAGCAATTGGTGATTAAGCTGCCCAAAGACGTAAGAGCGTCTATACAAGACTATCAATTTCAGCCCGGAGACCAAATCCGCTGTATTGGTCGCAGTCAGGTTGATTTTGCGACAGGGGTCATTAAACTCAGAGCCTATCAGGTTCTTCCCCTGCGTCCCCTCGAAAAGATATCCCTGACGGCTCCACCTGACGCTCCCATGTCGACCATGGTTGATGTTTCTCAGATGCCAGCTTATGCCACAGCCGCTGCGGAGCAAAAACCAACTAAGATCTTGATCTGTCGTAAGTCAGGCTGTCAGAAGCGAGGCGGACGCAGGCTGATCTCAAGATTAGAGAGCATCTTGCAAGAATATCAGCTCCATGAGCAAGTAGAAATTCAATACACGGGGTGTCAAAAACGCTGTTCAAAGGCACCAACCCTGACTATTATGCCGGGCAAACATCGTTACGATCGGCTAAGTCTTCAAAGTCTACCTAACGTTGTAGAGAAGCATTTTTGCTCTTCTAAACCATGTTCATTTGAAAATTAACCATGGGGATAAAATATCGCCAATTATTGTTTAAACTATTTGCCTGGTTCATAGCTGAGGTTACGCTTACCTACGTAGGTCTAGACAACCTGGCCGACTATAGTGAATATCTGAAGGAACAAAGTACTATCTCAATAACTGTGCGCTGTGCCCAGAGCTGAGCGGACTCATTTTTTGCCATTACTGATTTAGAGGATAAACCGATCGGTAAGATGTGAGATAGGACAGCATCGTGCAGATAAAATCACCCCGAGGAGCAGCAACACCAATTCTTTAAACAGAACGTTCATCAACTCGCATGTCAAACGGCTCTTCCGTCTCTGATGGAGGATGAACTCTGATTTTGGCGCAGGAACTAAACTGAGCAAGATACTCAGCTAGCTTGGTGATGCGATTCAATACTCGCCAGTTTTTTTCTTGATCGGAACAGTAAATATGTAAGGTTACGACCTCTGCCATATTGACAGTCCATCGACAGAGCATCAGCAGGGATTGAGTAGATCCATCACAGGCTTCAAAAAAGTATCGACAGATAGCCTTTTCCAATTGCCGTTTCAACTCTTCATCCAAGTCTGTTATTGACTCTGGTGGTAAATCTTCAGGCGAGAGTGAATGAACCATTATCAATCCCCAAAGTTAGCCACAAACCACTGGGCTAAGTCATACATTATGTCCAGCTCGCTCCATCGATATCACCTGCGCAATGCGCTCAGGAAATTCTTCTAGATCAGCGTCTTCTCCCTTGGGCATCGGCGACACAAAAGTATAACAGGGATCACACTGACCCGTGTCAAACACTTGTAACACCCATTTGTCGGGGAGTCCTTCCACTCCAATTTCTACAGCATACCAATCACTACCCGTCTCACGGGCAGCAAGAATAGAGAAGAAATCTTGATCAATGCCTGGAATTTCCAGATCTTGCATCAAAAAATTCATCGCATACATACTAGCATCAGTCGCTGATAAACCTAGCATTGTCAAAGGTCTCCTTTATATTTACGGGTAGCGTTGCTAAGACTCGGGAGGGTTTGATCTAAAAAAAGTCCAACTCCACCTCACCAGCCATAATTGTTAGAACCGTGGGCATGGGACTGCAATCGACTCGTCCCCTCAATCAGCAACGGCAAACATCGAGCTAAAAGTCCACGCAGCCTGCTTAGGTTAATTTCCTAGATCTACATAACAAAATACAAACAAAATTAGACTTTTTTATTTTCAGTAACAGTCTCGCAACATCTTAAGCAGTTGACCATATTTCCCCGAAGAAACCGTTATTGCAGAAACAGAAAAACGACATCAACAGTCCATTCTGAACATAATGTCTGGTCAATTAGAAAGAAAAGCTTAAACCGTATCAGGTGACATAGAATACAATTTTTGGGGTTGTTATTCCTAGTAGCGTGAACTTTCAATAAATTGTCCACCTACAACCTTTGCAATCTAGTCCTGATAGGCTCGTCATTTATTTTCCCTGTATACGTCTCCGGCGTTGCTGATCATCGATCGGTGCATCTTCTAAATCAGTAGCGGAAAATCTTCTATTTGTTTAGAGACCCGCTTATTTATGGTCTTTAAGCCCATTTTTTAAGTTGTTCGTTTTTTCTTACCTATCAATCGATTGATAGGCCCAGATTGTTTATGGCTTACACTATCAAAGACGGTTGTATCTCTTGCGATAGCTGTCGGCCCCAATGTCCAAGGGGAGCGATTAAACCCCAAGCAAAATGGGAGGGCTATTGGATTGACCCCACACTGTGCAATAACTGCCAGGATGTAGAGGTGGCCCGATGTGTACAATCGTGTGATATTGGCTCCCTATCTCCTCTGGTTCCTAAAAAAGGACGTCGTAAAAGTACCCTCCTGCCAGCGGCAATTGCTGACATTTTTCTCAGTGGTAAAACCACTCCGTTTGCGTCTTCGATGGTAATTTGGGAAGCCTGTAACGTATTAGCTCAGCGTCGGCATTTGCCTTGGAAAATCGATGCTGATGGAAAACTTTGTTACCGTCGCCCTGTCCATCGGGGTCGAGGAGAAATACGCTTTCGATTAGCCGCAAATCCCGAACAGGACCATCCTGTCGCCATGGCTGAGCATGAAGCCACGGCGACCATAGCCAATTTTGATATTCGTGCTACCTGTCTTCATCTAATTTTTGCTGCCTATGCCATCACTATTAATTCTCCTTGGGAAGAATCGTTTGTGATCAATGACCAGCACATTGAACAATATTTAGACCTCGATAAACGAAAGGATCTGAACAGGCTGGATAAACTTACCTTAATTAAGGATTTAGTCTACCAATCCTGTCAGTTACTGGTGGCGTTAGACTGGCCCCGTCAAGGAAAGGTTAAAGCCTTTTCTTTTGATGAGCAGCCGATTTGGCATTTAGTCAACACCGAGTATTACTTTGAAAAAGATGTCCAGGGAGGACGTCACCTAATTGGGCTCAGCTTTACCATCCGTTCTGGCATCTGGGCCAGGCACTTTCTTAACAAACAAGACTATCGTAATCAAACCGCTTTTTATCAGTATGGCACCCTGCCCAAGTCCCTGTTAACGGAAGTAATGAGCAACTGGCAACAGCATGAAGGAGAAGTGCGTCTACTGCTGTGGCTCTTGTTTAAGCTCAGGTTAGGGGGAGACCATCGACTAACAATACGTACGCTACTGCGCATTGCCTATGGAGAAGAACGACTAACCGAGGCTACCACCGTGCGGGGGGCGCACAAACGTCTGCTGAAGACCTTTGAGAGCGATCTCGAAACAATTTACTACTATGGCCTCAAACCGCTGTTTGACGCAGAAACCTATCCCGCCGATATACAGCCGCTATGGGCTAAGGCTATTGATATCCCCAATGACGTCGACGAGGCCCTTGAGTTTTGGGTAAATGATGCCAATCAGAACCGAAGCTTAACCGATACGGCCCCTCGAGATAAATGGCAGCGACTGATCAATGCTCGGCTGACGGGCTTTGAGCTATCTGAAGAATGGCAACAAACAGTCCGTCGTCGAGCCCCTAAACGACGGCGTAAACAGTCTCACACAGCTCAGTTAAAACCATTGTCTGGGAATGTGATCAAGGCAGCACGCCAACGTCAGAATTTGACCCAGCGCTCTTTAGCTGAACGGTTAGGAAAAAGCCAGAGTTGGGTACGGGATGTGGAAAAGGGCCGATTTCGCGTTGGTACTGAAGACTATGCCCGTATACAACAAACTCTAGATATCAAATAGATCACATTTAGAAGATAACATTTAGAGCACAGTGCCAGCGCCTGTGAACATCGTTGTTTTACTCTAGTGCACCCATTTCAC
>JBCAWO010000096.1:0-15560 GCA_038534515.1 Cyanobacteria bacterium J06554_1
CGTCTGATGGTTTTGCAACAGGTAGTCTAAAGAACCTTTGAGCTGATTGCTTACCATCAGACGTTTGTAGTCATCGAAGCAAAAGGTGACTTATAATCAACAGATCAACTTCTCATTCCCTATCAAAGATTAGCTCTGAACAGTTTCTGGAATCAGAATATCATTGCGACTAAACGACTCAACTGCCACCCGTACATAGGCCGAAATAAACTTAAACCGATTCGCCGTCTCGACCGGGACAAATGCTTTACTAAACACAATCACAGCAAATAACTCATTGGACGGCAACATGCCACCAAAGCCTAAAACAGACTTGACTCGATATGGCACCACAAACTCTTGCTGACCAGGAATATAGGGACTATTCAAAGCCGTTGGAATGTGAAATACATTAAACGCTCGGTGGGGGCTTTTTGTAATCAGCGCTGGGTTTGTCTCAATCACAGCTTGCACATCCAAACCAAACTGTTGGATCAGCTGCAAGATCATTGGTGCCCGACGAACAAATTCTTCGTCTATTAGCGGGATAGCCTGATGCCCCACCGACCGTCGTCTATCGTTCCACTGGGGGTTATCTCCCGCTGTTGCCAACAACGTCAGACACTTTGTCGCAGGAGAAATATATTGACCCTGCACAATGGACTGTGCCTGTCCCTGTAGCCGATGACTTAGCTCTCTATAGGGATGCGTCTTAAAGAAACGGACCAGAGCGGCTTCTCGTTCGCCAGTTCGTGGATCCAGAAAGTTGTCGTAAATGTAGCGAACGATACGATTTGCTGCGTCTTCCATTGTTCTTGACCCATACTCCAGATTGCGAAGGGCCACGGAACACTTATAAAGATCAGCCTTTGCAAAGGTTTCAAGACTGTACATTGTTTTACTAGCCTAAATAAAATTTTTGAATATATTGCATACGTCAGATTAGTTAGGACAATAAATATCCCTAAAAGCCTTAAATTTCAGCAACTAACCTGACTAGCCATCGACGCATAGATCCGCCAACGACTATATGCCGTTTGTTCATTGTTCTTAGAAGATGTTGTTAAACCGGATTTTTTTGATATTTTCCCAAACGTCAGAAAGCCATGATATTAGTCTGTCACTAAATACCTTTTCGATGGCCTAAAGCTTGGGCATATCAGACTTTAATGCGCTGCAAAGCTCAATTTTATTGAGATAGATGTTTAGACGTCTCGAGAATGATTTTTCTGGAATAAAAAGTGATATAGAACAATATTGCTGAAATATGGAATAATACCACCGTAATGGAATCGCAAGCAGACCCGGTCTAAACACATTTAATGCTGATGTAATTTGTAATCAGCGACCGTTTGTCCTAGCAGATTTGACTAGTAGTGACTGCAATCTATGATGCGATCGCACCGCTAGAACCATTCTGTCATTGTTAGGCGCTAAGCTGGTTTTTGAGGCTAACAACCCGTAAGCCTCAATCTGATCAATCTTGGAATTGATTGTGCCTATTCGCCGTCCTACGCTCCCCATAGCCCTGACCCTGCTTCTAGGCAGCAGCTTATCCATTGCAGCCACTTTAGCAGTTGCTCGCTGGGAACGGGCCAACTATCGCCTCCAGTTTCAACGCCAAACCGACAGCCTGGCAACGGCCCTCCAGCGTAGCATCAATCGCTATACCGATGTTTTACTGTCCCTAGGAGACTTCTATGCAGTTTCCGAGCAAACGGTTTCTCGAATCGAGTTTAATCAATTTGTTCAACGGGCGCTTCGTACCTACCCTGGCATCCAAGCCCTAGAATGGGCTCCCGTAATATCTGAGCAACAACGTAATACCTTTGAAACCACTGTCCAATCCGAAGGCTACCCTCGCTTTCAAATAACAGAACGAGAAAGCCGCGGTGGCCTGGTTCGTGCACCTTCCCGCTCTTATTATATTCCCGTCACCTATCTGCAACCGACAACAGGCAACGAACTCGCCCTAGGGTATGACCTCACGTCAGATCTCACCCGTCGTACCGCCCTAGAAACCGCTCGAGACACGGGGCAGATTGCGGCGTCTGGTCGCATTCGACTCGTGCAAGAAAATAAAAACCAGTTTGGTTTTCTAGTTTTTCTACCATTGTATGATACAGCCACAGCTCCTCCCTCCCAGACCATGCGTCGAGACCAGCTGCAGGGATATCTCCTAGGCGTTTTTCGGGTTTCAGATGTGGTTGAGGAGTCCTTAGAGACACTCAACTACAACATTGACTTTATTTTGAGCGATCAGAGTGCAGCTGCATCTGAAAAGTTTTTAGGGCGTTACGATGCCGAGACCCAGACGGTAACAACTGAGATTAGCCAGGACAGCGAGGGAATGCGATGCCCCACAGCTGATGGCTGCACCCACAGCCTGACTACCGGAGGACGTCAATGGATCATTACCTTCACCCCCGCTGCTAACTACCCAGCGTCCACCCCATGGGGTGCCCTCTCTACCTTAATTATCGGTTTGTTACTGACCACCCTTGTGGCCCGCTATCTCTCCCAAGCCCAGGCAGAAATCGAGAGAACCCGTGAACTCAGTCAGGCAAAGATTCGCTTTTTCTCCATGGCGTCCCATGAACTGCGTACTCCCCTCAGTACCATTTTACTCTCAGCTCAAACCCTAGAAGCTACCTCATTAAACAGCCCCCACCATCGAATTTCTAGTCGCATTCGTGCCGCTGCAAAACGAATGAACCAGCTTTTGAATGATCTCCTCACCCTATCTCGGGCTGAATCTGGCAAACTGTCATTTGCTCCGGAGATTCTAAACTTGCCCCAGTACTGTCAACAGCTGATAGAAGAAATTCGATTTAGTTTTGAAATCTCTCCGACGATAGACTTTAGAGCATCTGGCGACTGCCAAAAAGCCTATGTTGACCCACAGCTTTTGCGGGCTATGCTGACAAATTTACTCTCAAATGCGGTGAAGTATTCTGGAAATCAGCCCAAGGTAACGTTGAGTGTGACCTGTCGCCCCCATGATATTACATTCCAAGTTCAAGATCAGGGCATTGGCATTCCAGAAGCCGATCGGGCGCGACTCTATGAAGCCTTTTATCGAGGGACTAACGTCGGCAATATTGCCGGTACTGGTCTGGGACTATCGGTAGTTAATGCTTGCTTGCAGCTGCACCAGGGTATGCTTACCTGCGATAGTCAGATAAACCAGGGAACAACATTTAAGCTTACCCTACCTCGTGTTGAGTAAATAGCTCAACTGTTTATTTCTTTGCATACCATGAACGTTAATATTATTAACGCGCATTAGTTTAAACAACAGCAGCACTCAAAATAGCTACCAAAACCATTTCTCACAGACTAAATGTTTAAATAGAGAATTGTTGCAACCAGGATAGATAACAACTAAATATCTCTCATAAACCCATTAGAGAAATTGTTGATAACACAATTGAGTGCTGCTTTCGTCTTGATGATATTGAGTCTTGAGATTCAGCTATACCGACCTCCTCAGCTGCCTTGAGCCTTGTGATTGAGTCTGTCAGACTAGTTTGTCAGATTAGTCTGTCAGAGGAGCTATTTACTCCACCCACACTATAGAGCTCTTGAGAAGTACTTGGGATACATGAGATGAAAATTCACACTTATAAAAGTACTGCTCTCAAGTCAATGAATGGCTTGATTTACTGGGACTAGCAGACTATCTCGACCTGTCTATTATTTCTTGCTCAGACAAATTATTCTCTTGAAGGCGATAGCCAACACCGTGCACAGTTTCAATCAGCGTCTTGGGTGCACCAACAACTTTTAGTTTATTGCGTAGACTTTTAATGTGGGCTTTAATGGTCTCTTCGTCAGGGGGACTTTTCATCGACCAAAGTGACTCCAAAATAAATGAGCGGCTTAGGACCCGTCGCCCGTTGCGCATCAATAATTCTAAAATTGAAAATTCTTTGGGTGTGAGTCGAAGTGCCTGTTTGTTGTAGCTAACTTCATAGGTGGTTGGATCCAGACTGAGCTTGTCCCACAGGAGGGCCATGGGAGATTGCGCACTACCTCGACGCAGTAAGGCCCGAATCTGGGCCAGTAGCTCAGATAGGTCAAAAGGCTTAACCATATAGGCATCTGCCCCAGAATCTAACCCGCGCACTTTGTCTTGACTGGTATCCCGTGCCGTCAACATCAGTACCGGTAGCTCATATCCACGGCTGCGTATGCGCTGACAGAGCTGAATCCCATCCAGGTAAGGCAGCGTCACATCCAGCAGCGTCAGGTCGTAGTCCATTAGCTGCATCTGACACCAGCCCGCTTCGCCATCTTTGACGGCGTCCACCACGTAGTGCTGGGCTTCTAGAACCTCTGTCAAAGACTCTGTAAGTTGACTGTCATCCTCAACTAACAGTAGGCGCATCACACTAATTACTCATAAACAGAGAAAAGTAAGTTCTCCCTATACTAAGATGACTAGAGAATCAGTATTGTGCTGTGTAATTGATTACATGTGCTGATGAAGAATTGTCATCGAAATCATGACCTAAATGACATGACATCTGACTCTATTAACACGAAACCTGATTCGTGACACCTGTTATTTGAAGCCAGATACAAGATCTGCCCCGGCGATATTATCGAGATTGAACCAGAGTTACTCTCTACACATTACAAACTAGGATTGTTACGAGTATTGGCATAGAGCGTATCTACCCCATCCATAAGTCTCAATTTATGCATGGGGCCGCACTACCGTAGATGGTAGCAGAACATTTTTTTGAATAAACAAAAAGATAACTAACCATGAACCCATCTAAACAGTTTCACTACACATTAGACCAGCCCCTGGCTCCAAACTTTCCCACTAGAATGCAGGCAAGTAAGCAACAAACTTTCACAGAGTCTGATCTCTTTCGCAATAAAGAGTTTGATGATTATATTGTGCGGTTATCGGTTAGCTGATGCCAATATAAACGATGAACAATAAGTCCAAACTCGCAAGAACGTATTACCTTGCCAGACGGTGGCGGCTTGCGGCTCAATGTTAGGTAATTCATCTCAGCCCCACTAACTTGCAACAACGAGTACAGTTTTTAGTCAGTATTTTATTTAGATTTTTAGAAAAAGACTGAGGATGTATTAATGAGTGGATTGGGTGGTCTAAACAAAACTCCAAACGGTGTGGTCCTGGGCATGGTGCAGCTGCAGCTGCCCAATGTAGTGACCCCAGACGACCTGGCTGCCCAAACCCAGCGTATTTGTGCCATGGTGGCCAAAGCCCGTCGCAATATGCCCACCATGGACCTGGTGGTGTTTCCAGAGTATTCGCTCCACGGGCTGTCGATGGATACCAACCCAGACATCATGTGTCGATTGGATGGGCCAGAAGTTGCTGCGTTTCGTCAGGCCTGTATCGAAAACCAGATTTGGGGCTGTTTTTCGATTATGGAATACAACCCCAACGGCAATCCCTACAATAGCGGTATTATCATCGACGACCGGGGAGAGTTAACGCTTTACTATCGCAAGCTCCATCCCTGGGTGCCCGTGGAGCCTTGGGAACCTGGCAATATTGGTATTCCGGTGTGTGATGGGCCCAACGGTAGCAAACTGGCGTTGATTATTTGCCACGATGGTATGTTTCCTGAAATGGCGCGGGAATGTGCCTATAAAGGGGCTGAAATTATGATCCGCACTGCAGGCTACACGGCCCCCATTCGCCATAGCTGGCGCATTACTAATGAGAGTAATGCGTTTTGTAATCTGATGGTGACCGCCTCCGTGTGCATGTGTGGTACTGACGGCACCTTTGATTCTATGGGTGAGGGCATGATTGTCAACTTTGACGGTGAGCCCCTGGTAATGGGTAGCCACCGCCCCGATGAAATTATTACGGCTGAGGTTCGCCCAGACTTGGTGCGTGAGGCTCGTCAGCACTGGTCTGTTGAGAACAACATTTACCAGTTTGGCCACCGGGGCTATGTGGCGGTTAAAGGGGGTGCCCAGGATTGCCCCTATACCTACATGAAGGACATGGTAGCGGGTAACTATCGACTGCCTTGGGAAAATGAGGTGGTCTATACCGATGGCACCTCCTGTGGGTATGAGGTACCGACTCGTGACTACAAAGGAGAAGAGCTTTCCTCCGGTATCCTGAGTAATAGCCAATAGATGATGGATCTCTGGTAAACAGGTAGGGCTAAGGAAATACATCCGGACATAATGCTGTGGGCGAAAACACCAGCGGGTAGTCAATAGCCGAGCAAACTTTTTCGCCCCTGAGCATCAAAGGGCTTCAAGCGATTTTGCCGAGGGAACTTAGCGGCAGACGGTTCACTTGGCAGATCGCACTTGCCCCATCTGGCAACTATTGAAGATAATGTCAACGTATTACCACCCACCAGGAACTCCCGATGCTGTCAGCTGTCGAGCCTAAGTTGAATACAACAAATAATCAAACGGTTTATTTCCGCTGCATTGCGGGCTGCCCTGCCAAGCATTCGATTTTTGATGTGATTTACACCTGCCCATCCTGCGGCAGTCTGCTGGAAGTACACCACGAACGGGAACCGTTAAAAAAGCGCAGCGCATCGGAATGGAAGCAGCTGTTTGACTCACGGGTTGGCACTACGACATGGCCCTACGGCAGCGGTGTGTGGGGAATGCGTGAGTGGGTGGTGCCTGCCTTGGCTGATGAAAACGTGGTCAGCATGTTCGAAGGCAACACCAACCTGTTTTGGGCCGAACGTCTGGGCAAACAGCTGGGTGTCCCTGACCTATGGATTAAGCTCTGCGGCAACAGCCATACCGGCAGCTTTAAAGACCTTGGCATGACGGTGCTGGTGAGTGTGGTTAAACAAATGATGGCCCAGGGCAGTTCGGTAAAAGCCGTGGCCTGTGCTAGTACCGGCGACACCAGCGCTGCCCTGGCGGCCTATGCCGCCTACGCTGGCATTCCGGCCGTCATCTTTTTGCCGGCGGGTAAAGTCAGCACGGCACAGCTGATCCAACCGGTGGCCAACGGGGCCCACGTGCTTGCCCTCGATACTGACTTCGATGGCTGCATGAAAATTGTCCAAGACGTCACCCAAGATAATTCGATCTACCTGGCCAATTCGATGAATAGTCTGCGGATTGAAGGCCAAAAGACCGTCGGCATCGAAATTATTCGTCAGTTTGACTGGGAGGTCCCCGACTGGATCATTATCCCGGTGGGCAATCTGGGCAATATCAGTGCCCTCTACAAAGGATTCCAATTGATGATGGACCTGGGGTTGATTTCTCGCATGCCCAGGTTAGTCGCAGCCCAAGCAGCCAAGGCCAATCCGTTTTATGAATCGTTTAAAAACGGATTTAAAGAAAAAATTAGCATAACGGCCCAAAAGACCCTGGCCAATGCCATCAGGATTGGTAACCCCGTCAGCTATGACAAGGCGATCAAAGCAATCATGGAAACGGACGGCATTGTTGAGCAGGCCACCGAGGACGAACTGGCCGCTGCCGCTGCCCATGCTGATTTGACTGGTATGTTTACCTGCCCACACACCGGTGTTGCCCTTGCCGTACTGACCAAACTGGTTAAGCGTGGCGTAATTAAATCCAGCGATAAAACGGTGGTGATTAGCACAGCCCACGGCTTGAAATTTACCGACTTTAAGGTTGGGTACCACGAATCTACCTTAGAAGACGTGACCAGCCAGTACGCTAACCCTGCCGTTCATTTACCTGCCAGTGTGGATGCTGTAAAAGCTGAAATTGAAAAACGATTGATGCATTAAACAACTGGGCGTTGCTGATTTTGGGATGAGGTGCGATCGCAACCTGAGGTTCCTGGTGGTTATGCCATACAAACAGACGTAACCAATTCTTAACTAAACGTTGTAGAAAGTAGGCTGACATCGTCAGTATAGTCAGGCACATGGCCGTACTATACGAATAATTTGTGGTGTCTCTTTGTTAAGGAGTCTGATTATGTCTTGGTTGAAGTTAACTAGACAAGGGCTTTATCTCATGAAGGGTGGGTCTGACTGCTTTATCAAAAAAGTGACGGTCTCATCATCAAACCAGAATCCCTCAGAGCTCAGGCTTTATATCCCTCAAGATTGGTTTTCGGGCAGAGATGCCCCCAGTGGGATGATTGTTGACTTAACAGGAACAGAACCTGATGCCTGTCAAACGTCCATTCCATCTTTACCCGATGGTGTGCTCACGATTCTATCTGGCAAGGTCGTTGTTCTAGATCCAGGGCATGGAGAATTTCAAGGAAGTATCAATGATCCTGGAGCTGTCAATGGCGGTCTTGGCAGAAACGAACGTGACGAAGTCCGCAAGCAGGCTGACATTATTAAAGCCAATCTAGAAAAAAAAGGAGCCACGGTTAGAATCATTGAGAACAATACCCGCAAAACCCTCAATCAAATTGGTTCGGAAGGCAGGGGGGCCGACTGCTTTGTTTCTCTTCACCTAAATGCCTTTAATCGACGTGTCCAGGGGCACGAAGTATTTGTTCACACAGGGGGGACACCCACTGATGAACGCTTGGCCACCTTAATTAATCAGGAACTAGCCACTGTCCTACCGATAAACAATCGGGGCGTAAAACGGTTAGGGCTAGGAGTACTCAGAGGCGTTCCACTCCCTGTGCCAGCCGTTCTTACAGAGGGCTTTTTTATTGACTCAGTAGGTGATGCAGCCACCCTAGATGAGTGGAATACCCTGGCAGCTAAGGCAATTGCCACAGGCATAGAAAAATTTCTAACTGCACTGTGACCATAGCTACAGCTGTCTCAGCTCAAGCCTACCCCAAATACCCAGTCCTTATACCGGTCATCTCGGCCTTCGGTAATTGCGGTCAGCTGATCGCGGATCTGATCGGTTACGGGCCGCACCGTTGATAGGGTGTAATTCTCCACCTGCCGTACCGGTGTTACCTTAGCCGCTGTACCACTCAAAAACACCTCGTCGGCAATCAGCAGCTCAGACTTATCTACGGGGCGCTCCACCACATCAATGCCCAAATCTCTGGCCACCTGTAGTACGCTGTCGCGGGTGATCCCTTCTAGAATGTCTTGCTCAAAGCCGGGGGCAATTAGCTTGCCATTGCGAACAATAAAGATATTCATCCCCGAGGCTTCACTCACCTTGCCCTGGGAGTTCATTAAAATCGCTTCGTCAAAACCCGCTTCGACAGCTTCGGTTTTGGCCAGAGATGAAGTAATGTAAGCGCCGCTGATTTTGCCCCGCAGCGGCAGACTGCGATCTTCCTGGCGATACCAGGAACTAATGCGACAGGTGACGCCCTCGGGGGAGAGGTAATCGCCAAGTTCTAGACCATAGACAAAAAAGTCTTTTTTTACATTGTGCAACCGGGGCGCAATGCCAAGGTCCGAGGTGTAGACAAAAGGGCGAATGTAGAAAGAGGTTTTTGGATTGTTTTGTTTTACAAATTCTGTAATGACATGCTGAATTTTGTCTGCGGGCAGGTCAAAGTTGAGCAGCCGGGCGCTTGAGCTTAGCCGCGCACAGTGCCGGTCTAACCGAAACAGCAAGGCTCGATTTCCATTTTGCGGGTCGGGAATGCCGCGCAACCCACCAAAGGCACCGGTCCCGTAGTGCAATGCATGGGTGGCAATGGAGATTTTGGCATCTTCAAACGGACAAAACTGACCCTCAAAGTAAGTAATCGGCAGAAAGTTGTGCATTGGACCTGCGGGTTTCAGAAATCGTTTTACCTAGGATAGAGGAGTTCCTGATTAAACGGGAGGTTGGTGGGGGGAATGTAGGGGTTCTTTAAGGTTTGGGAAAGAGGCAGAAAGCCAAAAGGGGCTTCCAGGTAAAAATCTATTGGCCTTTAAAGGTCCATCCCCTCTTGGGCGGGGATAGGGTTTTTCTAGTAAGCATTGAGTTTCGCGACTACTTTCTAGACCAATGCTAGACCAACGCTAGACCAATGTAATTGCCGTAATTTCTGGATTACAAAACAAACGTCCCGGTGCATAGGTGCCTAGACCTCTATTTACATAGAGCAAATTCTGACCGACTTTGTGCAGACCCATGGCCCATTCCCAATGGGTGACTACGCTGGCACACCGATCGCTCAGGTAGGGGATGCGGCTGTTGCGCAGTACCCGAGGTAGCCGTTTGCGGAAGTTAAACCATTGCTGGGCCATGTTGCCGATGCCGGGTATGACGATTTGACCACCGTGGGTATGGCCCGAGAGCTGTAGATCAACTCGCCAGGGGATCATGTGTTCGGCGGTGTCGGGATTGTGGGAGAGCACGATGCGCGGCAGATCGGCGGGGAGCTGCTGTAGGACCCTGAGGTTAAAGTCCTGGTGGTAATAGTCTGCGAGACCCACCAGGGCCAGCTCCTGGCCAAAGGGATAGGCGATTTGATTCCAGAGCACGGGGATGTTGATGTCGGTCAGGGCGGCGGTGACCGTTGGGCGGGCCATGGGCCAATAGTTATCGTGATTACCGAGGATGGCGTAGGTGGGGAAAGCCCGGGCGATGGGGGTTAGCTGGGAGACCAGTTGATGGATGGGGTCGGGTTCGTGGGTAATAAAATCGCCGGTAAAGACGACCAGGTCTGGGTTGAGGGTGGGTATGGTTGCAACGGCATCTGCCAACATCCGTTCCGACAGTCGCTGCCCGTCATAGTGAAAATCTGATAGCTGAACAATGACCGTACCTCGTAGCCTGGAGGGTAAATCTCGGATGGGGATCGTCAGCGATTCGACCGTCAGCGGACCGGAAAATAGTGGACGCATAGCCTGAGAAACAAAGGGTTTGTTACTTAAATTAATGTTTATGGTGAGCCCCGGTTAGGTTCCCAGTCAGGATTTGACAGTTACCGGACTGGTCTAGGTGGGCCCCCAGGTGCAGAGTTTACCGACGAAACTATAAAATTCACACGGGTAGGATATTAGAAGTAGATTAATTTAGCATTGTTGAGCGGCTAATAATTCACTGTTCAAAGCTTGCCCAAGGTACTTTAAGACACGGTTTTTGAGGACGTTTTTATGACTGCTGCCACCCTTGCGCCCCAGGAACAACAAAACCTTAGTCAGGCTATTGACTACAGCCATATCCAGTCAGTAGCGGATATTTGGCCCATCGTAGCAGAGCGGTTTCCCAACCAAGTTGCGTTAGAAGATCCCCATAGTACCCCTCCGCGTAGTCTGACCTACGGCGAGCTGGTCCAGCAGATTCAGCAGTTTGCCGCTGGACTCCAGGCCTTGGGTATTCAGCCCCAGGATAAGGTGGCGCTGTTTTCTGATAATCAGCCCCGTTGGCTGGTGGTAGACCAGGGCATCATGACCGCTGGCGCTGTGGATGCGGTGCGGGGCTCCCAGGCGGATCGAGATGAGCTGGCTTTTATCCTCGACAATAGCGACTCGGTGGCGATGATTGTGCAGGATCAGGCTACCTTGACCAAGCTGGCCAATAGCTTGGGGGATAAAAACCTACGGTTTATTGCCCTGCTGTCCGATGAAACGCCTCAGCTAGAGACGACGGCCAGGCTGCTGAATTTTAACCAGGTTATGGAGCTGGGGAAAGGTGTGGAGCTGGCAAAGGTGGATTGCGATCGCACCACCCTCGCCACCCTGATGTATACCTCCGGCACCTCCGGCAGACCCAAAGGCGTCATGCTCAGCCAGGGCAATTTACTTTCCCAGGTGACCGGGGCCTGTAGTGTCGTGCACCCCGCCCCTGGCTCTAAGGTCATGAGCATTTTGCCCATCTGGCACTGCTATGAGCGAACCTTTGAATACTTCACCCTTTCCCAGGGCGTGCACCAAATTTACACCAGCATCCGCCACGTCAAAAAAGACCTCAAAGCCTACAAACCCAACTACATGGTGGGTGTACCCCGACTGTGGGAGTCAATCTATGAAGGCGTCCAAAAACAGTTTCGCGAACAGCCTGACAGCAAACAGAAGCTGATCAACTTTTTCCTGCACCAGAGCCAGCGCTACATTACCGCTAAGCGCATTGCCGATAACCTCAGCCTGGACAACACACCCAACGCCTTTGACCGTGCCATGGCTAGCACCCAGCGCGCCGTTCTCTGGCCCGTCCACAAAATGGGCGACACCATCGTCTACAAAAAAGTACGCGAAGCCACCGGCGGCAATATCAACTTTGTCGTCAGCGGCGGCGGTTCTATTGCCGACCACCTTGAAGACTTCTACGAAATCATTGGCGTCGACATTCTCGGCGGCTATGGTCTCACCGAAACCTCCCCCATTACCCACGTTCGTCGCCCCTGGCAGAACCTCCGCGGAGCCGATGGCAATGCTCTACCTGGCACCGAAACCCGCATCGTCAATCTGGACACCCGCCAGGACGTCCCCCAAGGGGAACAAGGCCTCGTTCTTATCCGCGGTCCCCAAGTCATGCAGGGCTACTACAAAAACCCTGAAGCCACCACCAAAGCCATTGACCCCGACGGCTGGTTCGACACCGGCGACCTTGGCAAAATCACCCCCAACGGCGACCTGATCATCACCGGTCGCGCTAAAGACACCATCGTCCTCACTAACGGCGAAAACATCGAACCCCAGCCCATCGAAAACGCCTGCGCCCGCAGCAAATACGTCGATCAGATCATGCTGGTGGGGCAGGATCAAAAAGTCCTGGGAGCCCTGATTGTTCCTAATGTGGAAGCTCTCAGTCAGTGGGCCACCGGTCAAGGCATCACCATTAACGAAACCAACCCAGCTGAAGCCCTAAATACCCCCAAAGTCCTGACCCTGTTCAAACAAGAACTCACCCGCGAAGTCAAAGCTCGCCCAGGGTATCGCCCCGACGAACGCATCGGACCCTTCACCCTACTTAGCGAGCCCTTCACCATAGAAAACGGCATGCTAACCCAAACCATGAAGATCAAGCGCCCGGTGGTGACCCATAACTATCAGGACGTCATTGATGGCTTGTTTGAATAGAAAAAGGTACTGGCATTTTCATCTAGCTCTTGGAAGCCTCAAAGTCCCAAGGTTGGGGACTTTGAGAAAATAAACCTGCCTGCCTGCTGATAGTTTATTTTTAGAAAGGTCAGCCAATAGATCATCGACCCCGCCGTACCTCCTGACCCTTGCAACTTGGGATAACTCAGTACGCTGGGTCGTCGCAGGGCGACGTAACGGCCCTGCCCATGGGGAAACCCCAGTATGCCTAGCTTTTAGCAGCTTAATACTGCCGGAAAGGAACTCGGAGGACCCCCAAGCAACCCCTAGAACCTCCTTGCCAATCTCCCAAACCCATAGAAAATCTTGCAAAAGCCACCTTTCCTACCGGAGAGGGTAATATACCTAGTGAAATTGATCACTAAAGCCACCTATTTATAGTTTTATGGACGCTTCGCAATCCCAACTTCTCTTAAAGCGAGTCATCAACGTCAAAGCCGTCGTCACCCCTCTCTGGAAAGAAGAAGCCCAGAACCAGCTGCAAAAGCAGATCAATGGTATCGACAGCCGCCTACAGCAGCTAGAAATGCAAGGCCAACGCATGGTTAGCGAACTCCAAAAGCAAGAAGCCAACGACGCTATCCAAAAGCAGATGTCTGCCGTTCAAAATAAAATCAACGAAGACAAAAACAAGCTGCTTCAGCAAAAGAACCAGGTGCTCCAGCAGCTGCAGCAAGTGCAAACCCTAGAACTCAATAAAGAAGTTAGCCAGGGCCAAATCGACGGTTTCTTCAAAGCTGCCACCGGCGATAACCTCGTCAAAAAAATGCAGGTAGAAATTCTGCTACGCGACGGCGTCATCGAAGAAATTCGGGGCGAGATGTAGGGTGAGCACAGCCCACCATCTAAAAGTAGGCAATTCACCCCTTATTTTTTCTCAAAAGAATCTTGGGTGATTTAACTCAAATCCGCCTACACACATTCAATCAAACCAGCGGCCAATTGGCTGCTGGTTTTTTATTTGATTTCCCATTTAATCAATGGCACAAAGTCTTTTAGAATAAGATGCTGGCGCGCCTCTACGGTTCGTTATCTTATTTGTTGTCCATCCGTCCCGGAATTCCCCCATGATTCGCGAAGTGTTCATGCCTGCCCTTAGCTCAACCATGACTGAGGGAAAAATTGTTTCTTGGACAAAAGCCCCTGGTGACAAGGTAGAAAAAGGTGAAACCGTAGTCGTCGTCGAGTCCGATAAGGCTGACATGGATGTCGAATCTTTCTACGAAGGCTTTCTCGCCACTATTGTCGTAGAAGCCGGTGATGTGGCCCCCGTAGGAAGTGCGATCGCACTTCTCGCCGAAACCGAAGCTGAAATCGAAGCCGCCAAACAGCAAGGAGCCGCTGCTGCCGCCGCTGCCCCCGCCGCCGCCGCTGCCCCTGCCGCCGCTGCCCCCGCCGCCGCGCCCGAGCCCGTCGCCGCCGCCTCACAAAACGGCAGCAGCTCTGCCTCTAGCGGTCGACTGATCGCCTCACCCCGTGCCAAAAAACTAGCCAAGCAGCTCAAAGTAGACATCAAAACCCTAGTCGGCTCTGGCCCCCACGGCCGCATCGTTGCCCAGGACGTCGAAAAAGCAGCCGGTCAAACACCTACGCCGGTTGCTGCTGCCGTGACTGTCCCCGCCCCCGCTCCTGCTGCGCCAGCCCCCACAATTCCTGCTGCTCCCACCACCCCTCCACCGGTCCCTGGCCAGGTCACTGCTTTCAACACCATGCAGCAGGCCGTAGTTCGCAACATGAACGCTAGCCTCTCAGTCCCGGTCTTCCGCGTTAGCTACACCATTACCACCGACGCCCTCGATGCCCTCTACAAGCAAATCAAGTCCAAGGGCGTAACCATGACCGGACTGCTATCCAAGGCCGTTGCCGCCACCCTGGTTAAACATCCAATTATCAACGCCAGCTATACCGACGCCGGCATCCAGTACAACGGCAGCATCAACGTCGCTGTAGCCGTGGCCATGCCTGACGGCGGTTTGATTACCCCAGTGCTACGCGGTGCTGACCAGATGGATATCTACTCCCTATCCCGCACCTGGAAAGATTTAGTTGCCCGCTCCCGCAGCAAACAGCTGCAGCCCGAAGAGTACACTACCGGTACCTTCACCCTATCGAACCTGGGAATGTTTGGTGTAGATAGCTTCGATGCCATTCTGCCCCCTGGCACCGGTTCGATTTTAGCCATCGGCGGCGCTAAACCCACCGTCGTTGCTGACGCCAACGGTATGATCGGTGTCAAAAAGCAGATGACCGTAAACATTACCTGCGATCACCGCATCATCTATGGTGCCGATGGTGCTGCCTTCTTGAAAGATTTAGCCGACTTGATTGAAAACAATCCCCAGTCGCTGACTCTATAGGATTTGTTGATGTTCCCTAAAGGATGAAAACATCAGCCTCTTTCACCATCTTTAATTATTTTGAAAGACATTGCGTTGAAAACACGCGATGTCTTTTTATTGAAAACACGCTTTCTATAATGCGTCAGTTAGGACAATGGATATCTCTACAAGTCTTAAGAGACAGCCGCTACCTGAGACACAAATGCCCTAATGCATCAAAACATTTTGGCTCAATCGGCGTTTCAGGGAGCTAGACAAGCAATGTGGTCAATAGACTGCCTAGCAAGGCTTTTCCCCTTTTTCT